>CAZVHP010000002.1:0-379630 GCA_964627305.1 uncultured Ignavibacteriales bacterium | reverse complement strand
CACAACTACTTTCCCTGGACACCAACAAAATAACAATCTGGCGAATATTGTCAAGATGTTTTTGGCAGGAAACCGCATTACGATAGCGAGTCGTAACAAAAACCGCAACTCCAGCAGGCCGGTCGCGAAGGCCACTGGTGGCGATTCCGGCGTCCACGCCGCTGCCGTACAGACGCGGCCAAGCGGCCCATTACCCTACAATATGGTTGCTCATGACTGCGCCAGCCTGAATACCGAGCCACCCCGGGGTACATCCTTCAGGTCCGTCGCACATCCATCAAAGGCAGCAGCACAGTCCCCAGAATCGGTTTATCAGGACGATCACCCGGCATCCAGAGAAGGCTCGAACGGGGCAGCGCTTGTGAATACATGCACAAGCTAAGTGGTGGATCTGGCGCCAGAGGCAGCTTTCTGCAGCATGGTAAAATGGTCGGCCTGAGTCCATATAAGAAGCCAGCCGATGCGCTCAGCATGTGAATTGGTTCACATGGGCAGCGGTTGGCAGCTCCTTTTGCGCCTGATTCCTTGCCGGAAAACATGGACTGACGCTATCAGCTTTTGGGGCGCTGCGGCCCCAGTCACATCCCCGGAGATAGTGAGTCGGATCCCCTGCCTCGTCGGCGTTCGTGGTCCTGCTCAACTGCTGAACAGATATGCAAAACGGTGCATACACGCACGGTCATCTCTGATGGAGATTGTTGGGGCATAGCCCGGACGGACCGGTTCACAGGCTCCTGGTGAGGGAAGTGGACAGCAGGTACAAACGCGAATTATCGCTCTCGCGCTCATGCCACTCCCATTCGGCGGAAAAGAAGATATCCCAGGTCAGATTCAGCGGCAAATGCACGTTGCCGACGAGGCTGAGCCGTTCGAACAGGAAATCGGACCAGAACCCTCCGTCATCGAGGTGGTTTCGCCAGCCGGTCGTCGATTCCAGTGTTAGAAACATCAGGTCCAGATGAAAGACCTCGACAGCGATTTTGCCGCCTGTTTCGAAGTAGTCCTCGGTTCCACCGAGTGTCGCCCTGTCCTGTGCCAAATGCTCGATTTGAGGTCCTGCCAGCAGCGAGACGTTGTCCCGTTCGGCTCCGATCATGGCCAGAAGTCGAACTCGGCGATAGCCGGCGACAACTGCCTCGGCGGCGGCGTAGTCGAGCAGCTCCAGATCGGCCTCGCTTTTCACCATCCACGAGCCCCCCAGCCTCAGCCGGAGGATTGTGCTTAGCTGAGCGAACATGTAGTCATCTTCATTGAACGCGGCCGAGTAGTCCTTGCGCTCCAGCCGGCCGCTTACATCCAGATGACTGGCGCCGATCAGCCACCACAGGTAGCCCTCGATGCCGAATGACGTGTAGCTGAGGTCGCTGTTGGCAGACACGTTTCGTCTGGCGACGAACAGATCGACCTGCGCCGTGGAGAAGCTGCCGAAGAGCGCCTCAAGACCCATTTTACCGGACAGCCGGCTGTGGTCGTAGGATGTGGCAGAGCCGGCAGTGAAATTGGTGTATTCACCGCGGACCTGAGTTCTCCAGTCGAGCCGGTCAGTTAGTCGTTGCGAGTACCGGGCCTGCGCATGTGCTCGCCAGTAGTCATCGCCAAAGCCACTTGGGCTGCCACGGACCCGGCTTCTTATCTCATATTCGCTCGCCAAGTACAGTCTGCGGCCAGAGAAATCGATCCGGGAGAATTCACTGAGGGTCAATCGCAAAAAGTCTGCGGTTTGCTCCCACCGGCCTGACAGATCCAGACGTTCATCGCCGAAGGGGCGATGTCGGGCCGACAGCATACCCTTCAGATCGTCGAGATAGTTGGTCTTCAGCGACCAGTCCGCCAGAATGGTATCCGCCCCCTCACTGATAACCGAATCGAGAAAATACTGCTGGGAAAGGAAGTCGTATCCGATGCCGGCTTTCAGCGAAGTCTCAGCACGGGGACCGGCGCCTGGCAAAATCATCAGACTCGCCAGCAAGATCAGGGTAACCGCCGCGAATAGTACCCTGCGAGTGGGCAATGATGTTTACCTCTTTGACTGTCCTGTCGACCAATTAGCTACAGATTATCCCAGTCGAAGCGTTCCTGCGCCTGAGTCAGAAGGAGCTGGGCCGCTCTGAGAGAGGCAGCAGCGCTTTCCAGGTTTCCGGCCCGAATCTGTTGTTGGGCCTGCCGAAGCTGCTCCCAGGCCTGATCGAGCAACCTGCGGGTGGCGTTGTCACCGGCCGGGACCCGTTCGGAGAATCTTTTGACCTGTGCTGCAATCTGGTCATGTCTCGTCTGGAGCACATCAGGGTTCCGGCACTCGCGGAGGGCCGACTGGGCCTTGTCCTGCGCATTCTTCAATGACCTCAGGGCGGCATCGTATTGTCCATTGAGCGCCAACTCATGAGCCTGGCTCAGCATCGTTCGAGCTTGCTCCATCAGACGACGGGCCTGTTCAGATTCGCAATCAGACAGCCCCTCCTGAACGCGTCGATACGTCTCCTCGACCGTCACCAGCCGGCGCTCGAAATTGGCTGTTTGAGTTGACTGTCGTTCGAGCAGACTCACGACCTTGCGCAACGCTGTCTCTGCCTGATTAGTCAGTTTCAGGGCCGGCCGGTACTGCTCGGCGCGATAGAGCTCCCAGGCCTTGTCCAGATTATTCCGCGCCATATCGATCATCGACTGAACGTTGCCCACCCGGGCTGATTCGCCGACCTGCTCGCTGGCCCTGTCCAGAAGCTGTTCTACCCGTTCGAGTTCCCGAAGCACTGTGCCTTCGTTCTGCTCAGCTATACGTCCGTTGGCCAAAGCAAGCTTTGCTTTCTCTCGCGCGCGACGGGTCAGTTGCAGCGCGGCAAGCGGCTGCCGGGCCTGATAACGTTCCCAAGCCTGTTTTTGCAGCTCCACAGCCTGCTCCAGCGCCGCGGCGGCAGCCGAAGAACTGGCCTTCTGGATAGCCTCTCGGGCACGTTCGATGGCTTGGTCGGTCAATTCCAGTTCGGTCCACAGGCGAGACTGGGCAGGATCACTTGCGTTGTTGCCCTGCGCGAGAGCCAAGGCATTGAGGGACACAAACGCTGCCACAAGCACGAATATGTATGTCAACCGGTTCATCGATACTCCACTCCGAGTTTGATCTCTGCGATGACAGAACAAACCACGTGCCAACCCGACTGAGACTCCTAATGCATTTCTAAACAACAACATAACAACCAGCAAGCGACCTCGATTTCGTGCGATGTGTACCGCCGGGTACAGCCACCTGAACCGTCAGGCGCACATCACGGTTCGATCCCATGGGCTTTCATTCGGCTATATAGCCGGCGACGTGTTATCCTCAGCAGCTTTGCTGCCTCCGTCTTATTGCCACCCGCCGCCTCCAGGGCGTCAAGAATCATCTGTTTCTCGGCCGATTCCAGTCCTCGTTCTTCATCGAGCCTGCTGCTTGAAGACGGCACCGTCAGAGGGCTGTCGACAATCTCCAAAGAGAACTCGCCTGAGGTCAGAGGTTCGTCACCGGCCAGGATAACAGCCCGCTCCAGCACGTTTCGTAGCTCCCGCACATTGCCGGGCCAGTCATAGCTGGCCAGCAGCTGTCTGACCTCCTCAGAGAGTGCTCCATGGCTGTATCTGAGCTGCGCAAGGAAATGCTCCGCCAGATCAGGGATATCTTCTCGTCGGTCAGCCAGGGTCGGCATCTCTACGGGGAATACGTTCAGCCTGAAGAACAGGTCTTCTCTGAAGCGACCCCCTGCAATCTCTTTGCGAAGGTCCCGGTTGGTGGCCGCAACCACCCTGACATCGATATCAATCAGGTCAACCCCGCCTACTCGGTCGAGTTTCCCCTCTTCGAGAACTCTGAGCAGCTTCGACTGCATGGCGGGCGCCATTTCGGCGATCTCATCGAGGAAGATCGTTCCGGTGTCGGCCAGTTCAAAGCGGCCGCGCTTGCGGGCAATGGCACCGGTAAAAGCTCCCTTTTCGTGACCAAACAGCTCCGATTCCAGCAATGTCTCGGTCAGGGCGGCACAATTTATAGCGATAAAAGGATTCTTGCGCCGACCGGACAACTCATGGACCATTCGTGCCACCAGTTCTTTTCCGGTGCCGGACTTCCCGGTGATGAGGACGGTGGCATCGGTAGCCGCCACCTTCCGAACTAGCTCTCTAACATGTTGTGCTGCCGCCGATTGGCCAATGAACGTCGCTACGGTCTGGGCCCTGAGTTCCTGCTCATAGTGCTCCGCAAGGGAGGTAAGTTTCTGCTTCTGCGCCAGCCGTGCCACCAGATGCTCCAGTTCGTCGAAGGAAAACGGCTTAAGCAGATAGTCGGCTGCGCCGGCCTTCAGTGCTTTGACGGCGGTCTCCGCGGTGCCATAGGCCGTCATCATAATCACCTCGCTACCGCCTTTGCTTAGGGCTGTCTGCATGATCTCCATCCCGGATATCCCGGGCATGGACAAGTCTGTTATCACGATATCGTAAGCGTGCTGGTTTATGAGGTTCAGGGCCTCGGCAGGGTCAGTGGTGGTGGTTACCCGGTGCCCGGCATCCTCAAGCGTGCCGCAGATCAGCGAGGTCATCTTGGGCTCATCATCGACTACCAGGATTCGTGCCATATCAACTCCTGTCGTCCCACTTGAGGCGAATCTTCACCTGGGTACCGTGCCCCGGACGGGAGCTAAGGTCCATACTCCCGCCCATTTCTTCAACAAGTTTTCTGCTGACGTACAGCCCCAGGCCGGAGCCGCTGGTCTTGGTCGTGAAAAAGGGCGTGAAAGCCCCCTTCAACTGTGATCGGTCCAGCCCCGCACCCTCATCGATCACGGTCAGGACCACTTCCGCGTTGGCTGCATCGACATTGACCCCGACCGCTATCAGCTTTCCCGCTGCAAGGCAGGCCTCGACTCCGTTGATCAGGAGATTGAGGAGTACCTGACGCAGCGAGCGCGGGTAGCCGACGATGGTGACGGGCGCCGGCAGGTCCGGCCCCAGCCAGGAGATACGCTGATCCGGGTAGCGCTGACACAGATGCTCGCGGGTGCTGGCTATCAATCCGGTCAGGTCGAGTGTCTGTGGCTGCTCTGATTCCACCAGCGACCGGCCGCTTCGCGCGAAACTGAGGTATCCACTCACGATATCGTTGAGGCGGTCGACCTCCTCCAGGATGTAAGTTGCTTCGTCGCTCGACTGCCTGCGGTGTATGCGCTCGGCCGAACCACGGATGATCATCAATGGGTTCTTCAGCTCGTGAGAAACCACCGCCACCATCCGTCCGAGAAACGACTGGGTTTCCGATGCGAACAGGCGACGTTCAGCTATGTTCACCCGTCGCTGATACAGCACGAAAAGCAGCCCGAACACCAGCCCAACCAGCGCCGACAGCCCTGTCGAGTAGTACAGATTGGAGCGGAGATCGGACAGGACATCGTAGTAATCGACGCTGGCCTCGACTCCCAGTACCGCGACGGTCAATCCGTCGGCATCGATCAACGGGGCAAACGCCGAGCGCAATACAACCTGGCCGGTACGGTGAGGCTGGGTTACCAGAGCGCCCTGGTACAGGCTGAACAGCAGGGAATCGAGCATTTCGGAGTACAGCTCGCCCAGCAGATACACGCTGTCGCCGTGTTGCGCGGTAGTTACTAGATAGCGATACCGCTCATCAAGAATAAACACCTCGGCCAGTGAGTCGGCGCGGCGAACCTCTTCAAGTCGACTGAATACCTCTGAGTAGGTCTGCAGTCCGCCGGCGCTAAGGTTCTCAACCGCCTGCGTACTCACAGATGATGCTGTTATTGAGGCCACCGCCGACAACCGGCGCTCCAGTTGATGGTCCAACAGCTCGGCGCTCTTGTTGTAGAAGAGCCACCAGGCCAGATTGACCAGGACGATTATGGCGACAGAAAACAGGCCGACCAGCAACAGCTTTCTCGATCCGGTGAGCATACCGGTAGTATGGCCTGCTGACGCGTCCGGGTCAACATTGTTGGTGCGGGCGGGCGGCCAGGTTCAGGATGATTTCCGGGATCTCGTGACGGGCATAATCGCACTATCTCGGCTATTCGCGTCAAGACGATCTCTCATGAGCGCGAGTCCTGCAATCGCAATCCGTCCTCATCTTACGGATTCTGGAAACCGTCGGCATGAGCTGCTGGTTACGAAAGCAATTGCATTACGATCGACCGTGTTTTAGGTTAGTGCAGCCATGCTGGAACGGTGCCATAACAACCACAACACCCTGCGAGACGGTGAGGGGGTAGTCGTTTGATGGGAAGACTATCACGTAACGGGCCGCGCTCGTCTTTCTGGCTTCGCTATCGCGGCCTGGTTCTTCAGGCGCTGCTGCTGGCGGCAGTGTGGGTCCTCATCAGCGGCAGGTTTGAACCCGATTACCTGGCGTGGGGCGCCGTATCAATCGCGTTGGTTTTGTGGCTGAACAGCAAACTGCGCAGCATCCCACTTGCAGAGAATGAGCCGAGTGGCTCATCCCATATAGATTTGCCTCGCCTGACCCTGTATTTGCTCTGGCTGGTCTGGCAGATGGTGAAATCCGGGTTCTATGTGGCGTACATAATCCTTCACCCCAGAATGCCCATTCAGCCGGTGATCGTTCGCTTCACGTCGGAGCAACCCAATGTGATCGCTCGCGTGATTCTGGGCAATTCTATCACACTGACTCCCGGAACGCTGACACTGGAGATTAAGGGCAACCGCTTCGTAGTGCACACTCTGACACATGACACCGATGAGGATCCCTTCAGCGGCCGGATGGGAGCAAAGGTGTGCAAGCTGTACAGGAGGGAGTGTGACAGAGAACTCGTCTGCCGTGACTTAGAAGTGATCACATCCGGACGGGCTACATGATGAACACTTTCTTCATTTCGATAGCCCTGATCCTTTGTGTGGCCCTGCTTATTCCCTTTTACCGGGTGTACAGGGGACCGAGTGTGTTTGATCGTCTTCTTGGAGCTGCTGCGGTGGGAGCCAAGACCCTGACCCTGATTCTCCTGTTCGGACTGCTGTTCGACCGACTGGACATGTTCATCGACATTTCCATGGGTTACGCCATTCTGAACTTCGTCGGAGTGATCGCGATGGGTAAGTACTTTCGCCGCAAGGAAAGAGAGAGGGTTGCGAAATGACTTTGCAGGATGGGCTGACGGTGCTGCTGGTGCTTGGAGGAACGTTCTTCATGCTCATCGGCAGTATCGGCATTAACCGGCTTCCCGATTTTTTCACGCGCGCTCATGCCTCCGGGAAGGTCGATACACTGGGGATTCTCATGTTCCTGAGCGGGCTGGCTGTTTACGAAGGGATATCAATGAATGCCGCCAAGTTGCTGCTGATCATTGCTTTTGTTGCGGTAACCAGTCCGGTTGCGTCACATCAACTGGCCAGGCGGGCCCTGCTGTTTGGCCTGAAACCGTGGTATGGACGCGATAGCGGCAGAAGAAGATGAGAGTAGTGGAGAGGAGAAGCAACGGTTCATGTACTGGCTGATCGAGTTCTCCCTTTTTGTGATATTGATTGTGGCCGCGTTGCTTGCTTTGGGAGTACGTAATCTGTTGGCGGCAGTTGTGACCCTGAACGTGTTCAGCTTCATGACCGCCGCCATCATGGTCTCACTTGGCGCCATCGACGCAGCCTTCACCGAGGCGGTAGTCGGTGCTGGTGCAGTTGGTCTATTCAGTATAATCGCTATTCGCAGAACATCGAGGAAGAGCCGAGATTGAAAGCAGCACTGCAGTACATCCTTCTGGCGGCGTTCTTTGGCGTATTGTTGGCCACCGTTGTGGAGCTTCCGCCGCGTGGTGATCTGAATTCTCCTGTCCACCAAACTGTCACACCTGTCGGCAGCCCCGTGGCTGGGACCTACTACATCCAAAACGCCTATAAGGATACCCGGACTCCGAACATGGTCACGGTCATTCTGGGCGACTATCGGAGCATCGACACTCTTGGTGAGACCATTGTCATCTTCGCAGGGGGCATGGCCTGCTTCTTCATCCTGAACACGCGCCGGAGGAAGCCATGAGCACGCCTTCAGATAACAGGGCGCGTGATGAGTGCCTTGATGACCGGGTAAAGGAGCCTACTGACAGCCCTATCATACACGTGGCCAGCCGCGGGATCGCGCCGGTCATTCTCCTGATTGGTATGTATGTCTTCTTCCATGGACATTACAGTCCCGGCGGCGGGTTTCAGGGCGGCGTCATCATTGCTGCCGGCATCCTGCTGCTGCGCCTGTCTCTTGGGACATCCTTGAGCCAGGCCATAATGCCATCGAGAGTCGCTCTTCGTCTGAGTGCCGCAGGGGCGCTCATCTTCGCCGGTGTCGGGCTGCTGGCCGTCCTGATGGGTGGAAACTACCTTGACTACCACTTCCTGCCAATACCGGGGCTGACGCCCGATTATCTGCGGTACTATGGCATACTCGCGGTCGAGGTGGGGGTAACACTGACCGTGATGACCACGCTTGTTGCCATTTATGATGATCTTGCCGGATGCTGACGATGCTTGAATTCGTACGAGGGTACTACGCCTACATCTTCCTTGCGCTGCTGTTCACGATCGGGCTGTACGGGATGATGATGAAGAGGAACCTGATGAAGAAGGTTCTCGGCATGTCCATGGTGCAGGCATCGACGATCCTGTTCTGGATTGTCAGTGCTTTCAAGGAGGGAGCCGGTGTCACCGTCCTCGACGAGCGACTGAGCACGGAGAACCCGGAATTGTATCTCAATCCCCTTCCCCATACGCTGATGCTCACAGCCATTGTCGTTGCGGTGGTTACGCTTGGGGTCTCCCTCGCTCTGATCATCTCGATCTATCGAGAGCACCAAACCCTCGATGAGCCGACGCTTCTGGAGCGAATGAAATGACCGGCTTCCAGTCACCAGCCCTCATTCCGCTGACGTTCGTGCTGGGGGCGCTCCTGGTGCCACTTCTGGGTGCGATCTATCGACCGCTGGCCCGTCTGACGGCTGTGGGCGGATCGTCAGTAGCACTGATGTTCTCCATTTCGGGGCTTCAGGTGGTCCTTGCTGAGGGAGCCATAAGTTACCATGTCGGCGGATGGATGCCTCCTGTGGGCATTGAGTTCATCCTTGACCCGCTTTCCGCGTTCTTCTGCGTGCTGATCGCGGGCGTGAGCCTGACGGCTCTTGTCTTTTCCGGGAAGAGCCTTGAAAGTGAGATCCCGGAGAAGGTCATTCCGTTCTATAGTCTGGCCATGCTCCTGTTGGCGGGGCTGTCCGGCATGGTCATCACGGGGGATTTGTTCAACTTGTACGTCTTTCTGGAAATCGGAGCCCTCGCAAGCTACGCCCTGCTGGCCATTGGGAACCGTCGCGCCAGTTTCTCTGCCTTTCGATACCTCACCCTGGGAACTCTGGGAGCGGCGTTCTATCTGCTCGGCGTAGCTTTCATCTACATCTCAACGGGCAGCCTGAACATGACAGATGTTGCGAACCTCCTGCCGCTGTTCGGGGAGTCACGACCAGTCACGGTCGGACTGGCCCTCATCATGCTCGGTGCCGCTGTCAAGATGGGGTTGTTTCCGCTGCATGCCTGGATGCCGGACGGATACGCCAATGCCTCATCAGCGGCAACAGCCCTGATAGCACCAATTGGTACGAAGGTCGCCGTCTACATCCTGATACGAACGTATATGCTGTCCGACTTCCCACCCATGAGCGAGCTCATCACATGGCTTGCTGCAGCGGGCATCATCGCCGGGTCAGTCCTTGCTATTGCACAGACCGACCTGAAACGAATGCTGGCCTACTCCTCGGTGGCCAACATCGGGTACATCGCTCTGGGGTTCTCGCTCGCGAATCATCTGGCCTTTGCGGGAGCCATGCTCCACATCCTCAATCACGCCCTGATGAAAGCCGTGCTGTTCATGGTGGCCGGAGGCATACTCTATAAGATGAAGACTGTGGACATCACTCAACTGCGGGGATTCCCCCAGCGCATGCCATTTACCTGTGCGGCGTTCATCATCGCCGCTTTGTCCATGGTTGGCATTCCACCCACCGGCGGGTTCTTCAGTAAGGTCTACTTGATTCTCGGAGCTGTCGAGGCCGGTCTCTGGTTGCTTGTCGCTGTCATTCTGGTCAGCACCCTGCTCAACTTCTACTACTTTTTCCGGGTCATTGAGTACGCCTTCTTCAAGCCCGACCGGGCACCGCGAACTGAGGATGAAACCGGCTTCGAGAAGCTCAAAGTGACTGAGGCCAATCTGTCGATGATTGTTCCCATGCTGATTCTCTCAGCAGCAATTATCATTGTGGGTATCTACAATGGAGATATCGTGAACTCTGTCATCCGGCTCGCAATGCCGGCCAGTTTCGCCGGGGAGTAGTGTCGTGGAGATTCTTTTTGCATGGCACTGTCTGTTTCTCCCGTTCGCAGGTGTTCTGTTGACTCCCCTGCTATCCCGCATGGGCCCGAGGGCGCGCGACTACGGCGCCGTGTTCTTCTCCGGTGTGACGGCCCTGTCAGCGTTGATGCTGCTGCCATCGCTCTTCACCCCGGGAAGCCTGCCGCTTGAGTCAAAGGTCGTCTGGCTTGCCAGCCCGATATCGGTGGAATTCGGTGTTCTGCTCGATCCCCTGAGCATCATTGTTGCCAACGTGGTGGCGGTCATCAGTTTCCTCATCATGATCTACAGCCTCGGATACATGAAGGGGGATGGTTCGGTGGGCCGATTCTGGATGCTGATGAACGGTTTCATTGGCAGCATGCTCCTGTTGGTCCTGGCGGGCAACCTGCTTTTTGTATTCATCGGCTGGAAGCTTGTTGGTGTCTGTAGTTACGGGTTGATTGGCTACTACTATCGGGACGAGAGGAAGTACTGGATTGGTGGCCCCCGCCCGTTCCGGTTCGACAAGCCGTCCAGTTGCGGTCTCAAGGCGCTTATCGTCACCGGTATTGGCGACATGTTCATGCTCGGAGGCATTCTGGTTGTCTATTACTATGCCGGAACGCTGGACATAATGACGCTCTACCGAACCGCTCCGGAGTGGATTCCGACCATGGCGGCCACTCCGGGTATGATCACGCTTGTGAGCATCCTGCTCATAGCGGGTCCGGTGGGCAAATCGGCTCAGTTCCCACTGCATGAATGGTTGCCTGAGGCCATGGCCGGACCGGGCCCGGTGTCGGCGCTGATCCACGCCGCTACCATGGTCAAAAGCGGTGTGTTTCTCATTGCCCGGTTGGTACCTATCTTCTACTACGGCTACTGGGTATCGGGAAGCGGCGAAGCAATGTCCTTTTTCGTAATTGTGGCATGGATCGGCGCTATTACCGCGTTTCTGGCTGCCAGTCAGGGGCTGGTGGCGCTGGAGCTGAAAAAGGCCCTAGCCTACTCCACCGTGAGTCAGATTGGTTACATGATGCTTGCTCTGGGTGTGTCCGGCTTCAGTCAGGGACTGCTGGTCAGCGGCTACACGGCTGGGATCTTCCATTTGGTCAGTCACGCGATGTTCAAGGCCTGTCTGTTTTTGTGTGCGGGGACTGTGATCCACGCAGCTCATTCGATTTACATTCATGAAATGGGAGGGCTCCGCAAGTACCTTCCGTACACCTGGCTGTTCATGATGCTGGCGGCCTTGTCGCTGATGGGCGTTCCGCCGCTGCCGGGTTTCTGGAGCAAGGATGCGGTGCTGCTGACCTGTCTGGAATCGCAGTATTGGGCACTGTTTGCTCTGGCCGCCGCTGCCGTGGTCTTCACATCCTTCTACACCGTGCGCTTCATGGGCATGGTTTTTCACGGCAGACCCAGCGCGCACATCCGGGCGCAGGAGTCGAAGCACGATTCGCACATCGGTGAGGGTTATCGCACGCAGACTTTCGCCTGCGCCGTATTGGCGGCAGGGATCATCCTGCTCGGCGTGTTCGGGCTCTCTGCCGAGCACTCCCTGCACGATCTGTTCGCACTGAATCTTACTGCTGATGTGAATCTGCCGGTGGTCGAACAGGTTAAGGCCTTCCCGGCCATGCTGGTCCCCCTGCTTTCGGTACTACTGGTTCTGACCGGAGCTGTACCGGCCTACTTCTTCTATGTGTCCGGCAGATGGGATCCTCAGAAGGTCCTGAACCGATCCAATCTTCTCAAGGTAGTTCACCTCTTCCTGTGGGAACGCTGGTATATCGACAAGCTGTACAACGTTGTCTTTGTCCGTGGCTCCGAGAAGGTGGCACAACTGACAGCCGATGCTTTCGAACCGATGATCGATACGCTGGCCCACCTGAGAGTCCCGCGGCTGGTGACCAAAGGTGGATTCGGTTTTCTGGAACGCATCAGGTCCGATGCCGATGATCTGACCAATAACACAGCCTACGTTCTCGCCGTGTCGATCATTGTCATCATTGCAGCGCTGTGGTGGATGTCATGACAGATTTCGCACTCCTACAGATTGTATTCGTTCCGGCTCTGGCTTCTCTGATCGTGTTTCTGGGCAGAAATCGTTTTGGCCGGGCGGCCGGCTGGATTGCCGCGGCCAGTCTCGGCTATACCACTCTTCTGCTTCTTGCCGCCGCCTATCGCATCCATCAGGGGACACTGCAGATTCACGAGCAGTACCTGTTGATTGCTCCAGACATCAGTCTGGGGTTGATGGCCGACGGTCTGAGCATCAGTGTGGCTCTGATATCCAACATTCTGTGTCTGGTCCTGTGTGTCTTCTCCATCCGCTACATAGATTACCGCATTCAGGCAGTTTATGAAAGCGCCGGACCGCACCGCCAGATCAGTTACTACTCGCGGTTCTTCTATCTGTTCCTGTTCTTCCCGATGGGGTTCATGGGAGTGTCCTTTTCCGGGAATCTGATCGCGATGTACTTCTTCCTTGAGTCACTGACTATCACGCTGTACTTCCTCATGGCCTACTTTGGCTACCAGAAGCGTGTGAAGATAGCCATGATGTGCCTGCTGTGGGGTATATTCTCGGCGGTGTTCTTTCTGGCCGGATCATTGCTGGTGTACGCCCGGATCGGCAGTTTCGAAATAGCCGCCCTGTCAGCGCTGGCCGGCGATCCCATGGCCACGTGGATAATTGCTGTCTTTCTGGTCGGCCTGTTCGCGAAACTGGCAGTGTTTCCGTTCCATGTCTGGATGCCCTGGGTACATGCCGAGCACCCCACCTGTATTGCCGGGCTGCTTGCGGTCTACGCCAATATCGCTGCCTACATTATCGTTCGCTCTCTGGTCTTGCCTCTGTACGGTGACTTTCAGGTTTTTGGCGCCCCGATCATGGTGTTGGCGCTGATCACGATGATCTACGGATCAGTGCTGACCCTGGCTCAGAATGACATCAAGCGCATTGCCGCCTGCTCGACAATCAGCCAGATCGCCTACTCGATGCTGGGTATTGGGGCCCTGACCGCCGTGAGTATCGAGGGCGGGATGTTTTTCTTCATCAGTCACATCATGGGAAAGACCATCTTCTTCTCTACAGCGGGTATTGTCGTTTACGTTACCCATATCCGCAACGTGCGCCACCTGGGAGGACTGGCCTTGCGTATGCCGATTACCTGCCTGCTGTTCCTGTCCGGAGCCATGATGCTTTCGGGCTTTCCTCCCTTCAGCAGTTTTGCCGCAGAGTGGATCATGTTTACCGGCATTTTTGAACGCGGCGCAACCGATCAGCTGGCTATGGTGGTGGGCATCACTGGCTTGGCAGCTATCATGCTTACAGTATCCTATACTTTTCTTGCGGCCAAGAGGATTTTCTACGGCCCGTTGCCGGACAAGCTCGACAACAGCACGGTCAAGGACCCGCCGTTGAGCATGGCCCTGCCGCTGATTCTTCTGGTGGTTCTGTCGGCGATTATTGGGCTGTATCCGAGGATCATCATGGACATGCTGCGGCCTGTCATCAGTGGTGCTCTGTCAGCACTGTAGCGGGCTGGTGGGGCGCGGCTGCCTGCCTGGCGGCGATCTGACACGGCCAGGCAGCACTCAAGGCAGATCATGGCGAAGCGTGAGGTACGATTCCTGACACCGCGACGGCTGATCACATTCTCCTCGCAGTGTTACAGGGTGGGCTTGTCCGCTGGTGCCGGTCGCTGGAAAATGGTTGCACTATCGCCTTGTTTGCCTTATTGTTACGCTCGTTAATCCGATCGCCCACGTACCTGAGAATTCGATACGGGACGGCAACGCCGGCCGCGGTCCGGGCGATCGAAGCAATCTGTTCTCAGGTGCCGACCGAGCTTGGTGCCGTGCCGCCCCGAAGCACTATCTCCGCCGTGAATAGTGTCTGATGGCGAGGGCCCGCTGGACGGGTCTACAATACAAGTATAACCGGGTCGATCCACGACCCCGACATCGGGCTGCCTGAAGCAGCCACAGAAGGAAAACGCGTTGCTATGAGTGACAGAACGTCATCTGTGATCCTGATCATGCTTGCGGCCGCAGTTGTTTGCGGCGCCCTGCTGGGCCACTTCGCCCCGCACATTATGCAGGATGCCGGCTTTCTCGGTCGGCTCAGTCTCGATTTTCTCTTTATTCTCGTTGTCCCGCTGGTCGTAGCCTCTATCGTCGTTGCTTCCGCTACCGGCAAGCGGTCCTTTCCTCAGGGCAGGGTGCTGGGGAGTGCTTTCGCCCTTTTCGCCTCAGTCACCCTGATTGCGATCGTAATCGCGTTCGCCCTGGGCCTTGTCTTCCAGCCCGGTAGCGGCGTCGACCTCACCGGCGAAGCGTTGCCGGATCACATGTCCCCTCACCGCTCCCCGGGTGTACCCACTCTGATCGAACGCATCTTCCCCGCCTCGTTCGCTCAGCTCTTTGTGCCTGAACATCTGCTGGGGCTGATCCTGTTTTCGCTGTTCTTTGGTCTGGTGTTGCGGCGTCTGGGGCGTCGAGCACGGGCCATCAACGATCTCATGCGGGCACTCCGTGAGGCACTCCAGCGTCTGGTGAGCGGCTATCTGTGGGTGCTGCCTGTCGGCTTGCTTTTTCTGGTCGGCTCGGCCGTCGCAGGGGAGGGGTTCTCCAGCCGACTGATCGCGAAGCTGGGGACATTCACCCTGGCGCTTGCGATCGGCCTTGTCATTCAGGGGGTTGTGGTGCTGCCACTGGTGGCGATGTTTGTGGGGCGCGCCAATCCCTGGAACCTCTTTCGCAAGCTGCTGCCCGCACTCACCACCGCTCTTGGAACAGGGTCCGCTGCTGCCACACTACCGGTTACTCAGCGATTCGCGCTGGATGAGGCGGGTATCGAGCGCAATACGGGCTCGTTGGTCCTGCCTCTGGGCACGGTATTGAATGTCTGCGGCTCGGCTATGTTCGTTACCCTGGGAGCTTTGTTCGTCATGCAGACAGCCGGCGCGTCGATCAGTGTGGTCAGCATGCTGCTCATTGCCGCCGTGGCTCTTTTCGTCCCGGTGGGGTTGGTGGGCGTACCCCGGGGGTCATTGTTGGTGCTCATGATTGCTTTGCAGGCTGTTGACCTCCCGTTGGCGGGTTATGTCGGGCTTGGTCTGCTGGCCGCATTTGCATGGTTTTTTGAACGTTTGCAGACAGTTGTTGATGTCTGGGCCGATGTTGTGGCGGCGGCTACGGTAGCTCATCTCACTGGCGTGGAGCATGAGGCGCCACGCCAGCGCGAGAAGGGCCGATTTGGCGATGATGACCGTCGTGGTCGTATCCAAAGAGGCCGGCCTGAGCGCGATCACCGGAGCGAGTCGCGCGCTCGCGCGAGGCCCACGCGGGACAGCCGGTCCCGAAGCGGGCGAGAGGACCGTCGTCCGCGCGACACACAATCGGGACAGAGTGCTGACAGGCAAAGCAAGTCGCCCTTCTCGGTTCCCATGTCTGAACGTCGCCAGGACTATCTTGAGTCCCGTCGCCCCGTTCCGGACAAATCAGATACTGAGGAAGCACCGGCGTCCTCCAGGCCTGCTCCGGGCGATCGTCCGGGCAGTGGGCCGAGGTCCCGCTCGCAGTCAAGCGGCCGGACGGAACGACGCCGTCCTGAGCGCCGAGGCTCAGATGCTCCTCGTGACCCTGATGACTCCAATGCCCGCACCAACCGCTCCCAGGAGCAGCGGCGCGATCGCGACCGGCGTCGTCAGGAACCGGCGCGCTCCTCAGCTCCAAAACCGCCTGCAAGACCCGAGCCGGATCCGGACACCCGGACACCTGAACAGGCCCCTGCAGAAGAACAAGGCACTGTCCGCAGCAAAGGTCGCCTGGCCGATCTGACGGAGGAGGCTATTGAGAGGGAACGCGCTCGCGTCAATGCCCAGCTGGCTGCCATGCGAGCCGCATTGGATCGCAACCCGGAGAGCACTTCGGAAACTGAAGACAGCGAGTCCACTACCACCGACGAAGGCGCCCCAAAGGATCCCACCGCTCACCGATCTGAAGACGATAGTGTGCAGGTCGACTATGCTGGTTCCGGAAACGGTAGGCATGGGAAGGTTGACCACAGCGGGCACAGCGGTGAAGATGCCACTGAAACCGCACAATCGGGCAGAGGACGCTACGGTCGATCTCGTCACAGAAGGGACCCAATCGGCTCTGAAAGGGTCGAGGAACAGCAACAAGCGAAGGAGACCGACTCTGAAGACGCCGCAGAGGAGATGTCGGATGGGGCAGATAGGAGGCCTCACGATGACTCCCTGGCTTCTCGGCTGGCGGTGAAGATCGCACAGAGCGCCGGCGGTTCACAGGATGGTGCTGAAGATTCATCGGATGAGGAGGATTTCGAGGACACTGATGACTCCATTACCTCCGATACCTCTCTGAGTTTTGGACGAAGACCGGCGCGTCGCGGCCGTGCCCTCAGACGTAAGGAGTCTGACTCTGATAAGGAAACCGGGGCAACGACCGGTGGCACGTCGCATGCAGGTGGCGAAGATGACTCGGAAGCAGACGAGACTGAATCAACCCAGAACGCCGAGCCAGTTGCCTCAGACTTTGACACCCAGAAGCAGTCCTTTGGGAGAGGAAAGCGTCGCAAGTAGGCGGGAGTTGATGCTCCCGGCCTGGCGGCACAATGACGGCACAATCGGAGGCTGAGCCGCCGTTTTTGGGAACCGGCGACCGGTTCCACCATATTATAGTAAGTGGTTGGGCAAAAGAGGTTGACGACATTACCGGCTCAGCGGTAGATTAGTGCTAGAGAGGAAGCGCAATGAACTCGCTCAAGGTTGCAATACTCATGGTAGTCATGCTGGCGCTGTTCGCGGCTGTCGGCTACCTTATCGGCGGTCAGGGGGGGATGCTCATTGCTTTGGTGCTGGCGATGGGGTTGAACTTTTTCAGCTATTGGTTCTCCGACAGGCTGGTACTGAAGATGTACCGGGCGCGAGAAATCAAGGAAACTGACCATCCGCGCCTGTATGCCGTCGTTCGCCGCGTGGCACAGAAGGGTATGGTACCGATGCCACGGGTATATATTGTTCCTTCCAAGGCCCCCAATGCCTTCGCTACCGGTCGCAATCCTGAGAATGCCGCTGTGGCTGCGACCGAGGGTTTGCTGGAGATGCTCAACGAGGATGAGCTTGAAGGGGTTATGGCGCACGAGATAGCCCATGTCCGTAACCGCGATATGCTGATCGGGACGGTGGTGGCGACGCTGGCCGGTGCCATCGGCATTTTGGCCTCGATTGCCCGGTGGGGTGCAATCTTCGGCGGCTACAGCCGCGACAACGATCGCGGCGGTGGTATCGGGCTTCTGGTTGCCGCCATAATAGCTCCAATAATGGCGATCCTGATCCAGACGGCTATCTCGCGGCAGCGTGAGTACAAGGCCGACAGCACCTCCGGAGAGATCACAGGCAAGCCCCTGGCTCTTGCCTCAGCGCTCAAGAAGCTCCACACGGCCCCGGTCAGATTGAACCTTGATCAGCGGCCTGCAACCGCTCACATGATGATTGCCAACCCGCTTTCCGGTCGTGGAATGGCCTCCCTGTTCTCGACCCATCCACCAGTTGAGAAACGAATCAAGAACCTGCAGAACATGGTTCAGAAGGCGGCTTACCAGGGTTATGTCAGATAACGAAAGTGAATTGAGCGACTCACCAGTTCCGTTATGCAGCCATCTGATGGCAGGAGCCATGGTCTGACATGGACCTGCCCCTCGGATATGAGATACTGGCCATCCTGATCTTTGTGGCTGCCAACGGCTTTTTTGCCCTCTCCGAGTTTTCCATCATTGCCAGCCGACGTAGTCGCCTCATTGAGGAGTCCGAGCGCGGTGATGTGGGTGCCTTGTACGCCCGCAAGCTCAACAAACGCCCCGAGAGGTTTCTCGCCTCCGTACAGATCGGCATTACCTTGTTCGGCACTCTCGCAGGCGTCTTCGGTGGCGCCACCATTGTTGTCCGACTCGAAGCCGTCCTTGCCGCGGTTCCAGTGTCTACAATCGCCAATGTGGCCGGCGGTTTGTCAATGGCCATTGTTGCTGTCGGTATTACCATCACGTCGGTCGTGCTGGGCGAGCTTGTACCTAAGTATCTGGCCTTGTCCAACCCAGAGCGTTTCGCCTCTTTTGTCTCTCGTCCCATGACCGCTTTCACTCGGCTTACCTCTTTTCTTGCGACTGGGTTGAGTGGCGCGGCTGCGCTAACGGTTCGCCTGTTGGGCGTGAGACCGGATCAGGTCCGCCCGGACATATCAGAAGAAGAAATCAACTACATGATCTTCGAGGGCAAGCAGAAGGGGGTGTTCGATGATGTCGAGGAGCGCCTCATAAAGTCCGCGTTTGATTTCGCTGACTCGACCGTCCGACGTGCCATGACCCCGCGCCCTGATGTCGTTGCAATCGATATCAACAGCCCGCCTGAGCAGATTCTTGATATCATCACCAGCCATGGTTACAGCCGTTATCCGGTGTTCGACAGCGACATCGATCACATCGTCGGCATCCTGTACACCAAGGACCTGATTTATCAGAAACTGGATCCCCGACTGGTCGTATTCAAGGACCTCATACGTGAAGCTTTCTTCGTCCCCGACTCGCTGCCGCTTTCACGCCTGCTGAGCCAGTTTCAGCGCCGACGGCTTCATGTTGCTATCGTCCTCGATGAATACGGCGGAACCGCCGGGCTTATCACCATTGAGGATATCGTCGAGGAACTAGTCGGGGAGATTCGCGATGAGTACGATGCCGAGGAAGCCCCTCTCGTGCGCCATTCTGAAGACGTCGCCTATGCCAGCGGTGACGTCTGGCCGGGAGACGTGAACAACCTCATGGAAACTCATTTGCCGGAAGACGATGTCGATTCCCTATCCGGGCTACTGATGGAGCACCTTGGCCGCCTTCCCGGACAGAATGAGACTGTTCGAATCGCCGATACTGATATCAGGATACTGACGGTCAAGGGCAACCGGCTGCTTCGCCTCAAGCTGGAACGAGTGAAGCAGAACGCTGAAAGTTGACCCGGCTCCCCTTTAACCATGCCGCGAAAGAGCAAGCATCCAATGGCACCATCACCTCTGTTAGCACCGTTGCGCTGGTCGCGACGGCTTTATGACTGGGTCATGTCCTGGGGTGAGTCCCGCTATGGCGTGACCGCGTTGTTCTTCTTGTCCATGGCGGAGGCCTCGTTCTTCCCCATTCCACCGGATGCTCTGCTGATTGCGCTGTGCATGGGTGCCTACAAGCGCTGGCTGAAATTCGCCACGTGGTGCTCGCTTGGTTCGGTTGTCGGCGGTGTCCTTGGCTACATGATCGGATTTGGCGCCTTTGAGCTGATTGGACAACACATGCTCAGCTTCACGGCGTCTCTGTCCAACACCAACCCGGACGAATTGCTGGAGACTGCACGCTTCTGGTTCAATGAAAAGGAGCTGTGGGGAATGCAGGTCGGCGCGTGGGCTGTCGGTGTCGCTGGCTTCACTCCGATACCATACAAGGTGTTCACAATCGCCGCTGGTTTCTTCCACATGGACTTCGGCGCATTTGTTGTTGCGTCGGCGGTGAGTCGCTCGCTTCGCTTCTTTGTCGTGGCGGGGATCGTGGGACTGCTCTATGAACGTCACGGCGAACGGATCCGCGAGTGGATCGACCGCTATTTCAACTGGCTGGCTATCGCCTTCGTGGCCCTTTTGGTGCTTGGTTTTCTGTCGATTAGTCTGATCAAGGGATAGCAATTCCGTTGACTTTTGACAGTCCGTCAGCGTATTGGTAAGAGCGCACGGAGCCGGGTCAGAGACCGGCTTTGGGCGCGAGGCAGATTATGTCAGAGAAGATTGTTGAGCTCGAGATAGAAGACCTAGCCTACGATGGCAAGGCGGTAGCGCGCCTTGATGGCAAGGTTGTGTTTGTGAACGGCGGTCTGCCCGGCGAGAAGGTCCGTGCCCGCATTGTTCGTTCCAAGCCCCGTTTCAGCAACGCCATCCTGCTCGAGGTGACCGAGAAGTGCGATCTTCGTGTTCCGGCGCCGTGTCCTCATGTCAGCTACTGCGGCGGCTGCACTTGGCAGGACCTCGATTACAACACTCAGCTCCGCTTCAAACAGAAACAGATTGTTGCCTGTCTGGAACGTATCGGCAATCTGAAGGATCCGCCTGTCGATTCCATAGTCGGTGCTGTGGAGCTGTTTCACTACCGAAACAAGATGGAGTTCTCCTTCAATGTCAGCGACGACGGAGGCTTCACGCTCGGTTTGCACAAACGGGGAAGATTCGATGAGGTCTTTGATCTGCAGAAGTGCTATCTCCAGCCCGATGTCGCCAACCGCGTTGTCGCTCACATCCGCGAGTTCGTGCAACGGCGAGGTATTTCGGTCTATGACGTTCGCAATCACACGGGCTTCATGCGCTTCGTGGTCCTTCGAATGGCCAAGCGTACTGCTCAGATGATGGTCAACATTGTTACCAATCTGGGCGACTTGCCATACCAGCAGGAACTGATCTCGGAGTTGACCGGCATCTTCAAAGAAGTAACCACGATTGTCCACAACCAGAACGGCATGAAGTCGAATATAGCCGTCGGAGAGATCGAGCGCGTGCTGTACGGCACCGGTTTCATCGAGGAGAAGCTCTTCGACTACACGTTTCAGATCCGTGCCAATTCCTTCTTCCAGACTAATTCACTTCAGACTGAGACGCTCTACCGCACGACCTTTGATGTACTCGATCCGCAGCACACCGATCGGGCTATGGACTTGTACTGCGGCACCGGTTCGATCGGGCTGTTGCTGGCTCGCCATGTCAGCGAGGTTGTCGGCGTCGAGCTGGTTCCCGACGCCATCCAGGTCGCTAACGAAAACGCGGAGCTCAACAATGTCAGCAACATCACTTTCTGGGAAGGTGATGTGAAGGACTTCCTGCGCACCGAGCAGGCGACCGCAGAGCCGTTCTCAGTGGTTGTCGTTGATCCGCCCCGCGCCGGCCTGCACCCCAAGGCGCTCAAGCGCCTGCTGGAGATCAACAGCCCGAAGATCGTCTACATTTCATGTAATCCGTCGACCTTTGCCCGCGATGCCGCCGCCCTTGTTGCGGCCGGTTATCGGCTTGAGCAGGTCACCCCCGTTGACATGTTTCCGCATACTATGCACATCGAGTTGGTGAGTCGATTCCAGAGAGATGAATCCATCAAGCTCGCCGACCATGATAACAGCAATGTCTGATCCAGACAGAGGAGATTCTATGCGTCGATACCCCCGAGTGGCCCTTCTTATCCTTGCCTGCCTGACTCTGGCCGCCGGTTCCGTGCTGCCTGCCGCCAAGCCGGCGAACTTCCAGCAGTTATCCGAGCAGATTCTGCAAAGCCTGCAGAAGTTCTACCCCGTTCGCTCCACGGAAATGGGCATCCATCACTACGATCATCGGTTCACGGACTATTCTGCCGGATCAGTGAAGGAGATACTCAAGGACCTCGATCAGTTCGAACGCTGGCTTCGCGATTACCACAAGAGCGGCCTGTCGGGTGATCAGCTCATGGACTACCACCTGTTGAAGGTTGAGGTAGACATAGCCATCCATGACCTCAAGCGCATCAAGTGGCACGAGAAGTCACCATTGCTCTATGCACAGGAGCTTGTCGACGGCCTGTATTTCGTGCTGCTGTCGGAACACGCTCCCATGGAGTCCCGCGTGGTGTCTCTTACTGCCCGCATCAGGGCTGTGCCCGACTTTTTGTCGATGGCCCGCAAGAACCTCAAGAGTCCTCCGCCTGTGTACATCGAGGCCGCGCTGGAGATGCTCGAAACAGCTGACCAGTTCTACCACGAGGTTGGCAGCGAGTTGATGGGCCAGTTCCCCGACCGGGCAGACAATATTTATAAGATGACAACCCGCGCTCGCGAATCAATGCATGATTTCGCCGACTGGCTCAGGAACGTGAAGCCAGGCGATGACAAGAGCTTTGCCATTGGCAAGCGGGATTTCGAGTACTTGCTCACCAACCGTCACCACCTGCCGATGGATGCGGATTCTCTGCTCAAGCTGGGCGAAACCTTGCTCGAGGATGCCCGTGCCGCCTACCGAAAGCAGGAGGAGTATGTTTTTGCCCATCATCAGGAAGGCGCCGATTCGGTCTTCGTTCCTGCCTGTATCTCGAAGCAGGACCTGATTGAC
This sequence comes from uncultured Ignavibacteriales bacterium, assembly GCA_964627305.1. Taxonomy (GTDB): domain Bacteria; phylum Zixibacteria; class MSB-5A5; order GN15; family FEB-12; genus WJKG01. The sequence continues at coordinate 357,105 of CAZVHP010000002.1, read as the reverse complement.
TACTACAACTGGGAAACCGAACAGCTCCGCATCTTTCTGGAGCAGAACGACTACATTACGGTTCCCGAGGAGATATCCGATGTCATAGTGGTCGAAACACCGCCCTTCCTGCGCAGCATCATCTCCGGGCTGGCCTACCAGCCGCCGGGGCCATTCAACGAAGGGCAGGAAGGGTACTTTTACGTCCGTCCGATTCCGGATGATCTCGAATTTGGTCAGCTTGCGGCCCGTTTTCGCTATGTCCACCGTCGCGGATTCCGGGGCGCCGTCGTCCACGAGGCCTATCCCGGGCACCATCTTCAGATGCAAATCGCCGGTCTGCACCCCAATCCGGTGCGCAAGTGGCATCGCTCCATGATGTTCATCGAGGGGTGGGCCCTCTACTGCGAGGAGATGATGTACCATGCGGGGCTGTATGGTGCCGAGAATCCATCGCAGTGGCTGCAGGTTCTGAGTGGTATTCGCTTCCGTGCTGCCAGAGTTGTCGCCGATGTCAAGCTTCACACAGGGCAGTTCACGGTCGATGAGTGCGTCGACTGGATGGCCACCGTCCTCAATGTGCAGTCCAATGCTAATCGTGATTTCCTGCGACACGAGGTGCGCCGCTATACCTTTCAGCCCGGCTATCAACTCACCTACCTGATGGGCAAACGGGAGATTGTGGCGCTCCGCGAGGCTGTGCAGCAGCGCGATGGGGACAACTTCTCGGTTCGCGACTTTCACAACCAGTTGCTGTCCTATGGCTCACCACCACCAGCTCTCCTGTGGGAGGCTATGGGTGTGGAACAGGCGGACTGACGCCGCGTTAATCAAATACGGCAGGCCCGGTATCTCTGCAGGCAACCACAACAGCGGCCAAGTCTATTGAAGGTGACCCAGTGTGGTATGTACTGATAGCTGCTATTCTGATCATGACTGCTCTGCTCGTGCTGCGTCTTCGCCTGCGAGCAGAGATAGGAACCAGACAGCGATGGCTGTTTGTCGGCATCGGACGAACCGGACTGCACGCCGATTTTGTGACGAGCCTTCTGAGAGTGCGTTGGGCGGGCCTGACCGTGTATTGCCGCCCGTTGGCCGTGTCGGTGCGCTCAGAGGATCGCCAGCCAGCCCCCGCAGAGCGTCCCGGCCCAAAGAAGCCTGCAAAACGACGGCGACACGTGCCAATCTCTGAGCTCCTGGATCTCCTGCGCCGGTCGCGCTCGGCAATCTGGACCTATGCTGTCGGACTGTTGCGCGCTGTCATCGTCGAACAGCTTGAGGCGGAGATCGAAGGTGGGTTCGATCAGCCGCATTTGACCGGCCAGGCCTTCGGCTACTATCAGGCCGCTCTGGCGGCTGTGCCCGCTGTCGTCGGACGTGTCAACTACATCCCCGACTATACCGGCGCCTCATTAAACGGAGCTCTCAAGGCTTCCATCGCACTGCCAGTATACAAATGGCTTTATCGCTCGATAGTGCTGCTGTGGCAGTTGCCAATCAAAGATATTGTGCGTATGACTATAGGATCAAACAAGGGAGAACAGGATGCCCAATAACGTAACTGACATACTGCGCGGCGTGGTCTCCGAACTGCGGGAGATTTCGCGCTCGGAAACGATCATCGGCGAACCCGTACAGGCCGGTGAACGAACAGTCATTCCCATCGTCAAAATCTCCGTCGGCTTCGGTGTCGGCGGCGGCGAGGGGAGCGAATCCGGCTCCAAAGCCGGCTTCGGCGGCGGTGGGGGCGGCGGCGCCAAGATAGAGCCGGCCGCGTTCCTCATCATCGACAAGGATGATGTTCGACTGATAACAGCCACCAAAGGCAAGTGGGAGCAGATATTCGAAGCGGTTCCGGGTTTCGCGAAGAAGATCGGCAAGGTGCTCGACAAGATTGGTGGTGACAAGGACGACAAGAAGGACGACAGCGAGGACGGCCACGGCAAAGGGCACGGTCAGGGCCACCATGGTGAAGACGATCAGACCACAGAAACGGGCAAAGACCAGCACTGACATCATCCGCTTGTTCAGAAGACGGAAGGCCGACTGAACTGCCGGTCTTTTCCTGTTGTTTGATATATGACGTGAAGACCTTCGACGGGTCCGTTTCTGATCCGGATACACCACATGATGGAAGGGACAAAATGATGAGAAGGATTTCTTTGGGGCTGATTCTGACCGGGTTGATGCTTGCCCTGCCGGTACAGGGGCATTCTCACTGCCAGATTCCGTGCGGTATTTACGGTGATGCGATGGTGTTCGATGAACTGAGTCAGCACATCGAGACGATTACCAAGAGCATGACTATGATCGATACCCTCTCAGCAACAGCGGAGAAGGACCATAACCAGCTCGTGCGGTGGGTCATGAACAAGGAAGACCATGCCCAGAAATTCCAGACGATCATTTCGGAGTACTTCCTTGCCCAGCGCATCGCCGAGGTTGATTCGGCCGACTCGGCGAAGCACCGCGAGTACCAGCGCAAAGTGTTGCTTTGTCACCAGATGATTGTGACGGCCATGAAGTGCAAGCAGACTGCCTTGCAGGAACATGCACGGCGGCTGGAAAGGTTACTCAGGGACTTCCGGGAGCTGTACTTTGCGGAGCACGGCCACACGCACTGACCGGCAGTGCCAAGCCGGCCGGGAACCAGCACTGGCCCGGTCCGGTTTTAGAGATATGAAATAAATGCTTGGCATGTATCGGCTTGGGTTGTATAATTACGGGTTAATGGAGATTTAACCTGTGCACCTGTTCAGTTTTTGTACAGGATGCCGATAACTCGAGGGAGAGAAATTGGATTTTCATTGGCCAATTCTGATGGCTGGCGGGCAGGACTCCGGCGGCGGTGGGTTATTCACCCTGGTCTGGTTCGGGCTGATATTCGTTATCATGTACTTGTTGCTAATCCGCCCCCAGCGAAAGAAACAGAAAGAACATGAGAAGCTCCTTCAGGAGCTGAGAAAAGGTGACAAGGTTGTCACTTCCGGCGGTATGTTCGCTACCATCTTCGCGATAGATGAAGAACGCAATCGAGTTGTCCTGAAACTTGGGGACGATACGAAGATGGAGTTTCTTAAGTCATCCATCGCCGGCAAGGTCGACAGCTAAATGAAGTGAGGAGTTGTTGTGGCTGAGCGGCCGATCGTCGTGTATGGCGACCCGGTTTTGCGGGAAGTATCGACTCCGGTCAATCCAACCGACCCGGAGACGGTAGACCTGGTATCCGACCTCATCGATACCATGAGAAAAGCTAAAGGCCTTGGGCTGGCTGCTGTGCAGATCGGAATCACCAAGAGGGTGTTTGTGGTAGATCTGTCGGCTCTTGATGCCAGCCAGTCTCCGACAGCGTTCATCAACCCGGAAATCGTTGATGTCGATGGGCAGATAGAAATCGAGGAAGGCTGCCTGTCCTTTCCGGGAATCTACCAGAAGATTGTCAGACCTGCGAAAGTGATCATGCGGGCCTACAACCTCAGAGGCGAGGAGTTTGAAGTTGAAGCGACCGGAATGTTGGCCCGGGCGCTGCTCCACGAGTTCGATCACCTTGAGGGCAAGTTGTTTGTCGATCGAATGTCGCCCCTGACAAGGACAATGCTGCGGGGAAAACTTAAGAAGTTGTCGATGGCCTCGTAGAGGTTTCGAACCGGGCTACGATACGACTACGCATTCTTCCGCTCCTGCTTTAGCGCGGCGCTGCCATTTTGGCACCGCCTCTCAGCCATCAGCAAACACGTCCGAATGAACGTTGTTTTCATGGGGACGCCGGAGTTCGCCTGCGAGCCGCTCCGGCACCTCTGCGCCAGCGAGAGACATCAGGTTATCGCCGTTGTCACCGGCACTGACAGCCGCTGTGGTCGAGGGGGCAAGATGCACCCGACAGCTGTTTGTGCCAAGGCGGCAGAGCTGAACCTGACTGTAATCCGTACGCAATCACCAAAGGATGAGGGCCTGTACAACGCGCTCAGAGAGCTTGCTCCTGACCTGATTGTCGTGGTCGCCTACAAAATCCTCCCGCCGCGGATCTACAAGTTGCCTCGCCTGGGCGCGATCAACATCCATGCCTCGTTGCTGCCGAAGTATCGCGGTGCCGCACCCATTAACTGGGCGCTGATCAACGGTGACACGGAGACTGGCCTGACCAGCTTCCGGTTGAAAAAGACAGTCGACACCGGCGATATCATCCTGCAACGGCGCTATCCTGTTTTTGACAACGACAACTTCGACAGTCTCTATGAGCGACTGTCAGAAGAATCCGGACCATTCCTCCTCGAAACACTCGATCGCCTCGAATCCGGCGTTTTCAGGCCCATCCCACAAGATGACGCGCTGGCCACTCCGGCGCCACGGATTACGGCCGAGGATGCTCTGATTGACTTTGGCTTTCCTGCTGACAACGTCCGCAATTTTATCCGCGGGCTGTCTACCGTTCCGGGTGCTTGCACCTGGTTTCGGGGCACGAAAGTCAAGATCCTCGCGTGCAACGTGGCCGAGTCCACACCGCCACACGGCACCAGACCGGGATCGGTTTTGGACGACCGAAAGCGGTTGGTCATCGCCTGTGCCGGCTCGGCGATCGAAGTCACTTCCATTGTTCCTGAAGGGAAACGAGCGATGGATGGAGCGTCATTCCTGAATGGCTTCCGGCCCGAACCAGGCGAGGTATTTGGGGAACGCACCGCAACGGCAGAGAGGAAGCATTGAAAAAGACTATTCTGGTAAACTCCACTGAGTACGAAACACGGGTCGCCATTCTGGAGAATGGCATCCTCGTTGAACTCCAGGTGGAGCGCCCCGATCACGACCGTATGGTTGGCGATATCTACAAGGGTATCGTCAAGACCGTACTCCCCGGCATGCAGGCTGCCTTCATTGACATTGGCCTGCCCAAGGCCGCCTATCTTCACGCCTCCGATGTCGGCAAGGTTTACGACCGCCACGGCTCCGGCTCCGATGATGAGGAGGAGGAAGCGCCGGTCGACATTATCCGCAAGACGCGACGGGCCGGTATCGAAACAGTTGTCAAACGTAACCAGGAGATCCTGGTCCAGGTCATCAAGGAGCCGATTTCTACCAAGGGTCCCCGCGTTGCAACCGAGGTATCGATTCCCGGGCGCTTCGTGGTTATGGTTCCCAATGACGATCATGTCCGCGTGTCCAAGCGCATCCCCAGCTGGGCAGAGAAGAAGCGCCTGCGCAAGCTGCTCACTCCGCTCCGACCGGAAGGATTCGGGCTGATCGTCCGCACCGAAGCTGAGGGTAAGAGCGAAAACGATTTCAAGGCCGACATCAAGCGCCTGCAGAGACTCTGGAGCAAACTCCAGCGTAAGGCCGACAGCCTGAAGGCACCCGCGCAGATCCACAAGGAGGCCGAGATGATTGTCTCCATGATCCGCGATGTCTTTACTGACGAATGCGAGAAGATTCTTGTGGACAACCGGTCGGACTATAAGAAGATCATGCGATTTGCCCGGCAGATTGCCCCCCACCTGAAAGACCGCATCCAGTTGTACAAAGGCGAGCAGCCCCTGTTTGATCAGTATGAGCTGGAACCCGAGATCGAGAAGATGCTCGAGCGCAAAGTGTGGATCAAGAAAGGCGCCTATCTGATCATCGACCAGACTGAAGCCATGGTGACAATTGATGTCAACACCGGCCGTTTTGTGGGTGGCCGCGATCAGGAGCAGACGATCTTCCATACCAACCTGGAGGCCGCCCGAGAAACTGCCCGCCAGATACGCCTGCGGGACATTGGTGGTTTGATTGTCTGCGACTTCATCGACATGTACTCCCGCGAGAATCGGCGCAAGCTCTATGAGGAATTCGACAACTGCTTCAAGTATGACCGCGCCAAACGGGCCATCAATCCCGTCAGCGACTTCGGACTGATCGAACTGACGCGCGAACGAGTCCGCGAATCGCACCTGCACACGCTGTCGCAGGCCTGCCCCTACTGCAATGGCACCGGGCGCGTGCTCTCGGCCGAGACGATGGCTGTGAAGATCGAACGATGGTTCCAGCGCGCCAAGGCTGACCGGCGTTTCAGGGACTTCCACCTGGTGGTCAACCCCGCGCTGGCAGAGATGATGAGCGATAACGGAACCGACCGGCTGGAACGTCTCATGAAGGCGCACCGATTCAAGATCAACCTTGTCCGCGATGCCACTGTGCCTATCCAGGAATTCCTGGTGTACAACGCTGAGAACAACGAGGAGATTACGGATACCTACCGCGCTACGGCCCGGCAATCGGTGTGATGTGACTTGATCAGATTCCGCCGACAAAACGCATATGAAACATCGAAAGAGGGTTGTGCAACACGAGCACAACCCTTTATATTGCGATCACCATGACTGACCACAGCCAGATACCGGAAGAGATCGAAATCAAGCTGGACCTTGGCTCGTTTACCAACTACCTGAAACTGATTGGTTTCCTTGGCCAGATTGATGAAGAGATACACCAGCGCAATTGCTATTTCGATACCGAGGATAGACTCCTCTCAAAAAGCGACTGGGCTTTTCGCGTACGCACTGAGGATGATCGTGGCCTGATCACGGTCAAGGGGAAGTCAAGCGACCCCGGACTCGCCGTTGTACGCAAGGAGATCGAAACCCATATTCCGCGAAACGAAGCCGAGGATCTGATAGAGCTTCGGCGTGATGTGATGAGCCTTGATATCCCTCCGGTCAGTTTTGTCCGGGATACGATTGGCGATGTCGCTCTCACGCGGTTGGTTCAGTTTGACAATACCCGTCAGTGCAAGTCCTTCCGTATTGGAGACTATGAACACCAGCTCCAGATAGACACCACGCGCTTCGCCAACGGATCGGTCAACTACGAGCTGGAGCTTGAGTTATCGAATCTCGATGAGGTCGACACGGTGGAGCAGGGGCTCAGGCGATTATTTCTGTCTCTCGATGTCCCCTTCATTCGTCAGAACGAAACTAAGTTTGTCCGGGCGCTTGAGTCGGCCGGCCTCAAATGAAGTTCCCCCATTGTGCCGTGGGCTAACCGGTGGGCACTGTCTTGCGATCACTCAGCATCATCCTGCCGAACTACAACGGTGAGAGTCTGATCCCCAGGTTCTTTCCCTCCGTTCTTCAGGCTGCCCGCAACTATGATGGAGAGTGGGAGATCATCTTCGTCGATGATGATTCCCCGGACCGCAGTGTCGAGATCATCCGGCAGTATATGGAATCAGAGCCGCGTATTCATCTGCTGATCGCTGACTCCAACGGCGGGTTCTCGCGCACGTGTAACCTTGGGATCGGTGTGGCGACTGGCGAGATTCTCTTTGTGTTGAATACCGATGTCGAACTGGCCGAGGACTACTTCGCGCACTTCAACGACCATTTCGGCAATCCTGAGATCTTCGCGGTGACTTGCTGCGGCTTGCGCTATGGTACCGATGAGCAAATCGATGGCATCAAGAAGGGTCACTGGCGCAAAGGCTTTCTGCGAGTCACGGAGAACATATTCGATACGCAGATACACGCGGCCGCGGTCAGCGAGCCATACCTGTCGTTCGGCATACAGGGAGCGTACTTCTTTGCCGACGCCGAGCGGGTACGGGACCTTGGTGGTTTCGATGAGCTATTCTCGCCCTTCTTCCTTGAAGAGACCGATCTGGCATACCGGGCGCTCAAGCGCGGCTGGAGAGTCGTCTATGAGCCGCGCTGTCGGGGATGGCACCTGGTGAGCGCGTCGGTAGCCTCGAAGGCCCGCCAGCGGCAGCGCGACCTCCTGTCCGCGCGCAACCGGCTTCTGTTCACATGGAAGAATATTCACTCACGCCGGCTGTTATGGGCGCACCTGGCATTCCTCCTTCTTCGGTTGCTCACGGTCAACCTTGTCGAGTGGCAGGCGCTGTTGCAGGCCCTCGCAAGAAGGAGAGAAGTCGTGCGCTGCAGAAGGACAGAGAAGCAAGTGTCTGTCCGTTCCGATAGAGAGTTGCTTGCGTTCTACAAAGACTACTTCCGACGCTTCTCGGTGTGACGCCTTTGCTCCTTCTCTCGTTTCGGAGACCGCAACACAGCGAAGCGCCACCGACATGCTTATGCCGGTGGCGCGGTAAGTTTCGGGCCCACGTGTTTCGATCTGACTACTTTTTCACCGGCTCCGGGATATCCTCAGTAATGTTGGCCAGTCGTTTCGCGCAGGCTACCTTCTCTTCGAGATTCGAGGCCGCGCGAATGACCAGCCTAGCGCCGTCGGGTGAACCACCACCGTGCATGCAACCGGGGACACCACCGCCGATCGTTGCCCACTCCACGAGCCGTGCCGCCCGGGCCCGCGACTCGGCCGAGGCTTTCGCCTTCATGTACTTCTGTATCAGATGCCCATACTGCTTTGACTGGAAATCCTTATACGAAGGCATGCACCCCGTCTCGGCGATTCCGCCAGCGATATCCTGTGCCAGAACGTTGGTCTGATAGGGGAGGGTCGCCACGTGTATCTTGTTCACGTTCGACAGCATGGTATCGCACTGCCAGCCGCCCGAGGGATGCTTGCGCCCCATTGCAGCGGCAGCGATGCCCATACCGAAGGTCGTTTCATTGTTGATAGTCATCTGGGTAATCTTGTCCTGGAAGACCTTTGCCGACAGCCCGTTGGCCCGCGCCGTCAGCACCGCCGCGCCGATCTTGATATCTCCCTGGCCGGCAACACACCCCCCGATAGCCGAACGATATGGTCCGATGAAATTCAGGACTGCGCTGAGCGAATGCTTGTACTCACCGGCCATGAAGACCCGCTCATTCGGAATGAATACGTCCTCGAACAGCAGGAACGACTGGGTAATCCCGCCGTCTGCAACTGGATTGTCGAAACCGTCCTCCTCATCTCGTGTATCCGAGGGATGCCGCGTCTCGACAATCGTCAGTCCCTCGATGTCACGCGGGATGACAAAACTGACTGCGTAGTCGGCGTCTGGCTCTTTGTAGCCGCTGCCGGGCAGCACGAAAACCTCATTCGCCGCGGCCACGCCGCAAATCATAACCTTGGCGCCCCGTACCACAATGCCATCATCACGACGTTCCACAATGTGCAGAAACATATCCTCATCGTCTTGCTGAGACGGAGATTTCGTGCGGTCGCCCTTGGCATCGGTCAGGGCCCCCGCAACAGTTATATCGCGCTCTTGCGCACCTTTGAGCCAATGGAGCAAGCGTTGGTGGTAGCTGGTTCCGAACTCCTGGTCGATGTCATAGGTTGTGATGAACATTGCATTCAGGGACGTCCAGCCGACACAACGCCCGCCGGTGCACGTTCCTGTCATTTGGAAGGCGGCCCGTTTCATCTTCGAGTTCATCCACATGTCCTCAGCCGATTCAATCAATGACAGATATCGGCTGACAGGCTCACCGGTCAGGTGCGATTTGGCCACCAGCAAGTCACGGAACTTCTCGTCATCGTAATGCCGGTAAGTCCAGCCGTGGCCGCGCACAGTGCGGCGGGTGGCGGGATCGGTCGTCACGTCCTTTATCAGTCGGTCGAACTTGTAGATGTTCGGCCGCATTGCCTGCAGCGACGTCAGATACTGCTCATAGGTTCTCAGTGCCATAGGTCACATACCTCGTCCAAACCTTGGTTCATATGTTTGCATCGAATATAGACCGCTTTCCGGGCTTTCACAAGAGCCGGAGTGGCGCGCAGTACAGAAAAACGGCGCGCTCTGATCGAGCGCGCCTGATTCTCAGGATCACCAGCTTCTGCTGTGCTTCGGCTACTGGAGCTTCACTACCAGTTCACTGGTAAACGCCTGCTGACTGGAGTTACTCGGAATCAGGTCCGGCAGATCGTCGAGCATACCGATACGCACGCCGACCGAATCCAGCCCCGCCATATTGAGGTCCTCACCGGATGCAAACCCGGTATTCAGTTTTCGTGAAAGCACCACGGTATGATAGCCGTCGACAGCATCATAGTCCCACGCCGCCAGTATGTCCCAGCGGCTTTGTGGATTCGCCTTCACCTGTCGGGCGAGAGCGCTGTCAATGACATAGCCGGGAACCGGTTGGTTGAAGGTCCAACCGCTCACGAAGCTGCCCGGCTCTACCGATGTTTCTGCCAGATACAGCGTATCGCCGACGAAGGCGGGGCCATCGATTGACACGTATTTCGGCAGACTGTCTTCGGTAACGAAGTTGTCAAGGTAGATAGCCGCCGTGTGGGCATCAACAGTGAACGATCCATTCCTATAGGTCAGGCCCTCAGCCAACCCCACTGTTCCTGTTCGATACGCCATCCAGCGCCAGGTGTCCCAGCCCCCAAACGGGGCTCCATCGAACATGATCAGCAACTGGTCTTCGCCGAAGTCGTAAGCTGAGGAATCCCGCCTGAACCGCGGGCGCCCGTCGGTGGCAGTGACCCTCCAGGGCTTGACTTGCAAGTGGAGTTCCGGGTCACTCCAGCCACATCTGATGTACAACCTCTCACCGGTACGGATTACCTGCACCTCGCAATGTGTCGGCAAGGCCGCTATTGAGTTGATGATCGAGCCGGAGCGTCTCAGGGGGACCGTATCCACGTCGACCGAGTCCCAGAGCTGGTCGAACGGATTGTCGGTGGCCGGCACGCTGGTGGTGACATAGGCCTGAATTCTCTGGCGTTCATCGACCGGTCCGGTCGTACCACCATTGTCACCGCTGGAACAGGCCATTGCAAAGAGCACGGATACTACTACGAGCAAGTGTGAATATCGCCACATAAGTTCGTCTCCATGTAATCGGTATTAGTCGTAGCCCCTGTATGATAAGCAATGGCGGACGAAATTCGAAGGCTTTTTTAGGCCAGGCGCTTTATCACCAGCATGGTCAGGTCGTCGAAGACATGCTCTGGTCCTGCAAATCTGTGAACGGTTCGGTAGATGACCTCCTCGATCTCCGCCGAGGTGAGCTGCCGATTGGCGCGCACGACCTCGATCAGGCGCTCCAGACCGAATTCGACCCCGTCGGGGTCAAATACCTCAGTAACACCGTCAGTATACAGAACCGCAATATCTCCCACCTTTAGATAGATTGGCTGTTCCCGGTATGTCGCTGTTCGGTCGACACCCATCACGGGGCCGCCCTCCCGAAGATACGCGACTTCGCCTGAGGCGCGCAGCACAAACGGCAGATTGTGGCCGCAGTTCGCAAAGGTCAGGACGTCGTTCACCGAATCCAGCACGCCGTAGACTGCTGTTACGAAATTGCCCGGCTTGATCGACTCGCACATCAGGCGATTGACCTTCTCGCAAATCGTCCGAATCGAGTAGTTGTTGCGGATTTCGGCGATCAGGGAGGCTCGGTATGATGCCATAATCAGCGCCGCCGGAATCCCCTTGCCGGAAACATCGGCAATCGCGACTCCGGTCTGACCGTCAACAATGTCGATGAACCCGAAGTAGTCTCCGCCGACCTGACCGGACGACACATTGCGACCGGCTACGTCATAGTCCCCTATGTCCGGATCTGCCACGGGCAGGAAACTTCGCTGTATCTCACGGGCAATATTCAGTTGCTCTTCAATCTTCCTTGTTTGCAGCAATCGTGTGTGGTTGCGGGCTCTCTCAACCGACACTGCCGCCTGACTGGCGAATGCCTCGATCAATTGCAGGTCATGTTGGCCGAAGGCCTGGAGATGATTCGATTCCAGATTGAGCACTCCGATGATCCTGTCGTCCAGCATCATGGGTACCACGATCTCGCTGTGGGTCTCAGGGCGCGAGTTGAAATATCGCTCGTCTTTCGAGACATCGGGCACAATCACCGGCTGGCCGTCCCGCGCCACGTGGCCGATCAGACCCTGCCCCACCTTCAACTGCAAATGAGGATCCACCTCAGAGTCGTAGCCCCTGGCATAAATGGAGTCGACTTCATTCTCTTCGGGATTGATCAGGAAGACGCCGGCGGCGTCATACCGAACCACCTGCTTCAGTGAATCCATGATCGTCTCCAGCAGTTCATCCAGATCGAGACTGCCAGAGAGCTTCTTGCCCACTTCATACAGCAGATCCTTCTCGAGCGCCTCACGCTGCGCCAATCGGTAGAGGTGAGCGTTATCGATAGCCACCGCGATCTGGTTATTCAGCCCTATAAGCGTATCCAGGTCAGCCGGCGTGAAACCACCGTTGTTCCTGTTGAACGCTTCCACCACACCTATCATATGCCCCTTGGCGATCAGCGGTATGCTGATCAACGATCGGATGTCGATCTGCATTCGCTCCGCGTTCTCGTATTCCACTCGGGGATCGCCGGCAGCGTCGTTGATCACCACGGGCTCACGAAACTGCGCCACCCAGTCGAGCACCCCCTGGCCAAGCTCCCGACGGTACGTCGCGACACGGCCAATGTCTGCTTTCATGTACCGGATCTTCATGTCTGTGCGCTCATGGTCGACCCGGAAGATCAGGGCCGCCTCGCAGTCGGCAGCCGTCAAGACCAGCCGCAACACATGCTCAATGAGTACCTCGTAGTCGAGCGTGGAATTGAACACCCGCGCCGCCTCCAGAAGCAGCTTCTCGAGGCGTGTATGTCCTGAATGTTCACTCATTGTCGTCCGATTCCCTGTTTTTCATACAACCGTCTTAGCATCGCGATCAAGGCTGAACTGCTGCTGATGGGCTCTCCTATCGCAACTCGGCCAGCCGCTGGTTGATATGTTCCCAGACCTCTGGCCACGAGTTATCATAACCGGCCGCCTGGTACTCATCCCGTGCACGGCGCAGCAGGCTCATGCCGGCTTCCCTGTCTCCCTGCGCGAGGGCTATTTCGCCGAGATCTTCACTTGCCTGTCCCATCGCCCCATGATCCCCGAGGCGCTCTGCCCAGGCAAGAACCGGCCGCAGCCAACTGGCCGCCTTGTCGTATTCCTGCAGTTTACGGTAAGTCATCCCGACGCTGTAGTCAGCCCAGAGTTTGCCGCTCTCGCCGGAGTACCTCCAATGGTACTCCCGTGCCTGAAGATAGGCCGTCAGAGCCGAATCATACAGCTCGGCGTCATAGTAGGTCGCCGCCAGATTGTTCCACAACGGCCCCAGCCGCGAGATAACTTCATAATCCTCAGCCAGCTCAATCCCCTGTCTGCCCCACCGTATCTGTTCCTGAGGCGTGTCACTGACAATCGCCATCATCTGTGCGGCATCCACAGCCCTGTCCCACAGGCCGTTGACGTCACAGTAGCGGAACATCTCCTCGAAAGTCTCTGATGCCGCGACTAGATCTCCGGCCTGCCACTCAAACCGCCCGCGTACGCTCAGATATCGCGACCAGCCCAGTGGCTCCGATTCTGTGGTGTGTGCCTCGGCCTGGCCCAGCAAAACTCTCCCCTTGTCCGTATGCCCCTGGATCAGGCTCACTCGTGCCATCTGCACGAGAGCTTCCACGTGTACCGCCGGATTGCCCTGTCTCTCGCCGGTCTCAGCCGCCAGCGAATACAGCGTCAGCGCGCTGTCGTAACTTCTCACCCCAAACAGGCTGTCCGCCCGATCCAGAACGTCTCTGACGTTGGTTTCGTCTTCATGTCTCGGTTCTGCCTCAATCGCCTGTGCCAAAGCGGCCGTTAACAACACCAGACCGATTAGCAACACTGTCTTCATACCATTTCTCCTTCACGCTTACTCGCGCCAATATACGCTGCCCCCCCAAATATGCCAAAACATTCTAAGTCCCTTTGACTCAAAGCCGTTGACCGGCCGTGCGCTGTGCTCTATATTCGCCTTCGGTGCAGCCACTGAATGCGCCACCCCTCAACATATATGGGGAAAATGTCGACCATCTATGAAAGCATATAGTCCGGACAATGACCCCGCCTCGACATCGGTGATCTGCGATGTCGCCTGCCATACGCGGCATGCCTGGGGAAGTTGCCGGCTGACACAAACTGAGGACTAAATATGGCCAAGCAGCGATTTACAAAGAGCAAACCGTATCGCGATCTGGAGAGCAAGATCATTGGCGGCAAGGCGAACGCCGGTGTTATCGGGCTGGGCTACGTCGGCCTGCCTCTATCCATCGAGTTGGTGAACGCCGGTTTTCGTGTGACCGGTTTTGACATTTCTGGTCAGAAGGTGAAGTTGCTTAACCGGGGCAAGTCGGACATTGATGACGTCCCCGATGCTGCTGTAACCGCCGCCGTCAAGTCCGGTAGATTCCGCGCCACTACCGACCCCAGGAAACTGGCTGGCATGAATACCATCTCCATCTGTGTGCCCACGCCTCTGTCCAAGACGAAGGATCCTGATGTCAGTTATATTCTGGCCGCAATGGAATGGGTCAAGAAGCACATGTCCAGAGGAGCGCTCGTGGTGCTCGAGTCCACCACTTATCCGGGAACTACCGAGGACCTGATCCTGCCTATGTTGGAAGGCAAGGACATGAAGGCGGGTCAGGACTTCTTCTTGTGCTTCTCGCCAGAGCGTGTTGATCCCGGAAACGCCACCTTCACGACCAAGAACACACCGCGGGTTGTTGGCGGTATCACACCGGCGTGCACGGCGATTGGCAAGCTGTTTTACGAACAGACCATTCCCAACATCTGCAGCGTCTCATCGACTCGTGCTGCCGAGATGGTGAAACTGCTGGAGAACACGTTTCGTGCGGTGAACATCGGCCTGGTCAACGAGGTCGCCGTCATGTGCGACCGGCTGGGACTCGATGTGTGGGAGATCATTGATGCCGCCGCCACCAAGCCCTTCGGGTTCATGCCGTTCTACCCCGGTCCGGGTCTTGGCGGGCATTGTATCCCCATCGATCCCCATTATCTGTCGTGGAAACTCAAGTCCCTGAACTACTATGCCCGCTTCATTGAGCTGGCCGGCGATATCAACAGCCACATGCCTGAGTACGTAGTGGAACGTATTGGGCGCATGCTGAACGAGCGCGCCAGCCGCGCCCTCAACAAGTCGAATCTCTTCGTTCTCGGGGTTGCATATAAGAAGGACATCAAGGACGTTCGCGAATCGCCTGCCCTTGACGTTATCCAACTCCTCGAGAAGCAGGGAGCCAGGGTCAAGTACAATGATCCCTTTGTACCCCAGATCGCCTGGAACGCCTCCCGACATCGCTCCCAGAAGCTGTCCAAGGCTGCCCTGGCTGGAGCCGATGCCACCATTATCCTAACCAATCACTCGTCCTATGATTACCAGTGGGTGGTTGACAATGCCCGGATGGTCTTTGATACCCGCAATGCCACCAAGGGGATCACGCGCAACCGTTCCAAAGTGGTACGCCTGTAGGGGATTGGTCCGATAGCTCACTAAGACGGCCTGCCGGGATGGCGGGCCGTCTCTTTTTGTTGCCGGGGTTCACCTTACGATTGAATCTGCCGATTTCAGTAGTGAAGACGGGATTTACGCAATGACAGAAAGCCCCAGCACCCATACCGCCCAACGCCTTGCGATAGGCCATTTTCTCCGAGACCTGCTGAAGGTCATCAAGGTTGTGGCCACCTATCCGCCTAACAATCCTCTGCCCAATACGCTGAAGCAGCGTCTGGCCACCGATCTGCTCACACTGCTCGACGAGCACGACGAGATCCGAATTACGGTCGAAGCCGACAAGCTCAACTGGGAACATGAGGTAGTCTACTTCGACCGCTCGCGCGATGAGGCCCTGGCGGCGCTGTTCTTCCACACCGGCATTACCAGCTTCGCATTCATGCCAACGATGACTGCTTCGGATCTTTCGCGCCTCATAGATGTCTTCCGTGACTACCTCAACAGCGCCGGGCGGAGCAGCGATCTGGCGGCGGAGCTTTGGGAAGCCAATATCGGTGGCTTCGAAATCGAAACCGTGGAGGACATTTCGCTGTCGATATACGACGACGAATTCGACATCGAAGCCTACCTCCGACGCTCCACCGACGACGCGGATCCAGACGTTGTCGACAGCGATGTACAGCGTTACCTCGACCTGTTCCGAGAAGGCATTGTCCAAAACGAGATTGATCTGGGTGACTCGGGGCAAATTGAGACGCAAGATGACGACGAGGACCCGGGGCAGGATTCTGATCCTTCTTGTGGGTCTGCTGACAGCAACGCCGGCCTGTCACTGACTGATGTTCCGACGGTGACCGGTGCTCACGACCGCTCGGTCAGTTCGCAGAAGCCTTCACCTGTTCATGACACGACGCTCATCTTCAACGATCAGATTTCCCTCTCCGAGGAGGAGCGCCGTCAGGTGGTGGCGCTTCTTGCTCAGGACGCCGGCTTTGACCCGGCTGAGTCCACCGTTGCTCTGCTCAAGGAGATGCTCAATCAGGAGATTGAGTATGGCGGCTTCTGCGAATCACTCAAGATCACAGAGAAGATCACTTCCGGCCTGATCGAGACCGGCGACCTGCTGCAGGCAACCCGGTTAATAGGTTACCTCGATGAACTGCGGTCGGCTCTCGCCGCCACCCGACAACTGTGGTCAGAGAAGATCTCTGAGGTACGCGACGGTTTCGGGTCTGCGAATCGCATGCGCCACCTTGCCGACGCTCTAAACAGGCACAGCCAGATCGGCGCTGAGGAACTGAAGCGCTACCTTGGCAACTTCGGTTGGCAGTCTCTCAGCGCCATTACTGACCTGCTTGGAGACTTCAATCATCGGCACCATCGGGAAACTCTATGCGACTTTCTGGCAGCGGCAGGGAAGAACAATATTGACATCGTCGCCAGGACACTGTACGACAAGCGCTGGTTTGTGGTGCGCAACTCTGTCATGATTCTGGGCCGAATCGGCGACGATAAGTCGTTGGCGCACATCAGGCGCGCTGTCAATCATGAGGAACTGCGAGTCAGACGTGAGGTCCTTGTGGCCATTCGCAGTAATCTGTCGAAGACTGCCACAGCTATGTTGCGAGAACTGGTATTCGATTCGGACGAACGTCTTCGAGGGGATGCTCTCAAGACACTGCTTGGCCGCCGCAGCGATTCTGCCTTCGAGGCCCTCGCCGACATTCTTGATGACCCCCGCACGACGCAGTTGCTTAGCCTCGGACAGCAACGACAAATCCTGATCGCATATTCGGCGCTTGGCGGCAAGGATGTCCTTGGCTACCTCAAGGCCATGATTATCCCGGTCAATCCGCTTGGGAATCACACGTTGAAGGAGCGGCGCATGTCAGCCTTCCTTGCCCTTGCCGAAAATTCCAGTCCGGAGACCGAGGAGCTGCTCACCGGACTGTCCAGCTCGTGGCGACGCGACATCAGGCGGCAGGCGCGCCTGGCCCTGACCGCCTGGCGCCAACGGAGATTTGGTTATGAGTAAGACGACTCCAATTGACTACTCCCACCTGGACCTCATGCGGGTCCTCGGCGGTCCGGAAGAAGAGCGCCTGGTGAATGCCTTTTTCGTCATGTACAAGACTGCTCGTATTGTCGACGCCACCAACGCCATGTTTGCACGGCAGGCGGATGCTTTCATGGAACGTCTGCAGGTTCTTCGAATAGAAAGGCGCGACCTCGCCATCAAACGTGTCTCCCGACGCTTCTTTGTCAATGACCGCATGGTGCGCTTTAATGAGGCGGGCAACATCGGCGCCGATGCTATCCTTGAGGAGTGGAGACTCCTCGGCCTCGCCGGCGTCAGGTTTTCATCGCAGCTGACTCGTCAGAACCTGATCGATTTTGTTGTCTTCATTGCCGGCCTCAAGGTAACCCCTGACTCTGTCGACGAGTTGTCCGGCCGCATCAGAAGCTGCATGCTCGAGGGCATCGAACTGCTGAGTGTTCAGCAGGTCGAAGAGGAACTCCCAGCCTTCTCCGATGCTGTCCGCACCCGTTTTCGACGCTCGGCACGCGAGACCTTCTTCCGTGCTATGGCAGTGGCGGAGGATATCATTGCCAGCACCTCCCGAGGTCGCGAACTGAACATGTCCAGAACGCGCCGCGTTGTACAGGGACTCATTGAGCACATCCTCAAGGACGAGTCGTCCCTGATCGAGCTTACCGCCATCAGGGATTACGACGATTACACCTACGCACATTCGACCAATGTCTGTGTCTATGCCCTCACACTCGGAGTGCAGCTTGGACTGGACCGCCCTCGCCTGTCACAACTCGGATTCTCCGCGCTGTTTCATGATGTCGGGAAAGTGAAGCTGCCCGAAGACCTCATCCGAAAGCCGGCCCGGTTCGACGAGAATGACTGGCTCCAGATGAAGCAACACCCCCTGTTAGGCGCCAAGACTATACTCCGTCACATAGATCACGATGTCTACGCAGCCCGTGCCGCCAGGAGCGCCTTTGAACACCACATCAATATCGACCTGAGCGGTTATCCGCAACTGGTTGTCGAACAGCGCAGACCAAACCTCTTCGCGCGGATCATCTCAATCGCCGACACGTTCGATGCCCTGACTTCTGGACGCGTCTACATGAAGGAGAGCATCACACCGGCGGAGGCCATGCGTCGCATGCACGGCCAGACAGGCCGGAAGTATGACCCGCTCCTTCTGAAGCTGTTTGTTGATATGATTGGTATCTATCCTCCCGGCTCTATGGTACTTCTCTCGACCCGGGAGGTGGCCCTGGTTGTCAGCCACAGCAAAGACGATATGGCCCGCCCCTTCGTTCGCATCATTGGCAACGACAAGGGCCTTCTGGAGATTCCGGAGTGGGTCGATCTCAGCCATCCCGATAATGCGCGGCGGCAGATCGTGCGCATCATCGACCCGCGCAAATACGGCCTGCGCGCCAGCGACTATATCCTGTCAGATTAGCATCTCTTAGAACCGAATTGACAGCGCAATGCCAGTTCTGCCCTCCGAATAGGGCACCAGTTCGATACCAACCCCTTCCCGATTCTGTTCGCTGGGAAATCCCGACAAGTGCGCATCGACATACGCGTCAAACATGGCAATGAAGGTCGTGATCACCGCGTACCAGGTGAACTTGTTCCTGTTTGTCCGTCGGTCATCATATAGATCATAGTACCTGTTGCGCTCCGCTATCTCTCCGGCTGCTTCGTACTGCGACCGGAAATCCGAGGCTTTGCGCCCGTGGTGGATCGCCGAGGCGATGAAGAATGCATCCAGACCGAAGAAGAGAACCGCCTTGACGTACGCCCGGTTCCCTGCCTGACCCCAGCCCGGGACCGCCATCGATTTGAACAGGGCCAATGTTGGATTCTGGTAGCGATACAACTCGTAGTTTGTCGAATCCGTCACCGGCGCAGCGTTGTCCAGCACCAACTCTGGTGCAAATCGCAGCGTATCCACTGTGACCGGGTCGACCTCGGTGGAATCGATCATTGTCGTGTCGGATGGCTCCTGGGCAGCTCCGTCATCCGAGTCCGCCTCAGCCTCATATGCGCCGGCGGCTGCCGGCCACGCCAGCAACAGAACAACTGCGGTCAACGCTGCCGCCAGTGCCCCATCAGCAGAAGACGCGAAGCTGCTCATTGGCGAATCTGACCTCAAGAATGTTCGTTGGCAGTTGAAGAAGCTCACCATCAAGATACAACCACTGGTCCTGAACGGGGGAGATAGTTAGCTGCCGGCCCCGGAACTGACGAATCTCGCTGCGGTACAAGTAGCCATTACGCACCGTCAGGCGCAGGTAGTTGCCCAGCACTTTGGGTGAATCGATTACGTCGAATTGGACCTCCATCTGCCCATCATCCGTCAGGGATACCGGGCTGAAACCGATCCCCAGCGTACGCGGTTGCAGGTTCACCATCACCAGGCGCGAGGACACCTCGAAGCGGTACGAGTCAAGCTGAATGGTGTACTGCCGACGTTCTACCTCTTCTGCCACTTTTGTCCCCAGTTGGTTCCATCCCCAGACAAGGCGTGGCGGCTTGCGGTTTTCAAGGCATTTGGCCAATTCGGGCACAAACCCCAGACCAAGTGAACCAAAGAGTGGCAAGCCGGAGGCCATCGCATAATCAACCTTCGCGTACTTCCGGCTGATAATCGCTTGGGTTGCACGCTCTGCCTCGACGCTGCCAAGTATCGATTGCGCGATGTTGTTGTAGCGTCCCAACGGGAGGATACCCACCGGCAGTCCCACTTTCGCGGCTGCGCGTGCCACCAGATTGAATGTCCCATCTCCGCCAGCAGCAATCAGGGCCGTCACCTTTCCTCGTCGAGAGATGAACTGCGGCAGTGCTTTCTGTCCCCCCGGAGCCAGTCCGGCGACCTTTTCCGCCTCCTCGGCCATCGCCAGAGCCGTCTCCGGCTCCAGTACCGAGAAGTACTTCCCCTCAGCGCGAATTCTATCAGTCAGCCGTGTGACCGCTGCCGCCGTGTAACGAGTCGCGGACTTGTTCACCAGCAGGCAGTAGTGAGCCTGACGCTCCTTCTGTCGGCGCGATCCTAACATGCGACAAGTATAGTCCAAAAAAGCCGTCATACAAAAACAAAACTTCTTCCGCAAACGCCCCACCCCGTAAATGCTTGTATTCCGAACTACGTCACCCTATTGTTATACCCATGTTGCGCGCCATCATCAAACTGGCTCGTCCCGCTCACTGGCTGAAAAACGGTGTGGTGCTGGCCGCTCTGGTGTTTGCCGGAGAGCTCGCCCATATTGACATGATCGGTATCGCGCTGGCGTCAGTGGTAGTCTTCTGTCTGGTATCCAGCGGCGTGTACACGTTCAACGATTTGATAGATCGTCAACGCGACCGTCTTCATCCGGTCAAGAAATCAAGGCCTTTGGCTTCGGGGGCAGTCTCTCCGGCAGCCGCCATTGCCATGATTATCCTGCTCTGGAGTGCGGGCTTCGCCATTTCCTTCCTGATCGGCTTGCCGCTGCTGCTCATAGCAGTGGCGTATGTCGCCCTGAACATCGTGTACAGCTACCTGCTGAAGAACATCGTGATCATTGATGTCATGACTATAGCCATCGGCTTTGTATTGCGCGCCTATGCCGGAGCAGTTGCCATCGATGTCCCGGCCTCGAAATGGCTTATCATCAACACCATGCTCCTTGCCCTCTTCCTTGGCTTCGGCAAACGCCGTCATGAGTTGGTTTACATCCAGGATGCCGAGTCCCATCGCACCATCCTGTCGAAGTACTCTGCTTACCTTCTGGATCAACTCATCGGGATCGTAACCGCCTCAGTCGTCGTCGTCTATATGCTGTACACCTTTTCGCCCGAGGTGAGCGAGAAACTCCACACCGAGTACCTGTTTGTCACGATCCCGTTCGTCCTTTACGGCATCTTTCGTTATCTGTATCTGATTCACAAGGAGGAGAAGGGCGGATCGCCGACCCGCGTCCTGATCACTGATCGCCCCATCCTGCTTAATGTTAGCTTATGGCTGTTAACCGTTGTAATCGTGTTGTATGTCCTATGAAACCAATTCTATCAGCTCTGTCACTGCTGCTGTCACTGTCACTGCTGGCACTTCTGAGCGCCTGCTCCAAGGACAAGCCGGAGTCAGACGGCACCGGCACATTGCCACCGCCCGTAGAGCAACCCTATCTGGCTGATTCCTACCTGCCCGGTGACAATCCGACCTATGACCTGGAGCGACTGGAGCCGCTCACAACCATTGTTGCTGTCGAGACCGAAGGGGATACCGCTCCTGGTCACAGTCTGAGCACATTTCGCCACTACCGGTTCATCGGCCAGAGTCGCACCACATATCGGATCGGTCCCGAAACCCTGTCAGTCGAGATCAGTCAGTTCGCTACTGTCCCCGACGCCTATGGCTACTTCGCGCACCAGCGACCATTCGATGCCCCACCGCTGGGTCTGGGTAAGGACTCCTGGGCCGATGGCGCGCATGTATGGTTCGTCGATGGTCATTGTGTCGTCACCATGTCCTCGACCGGCGAGTCGTCCGGGACCCTGAGTGCTCAGTCGATTCTTGCCCGGGAGGTTGAGGCCGGTATCCCGGTCACCGAGCCCTTGCCAATATTCATCAAGATGTTCCCCGATCGTGACCGCATATTCGGCTCAACCCGATACCATCCGACTGACTTCCTGCAGATCCGTGGTCTTGATGAAGCGTACAGCACCCTCTACGATATTGACGGTGACACGGTCATCTTCTTCATGGTCTTTGACACGACCGGCGAAAGCTTTGTCACGCTGCAGAAGCACGCCCGCCGGGTCGGCACAGTCAGTCCGGCCCCCGATACGCTGAACTTCCCCGAAACGGCCTGGTCACTCGCCTACGACGATCCCGCCCACGGGCCGATTGTCGCCGGTATGGTGCGCAAGAAACTGGTCGGGATTGTCGGCTGGGATCATTCCCGGCTGCAATGGCTTGGGCACATCTGGATACTCGGACTGAAGTAGAGATTGCGGCGCGGCCGGAAGGTACAGCCTGCGGCCCGGTCCGTGAGCGCTAATCGTCAAACAGATCATCGAAGCGTTTCTTGCGCTCATCTTTGCTGTCACCGCCACCTCTGATCCCCCCCGGGCCTTTGACGGCCAGACGCATCTGGAAATAGTCGCAGAGGTTCGATTTGTCTTTGGGGAATACCGCTCGGGTGATATGCTCGCGGCACTGACGCGGCGCAAACGGGTCGTAGTGACGACATCCCCGGCAGCACCGCAAGTCCGCAAGGCAATGCTCACACGAGTCGCTTCGCATGACGCGGTCGACAATTCCTGTCGGCTTCCCGCAGTTCCAGCACAATAGTCCGTCACTGGCCATTTTGCATCCTCTCTCGAACGGGTGCTCGAAGCTCTCGCCCTGACCTCTTCTATCCTCAGTATAGGCAATTTCAGTCCATGCGTAAAGGCGGGCGCAGCACAGGCAGCAAAAACGTTATTCCTCCTTGACATTATGAACCCGCGAACGTATCATACTTGTGGGTACCCTTCACGACCTCTCAACACGACTGAGCATCAGTTGATCTGACGGTCGATTCCATCCTCACTAATAAACCTCACTGATGAAGAACTTGGTGTCGCACTATCGTATGTGACTATTCCTCTTCCTTTTCCGGTGCCTTTCACTGCTGCATCCGGGAACCCTCAAGCTAAGGAGGAGACGCGCATGGAGTAAATCGCTGTCGGACAGCGCCGTTCGCTGCAACGGTCCTGTCTGACAGTCAGGGACCAGACAGGGGAGGTGGTGTGGCAGAGACCTTGCGGGTTACAAAGCACCCGTCGGCGGAAGATGTCGCCCTCAGCTTCGCTTCCCGGGTCATGGATTGACCCGTTCCAACGTTCCTGTCAACACGGTCCGGCACACGCTCACTATGCCGCCGGACCTGGGAAGGAACTGGGGGAGGGTTTTCGTGCACCACTGTCGCCCCGAAATTGCTTGTCGCAATCCGTAATACGAACTCCCCCGGAGGCCCACAAGTGGCTTCCGGGGTTACTTTTGCCCCACAGACTATAGGCTCCGGCCGACAGATACAGCAGAAAACCGCCCCGGAAAGACCTTCCGAGCTGCCCAAAAATTGCACATTCTCCCGCTCAACCCATTTCTCCCCAACAACATAGGGGGCACCTTCGACTGGCCGCACCGGTGCGGCATTGCCCTTGCAGAAGCCATAGTCAGCATTGAAACCTCAAAGCAAGCCGGACATGAGAACATGAGAGTGAAATTCGTGCTGACTATGGAGGACCTGGTTGTTGACGACCAGACGGTCGACCAGGTAACGCTGGATTGGGAGGAGAATCTGGATCAGCAACAGATCCTGGAGTTGTCTCATAGCTGGATAACCTCCAAAAACTTCCTGACCCAGCGAATGGAGGGGCTTATCCGCGTTGGCGAGTCCTCACTGACCATAGAACCCCTGGAAGAGACTGAGGATGCCTACTGACGCCGCCATAACTTCACAGGCTAAACAACTGGTGCACAGGGCAACCGAGCAGGCCAGTGAATATGCCGGTTTCCTGCAGCCGCTGCGGGACTGGATTCTGTCCAATTTCGGCGAAACCGGACTGATCGCAGCCTACCTGGTGCTGACCGCCATCGTTCTGTTGGTCGTGGGCAAGATCGGCAAGGTCGCCTTTTCCACCCTCAAGTATGTCGCGATTCCGGCCCTGGCCCTGGCCTTCATCGGGTCGATCGTGCTGGACTACTCGTTTTTCGGCCTGCTGCCGGTAACGGTCACGGGCTGCTCACTGGTGCTGCTTTTCAAGGGGTAGTGGACAGAGTCGGCAGAGCAATACAGATAACCCAAGGAAACACAGCGGAAGCGACGGCAATGTCGCGCCTGAATGGCTCAAATCTCGAGAGTAACGATGACAGGAAAACAACGACTATGCCGCATCTGCAAGGCGCGCCTTGAGCATCGCACAGACTCATGGTACTGTCCCCGGTGCAAGGCCGAAGAGAGAGACCTCTCAGGAATATTCGAGGGCGAGCAGGACGAGGCGTACGTGTTCATCGAATGCCCCGGCGCCACGCTGTATGCTCCGGGGACCGATGACGTCATCGCCGGTGCGCGCTGGTTCGACCTTGATGATCCCAACAGCGAGTTCGAGATTGTCGACAAGCCGGTCTTTGCACCGGATCACAAGCGCCGGCGCAGAATCAAGCGAGAGGCGCTGGGCAAGATTCGCCGATGCCGGGCTTGTCAGGATTACACGGTCCGGATGCGTCGCAAAGAGGGGCCGGATTTCTTCATCCCCTCGGATAAGCACCCGCACCGAGAGAAACTCAAATCGGTGCGCCATGTGTCCTATGAGCCGTGATTGAAGATAGACCTGCCAGATAGACCTGCCCCCGAGATGGTGTCGTGCAGGCGCTGAGAATGGGGCAGTTACAAGATACTCGCGCTTCATCTGTTTCACTTGCGTTGGCGGCGATCGGCCGGGAGTAGCTCCTGTGTCGGTCGCCGTTTCTGTGCAGGTCCTGCTGTTTCGGGCAACCTTTCTATGCCATTGCTCGTAGGTAGAAACCACAGAACGCAGACATTCGACGGCAAGGAGAGGATATGCGCAGATCGAGTCACTCAGCCCCAGTCATCATGACACTCGTTGTGGCAGTTACCGTTGTTGCTTTGGCGATAGGAAGTGTCCATGCCGGGGGCCTGTTCGGCTGGGGCAAAGAGCGAATCAAAGGCTCCGGCAAGCTGATAACACAATCGCGCGATTTACCTGAGTTCACCCGTATCAGGCATTCCGGGTCAGCCGACCTGAATATCACCATCGGAGAGCCCCAGATAGTCAAGGTGACTTTCGACGACAACCTCGTGGATGTCATAGAAACCGAGGTCGAAGGATCTACGCTTTACATCGGCAGTAGCAGGAACGTCTCCTATTCGTCTTCGCGGGGCTGCCGTATCGATATCACCGTTGCCAGTCTCAGCGAAGTCGAGTTGAAAGGCTCCGGAGACATTCTGATCGATGGCCTTGACAGCGACCTGTTTGCCTATACTGTCGCCGGTTCGGGTGATCTCGTCGTCCGCGGGACAGCCCGGGAGATCGAGATTGCGGTGAAGGGTTCAGGAGATATCAACGCCCGGGATCTCATTGCCCGCGATGCCTATGTGCGGATAATGGGCTCGGGTGATGTTCAGGTACACGCCACCGAGTCATTCGACGGCTCGGTGTACGGCAGTGGCGACATTCGCTATTTTGGGAACCCGGCCCACATCTCGACCCGTGTGGCCGGTTCTGGGAAGATCAGCAAGCGCTGAGGAGTAACCAGCAAGCAAGGCGTTGGTGGGACGTCCCTGAGCGGTAGCTGGAGTCTGACAGGAGCTCCACAGGGAAAGCCGCCAGGAGCGCCATCCCGGTACGGCAGACGGGTTCCGTCTGCCGTTTCTTTTGCTGTTTTTGCAGCGGCTCGCGACCCTCTCTCCAGAGCCTCGGGTAATGCTCGTAACTAATTATTATACAACATGATACGCGCCGCTTTTTACTTGCCTTTGCATTCAACATTTCGTACTTTTAAGTGTTTAAGAAAGTGGGTGATTCGGTTGGACTTTCGGACCAACAGGAGCTTGAGTCAGCCGCAGCCGATAGGCGGAGTTCTCGACAAGTTGATGGCCTCGCTGGGCCTGACTGGCCGTTATTATGGCTGGTTGATGGTCGCGCGATGGCCACAGATTGTGGGGGATTCGATCGCACGTAATGCGCGCGCAATCGGATTTGAAGACGGCGTGCTGACTTTGGCTGTCCCCAGTGATACGTGGCGACAAGAGCTGCAGTTGCAGTCCGAGGCTATCCTCAGGGAGATCCACGCTGTCCCCGGAGGCCGAGTTGTGAAGCGACTTCGACTGGTGCGTGGAGAGAAAGGATGAGACGACAAATGGCAACAGACGCCAAAGAGATAACGAAGAAGAAGCAGCCAAAATCAAGTGATTACTCGGCCAAGCAGATCAAGGTCCTGGCCGGCCTGGAAGCAGTTCGCCGTCGCCCGGCGATGTACATTGGTGATGTCGGACAGCGCGGATTGCACCACATGGTGTATGAGGTTGTCGACAACTCGATCGATGAAGCGATGGTTGGTTTCTGCACCAGGATTATCGTCGAGATAGAGAAGTCAGGAGCGGTAACCGTCACCGATGACGGTCGGGGCATCCCGGTGGAGGAGCATCCCGAAAAGAAAGTCAGCGCGCTTGAGGTTGTCATGACGACGCTGCACGCGGGGGGCAAGTTCGACCACCAGACGTACAAGGTCTCCGGCGGACTCCATGGTGTCGGTGTCTCGGTGGTCAACGCCCTCTCCAAGGCATGTGAGGTGGAGGTATGCCGCGACGGCGAGGTGTATGTTCAGAAGTATGAACGGGGCAAACCCGTCTCCCCCGTCAAGAAGACCGGTACGCGCAAAAGGACCGGAACACGGACAACGTTCGTGCCCGATGATGAGATATTCAGTAATACCGAATTCAAGTACGACATCATTGCCTCGCGTCTGCGCGAGTTGGCCTTTCTGAACCAGGGGCTGGAGATCATTCTCAAGGACCATCGCACAGGCAAAGAGCACACTTTTCTGGCCAAGGGTGGACTGTCGTCGTTCGTTGAGTACCTGAACGAGAACAAGACGCCGCTGTTTCGCAAGCCGATCCACTTCCAGCGTTCCCGCGACGGTGTCGAGGTCGAGGCAGCTTTGCAGTACAACGACAGTTACTCGGAGTCGGTCTACTCCTATGTGAACAACATCAACACTATCGAGGGCGGCACACATCTGACCGGGTTCAGAACGGCCCTGACCCGTTCGATCAACCACTACGCCCACAAGAATAACCTGATCAAGGTGCGAGGCAAGAACGGTAAGAACGGTAACGGCGTCACGCTGATGGGCGATGACTCCCGCGAGGGCCTTACGGCCGTGATTTCTGTTCGCGTGGCGGATCCGCAGTTTGAGGGGCAGACCAAGACCAAGCTGGGCAACTCCGAGGTTAAAGGGATTGTGGAGAGTATCACCAACGAGTTTCTCGGTGAGTTCTTCGAGGAGAACCCGCTGGTCGGGCGGAAGATCGTCGACAAGCTGGTACAGGCGGCAATGGCCCGAGAGGCCGCCCGTAAGGCCAAAGAGCTGACCCGTCGCAAGACGGCGCTGGATAGCGCAGCTTTGCCCGGCAAGCTGGCCGATTGCTCCATGCGTGATCCTGAATCATGTGAGATCTATATTGTGGAGGGCGACTCGGCCGGCGGCTCCGCCAAACAGGGACGAGATCGCCGCTTCCAGGCCATCCTCCCGCTGCGGGGCAAGATCCTCAATGTCGAGAAGGCCCGCCTGGACAAGATTCTGTCCAATACTGAAATCCGATCAATCATCACAGCACTTGGCTGCGGGGTAGGCGATGAGTTCGATCCTGACCGGGTGCGTTACCACAAGATCGTGGTCATGACTGATGCTGATATCGATGGTTCCCACATTCGCACCCTCTTGCTGACGTTCTTCTTCCGGTACATGCGAGGGTTGATTGATCGCGGCTTCGTGTACATCGCACAGCCGCCACTTTATCGCCTGAAGCATGGCAAGATCGAGAAGTATGTCTTCTCCGACAAAGAGAAGGACCAGGCCCTCAAGACCTTCCCCGACAGCGGGGTCAGCATCCAGCGCTACAAAGGTTTGGGCGAAATGAATCCGGAGCAGTTGTGGAAGACAACAATGGATCCCGAGACGCGTACCATGTTGCAGGTGACACTCCACGATGCAGCCGAGGCTGACCACCTGTTCAGCGTATTGATGGGAACAGAGACTGCGCCGCGTAGCCAGTTCATCCAGGAGAACGCCCAGTACGTGCGCAATCTGGATATCTGAAAACTGAGACTCTCTGCCAGCAACTCAATAATGAAGCAGGCGAGCCGATCGGCTCGCCTGTCTGCATTGTGGGCAACTCAAGTGATACTCACTTCTTCGAGTCGTCTGGTTGTGGCGAATCCCCTGCATCTCCCGACGGGACATCGACCACCTCAGGGGGAATCTGTACCTTCGGCTGAAAGACGCCCAGATACCGCTGATACCACTTCCATGATTTCTTCTGCTCTTTCATATACGCCTTGACGCGCTTCTCCCGCTTGAGTGCAACAGCATCGCGGGCCTCTATCTTGCGCAGCAGGATTTCCACCGACTCGCGTTTCTCCAATGCCTCCCGAAACACGGTGTAGTCCTTGAAGGTGAAGACTGACTGCACGATCGGCTCGAAAAACACCATCACTTGCGAGCCAATGAAGTTCATCGGTTTGATCGACTCAAGAAACATGATCGCCGGCACCGTGAATTGCTTCTTTACGACCCACTTGGCGATCTTCTCCATGACAGCATCTTCCTGCTCAGTGAGAATACCCTGGCCGTCGTTCGGCAGATCTGTCGTTCCAAACAATCCCATGTCAGGCCTCAGTCCTTGTCCTCTTGGTTGCCACAAGCGGCAGTGCCCCGATCGTCTGCCTTTGCACGGCTGTTGATGTAGGCCATAACATCCTCGCTGTTGTTCTCGAACATGACATATAGCCCCCGGAAATTCTCCAGTCGAGACGGTTCCACAAACGGCGACAGCAGTACCCCGTTGCGGTCAGGGTAGAAGCTGCGAAACAGTGACCATGGCTTCTTCAGGGTCTGCATCGTCGTCCTGATGTAGATGGCCTCAGGCGTGAAGTAGTACGTGGTCGGAAAATAGAACTTGGCCAGTGAGGCAAACAAGATGACGGCAGCCAGTATGGCAAAACCGCGCGATTCGACAAGATAGTATACCAGCATAGCACACACTACGATGAACACCGTCACGATAACGGACACCAGCGGCTTGCGCTTCATGGGATGACAGGTCCAGTACAACTCGGCCTCGCGGCGGACCTTATTGATGTCGATCTTCTCCGGCTGTGTTGACATGGAGCAAACACCTATTGCTGATCGGGCATGCGATAGCGCTCTTGTTTCACGGTCTCCATCTTCTGCATCAACTCTTCGGGCTTGAAGATGCCCTTGTCGATCAGCAGACGCACCAGCGCTTCCTGAGCCAGATTATTCGACAGGGCCAACTCCTCGTAAGTGATGTCTCGCTCTTCACCATTGATGACCATCTTCAGGGCGATTCGTTTGTCATTCAAAACGGGGCTCCTTGTAGTGCGCAGAGGGTTTCGTAACGGCTGCCTGTGAGGAATATAAGAAGCTGAGCGCAAACCGCAACCGGAGGTTGAGCGGATTCGGCGCGGTATGCGACCTATCGGGAACCCACGTTTCCGACCGAGCTTTGGTTGCTCGCAGAATGATGTCCTCGATCTCCGGGGGCGGCATCGACTGGCGGTGAGAGTTGCCCATGCCGACCGTGCATCGGAATACCGGGCTGCGGGATGGATTTCATGCTCTCACTTGTCAGCTCCACCGGCATTGCCTGCCCGTCAACAATGCGGTACAGCGGCATCTCGAGGTTCTCACGATGCTCCCCGAAAGTGACCGTGCCGGCAGCTCCTGCCCAGCCGTGAGTACGCCACAACTGATGTATCAGATCGGCGCGGGAAGCGGCCCCGTTGTTGATGCTCTGTCCTATGAGTGTCACGGCATCGTACCCAAGATTGGCCAGTCTGCCAGGCTGCTCACCGTAGCGGGCGTCGTAGGCGGCTCCAAACCTCAGAGCTTCAGCGGAGTTGGGCGAGGCGATGAAGGTCGATGGGAAAACTGCCCGGCGCGTGATGTCATCGCCAAGCTTATAGATGACCGGATCACCCCAACCGTCGGAGCCAAGGAGGTCACCCTGCAGATTGTAGAATCGGATCTGCGGCAACAGGAGCCTGATCTGACCCGAGTTCCCCGGCAGAAACAGGCAGTCCAGATGCGCCGGGACACCATCGAAATCGAGCGTGTCCCCCCGAGCGTTGATGAAGAAGGTGGAATCTGGTTCGTGGCCGATCAGAACCCCTTTCACATCGCGAACATACGGTCCGAAATCCCGGTCACGAGGGCGATAATACTCAACTGCTACAATCTTGCCGCCAAGCTGCTCGAAGCGATCTACAAACGCCCTTGCCATTCGAAGTTCATCAGTCGACGTCGGCGTTATGACGGCGGCCGAATCCGCATCCAACTCAAAAACCGCGTACTCGGCCATGCGAATCCCTTGCAGTTCAACTGAGGCCGACATCTGAAATATGCCTGCTGCCAGCCTGGTGAAGCCCGCCTCTGAGGCCGCCGGCACCAACATCGGCAGATCAGCGCAACCAAGCGAGGCCGAAGCCACCGCCGCCTCTTCGCTGGTCAGAGGGCCAATGACAACATCGGTTGTCGCCTGCTCGGAAAGCTCACGGACAATACGTGCCGCCTCGATCGGATCACCCTTGGTGTCATAGGGAGTCAGCGCGAGCCGTTTATCGTGCTCGGCGCGGAACAACTCCGCACCGATGACCGCCCCGTTATACACGCTGGCGCCATAGTCAGCCATCTCACCAGTAAACGGGAGAACGAGGGCAATCTCCCAGAATCTCTTCTGACGTGATCGGACGGTCGCAAGATCGGAGAGGTCTATGCGGGACTCACAACCCTTCGCCAGAGCCTGGGCCTGTTCCGGATTGCCGGCATGGACAAGGCCACGCACCATCGCTGCCACCAGTTGACAGCGGCGGTTCTCCGCCAACAGCGCGAGTTGGGTGTGCGAAACCGGCACTTGCCCCACCTGCTCGCAGGTCTGTTCAACACTGGCCAGGATCAGCCGGTCGAGCCGCTTGTCCAAAGAGAGACGCCAGGCATCAACCCAGTTCTCGACAGCCGGCCGCAGATCGCCTTTGAGGTAGTGTGTATTGGCAAGAAAGAAGTGCGCGTGGGCGCAGTATGGGGAACTGGAGAAGCGATCCAGGAAGTAGTTGAAACCCGCAAGGGCATCGCTGTAGTCGCGGGCATAGTACTTGGCTTTGGCCCGCTGGAAGGTGAAGATATCGAGATTTGCGCTGCCTGAGTACAACGCGGCTAACTGCTCAAACACCCGCGCCGCCTGGGCGAAGTCGCCCTCGCGCATGAGCCTCTGACCCTTCGTGTACTCAGAGACGACCTCCGGGCTGTCATCAATCCTGGCGACCGACCACGAGGCAGCGGCCAGAATACAGATCAGTACCGAAATGACTGCTCGTCCGTAGCGCAGGTCCATCTATAGTGAGTACTTCCCGAAATCCTCAGGGTTAATGCGTTTCAGTCGCTCCCGCAGCGATTCGGGGTCGGTCGGCATCTGCTGACCTGACGGCCGGGACTGCTCATCGCTGCCTGAGCTCTTTGGATACTCCTCATCGCCGGTATCGGGCTCGGGAATATCGAGGTTCAGCAGGTCCTCGTTGACCAGAATCGGCGCACCCATCTTCAAAGCGATGGCAATCGAATCGGACGGACGGGCATCGATGGTGAACGTCTCTTCACCTCGAGACATGTGAATCACGGCATAGAAGGTTTGCTCTTTAAGCTCGGTCACCTCCACCCGGTCGACCCTGGCCTGGAGCGCCTCGATGATGCGACCCAGCAAGTCGTAGGTCATCGGCCGCTTGCTCTTGACACCGGAAAGCTGCATGGCGATACCCCAGGCTTCAGCGTGACCGATCCAGATGGGGAGCACCTTCTCAGCCTCGATTGGCGCCAGTACGACGACCGGCGTGTTGGTTGTCATGTCAAGAGCTAAACCGTCTACTTTTGCTTCCAGCATTGCCATGAATCAGGTCTCTTTCACCACCCAGAGCTTGAGGTTGGCGGTAACGTCTTTTTCGATCTTGATCGGCACAGTGTACACTCCAAGGGCCTTGATGGGGCTTTCCAGCTCGATCGACCGCTTATCTACTGTTACACCCTCAGTAGCCAGGAGTTCGGCGATGTCACCGGTCGTGACTGAACCGTAGAGCTTGTCTTCCTCGCCGACCTTTACCTCTTTGTTGAGCGACAACTTCTCGATACGCTCTTTGATCTTCTCTGCCTCGCGACGGCGCTTGCGATCACGAAGCTCTTTCTGCCGCTTGACCTCATCGATCGAGCGCAGATTCCCCTTGGTTGCGGGGATAGCCAGTTTGCGCGGGAACAGATAGTTGCGGCCGTATCCGTCTTTGACCTCGACTGTTTCACCAGCCTGGCCAATACCCGCAAGATCTTCACGCAGAATCACTTTCATGGTATTCCCTTTCCTGTCTATATGCAACGTTTTTTCATCGAAGCTCACAGGTGCGCCAGTTGCACCTTGCGCCAGTCGCGGAAGCTGTCGACAAAGCCGAGCAGCGACACGACAATGTAACCAATAAACTGACTCAGAAACAGGGCCACATAGAACAGCACTCTCATGGCTGTCCCGAACCCGAACTTGCGCAAGTAGAATTCACACACCGCCAGCCCGGTCAGACAGTAGATCACCGAGAGCACCAGCAGAGTGTTGTCGGCCATGATCCTGAGCATGTCACCGCCGAGAAACCGCATGCCGACGGCAACGACCAGAATCGGAGTCAACCAGAACGGCGCAATCCACATGCGAAACGGCGTCAGGCTTAGATGGTGGTAATGGCGGTTCGCCCACCAAGCAAACAGTCCGAAGCCGATGCCGAACTGCACGAGGATATTGATAATCATGGTCGCCGGGCTCAACTCAATCATCAGCACCAGGAAGCGCTTGAGATCATCGACCTGCGCGCCAACCGCACTTTCGGGCGCCCCCAGCGACTTGAGCGTACTCGCAATATCAGGAGCCAGCGCCTCAACTGTCAGCGCTGCCTTGCCAACTGTTTCCGCCCAAACTGGATACCAGAGCAACACCCCCACCGCCACCATGTAAATGGCTGTGTTGCGAAAGGCGCGACCGAAGGAACTGCCGCGCCTGACCTGCCGGCCGGCCCAGATTCCTCCGCCCAGAACCAACAGCCAGTTGAACGTCACCTGCCAAGCCTGATCACTGCGGGCAATCACCGCTGAGAGCATGATCGCCAAAGTGACCGTCGACAGCAGCAACGGCATTTGATTGAGATAGACCATGCGCGCCAGTCCGTAATACACGTAAATCGACAGCAGATACAGCACGGCGACAGCACCTACGGCGGCCGGAAGTCCGCCCCATTCGCCCGGCCGGGCATAAGCCAGCAGGGCATATGCTATCACTCCCCCGGCCGCAATGAATGACCCGAGGCGTCCGGGAACCACTGGGGGCTTCGCCGCAGGCGAGTCCGCCGTCATGTTCTTAACGGAACGATTCGCCTTCAAACGGCAGAATCGCCATATAGCGGGCGCGCTTGATGGCCTTGGTCAGCTGGCGTTGAGCCTTGGCGCAGTTGCCCGAAATGCGACGGGGGATGATTTTGCCGCGCTCGTTGACGAAGCGGCGCAACAAGCGCTCATCCTTGTAATCGATGTAACCAATCCGGTTCTCACGGAACCGGCAGATCTTTTTGCGACGTGCGACTGCCATCGTGTTCTCCCTTTATCGTGAACTATTCTCGTTTGCATTCAAAGCCGATACACGCCTACTCGGTCTTCTCGGTGTCATCGGACTCGGGCTGCTCGCCAGGTGTCTGCTCGGCGACGGCCTCTGCAGTCGGCTGCTCGGTGATATCGGCCTCTGGCTGCTCCGGGATGTCAGACGGCTCCTCACGCCTGCCGCTGCCATGAGGACGGGGCGCCACTGTAGTGGCTACCTGCTGCTCGGACACGGCCTGAGCCTCGTCTTCTTCATCCTCGGCCTTCTTGCGAACAACCACCTTGCGGTTATCCCAGCGAATGGTCAGATGCCGGATATATGGCTCCTCAAGCTTGAGGAAGCTATCCAGCGACTGCACGAGTTCACCACTACCCTCATAAATCATGGCTGTGTAGTAACCCTGGGTCAGTTTCTGAATGGGATAGGCCAAGCGACGGGTACCCATCCGATCCTCTTCGAGGATCTTCCCACCATTGTTTTGAATGAGGTCGCGAACAGCATTGACATGACGCTCAATGGTAGCGTCATCGGTTTGCGGGTTGACAATGAAGCACGTTTCGTACTGACGCATCGACTCTCCTCCCTACGGACGTTGTGGTTAACGGCTTAGCCTTGTCTGAGAGTGACGTATTGAAGCTAAGCAGGGTTTGGACGATTGAACTGTTCCATTGCCGCCTGGACACCGCCAGTGACCGTCACCAAGGTAGCCTCGGCGGCCATATCAAGTATCTTCGGTAATTTCTCTCGTTCACTTCGGTCGAATTCGCCCAGGACGAAATCGACTACATTGCTATCCTCACTAATCGGCCCGACACCAATCCTCAGGCGCGGGAAATCCCGGGTGCCGACCTGTTCGGCTACGGAGATCAGTCCGTTGTGACCGCCATCGGACCCCGATCGCCGCACGCGCAGTCTTCCGAGAGGCAAATGGAAGTCGTCGACCACCACCAGCATCTGCTGCGGCAGACAGCCGACACGTTCCAGCAGCACCTTCGCTGCCAGACCGGAGCGATTCATAAATGCCTGCGGACGGGCAATCACCGGTCGGAACCTGTCATTGCCACCGGTCCACGTATACAACAACTGCTCATTCTGTTTGGTCAGGCGCAGCCTGACGGCAAGATGCTCAGCGACGGCAAACCCGATATTGTGTCTCGTGTTGCGGTATCGTTCACCCGGGTTGCCAAGACCAAGAATCAGTGCGATCATAATCTGCCCTACAGCGAGCGTAGCCGTCAAAGATAACCATATTTGCGGCGGTGTCAAGCACTTACCTTGCCTTCGAAGCCATTTCGGCTCCCGTGCCGGCGAGGTCGTGATTCAAGCGCCGGCGGGGCCAGCCAAAGGCAAAGGCCGGTCGGCGGAAGCCGACCGGCCTGTCATATTCTGTCCGGGACCAGGTGGTTAATGAGGTCTAATCAATGGCCACAGTCTGCTGCGGCGCCGGCGGCGCCTTCTCGAGCGTCATCTGATCATATTGCACCGACTCGCCCCGCATGAGCTTGTCTGCGGTGTCGACCAGTCGGCCCAGGTTGAGCTTGGTTATGTGCGCGTCGGCTTTCAGGAACCTGGCCCGGGCCTTCATCCCGATATCGCCAATGGAGGAGTAAACCACCACCGGTGTCGATGATCGCTCCGATTGCCGGATATTCAGGGTCAACGCCAGTCCATCCATTACCGGCATCTCGACATCGCAGACCACGAGATCAAAGGCATCCTGCTGATAGGTGCTCCACCCATGGGCGCCGTCGTTAGCCTCGGCCACCTGCGCCCCCATGTTCGTAAACTGGTCCACCAGCATGGCGCGCACCGCCGGAGAATCCTCCACCACGAGAATCTTCCGACCGGAGAAGTCGACTTTGCCGATCATCTCGGTAGCAACCTCATTCTGACGCAGGTGCGGGCACAGGTCCAGCAGCATCGTTTCGTAATCAAGCAGCAGCACCATGCGGTCCTCGGTTGGCTTGACGATACCCAGCACATACCGATGGTCGATATTCGCGAATACCTGCTCGGCATCGATGACGTCTTCCCACTGGAAGTGATGAATCCAGTCGATTTTGTGGACCCAGAGTCCTGTCAACACACCAAAGAACTCGGTGACAATGACTTTTTCACGCCTGGTCTGTTCGTTCGCAACTCCCAAAAACTCAGCCAGATCGATCACCGGAACAAGCCTGTTCATTTCCTTGAAGACACCCTTGATGGCAGGATGAGATTCCGGTAATGCGGTGAAATCGACCAGATCGGACACTATCTTGCTGACTTTGAGGATGTTGATGCCGAACGACATATTGGTGGTGCGGTATTCCAGCACCCGCAATTCGTTCGAGCCGGACCGGAGATACGACTCGGCATCAAGCTTCAGACTCATACCCTTACTCCTCGGCTTTCTTCAATCGAACGGAGAAGACCGCTCCCCCGTCGTCGTGATCGGCAGCGATGACTGTACCTCCCATGCCGGTCATGGCCAGTTTGCAGAAGTACAGCCCCAGGCCCACGCCGCGATGCTTCCCTTCTGAACGCATCTGGAGTTGGCCATACTTTTCGAACAGTCTGGCCGGGTCGATATCTCCCAGCCCTGATCCGTCGTCCTTGATATGCACAAACAGGCGATCGTCGTTTTCCTCGAGGCAGACGGTAACAGCCCGCCCTGATGGCGTGTGCCGGAGGCTGTTGTACAACAAGTTGTCCAGCACCCGCGGCAGCAGTTTCGGATCGGCGTGAACCTTGACAGGCTGATCCGGGAGCGCAAGCTTGATCTCTATGTCCCGATCCTCGGCTGAGGCAGCGACCATCTCGACGGCTTCCTTTATCAGCGGTATCGGGTCCAAAACCACGTTGCTGACCGGCAATCCTGCGGAGCCGGCACGGGCAACGGCCATGATGTCGTAGATAATGGATTCCGCCCGCTCCAGGGCGATACGAGACGACCTGACCATTCGCTGGTGCAGCGGCTTCCGCAGATCGAGTCGTCCGTCTTCCATTATTTTGAGCAGGTACTTAATGGAGGCCAGCGGAGATTCGATGTCGTGGACGAAGATTGAGA
Organism: uncultured Ignavibacteriales bacterium; assembly: GCA_964627305.1. Classification (GTDB taxonomy): domain Bacteria; phylum Zixibacteria; class MSB-5A5; order GN15; family FEB-12; genus WJKG01. Next base: position 320,374 of record CAZVHP010000002.1, on the reverse strand, counting down.
ATACCTCGAGCCAGGTATCATCCTGATCGTCACCAACCTCGGCTGTCAGCACCTTCCTGATGTCCGGCTCATTCCCCGGCATAGACGATTCCGCAGGTTTCAAGCTCGTTTTCCCCTTATTGAATGGCTCAATTCGGCCAGATGGCTTGATGTAGTTATCGGCGAAAACGACGGAAACTGTAACCCTTACTCGGCTGTCCGAACCTCAGGCACAGGCCATGTGTCTGAGGGGTCGCCGGTTTGCCGACTACAGACTGATCCTGCTGAGTCTGAGGGAGTTAGTAACGACGAACACGGAGCTGAGTGACATAGCCGCCGCTGCGATCACGGGTGAGAGCGTCAGGCCGAGCGACGGGTACAGAAGCCCGGCCGCCAGGGGAACAGCGAGTACATTGTAGAAGAAGGCCCAGAAAAGATTCTGTCGAATGGTCCTCATACCGGCCTTGGATATGTCGAACAACCGAGGAATTCCGGTCAGATCGGAGCGCACCAATATGACGTCAGCGGTCTCAATCGCAACATCGGTGCCGCTGCCGACGGCGATGCCGACACTGGCAGCGGCCAGCGCCGGGGCATCGTTAATCCCGTCGCCGACCATAGCGACACTGAAGCCGAGCTTAGCCAGCGACTCAAGGATTGTCTGCTTCTGATGCGGCTTGACCCCGGCCTCGTAGTGCTGCAACCCCAAACTGGAGGCTACTCCTGCAGCCGTTTGCCTGGTGTCTCCCGAAAGCATGGTTACCTGTCTCATTCGGGAGCGCAGTTCCCTGATGACATCGCGTGACTCAGGACGCAGGCGATCCAGAAGACAGATCAACCCTACTGCCTGCCCGTCCAGGGCGACGAAGACAACCGTCCGTCCCTGCGCCATCTCCTTCTCTGCCGTTGGCGACGCCTCGGTCAAATCGACCTTCTCGCGCCTCATCAGGGCACGATTACCTAGCACCAGCCGCCGTCCCTCGAAGCTCGCGGTCAGCCCGAGGCCTGGTGCGGCCTCGACCTCACGGACGGGAGTGGTCTCGATTTGCTGCTGTTTCATGTATTCAACTATGGCCCGGGCCAGGGTGTGCTCGGATTGAATCTCAGCGGAGCCGGCAAGCCGGATCAGCGTTCGTTCAGGGAATCCCCCAAAGGTATGGACGCCCACTACCTCTAACTGCCCGTTGGTGAGCGTACCCGTCTTGTCAAAAATGACCATATCGATCTCGGAGGCGCGCTCGAGTACATCGCCGCCGCGAATAATGACTCCCTCGCGAGCCGCCCGCCCAGTGGCCGCCAGTATCGCGGTTGGCGTCGCCAGACCCAGGGCACACGGACAGGCTATGATCAGCACGGCGCCAGTGCTCTTGATCAGCATCGGTCCGTAACCATCACACAAATACCAGGCGCCGGCCGTGATCGCGGCGATCACAATGACGATGGGCACGAAGATCGACGCTACTTTGTCAGCCAGTCGCTGGACCGGGGCCTTGCGGCTCTGCGCCTGGGCGACCAGAGCGATGACCTTCTCAAGGAAACTGTTGGCCGCCGAAGCCGTCACTTCGAGCTTGAACGACACGTTGCCGTTGAGCGTCCCGCCGATGACTTCGTCCCCTTCACCTAACTCCGCGGGGAGACTTTCGCCGGTGATCATGGACTGGTCAATCAGGGGTCGTCCCTCGATAATGCGGCCATCGGCCGGCACACGTTCGCCGGGACGGACCAGCAGCACCATCCCCGGCTGTGCACCGGTGGCGTCGATTTCGACCTCCGTGCCATTGATTATGGCCAAGGCCTGCGACGGCCGCAGAGATGCCAGTTTCTTGATGGCATCGGAAGCGCGTGACCGGGTGACAGCCTCAAGGTAGCGTCCGGTGAGAATCAGAGCGATAATCATGGCTGCCGACTCAAAATACAGGGCATGGGGCTCACCCGTGCCGGCAATCTGGCGCAGCGTCCATGTACTCCAGAAGAAAGCCGTCAAGGTGCCCAGGGCGATCAGCGTATTCATGTTTGCCTGAAGGTGCACCAGCCGCGCCGCGGCATCGCGCAGTATGCTGCCCCCGGCCACAAACAGCACGACGCCGGCGAGCGCCATCTGGATCAAACCATCAATCAGCGGGGACACCAGCGCCTGACCGATGACCATCGGCAGCATGGCGACAACCATCAGGGGCACTGTCAGCGCGACAGCATGAATAAGACTGCGCAGGGCGCGACGCTTCTCTTTGTCCTCAGCAGTCAGGATGTCATCGGAGCCAACCTCGGCCTTGTATCCGAGCCTGTTTATGCGCCCGACAATCTCCTCCTGAGTGGTGATCTCGGGGTCGTAGTCGACAACCGCCGAACGCAGGGCAAGGTTGACGCGGCAGGAATCAACTCCCCTGATTCCGCTGACCTCGCGCTCGATGCCGGCGACACAGCCGGCACAGTGCATCCCCTCGATCTTCAAGGTGACATCAACAAGTGCCATAATGTCCCAACATAGAGCAAATCCGTCTGCAAGTGAAGAAAAACTGTGGCCGCAACGGCCGTAGACCGGGCTACTTGAACCCGAGCGTCAGAAGAAGCTGGGGGCAACGACGCATCAACTCCTTGCGAATCCGTGAGCGGGCGCGGTGCAGATACCAACGCACAGTGGCCTCGGGCATGTCCATGATGTCGGCGACATCATCGATCTTGCATCCCTCGACATCACGCAGAAGAAACGCCGACCGCTGTTTCTCATTAAGCGTCTTCGTCGCTTGCCTGATATGACGATTGAGCTGCTGTCGCTGGTAGTCGTTCTCAGGAGTGTGATCAATACTGATGAGGTTCTCCTGCACATTGTCCAACTGGTCATGCCGGTGTCGTTTGTGCTTTCGCATGTAGTCGATGGAGGCATTCACTGTGATCCGATACAACCATGTGTAGAATTTCTTCTTCTGGTCGTATCGCCACAGATTGCGCGACATCTTGACGAATACATCCTGCGTGATGTCGGCGGCCTCGTCGTAGTCACCGACCATCCGATAGGCAAGCGAGGCCACCTGCGATTGATAACGCTGCACAAGCTCGGTGAAGGCATGCTGGTTGCCGCGTTTGATCTGCGCTATGATCTCTCTGATCTCCCGTTCGGTGTCAGCACCGCCGTCATTGAGCGCCAAAGCAGCCTTACTGGTGCGTCGTTTTGTTTCCCGACTCATGTGTTCATCACCTCACCTTCGGTACCTATCACAACCGCGCGCTGCGGGCGGATTGTTCCCTGTAATCGGATAGCATGGACCCGTATTGTCGATGGGTAGCAGTATACAACAACAATCTCGTTTCGGCCAGCTTTTTCATCGCCGGGCACAGCCTGAGCAGTCGAAGCATACGAAAAAACGGGGCCGCCTGACAAGGCGGCCCCGAAGCTCAGTTACGTGGAGCGGAAATCCAGTCAGTCAGTCACTCAATCTCTCAGTCAGTCGTGGCGTACATTTCGTTGAGAATGTAGTCCATCGGGTTGAGCGCCTTCTTGTTGCGCCAGACCTCATAGTGCAGGTGCGGGCCGGTCGAACGACCGGTGTTCCCCATAAGGGCAATCGGGTCACCGCGCTTTACCTGTTGACCGACCTTGACCTTGACATCCGAAAGGTGTCCGTAGCGGGTAAGGAAACCGTAGCCGTGATCAATGGTGATCATCTTGCCCATTCGGTCCTGGCGGGCAATCTTGACCACCTTACCGGCAGCGGTAGCCACTATCGGCGTACCAGCCCGGTTGGCGATATCGACCCCGCGGTGCATCTGCTTATACCCGGTGAACGGGTCATGCTGCATGCCATAGCCGCGGCTGAACCAGCCCTTGGTAGGCCAGATTGACGGGGTGTACTCCAGTCGGTCACGGATATCGAGGAATTCGTTCTCGACCTCGGTAAACTCCTGCAGGTGCAGTTCCGACAGGCGCAACATGTGATCGAGCTTGCGCTCGGTATCATAGGCGATCAGTTCGGTCTCGTCCATGGTGGCCAGACGCGGCGGCTGAGGACCACCGACGCCGAGGCGACGCTGCGAGGCATTGACTTCCGGCAGGTTGAATAGCGACCGGATGTAGCCTTCCTTTTCGGTGAGGACATCATAGCGGCTCTCGACTTCCGCCAATGTCCAGCGCATTTGCTCGAACTTGGCTTTGAGCCGCTGGTTTTCAGCCCGGAGTTGGTTAAGCTCCTTCTCGGCGACCTTGTCAGTGAAGAACTGGGCGGAGAAGAACACTGCGGCCACAGTTATGAGGACGACCGCGACCGCACAAAGATACAGCCAGGCCTTGGACACCGAGATTTGACGGCTGACCCCCTGAGAATTGGGGATCAACATGAGGGTCAATTTCTTTCTGAACATCGCTTACCAGCTTTCACAGTACGGTAATTCCCCTGCAGTCATAGAGAAAGCCGCACTGTGGTCAGTCAATATAAGCGATGAAAGTAGGCCCTGACCCGCTGTATGTCAAGGTTTTAATGCCCGTCAGGACGCGGCTATTTCACCAGCATGTACTCAGCTTTGAGTATCTTATTGACGACCTTCGCCAGCTTTTCCGTCTGCAGGTTCTGCAGGCTGTAGAGGTGCCAGTAGGTCTTCTTCGGCAACCCTACGCGAATTCTGTCGATTGTCTTCGACGGCATGGCCCTGCCTTTCGGTGACTTCCCAGCCGCCAGAAGGGAGTTGTGGCCATTGGCCTATACTCCGGTATCGGACTGCGGCGAGGAAATATTTAGCCTTTCTTCCGCTGTCTATCCTGCAGAAAGCGTGCCGACTCAGACATGACCGTATAGTGAATCGAAGACAGTATCTATATTGTTTGTATAGAACAACATAGCAGGCGGCAGGGGGTTCCCGATTGATATCGTCACGGGCCGAATATGTCGGTTCTTGCCTACAGCCTATACATCGCACCCCACACTCGCCGGAAACATCGGGCGGCAACCGGCGTTTGACCGTTGACTCCTGTGGGCGTACATTGTCCCGGAAGTCGGGTTCATCTGAAACAGCGGAGGCGATCTATATGCTGAGCGACAAAACCGTCCTGATAACCGGCGCCTCGGCCGGAATTGGCCAGGCCTGCGCCCGCAGGTTCTCCGAGGCCGGAGCACGGGTCATTCTGGCCGCCCGACGCCTGGAGCGGCTGGAAGAACTGGCCGGCGAGCTGGTTGGACCGTGTCACCTTCTGAAACTTGACGTTCGCGACCGACAGGCCGTCGAGACAACCATCTCGGGACTGCCAACATCCTGGTCCGCCATTGACATCCTGATAAACAACGCCGGCCTGGGCAGAGGGCTGGAGAGACTGCATGAGGGGGACATCTCGGGTTGGGACGAGATGATCGACACCAACGTCAAAGGGCTGCTCTATGTCAGCCGAGCGGTCTTGCCTGGCATGGTGCAGCGGGGCCGGGGACATGTCATCAACATCGGTTCCATTGCCGGTCATGAGGTATACCCGGGCGGTAATGTGTACTGCGCCACCAAGCACGCCGTGGATGCTATCACCAAGGGGATGAGGATCGACCTGGTTGATACGCCGATCCGGGTATCTACCATTGACCCGGGCCTTGTCGAGACCGAGTTTTCGCTGGTCCGCTTTCGGGGGGACACTCAAAGAGCCGGGGCCGTGTATCAGGGGTACCAGCCGCTCACCGGTGATGACATTGCCGAAACGGCGGTCTGGATTGCCAACCGTCCTGAGCATGTGCAGATCGCCGAGGTAATCATCTTCCCGAAGGCCCAGGCATCCTCCATGATCGTGTGCAAACAATAGCTCGCCAGTCGACGCGGCTCGGTGCCGGCGCAAGCCGGGTAAATCGGATCCCGGTTCGATTACGCGACCGCTAATCGGGCAGACAGGAGAGCCCGGTCTGATCACGATGGGCCTGATGCCGACCGAAATACGGATTAGAATACCCGTCTACCGGCCGAAGTTCATCGAGCCAGTAGGCGTTGTCGTTTCGATGGCACACGACGAAGCGGTGATCATCACGCGCCTCTTTGGCCCGGTGGTACTTTAGATAGACATGGCGACGATCCACACCGGCGACCTCCACCTTGCCGGACTCATGCGACATGACCAGCCGCAGGCGCTTAGCCAGCCCCGAACACAGGGCCTTGGCGCGCTCCACCAGGTAATAGCCCTCGACTATCGGCACGGCATAGGGATAGTTGCCCGTTGTCGGTCGGCACTGGAAGAAGTAGTACTGCGGCACTCCCATATACGACAGCTCGTTCATGAGCTGAGCCATCACTTCAGCGTTGTCGTTGATCCCGCGCGAAATCGGCGTCTGATTGACGCAAATGACTCCGGATCGAATCAAACGGTCAATGACCTCCCGGGCCTGGGACGTAAGCTCACGAGGGTGGTCAAAGTGGCAGATGACATACAGGCGGCGATCGAGATGCGAATGCTCCGAGAGCACATCGAATAGTCGCTCGTCATCGAGAAAACGGTAGGGATTGAACGCCGGTGTTTTGGTGCCGATACGGATAATGCGCACATGATCGATTTCCCGCAGCTTCTTCAACAGACTCCCGAGGCGCCTGGTAGACAGCACCATCGGATCCCCGCCGGTCACGAGGACATTGGTTATCTCGGGATGAGACGCAATATACCTGATGCCCTCGCTGAAATCGCTCACAGCCTCTTTCTCTCTGGTACCGTCCATAAACAGGCGCTTCCTGAAGCAGTAACGGCAGAACCCGCTGCACATCGGCGTCGCCAGAAGCAGCGCTGTCGACGTGTACTTGTGCTGCACCCCGGGCGCAACGGTGACGGCGCTTTCGCGGGAGGGATCAAGCTGACCCCATTGTCTTAGTTCTGACGGTGTCGGGACTATCAACCGACGGATAGGATCCTGAGTATCCGTCCAGTCGATCAGGTTCAGATAGTACCGTGTCGCCCGGAATGCAAACCGATCGGTGACTGGTCTGAGGCGAACACGTTCAGCCTGGGACAAATGCGGCAGCTTTTCTATGTCAGTAACGTGTTTTTTTTCCGGGCTGCCGGCAGCAGTTTGGTGTCTGGCAGTCATACTGGCCTCCTTCCTTTTGATACGGGGCGCGCTGAGTCGGTCGCTCCTGCTGACCGAGGGGTGCTTACGGCATAGGGGTGTGTCCGGACAGCTCGCGCCACCCCGGCGACACTTCGGCAATGAGAGAAATCAAACCGCGTTTGATGAGGGTTAATCAAAAAAGGAAGTGTCGAACTGTCCTGTATCTGTAATATACGAAAAGATTCAGCCGCTGCCAAGTTCCCATTGCAGTTTTTTTACGCTGATACATGCACCATCCTCAACGGCATGACCGGGCATCGCCAAGGCAATCGTTGTCTTTGTTAAGTTGTTGATTTGCAGGACGCTGACACTCCTCCTATCCATGGTGGTAACCCGTGTGCAGCGCTGGCTTTTCAATCTACAGTTAAATCCTTGACAATACGCCTTCGTGCGATAAGATTCAGCGGCATACGTTTGATAACAGCACGCTCAGTACATTATGGATGCATACTTTTAGGAGACGCAGCGGTGGATTACTATGAAGGGATTATCAAGAACACCGAGTTCTTTACTACATCGGAGCTGGCCAAGAAGCTCAAAATGAATGTACAGGTGATTACGCGCAAGGTTCAGGCGGGAGAAATCAAGGCATATAAGATTGGCAAAGACTGGCGTATTCCGGAACAGGCCGTCTATGACTGGCTGGAAGGTCAGTCGAACGGCCGGTCTGAACAGCCAGCGGATCCGGCTTCACAGCCACCAAGAACCCGAGCCGTAGTAAGGCGCCAGCCCGAAACGGCCGCTGGTGGCAGGCAGACCCCGCGAGGGAACGCGGTCGGGCGCAGTGCCCGGCGGCACCTGCTGGAGTTCATTCTGGCACAGTTTGAGCCGGACCGGGAATACACCGCCGACGAGGTGAACCGCATCATAAGTCGCTACTTTCGCAACGTCGATGAACTGCGCCAGGAGATTGTGGACGAACAGCTTCTCGAACAGAGAGACGACCGCTACCGGCGGCGGTCCGGCTACGTGCTGTAGAAGCAGTTGCTTCGGCACCGCAGGAATGGCAGGCGCCCGATTGCTCCCCACTCGGAGATCAATCGGGCGCTTCGCATTCGACCCGGTAATCAACAGTAAGCGATACTATCCGCCGAAGCCCAGAAGCCGCTGAACGAAAGTATCCTGCCGGTTGATCTTGTACTCGGCGTGTATGGCAGCCGCACGGCGCATCTCATCAATTCGGCCCTGTTGAGCCAGCACACTAATGAGTTTGCGGAAGCTGTAGCTGCTGTTGGGGTTGATTTGGAAAGCCTTCCAGAGGTGGGCGATGCCGTCTTCTATCATCTCCGGCATATCTCGCCGATCTCCCAACTCCACTTTGGCCAGACCCAGATCCCCCAGATAGAAGTAGTTGCCGGGGTTGCTCCGAACAAACGATGTCAGCGTGTCATGCAACCGCACAAACAACTCTGAGGAACTGGCTGTATCGCCCCTGATATCATACTGCTCGGCCATGACGACATACGTCTGCCAGTACTCAGGAAAGACCCTGAGCATGTGCTCGCCGAGAGCCATGGCGCTGTCGACCTGGCCGTTGCGTACGAGCTCGTCGAAAATTCGAATGAAACCGAGCCCCATACCGAGAAATACGCCGGTGGTATTCTCATCGCGAAAGACGTCGGCATCCTCCAAACCGTCGAAGCGATACACATGCCTGTACAAATGATACCCGGTGTCGACAACCACTTTCGGAGAATCCGGCTGAGGCAGCAACTTGTAGAGCATCCCGTAGGCAACCGTCTTCTCCTGCAGCTTCAGCGGAGACTCTGCGTACGGCTGCGAGGTGAAGAATATGGGATGCTTCCATCCCAGCTTGGCGTTTTCGATCACTATCTCGTCGACCATCATATCCTGCACCTTGACCTGCTGGTTGTTCCAGAGCGACGGTTGCAGGAAAGTCATCCGTTTGCGCGGTCGATCGTGAAACTGCTCACGCGGCCGCGGAGCCTGTATGCCGGGTCTGATCTCAAACGGATGCCACAGAATCTGGTCTTTGGTCAGCGAAATGGGGACACCGTAGCGGTTTTTCATCTGCTCGACATACCAGTCGGTGTTCAGCAGTGAGAGGTTGACTACGACGACATCCTTGCGGTAGTCATACGCCTCCTGCAGCGCCCACAACGGGAAGGTGTCGTTATCCCCGGAGGTGAACAGGATGGAATTCGGCGGGCAGGTATCAAGGATATTGGCAGCGTAGTTGTATGGAGTGTAGTTGTCGGACCGATCATTCCGGTGCCAGTTGTTGGCCAGCGTGATCATCGGCAGAAACACCAGCAGCGATGTCAGATACACGGAGTTTCTGGCCAGCGAGGGATTCGAGGCTTGGAGCCGATCACGCACCAACGTCATAACGGCAGCAACCCCCACTCCCATCGCAATACCAAAGAAGGCAAAACCGGGCGTGAAGAAGTAGTTGCGGTTGCGCACCTCCATGTAGGCATCGCCAGTCTGGGGATTATACTGGGTGCCATCGGCGAAATTCATATACAAGATCAGGCCGGCTGTTGTCAGCAAGAGCAGAACAAAGAACGGGAAGCCGATCTTAAGCTTGCGTTTGATCGCGAAGGCAACACCCACAAGCCCGAGGATGAAGAACGGCGCGAAGCCCCACCGCGCCGGGGAGTATTGCTGCTCGAAGTACGACCAGAAGCCCATGTTGGCGTGGCGCCCGAACTGGTTTTCCAGCAGGCCCCGCCGATTGAACATACGATCGACCATCGATACCTGACCATATTGCTTGCGATCAAGGAAGGCCATGAAAGTTCGAAAGTCCCGCGACGGGTTGTTTTCGTCTATCCGGGGATTGAGTTCGGAGCGAATCGGGATGATGAAATGGACGCTCACCCCAATGAACGCCACCAGCACGAGCAGCAGACTGGCCTTCCAATTGACCTGCAGGTTGAACCGCTTGTTAACCAACCCCACAACCACAAGAACGGCCACGGTGATGGGCAGCACTTCAGCGTAAGCTGTGAATGACATCATAACACTGCCTATAGACGCCAGGGCAATGAGGATTCCCCAGCGGATCTTCCTTCGCAAAGTGAAGGCCAGTGCAAGCGCCAGAAGGGCTGTGACCAGGTAAAACAGACCAGGGCCGCCACGCCCGTCCGCGAACAACAGGATCAGCAACAGCTCAACGACAAAGAAGCCACACAACAGCGCCCAGTCCCTCGTAGTTGCACTCGGCTTGAGGACGAAGAAGATGGCGCAGGCCGGCAGCACGAGGAAGACGGTCATGTGGATTGCGATGCCCAGAGTAGCCAGGTATATGGCCATCAGCATCAGGATCGTGGCTGAATCGGTGCCTCGCCGTTCATAGTAACGCACGGCAAGCCAGACAATAGCCATCGATATGGTCAAGGCCAAGCCATAGCGCTCGGCTTCTACGGCGTTACCCCAGATGGTATCGGAGAAGGCAACGAAGAAGGCGCCCGCAACACCTCCGATGTATGCGATGAACCGGTTGATGCCCTCATGGCGCTTCTCGCCGAAGAAGTAGCCGACCAGCCGCACAGTGAGCAGGTAGCTCAGCATCGCAGTTACGGCAGAACCGATAACCGAAATGTAGTTGATCCGGTGCGATATGTCCTCAACAAAGGGAATCACGGCCATGATTCTTCCGAGGACCACAAACAACGGTGTGCCGGGAGGATGGGGGATACCCAGGATAGCCGAGGCAGCAATGAATTCGCCGCAGTCCCAGAAGGAGAACGTGCGCTGTACTGTCATGGCATAGACTATGAACGAAATCAGGAAAACGCCGCCGGCGATGAAGGCGTTGACACGATCAAAGCCCGGATTGGAAGCAGTTGACGATGTGGGCAAGTCACCCTCCGATTATGTCGACAGAGGCACCACTGAGCACCTGCCGATCTGTCTGTTATACTCCGCCTGCTCAGATACGGCACGAAATATAACACGGGGCGATCAAATCTCAACTCATAAATTGAGTGCTTTAGTTGGATTTCCCACAACCGGCCCATATCAGTAGATATTGGCCGAAGCTCAGCCGATTCTCTGATCCACGTCGAGTTGACGCAAGACAGCCCGAATTTCAGAGGCAAACGGGTAGTTCGGGTGCTCTTTGAGGAGCTCGCGGTAGATGTCCGCAGCCTCTTCACGTGTACGCGAATCTAACCGCAGCAGATCGGCGCGCGCTTTCAGCCCAAAGGGAGCGTAATACGAATCCGCGAAGTCGTTGATGAGTCGGTCGGCATAGCCTTTGGCTGCCGCGGTGTCGAGGTGGTCGAAACTGATCCGCATGAGACGATAGAGAGCGTCATCGGCCAGGGCCGGGTTTTCTGCAGAGGCCAACAGCTCCAGTTTGACGGCCATGGAGTCATACTGGCGCGTCTGCTCAAAGAGCAGAGCGTTGGAGTAGTCATACAGAAGGTCTTCGGCCTCCTCGGCTTCATCCATAACCATCATCAGACCAATTGCGTCATTGACGAAGTAACCATCAGGATGCTCAACCAGCAGCCGATTCAGCTCTGCGCGGGCGGAGTCCGGTTGCTTCCCGAGAAACTTGATCAGAGCCACATGATAGCGGACTTCCTCTGTCATGTCCGGGGTCAGTCGTCGTTTCAACAGCTGCTGAAACGCGTTGTGGGCCGATTCGAGCTGTCCCTGACGCAGGTAGCAGTAGGGGATCGACAACTGCGCCCGGATGAACCCCTCTCCCCCGCGATAGTGTGTCTGGACGGAATCGAAAAGCTCCAGAGCCTGTTCGGGGAGATTCAGGTGATCCAGGAGAATGCGACCCTTCTGATAGAGCGCCATTGACTTATCCGGCAGTTGTGCATAGGTGGCAGCAATAGTGTCATAGTGCGCCATGGCTTCGTCATACCGTCCCAGACGGACACAGGCGTCGGCCAGCATGAAGCGGGCCTGTTCGGCATGGCGCAGTGAGTCATAGCGCTGCAGTACGTATTCACCCAGTTCGATTGTCTCAGAGAACAGTCGCCGATCCTGACAGCGACGCATAAAACTCACCAGCGACCGCCCGTTCTGTCCGCTGAGGGAGTCGTGCAACAGGGCGAATTCAAAGGCCCGGTCAAACCGGTCATGCTTCAAATAGTGCGATGAGAGCAGGTCGATTGCCTGCAAAGGTGCCGAGCCACCACGCACATACTCAAGGAGCACGTTCTCGACAGCAGGAGCCGAGTCAGAGAAGTCCAGCAACTCACCGAGCTTCTTGCGAGCGGTAGTGCCTGCACGCGTGGTATCATCGACCAGCCGGTAATACTCGGACGCGGCATCACCGTAGCGCTTGAGAAACTGCAGGGCCTCAGCTCGCTCCAGCGCCAGAGCCAGCGTATCCTGTCGATTCCCACGAACCCGGTCTATGACCGCAAGAGCCTGCTCTGCATAACTGAAGCTGAGCATGCTGCGCAACAGGGGTTCATACTGATTTGGGGTGCGATCGATCAACTGCTCGGCGGCAGCATGATATGCTGCCAGCGCTGAATCGCGGTCTCCCCGGCGGGTGAAGCTCTCGGCCAACTGCAACACGAAACGGATTTCATGCGGATTGGCATCGGCCATGCGGCGGCTGAGTTCAACAGCTTTGTCGAAGTACTGCAGGAAGGTATAGCAGTTGTGCAGGTGGGAGTAGATTCGAGCGTCGTTGGGATACTCCTCGTAGAGCACCTCCAGCACCGCTGACGCTCCGAGGTAGTTCCCGTCACGCATGAGTCGGCGCGCAAGGTTGAGCTGCTCCAGAAGAGCGGGATCACGCAGGGAACGGTCGAAATCCGGCTGCTGGATCTCTACCGTACCCTCATGGGGGGATCTGTCGGCCAGAATCATAGAAGGCTGCTCGGGAACTTCTGTTCGGTCAGCTCGAGCCGTATCACCGGCGACTGTCAGGAAGGCAATCACACCGCCCAACACCAGCCACGCCGACCGCTTCATGAGCGAAAGAACCATTACCGATCACCGTTGCCGCTTGAGGTTCCCTGTCCGGTTTCCAGGTTCAGTAGCGCCTTGAAATAGGCCTTGATCTGGCGCTCATACTGCTCGGGGTAGTCAGTTCCCAGATAGCGGTTGAGACGATCCTCAAGCCGGCCCCGATCCTGCAGCAGGTCTGTGGGCAAGGCGGGTGGCATGAACACCTGTGTCTCGGTTGCGCTTTCGGCCTTCCGCTGCTCGCTGAAGTCCTTGCGCTGCAATGAGCGCGTCGCCTGAAGCATCCGTGAGTACACCTTAAGCTGCCGCTCCAGAGTCTCGTCACCGACATTGCCCTCGGCGAGCGCCTCTTCCACTTCCTTCATCTCGCGGGCGATGTCATCGAGCCGCCCCATAATCTGGCGCGAGTCTCCGAACTCGTTGGCCAGTTGCTCCAGTGACTTTCGAATGGCCCCCTGCTCTCCAGCCAGGCGCTCGAAGCCACTTTCGCCGGTGCGCATCTGCTGCTGACCGGTGTTTCCCATACTGCTGCTGCCGGGGTTGTTGCACTGCTGCTGGGTCTGCTGGTTGAGCTGGTTCTGTTTGTTGCACAGCGACTCAAGTTGGGACATACTCTTATTGCAGTTGGATCCCTTATTGCACTCACGCTGCTGCTCCATCGACTCCAGCAGGCGAAGCGAGGCGCGGTTCAGTTGACTCATGGCCTGCTGCTGGGACCGTTGCGCACTACTGCCTCGAGCACCATCGAGCCCCTCCATCGCCAGTTTCATCTGTGCGACGGCATCGCTGATTAGTTTCTGAATCTCCATAGCAACAAACGGGGATTCCTTGCCGAGCTCCTGAAGGCGGTTCTGCAGGCCATTGCAGGAACTGATCAGGTCCTGCTGACGAGGCGCCAGCTCGCGAAGCATCGATGATCGCTGGTCCATCACAGCCGCCTCCTTCAGCAGCTTCTCCTGCTCGTTGGACAGATAGTTGGCATCGCGAAGCGCCGTGCGCATCTGCTGCATGGCCTTGTCCTGGTCACCGCCGGTCATGGCCAGCAGTTGCTGCTGCATATTATCGAGCATCTGAATCAGCTTCGACTGCGCCCGGGCCCCCTCCTGCGAGGCCTGCTGACGCTCCGATTGCTGCAGGTGCTGCGTCATCTGCTGCATATTCTGATCGGCGTCACTCGTCTCAACCGCCTCGGAGAACTGCCTGAGCGCCTCGCTGTTTTCCATCTGAGCCTCTTTCGCGAGGGCCTTCAGATCCGCGACCTCCTGCTTGAGCTGCTCGAGCGCCTGTTGGTTGTCCTGCTCTGCCCGGCTTAGATCGGGTAGCTGATCAGCATCGGCGGAATCGGTTGTCTGATTGACGTTCTCCTGCTGTTTGAGAATCTCCTCGGCCTTGCGGATCATCGCTTCCATCTTCTGCTCTACCTGCATCCGCTTAAGAAGGGCGAGCGTGCGCTCCAGGCGATTCATGAACTCCTCCTGGCTCATCTCGAACTCCTTCATGGCCTGATCGAGCTGCTGACGGTCCATATTCTTGAGCGCCTCCATCAGCTTCTCCTGGGCCTCACGCATCTCGGGCGTGGCAACCTCCTCGAACAGATTCTGGATCTGCCGCAGTTTCTCCATAATCTGCCGGCTGAGCAGGGCGTTCTCCTGTATCTTCTCCAGCGATTGATCCATCTGCTCGGACAGCTTCTGCACCTGCTGAAGCACTTCATCGTTTCTCTGCAGAATCGACTCCAGTTCCCTTTGCTGCTGCCAATCGCTGCTTTGCTGAGACTGCTTCTTCTGCGCTTCTAATTTGCGGGCAACGTTCTGCAAGCGCTCGTTGAGCTCCCGGGCGGAGCGGAACAGCTCCTCGGCCTTGTTAATCCGCCCCTGAGACTCGTGCTCCACATCCGCTATGATCTCATCGAGAGAGGGCAGCCGCGCAATGTACGTCCGGGAAGTCGTGAGCTTGGGGCCGCTGATGTTGTCATTATCGGCCACCTCGAACTGGTAGACGACGTAATCCCCGGGAAACAGATTCAGCGGATCGAGGTCCCAGGTGAACTGGATATCCCCCTCGGTCTTGATACGATCCGAGAAGTGCAGCACGACGACATTCTCATCGGATGCACGCCCCTGCGAGACGACCTTGTACTTGAGGACCAGCGAAGAGAAACCGAAGTCATCGAAAATGCGCACCTTCAGCGGCAGCACCATCTCATCCGTCAGGTTCACGTTGAACCCCGGCACCAGAACGTCGACCGACGGGTATTCATCCGGGATGGCGGTGACATAGTACTCGATGGGGTCCGGGTTTTCCTCGCCGAGGTGGTCGCGAAGCCTGATATGGTATGACTGTGATTCATCGACTCTCAGTGAGGTCTCCAGGTGCTGCGGGGAGACCTTCAGTGGCTGGTTGCCGGCTGCGGTGTCGCTGAACACCAGCTCCCCGTAGACAACAGGCAGGTTAGTCTCGATCTGCATACTGACGCGGCTGCCGACAATAGCCGAAAACGAGCCTGTATTTTCGTCGATGATGCTTGGCGGCAAACCGGTATACTCCGGTGGGAAGATCGACAGCTTCATACCCGTCACGCGCGGGCGGTCAACCACCTCAACCTTCTGGATGTCAGTAGTAACACGCCCGGCCTGTACATAGTAGTCGAATGACTTGTTCACCTGGCGCAGGGTCGTGGTTACATGTACGGAATCACCTCCTTCATGCAGGAAGTGGCGGGTATCAGCCAGATCTACTTTGGTAACCTGCCAACTGCCGCCTGCAAGTCGGTAGAAGATCTTCGCCTGGTCAGGAAGCCCTGTTCCGTAGATGGCGGCCCCGATGGTGATATCCCGGTATTTGACCCATTCGATCGAACCCGGATCGGGAACAACATGGTATCCCAACGGCGGGGCGATTTCGGTCGTGGGGTTGGAATACACGGCCAACGAATGCGTGTACAGACCAGGCACGGCAACCAGGAGAGCCACCGCCACAACCGCGGCCGCGCCCAGCAGACGGGCCGAGCGCCACAGGGTGAACAACGACACATACTCGTTGAAATTGACGTCGCGCGAGCGCTCCATCGCCTGTCGCAGCGTGGCTTCCATCAAGTCCGCCGAGTATCCATAGCGCTGTCTGGTCCGTGAGAACTGCAATGCTGCCACGAGGCGACCCTTGAGCTCAGGGTGCTTCTGCTCCAGGCCAACCGCGACCTGATCCACGCTGCCACCAAACAGCCGCCCGACGGCCAGCCGAACGAACACATACACAGCGCCTGCACCGGCACCAGCCAGCAGAGCTATCTTCAGCCAAACGGGAACAACCATAACTCCGGCCACAGCCGACAGGATCACCCAGGCACTGGCCAGAGCGGCCAATGTAGTCACCAGCCCCGCGCCAAACCAGACCATTCGCTGTTTCAGTAGCACTCGGCGGAGTTTGGATATCAAGTCGGCGGAGGAGGTAACGGTCGTCATAGGCTGTCCTTTCGTGTCGGCATTGATGTCAGTCGTCGCAAAGTCATCATAGTACAAACGGACGGCAGCGCGTTTCTGTTAGTCTGTTCGGCAACCCCGACAGGAGTGTTGACCAAAGAGCGGGTACACCCAACTAATACAACAAGGCGTAGGTCAGGATGTTCACCCCCATGCGCATCGCCTCCTCCCGTTTCTCCGGGGGATTGTTGTGCACCTGGGAGTCTTCCCAGCCATCGCCGATATCGGATTCGATCAGCAGATAGACCACCACCCGACCATCGACAATAATCCCCAGTCCGCGTGGGGGCTTGTTGTCATGCTCGTGAATCTTGGGCGGGCCGGTCGGGAAATCGTAGAAACAGTGATACAACTCGTGCTCAAATGGAATATCAACCAGATCCCGCTCCGGGAACAGCCTCGCCATGGCCTCCCGAGCGTGCTTCTCCATCCCGTAGGAATCGTTGATGAACAAAAAGCCACCCTGTCGCAAGTACTGCCGGAGGCGTTCCCTCTCCTCGCTGGAGAATTCGATCACACCGTGCCCGGTTGCAAAGAGAAACGGAAAGCTGAATAAGGTTGCATCCATGATGCGTACCACATGCTCAGCGCTGTCGACCGCAAAACAGGTATTCTGGGCTGTCCAGGTCAGGAAGTTTGGCACTGCCGAGCGTCCCCAGTACCAGTCTCCCCCGCCGCCATAGTGCAACCTGGCCACCTTGACAGCCGAGGGCGCTGACTGGCTGGCACTCTGCCGCGAAAGCCCCATCTGGGCCAACTGACGCTCCAGGTCACGCTGGGCTGCCACCGGTAGCACCAGTACCAGGAGCATAGCAGCAGCCAACCAGGCTACTGGCGATCTGAAGGAAAGGGGGACGCACATATACCTAATATACACGTTTCAAGGCGATTCCGTTGACTTAAGATTGGCCGGCACTGTACCAAAAGCGTTGTTTCCCGTCACAAGAAAGCCGGAGGCAGGCCTGTCGACCCGTCTCCGGCTTCACGCGTCTCGTCAAGTCGGCCACCTGCCTACTTGAAGCGCTTCGGCTTCCAGGCTTCCCACTCAACCACGATCGGGCTGGCCACGAATACTGATGAATAAGTACCGACCATTACGCCAAGGATCAGCGCCAGCGTGAAGTTCCGCAGAACCTCACCACCCAGGATAAACAGGGTTGTTACTACCAGCAAGGTCGTGATCGATGTCATCAGGGTACGCGACAGCACCTCGTTGATCGATTTGTTGACACCCGGCGTAAACTCACCCCTTGTACGGAACTTCTTGAGGTTCTCGCGGATACGGTCATAAACGACGACCGTATCGGTCAGAGAGTATCCCGCCAGCGTCAGCAGGGCCGTGACCAGCAGAAGATCGAATTCCAGCCCCAGGAGCCAGGTGATCCCCAGCACCGCCAACACATCATGGAAGGTGGCGATGGCAGCCGCAATCCCGCTACGGAAGTCAAAGCGGAACCAGATATAGATAATGATCCCGATCAACGACAGCAGCACGGCCTTCTGGGCATCGTTGCGCAACGTTTCTCCGACCGCTGGGCCAATAATGTGCTGCGAATCGATATTGAAGGTGTTGTTCCCGAACGTCGCCGCCATGATTTGCTCGACTCGCTCCAGTCGTTCCTTGGCCTCGGCCTCCGTTTCCGGACGCTTGATCTTGATGATGTAAGCGTTGGGAAGTTCAAAGTCCGAAAGCTCCGTGATCATGGCATCGGGGAACTCGGGTGTGATCACTGCCCGAAGCTCATCGATACTGACCGGATGGTCGAAATGACCATACATCATGGTGCCGCCGGCGAAGTCGATTCCGAGATTCGCCTTCCCGGTGACAACCATTGTCAAAGCCGTGATACCCAGGATCAACAGGACGGCCGAGAAGACAAACGCGATCCTCCGGACACCCATGAAGTTGATGTTGGTATCGCCGATTATTCTAAACATTGTTATGTCCTTTCCTATCCTTTAGATACTCAGGGTCTTGTAGCCCTTGCGGAGGTCGAAAATCTGCCTGGTGATGACGTACGCCGTGTACAGCGAAATCAACACGCCCCAGAACAACGTGACCGCAAAGCCCTTGATAGGTCCCGACCCGAGCAAAAAGAGCGCTCCGGCCGTAATCAGGGTGGTAACGTGGGAGTCAAAGATCGCCACGAAAGCCCGTTCATAACCGGCATCGATCGATGCGCGCACAGTCTTGCCGGTGCGCAACTCCTCTCGGATGCGCTCAAAGATTAGCACGTTGGCATCTACCGATATACCGATTGTGAGAATAATCCCTGCGATACCGGGCATAGTCAGCGTCGCCCCCAACCCGGCCATCACCGCCAACAGGAAGAACAGATTGAACAGCAGACCGACATCGGCAATGATACCTGACAACCGATAGTAGATGCCAATGAACAGCAGCACCAATGCCAGACCAATCAGTGCCGATGTGAAACCCTTGCTGATGGAATCCGCACCGAGGGTGGCTCCAACAACGTTCTTCTCGATGATCTCAACCGGAGCAGGCAGGGCGCCGGCTTTCAGCACAATCTCCAGGTTTCGGGCATCTTCCATCCTGGCCGTGGACCCCATGGTAATCTGCCCGGAACGGCGGATCTTGGAGTTTATGAAGGGCGCCGACTCCACCTTGCCGTCAAGGGCAATAGCCAGCGGCTTGTCGATATTGGCACCGGTCAACTGGGCAAAGCGGGCGGCCCCGTCACCGGAGAGCCGGAAGTCAACTGCATACTTCCCGTAGGAATCCTGACCCAGCGCGATATTCTCGAGGAACTTGCCCAGAAACTGCACCTTGCGCTTGAGGACATACAGCATGTAAACTTCCCGGTTATCGCGTATTTCCGGACGGGTTGACCAGGCGAACTGAATGTCAATCGGTATGACATTGCGAACCTCTTCCATACCCAGCCAGCGATCGATCAGTTCACGGTCTCTCTTGCTGACCACGAAGCCGGGCCAGGCGGTGTTGGTGCGTTGGGAATACAAGGCGACCTGGAGCCGACTGGAGACGGGGTTTGTTTCTGCATCCATCGAGATGCTTTCTTCAAAACCGAACAGCTCAGTCGTGTCAATAGTGGTGTCACCCATCAGCTCTGACAGCACCTCAGCATCTGTCTGGGGACGGCGGGCGGGGACGTCCTCTTCGCCAACTGCCTCGGGTGCGTCCTCAGCCTCAACCAGGCTTTCGCGAGCAGCTCTGTCGAGATCGGCGCTGCCGGTCCGCCTCTGCTCATACTCATGGACGACCGAGTCTATCTTTCTGATAACAAGGTTGGCATCCTCAATCGAGGCCATTAGCTTGAACTCCAGAAGCGCCGTCTGGCCAATAAGGTCCTCGGCTCGATCGGCATCGGTGTAGCCCGGAAGATCGACAATAATGCGATCATTGCCCTGTTTCTGAATGGTCGGCTCAGCGACACCAAGACCATCGACACGGTTGCGGATGACCTGGATGGCTCTGTCGACAGCGTCCTGACGGGCGCCCTCGTCCAGTTCTTCCATCTTGACCCGCAGGACGACATGGATTCCGCCCTGGAGGTCAAGCCCCAGTCTGATTGCTTTTTGTTGGAGCGCCAGCAGTGCGCCCGGATCTTCTTCCTGCAGTCGCTGCTGGGCTTCTGGTGACATCGTCCAGAGCTTGAACGTATTCCAGAAGGCAAACACAGCCACGACAAACAGGATCAGCGTAATGATTACGCGCCAGTTTTTGCCGGACATGGAGTTTCCTTTCTCGCCAATGCGAATGAGGTCTTATCGTTACGATGTTCTGAATGTCAGGGAACAATGCAAGGTGCAGAGGCGCTGCCTCAGGCAGCGATCACCTTTGAAGGCACGGTTAGCTGGTACCGGAGGGACGGGCGCCGACCAGCGTGAACTGGCGCCCGAGATCAGAACAGACCAGCGAAGGAGTTCCGACTGGCTGCGGGTCGGCAGCGCAGCCACCGGTCAGCGACACCGGCAGGGGCGTCGCGGCGATCTCCCGGAGGATGCTACGCGAGCCGCCATCCGATTTGAGTAGCGGCGAGATTACATACGCTGCCGGCTCGCCGTTGGGGCGGCCGTAGTCGCTCCAGTTACCAGCCGCCTCGTCAGGAGCCGGGGGCCCCTGCACCAACTCGGCGAAAAGCCAAAGGTCTTCCTGAGAGTCCATCGATTGATCAACAGGGAACAGACGCGTTGCCGAACTGGCCCCGGAGGCAATCATCGCCCCGATCACCAGCAGCACCACTGCCGCGCGACCCAACTGAACAACCTTTTGCAATCGTCTATTCATAACTGTCTCAGGTCAGCGGAATATACTGCAGCCGCGAATCTTGTCAATCAAATAGCGGTCTCGGCCCCGCATCCTTCTGCAGGGACGTTGACAATCAGCGACCGCAATTGTAGCTTAACCTGCTAACAGGCTGACACATATAGCTGAATATCGGCTCGTGTTCCAAATACGTTAGGAGGCCCCATGTCCGGTCGGATCAAACCCGTCATTCCATCACCGCTCCTGGTGACCCTGCTTGCAGTTATTGCCCTGGCTTTGCCGGGCCTTTTGCAGGCCCAGACCGAGACCTATGAACTACCCAATGGTATGCAGGTCATCATGAAGCCCCAGCCGGGCTCGCCGATGATTGCCAGTCTCGTATTCATAGAGTCCGGCAGCAAATACGAGTCCCTGTATGAAAACGGCATAACCCATTTTCTGGAACACCTGCTGTTCAAGGGCACCGCCCATCTGACGAGAGACGAGCTTGACAATTCGATCACCGACCTGGGCGGCTACATCAATGCCTTCACCCGCAAGGACCTCACCTGTTACCTCGTGCTGGTCCCCCGGCAGTTCATCGACTACGCCATGACAGTTCAGGCAGATATGCTGTTCAATTCCACCTTCCCCGAGGACGAACTGAGCAAGGAGCGCAAAGTAGTCATAGAGGAGATCCGCGGCGGTCTGGACCGCCCGGGAGCGACGGCAGAGGTATTCTTCACTCATCATGCCTATGCCGGCACCGACTACAACCGCCCCGTGCTCGGCTACGAGGCATTCATCGAGAACATCCCGCGTCAGGCCATCATCGACTACTGGAAACGTTTCTACGTTCCCTCCCGCATGACGCTGCTGGTGATCGGCGACTTCACTCCGACCGCCATGCGCCCGGTCATCGACAGTCTCTGGGGGTCAATCCCCGCTCCGGAGCAGGCTGCTGCCGTGACCGAGCCGAAAATCAGGGCCAATGACCTTGCCGGCCTGCAGAGGATTGTTGATACCGTTGCCAATGTGCGGCTCACTCACATCGATTTCTCTATTGCTGCACCCCACTTCACTGATGCGGACTATTTCCCTGTTGATCTGCTTGTCCGCTATCTCAACAACAGGGAGGCCTCACCACTGGCGCAAGCTCTGATCGGTGGCGACTCTCCCCTGGCGAGCGAGTTCTATGTGGCACTCAATACGATGGCGGAGTTCAGCAGAATTGATATGTCGATCCGCACCAGCAATCCAAATAACGTCGACAGCATCATGGCCACCGTCAGAGGGCAACTCGCTCAGCTTCATACGCACATGGCCAACAGCGACGTTCTTCGCGGTATCAAGACCTCGGTGAAGTGCGATGACATTTACTCCTCGGAGAAGCTCCATTACTACGGGTTTATCATATCCGGCAAGATGATGGCCACCGGCTACGATTTCATTGAGCACTACCCCGAAAACCTCGCCACCGTGACGTGGTCACAGTGCCAGCAGGCTGCCCGTGAATGGCTGCGCGATCCGCGCTTTGTGGCCACCGTGGTGCGACCGGCCGATTCAACCGACACGCCGTTCCGGCCGGAGGGCCTGCCTGCTGATGAAGTGAGGGCGTATTTCGACACCGCGCAGTTCGTGGAGTATGAACTCTCAACCGGCATCCCTTTTGAGTATCCCTCGACTGAGATCATTGATCTGGAACTTGCCGATTCCGCCCGGTATCACCGGGAGGTACTTCACAACGGCCTGACTGTAATAGTCAAGTCGTCGCCGGGCAGCCAGGTCTTCGCCATGAATGTATTGGGCAAGTACCGCACCGCGAACGAGCCCGAAGGGAAGGCCGGCATTACGGATTTCGTTAACCGGTGCATGGAGAAGGGTACTGTCACACGATCCGCCGAGGAGCTGGCGCGCGATCTGGGGCAGATCGGCGCGCAGGTAACTCTCTATGATAACCCGTGGATACCATACGACGACCGCTACACCACTCGTGTATTCTCGTTCTGCAAGTTCGAGACGATTGATGAATTCGCCGAGCGCGGTTTCCATTTGTTCTGTGAGATGCTGCTGCACCCGGCCTTTGAGCCGCAGCAGATCGAACAGGTTCGCCAGCAGATGCAGATGGTTCTCGGCCGGCAGGCTGCTTCACCGAGCGATGCAGCCCGCGACGGTTATTACCAGACGCTGTTCGCACAGACCCCCTACGCTCGGCCGATCATGGGCGACATGCGCTCGGTTGCATCTATCACGCGCGAGGATCTGATCCAACATCATCGGCACTTCTACAGCCCGGAGAACATGATCGTCAGCATCGTCACCCAGCGACCGATTGAGGAAGTGATGACGCTCGTGAACGATCGCTTCGGACGGCTGGCCGCTGTCGGATTTAGGTCGGAGGCGGTGCTTCGACCGGAGCCCTTCTTTGAGCCGAAGAAGCACTTCGTACCCATGGAGTCCGAGCAATCGGCGATCTACCTGGGCAACCTCATTCCCGGAGCGACCAGCGATGAGGCCACCGCTATGGGTGTGGCTGTGTCTATTCTCTCGGAACGGCTGTACAAGAGCCTGCGCGAGAGGCAGGGATTAGCCTACTCGGTTGGCGCCGGGGCACGTTTCGACCGTGAGTTTGGATGGTACTACGCCGTAATGTCAACCGGAACTGCGAATTTCGAGGCGGCCCTTGACGGCATCCTGCTACAAATCGACAGGCTGCGTCTGGAGGGCGCCTCCCGCGAAGAACTGGACCGCGCCCGCAACTCGATGTGGGGACGTCTGATGAGTGCCAAACTCTCACGTATCAACCAGGCGTACTATCTGGCTGTCGATGAGATGCTGGGACGCTCGCTGGACCACGACCATCGCTACCTCCGCAAGCTGGCGGGGCTGACTCTGGAAGATATCAGGCGCGTCTCCATGCGTCATCTCAAGACCGATGCCTATGTTCTGTCAGGAGCCGGAGTGAACACGGAGTAGCGTGGAAAAGTTTTCCATCTGTTAGTTTTCTGTTAGGGGATCGATCAGGAGGGCTATCCGCTTGACCGGTTCATGGGCCGTCTCTATATTGCCGCCCAACGCCTGTGGGAATGTGGAGAGAGGAAGACATAGCCTGAATGGCTGAACAGCCAAAGACTCATCACGCGGCGCTCACGCGCGTCGTGGCCGCCAATGGTCTTATCCTGAAGATGCTGGCATTGGTCGGGCTGTTGTACTTGTTCATTCTCTCGATTACTCTTTTGGGGGCCGCGTTCAAGATGCTTGGCAGCGACGTTGCCAACGCCATCATGCAGGCCACCGCCAATCCGCTGGTGGGTGTCGCGATTGGCATACTTGCAACTTCTGTCATTCAGTCATCGTCCACAACCACATCGGTCATAGTAGGTATGGTGGGCAGTGGCACGCTTTCGCTGCAGGCCGCAGTGCCCATGATAATGGGGTCGAATATCGGTACCTCGGTGACAAACACACTTGTCTCTCTCTTTCATCTGCAGCGCAGAAGTGAGTTCAAGGCGGCCTTTACCGGCGGCATTGTGCACGATTTCTTCAACATCTGCTCGGTGATAGTGCTGCTGCCACTGCAGATATACTTCAATGTTGTCGGTTTCTCGGCCGAATGGGTCGAACATGCTCTCGGCGGGTCCAGTGGTCTGGATTTCAAATCGCCGCTGAAGGTCATCACCAAGCCCGTGGCCGATGGCGTCTTGAGCGTACTCGGTGACAATGGCTGGCTGGGTGCAATCGTCGCGTTGATTCTGTTGTTCGTGGCGCTTCGCTTCATTGTCAAGGTCATCAAGTCGCTGGTGCTGGTGAAGGTCGAACGCTTTTTCCAGCGCTACATTTTCCGTACCCCGGTACTGGGGTTTGTGCTTGGGATCTTCCTGACCGTACTGGTGCAGTCATCCTCGATAACGACCTCATTGGTGATTCCGTTGATTGGAGCGGGAGTGCTCACCCTGACGCAGGTATATCCATACATGCTCGGGGCCAATATCGGGACGACCATCACCGCTTTCATGGCGTCGCTGGCCACCGGTTCGCACTCAGCCGTCGCTGTCGCTTTTGCCCACCTGACCTTCAATTGCTACGGGATTGCCATTTTCTGGCCGCTCAAGCGCGTTCCGATATGGTTGTCGATGAGAATGGCCGATCTGGCGATGAAATCAAAGTTGATTCCACTGATCTATCTTGCTATTGTGTTCTATGCAATCCCTTTGTTGGTTATAACTCTGGGTTGAAAAGGTGGAATACTCTATGTTTGACAAATTCAAGGAGCTGTTCAGCTCCGAGAGCCTTCTCGATGAGGCGTTCGATACGACGGTCACCATGCTCGAATACGACAAACAGATGTTCGAGGTCTCCCGCATGACGTTGCGCGAAGAGAACACGAGCGAGATGCCGTTCGATGTCAGGAAAATGGACCGCCGGATTAACAAATACGAACGTGAGGTCCGGCGCAAGGTTCTCGCACATCTGACCATTGCCGGTACTGCTAATCTCGTCCCGGGACTTGGTCTGATATCGATCGTCATTGATGTGGAGCGGATCGGCGACTACACGAAGAACATGGTGGACCTTGCCCGGCATCACGCTCAGCCACTCAAGGGTGCCAAGTGGGAAGAAGATCTAAAACAGATAGAGACGGCCATCGACACCAATTTCACCGCCACTATTGACGCCCTCATGAATCAGAATAAGTCGCAGGGACGCAAGGTCATGAAGGCCGAGGACGACATCAGCAAGCACTGTGAGGAGATCGTCAGCGACATCATCACAGGCGGTGAGAAGCAGCTTTCGGCTCGCGATGCCGCCAGCCTGGCCCTGTATGCTCGTTACCTCAAGCGGATCAACTCGCATCTGACCAATATCGCCAGCGCGGTCGTCAATCCCTTCCCCCGCATCAGCTTCCGAGCCAAGAAGAAGCACCTGGATACGGAATAGTCAGCGACTTACTCTCACCGTCGGCCAGCAGAATGAACGGGCCCATCACAAGAATGAGCCTTCCTGTTGACGTTGGTCGGTTGAGATCCATACGAAACGAAACCCACCACCGAGAGCTGCATCCGGAACGAAGGGAGCAGTGTGCACTTGGCGGAACCTGATCGGCCCGCCGTAACGAGTGGCACAAAGAGGCGGGTAGGCTCGAAAGGTAGCACAGACGAGCAGACTTCTCAGCCGCGAATGATCATGTTGACAATGTCCTTGCGAAGCAGGATACCCACGAGAACATCATCAACCGTGACGAAGACTCTTCGACAATCCTTGAAAATCATCATAGCAGCTACTTCCACGATGCGACTGTCGGGTGTGACAACCTCAAAGTCGGTGCGGTACAGTTGCGAGACCTTGATCTTGTCCTCCTTCTTGAGCAGCTCCTCAAAAGGCTCAACCTCCATATCATAGTTGAGGTTGGAGATCAGGGACCTGTAGTCGGGCATGGCTGCCTGAATCAGATCGCGGTCATCGATAACCCCCAGCAGCTTGCCCTCGTTGTCGACGACAGCAAGAGCCGACAAACCATGGCGGAACATCATATTGGCAACGTCCCGGAGCGTATCATCGGCGGTCACGGCAGTCGGGTTGTGACGCATGATGTCCTTGACCATCAGCTCCTTGTCGATCGTGATTCCGGCGTCGGCGATCGCCTTGATGAGGTCCGGCTTGGACTCGATCGCGAGCAGTGTCCGCAGAACGCCCTCCTGTCGGGCGAAGCGGGCGAAGCCGGACAGAGTCTGCAGGTAGAGCCGGGCTATTGTGGAGGGTGTCAACAGCAGACACAGCACATGGACCGGGATGTCATCGGGAGTACGATCTTCCAGCCCCGCCTTGGACACACCGACCAGTATGTGAAGCTCGTGCACTGCGTCACTGCGTGCGTGCGGAAAGGCGAAGCCGCGACCGTAAGAGGTGCTTTCGATTTCCTCACGCTCCTGGATGGACTGGAAGACAGCATCCCAATCCATCTGGATGCCTTCGTCCTTAAGCAGCTGCAACAGTTCCAGAATCGCAGCTTCCTTGGTTCGTGCCGTCAGATTCAGTTTGATCCGACGCTCCATCAACAGATTGGCGAGCTTCACCTGGTCCCTCTTGGCTGTACTATGCACGCGGTATCTCAGTCCCTGACACCGCCGCGTCAACCGTAACTCCTTGGTACCCTATTTATGCGAATTTTCGGCGGTTGCGCAACAGAATTGATGATCTCTGGCAGGAGGCTCAAATGAGTTTCTATCACGGCAGAGGGCAGCCAGTGGGAAAGACGACGCCCCGCACAGACGGTTAATCAGGAATCAGCTACAGGTTCAGGGCATGTAGAAGCCGAATATCGCGGGGACGTCGCCGGCGAACCTGAGTATCGGTTCGGGATAGAGCCCGAATACAAGCACACCCGCAAGGCCAATCATAACGACCAGCATGGCGGGTGCCTGCAGTCCGAGACGGTAGGGAGACTCTTCCTTTGAGAAGTACATCTGCTTGATCACATTGGCGTAGTAGTAAAGCGAAAAGACAGCCGTGATCAACCCGGCACCGACAACCCAATACAACCACTCGTTGCCACCCACCGGTGCCTGTTTGATGGCTGCAGCAAAAACGAAGTATTTCGCGAGGAAGCCGGCCAGCGGTGGGATCCCGGCCAGCGATAACAGGAATATGGTCATGCAAATTGCCACCAGAGGCGAGGTCTTGGCCAATCCCGCGTAGCTTTTGATTTCACACGATCCGGTCTTATCCTCGAAGGCGGCCACGATTGCAAATGCCCCCATATTAGCAAACATGTAGGCAAAGACATAGAAAGCCATGGCAGACAGACCCAGCGCGGACTGGGTTACCATGCCGATCATGATATACCCCGCCTGGGCGATCGAGGAGTAACCCAGCATACGTTTGATGTTCGTCTGGCGGATGGCAACCGTGTTGCCAAGGATCAGGGCCGCAATGGCAATAATGCCGGCCAGCTTGCCCCAGTCGTTCGGCGACATGTCAACCGAGTGGAAAGCGGACAGGCCATTAACGAACACTTTGGCAAAGGCCACCAGACCGGCTGCCTTGGAACCGATCGACAAGAAAGCCGCTACCGGAGTCGGGGCACCCTCGTAGACATCCGGTACCCATTGATGAAAGGGCGGCAATCCCAGCTTGAAGCCGATTCCGGCAATCAGCATAACAATCGCCGCAATGAGTATGACGCCTATATTGCGGAAAGTCAGGTGGGTGGTGGCCAGATTGAGCTTCAGCTGCAGCAGATCGGTGGTGCCGGTCAGACCGTACAGAAACGAAAGACCATAGAGCATAATGGCTGAGGAAAACGCACCGACAATGAAGTACTTCAGCCCGGCCTCAACCGAAAGCTTGTTGTCCTTGTAAAACGCCGCCAGCACAAACAGTGGAATCGTCGTCAACTCCAGCCCGATCCAGATCGTCAGCAGTTCATTTGAGGATGCCAGAAACATCATACCAACGGTTGACAGAAGCATCAAGCCGTAGAACTCACCTCGGTGATTGACAATCTTCTGTCGGGTGATTCCGAAACTGGACCCAACGGCCATGAAGGCCGCGCCCAGGAAGATCATCTTGAAGAAGATCGCCATGGGGTCGTTGTAGAACATATTGCCAAACCCGGGCCCCTGGTCGGTGAAAGCAAGAATGCCACCGGTGATGGCGATCCCGATCATGGTAAGATACCCGACAGCATCGCCGCGGACACGTTTTGTGGTAAGATCGAAGGTCATGACAACCAGCGCCCAGGCGAACAGAAACAGCTCTGGCGCCATCAGGCGTAGGTTCAGATCTGGCAGTTGCAGTTCCATCAACGCTTACCTGGCCATCAGATTAACGAGGTTCTGCAAAGTCGCTTCCATTAGTTGCTCCAGCGGACGCGGATAGATGCCAATCAACAGCGTCAGCAGCGCCAGCGGGGCGACCGTAATCAATTCGCGCGCATTGATATCGGTTAACCCTCCCCATCGCGCCAGATCGAACTCGCCCAGGAACACGTTCTGCACCATGCGCAGAATGTACGCTGCGCCCAGCACGACGCCCAGAACGGAGATACCCACGAGGACCTTGTTCAGCGCCTGAAAAGCGCCAATGAAGATCATGAACTCTGAGACGAATCCTGACATTCCCGGCAATCCCAGCGAAGCCATGCCGAACATGACCATGAACCCGGTATACACCGGTAGCTTGGCCCCCAGACCACCGAAGGCAGCAATCTCGCGAGTGTGAGCGCGATCATAGAGCACGCCCACCAAAAGGAACAGGGCGCCAGTGATCAGACCATGGGACACCATCTGGAACATACAGCCCGCAATAGCTGTCACCGACGAAAAGGCACCCAAAGCGAGCATGCAGTATCCCATGTGTGACACCGACGAATATGCGACCAGCTTCTTCAGGTCCTTCTGGGCCATCGAAACCAGCGCTCCGTAGATGATGCCAATAGCCCCCAGCAGGGCTATCCAGAACGACAGCGTGCGAAGAGCTTCCGGGAACATGGGCCAGCTAATGCGCAGCATGGCATACGTTCCCATTTTCAGCAGGACGCCGGCAAGGATTACGGACACGGCTGTCGGGGCTTCAACGTGAGCATCGGGCAACCACGTATGGAACGGCCACACAGGGACCTTGATGGCAAAGGCAACGAAAAAGAAGATGAAGCACACCATCTGCAAACTGTGACCCAGGGCCGGCGCCGTCTGGATCAGAGTGAGCATATTGAGCGTATGCGGTTCGCTGGTGAAGTAGAGAATGAGAATGGAAACCAGCATAAAGATCGACCCAAACAGCGTATACAGGAAGAACTTTATCGCTGCATACTCCTTGCGCGGACCACCCCAGATACCGATCAGGAAATACATCGGGACCAGCATGATTTCCCAGAAGACGTAGAACAGGAAGAAATCCAGCGCCACGAAAACGCCCATCATTCCCGCCTCAAGCAGCAGGAAGTAGGCGAAATACTCCTTGACGCGGTTCTCGATATTGAACGACGCTAACAGCGACAGGGTCGAGAGCAGACCCGTCAGAAACAGCATCGGCACACTGATACCGTCGACACCCAGAAAGTATTGCACATTCAGGGTGGGGATCCACTCATAGGGTCCCTCGACATAGGCCATGGCCGATGACGACGCGAAGTTCATGAAATAGTCCCACGTAATCCAGAAAGAGAGAAGCATTGGAATAATGCTGATACCGGTGGCCGTCCACCGAATGGCCCACTTGTTCTCCTTGGGCAACAGCATAACCAATACCATCCCTAACAGGGGGAACGCGATCAGCAATGTCAAAAGCGGCAAATTCATACCGACAATCTATCCTCCACACTCACCGTTTCATTCGTTCTCAGGCTCGCCTGCAGTCTTCGACCGGTCGGATGTCAACCGGGAGAGCAGCGGCAGGAGCATGATGCCAATGATGAAGATGATGGTCATGGTGGGCCAGTTCAGAGTTGTGTACTCCAACTCGAACTTGGCCAGAATGACCAGGACTACCATCGCAGCAATAAACAGGGCGTAAAACTGAACCGAGCCTGACTGCAGATATCGCAGCAGACCGCCAATCATGCGGACCACCCAGCCGGCGCCATTGACCATCCCGTCAATGATCCAGGTATCGGACCATTGCTTGACGGCCGCCCAGACCAGGGTCAGAAACGCCACTCCGTTGACGATACCATCGATCAGGCGGGCATCAAACGTCCACATGAACCGCGCGAAAGCCATTATCGGCTTGAGCAGCACGGCCTCATATATCTCATCAATATAGTACTTGTTATAGAGCAGGTTATAGATGGGGCGGAATCGCTGTGCCACCTTGTCCGGCGAGATGATACGGCGGTAATAGACCAGGTAGGCCACGAAAATGCCCGACAGCCCGACCAGCAGCGAGCCACCCATCAACAGCAGGCTCGGTGCCGCATGGTGTGGCTCACCGTGATACACGAAGCTGCTGAAACCGTGATGCAGCCACGGAATGCCCACCCAGCCGGCCGAAACCGCCAGCACCCCAAGAAAAACCAGAGGACCGGTCATGGTGCGGGGCGACTCGTGCGCGTGATCGTAGCGGTGCTGGTCGCGCGGTTTGCCAAAGAATGTCAAAAAGCACAAGCGCCACATGTAGAATGCCGTCATAAAGGCAATCATCAGCGTGAGCACCATGAATATCGGATGATGCACGGTGGCCATGACAATCTCATCCTTGGACCAGAATCCGGCAAACGGGAATATACCCGCAATCGACAGCGAGGCGATCATGAAGGTGATCGAGGTCGTTTTCATCTTTGGATACAATCCGCCCATCTCCTGAATGTCATTCGTATGCACCGCGTGAATGACAGAACCGGCCCCGAGGAAGAGCAACCCCTTGAAGAAAGCGTGAGTCATCAGGTGGAAAGTCCCGGCGACATAGCCGGCAGAGTGATGGCCATGCGCGGTGTCAACACCGTACAGCCCCAGCGCCATAATCATGTAGCCGAGCTGACTTACCGTCGAGTACGCCAGAATGCGCTTGATATCATTCTGCACCAGACCA
The DNA here is from genome assembly GCA_964627305.1 of uncultured Ignavibacteriales bacterium. Taxonomy (GTDB): domain Bacteria; phylum Zixibacteria; class MSB-5A5; order GN15; family FEB-12; genus WJKG01. Next base: position 289,193 of record CAZVHP010000002.1, on the reverse strand, counting down.
ATCGAGGCCGCCATGAAGGAAGTCACCACACCAATAATGGCCACAACCATGGCGGCATCGGCCGACGCCACAAACAGGCTCATTGAACGCGCCACCAGGTACACACCCGCCGCCACCATCGTGGCCGCGTGGATCAGTGCCGACACGGGTGTCGGGCCTTCCATAGCATCGGGAAGCCATACGTGCAACGGGAACTGGGCCGACTTGCCGATAGCACCGCAGAAGATGAAGATCGGCACAGCAGTCAGCACCCACAGCGGGATACCGCCGGCCCCGACCTTATCGAAGACCTCAAGGTAGTTGAAGGTCTCAAAGTAGAAGGCCAGCAGGAACAAACCGATCAAGAAGCCCAAATCACCCATTCGGGTGGTGATAAACGCCTTCTTGCAGGCGTTGGCCGCTGAGACCTTCTCGAACCAGAAACCGATCAACAGGTAGCTGGTCAACCCCACCAACTCCCAGAAAATGAAGATCATGAAGAAATTGTTGGCCAGAACCAGACCGAGCATGCTGAACAGAAACAGCGACAGGTAAGCAAAGAAACGGCTGAAGCGCGGATCGCCATGCATGTATCCCAGCGAGTATATCTGGACACAAGCCCCGACTGTGGTCACGACAACAAGCATGATTGCCGCAAGCGCGTCGATGAGAATGCCAATTTGCAGGTGAAAACTGTTGAATTGTATGAATGTATACCAGGCTTCGTATACATCACCATGCCGCCCGATGGTCTCGAACAGCACCACGATGGACATCACCCAACTGATCAGAATCATGAGAATCGAGAACCCGGAGGCCAGTTTCTCGTTCCACCTGAGGGCGAAGACGATAGCCACAAATGCGAATGCCGGTAACAGGGCGATTAAGTAGGCATACTCGGTCATAATCTCAGGTGACTCCCTACCACTTCATGATATTGATGTAGTCGGTTTTAATTCCCTGCCAGTTGCGGTACAGCAACAGGACAATTGCCAATCCAACCACCGCCTCGGCCGCCGCCACCACCACAATGAAAATGGCGAACATCTGTCCGATGGGGCCATCGCTGACGATATACCGATTGAACGCCACAAAGTTGATGTTGGCCGCATTGAACATAAGCTCCAGCGACATCAGGATACCGATCGCATTACGGCGCGTAATGACGCCGAACACTCCTATCGAGAAAAGCAGCGCTGCCAATGAGAGGTAGTAAAACATCACGACTTCTCCCTGCGAGCCAGCACAATAGCCCCGATCAAGGCCGCCAGAAGCAGCACTGACACGATTTCGAACGGCAACATGTACTCGGTCATCAGATATTTGCCAATCATCATCACGTTGCTGTCAACAGCCTCCGCCGGTTCGGCGTATCGCCAGACATGCGTATTGCCGATCAGCACGATTGTCCCGAGAGCCAGAATCAGCGCCACAAAGAAGCCAACCAAGACGTTCTCATTCGTGGCCCTGATCGTCGTTGAAGCCAGGTTGCTGGTCAGCATGATAGCGAAGATGATCAAAATGGCGATAGCACCGACATAGATCAGCACCTGTGCCGCCGCCAGAAACTCGGCATGCAACAGGATGAATATCCCTGCCACCGAAAACAGGCAGAGCACCAGAAACAACGCGCAATGGAAGATGTTCTTCAGGCTGACCACCATGAAGGCTGACACCAGTATCACCAGCGACAGCAGCCAGAAGACGATTCCCACTTCCGGTTCAGCGACCATCAGTCGTTACCCTCCCGTTTGGTGTCGTCATCCCTGTTATCACTGGCAACATCAGTTCCACCGTCATTCGGATCGTCCGGCTTCTGGGCTGCCTTTGGCTTATCCGGCATGTCACCGACCCCGGGTGTCTTGTCGGCAGGCTGGGGGGCCTCCGATGAGTCCTTCGGGGCTGGTTGCTCATCCGCAGGCTTTGGAGCAGGCTTTGGTGTGGGCTTCTTCTCGGATTTCTCAGCCTTCTTCTTGCGCGTGTCCACATACGGAACATCGCGGCCAACTTCCTGAAGCTTGTGCATATCCCACAGCAGGCCATCCTTGTCGGTAGTCGAGAACTCATACTTGGTGGCCAGCTTCAGGGCTGAGAAGTTGCAGGACTCCTCGCACAGCCCACAGAAACAGCAGATGGTGTTGTCCAGATCGAATTTCGTCAGTATCTTGCGCTTGTTTTCATCGCGCTCGAACTCAACCACGATAGCCCCGGTGGGACACGCGCGCATGCACAACTGGCAGGCGGTGCAGTTGAGTTCGCCGGTTTCCTTGTCCGAGAGCAACACCACGATTCCCCGAGAACGCTCGGGGATGGTATCCCGCTGTTCCGGATACTGGATGGTTATCGCGTGTCGGCCCAGATGCTTGCCGGTGATCCCCAGTCCTGCGATCAGGTTCTTTAAGTCTTTCATTACACCCATGATCGAATCCTTACCTTCACCTTACCAGTACCATCCGAGATGTTTGAACAGGCCGGCAATGATCAGGTTGGCAAACGTCAACGGCACCAGGAACTTCCATGCGAACACCATTAGTTGATCGACCCGCAGTCGTGGATACGTCCAGCGGAAAAGCATCAGCAGCAGCACAATCAACAGCGTCTTACCCAGAAACCACAACCACGACGGCAGGAACTCAAAACCATTCCAGCCACCGAAGAAGATTGTCACGGCAACCGCCGCGATCGTGAACATATTGACAAATTCCGCCAGGAAGAACATAGCGAACTTCATACCGGAATACTCGACATTGTAGCCGGAGACCAACTCCTGTTCCGCCTCCGGGATGTCAAACGGCGTGCGGTTCGCCTCGGCGGTACCGGCTACAATGAACGTCAAAAAGGCAATCGGTCCGAACGGCAAACGAAAAATGAACCAGTTGTAGATCGGGCCGGACTGAGAGAGCACGATGTCGTTCATGGAAAGAGAACTGACAAACAGAATCGGTGTGAGGATGCTGAGGGCCATCGGCACCTCGTAGCTGACAATCTGCGCCGCCGAGCGCATCCCCCCAAGCAACGCATACTTGTTATTGGAACCCCAGCCGGCCATCAGAAGCGATATGACAGTCCAGGTGGTAATAGCCAGCACATACAAAATGCCGATGTTCAGATCGGCGACTATCAGATTCTCGCCAAACGGCATTACCACGTAGACACAGAAGGCGGCTACGAAACAGACGATCGGTGCCCAGAAGAAGACCGGTTTGTCACGCAGGGCGATCTTCACATCCTCCTTCTGAAGCAACTTGATGGCGTCCATGACCGTCTGATACCAACCGTGCCAGCCATGACGCATGGGACCAAACCGCTGCTGGATGTGACCGGCAATCTTGCGCTCCCACCACACCAGGAACAACGCGATGAGAGCCAGAAGCCCGAACATCATGACACTCAGGGCACCATAGTGAACAAGGTGCAGCCAGGGATCCTGCAGGCCAGTGGATTTCAGCAGGTCGAACAGCCAGGAGAACAGCGGATGCAGCTCAAGGAAGTCAGAGAAGCCGTTCATCGATCCACCTCCGGCATGATCACATCGAGGGTCGCGAAGATCGCCACCAAATCAGCAACCATGACATCATGACACATCAACGGCAGCGCCTGAAGCTGGTTATACGAACCGCCACGCGCCTTCACCCGCAGGGGCTTCTTGCTGCCGTCGGAGATCACATAGACACCCAGCTCGCCACGGGAGTTCTCGATCCGAGCATACACTTCGCCGGCCGGTGGCTTGAAGTTAGGCGAGACCTTGGCCTTGATCGTGTTATCCTCAAGCCCTTCAAGCCCGTCAAGAGCCTGAGTGATAATCTTCAATGACTCGCGTATCTCGTCAAGCCGCTGAATGTACCTGTCGAATGTGTCACCATTGGGTTGCACCGGGATATCGAAATCAAAGCGGTCATAAATCGAGTAGGGATCGTCTCTACGGAGGTCATGCTTAACCCCTGAAGCGCGCAGTACCGGCCCGGATACTCCCCAGGCGATAGCGTCCTCAGGCTTCAGGATGCCGATGCCCTTGGTCCGTGCCAGCCAGATCGGGTTCTCGTTGAGCAATCCCTCATAATCAGACATCTTCTCGCCAATGATGCGCACCGCCTCCCGGCACTTGGGAGCGAATTCCGGCGGGATGTCCTGAGAAACGCCGCCAATGCGAATGTAGTTGTATGTCAGACGCTGGCCACAGGTCATCTCGAACAAGTCAATGATCAGCTCCCGCTCGCGAAGCCCGTACAGAAACGGCGTATACGCTCCGATATCCATCGCCGTCACACCGTAGAACAACAGGTGCGAGGCGATACGATTCAGCTCGAGCATGATTACGCGCAGGTACTCCGCCCGCTCCGGCACCTCGATCTGGGCCAGTCGCTCTGCCGCCAGCGAGAACACGTAGTTGCAGGACATGGCGGTGACGTATTCAAAGCGGTCCAGTATGGGGATACACTGCGGATAGGTACGATTCTCACATATTTTCTCGATCGCACGATGCAAATAGCCGATAATCGGCTCCACCTTCTTAACCCGCTCGCCATCGAGCGTCAACAAAAGACGACACACGCCGTGGGTCGAGGGGTGGTGCGGCCCCATGTTGACGACAAATTCTTCCGTGCGCAGCGTCATGCAGCTATCTCTCCGGCATCCGGATGAAATCGGGCGCATCCCAATCCTTGCGCATGGGATATCCCTGGTCCCAGTCGTCGGGCAACAGAAAGCGGGTCAGGTTGGGGTGGTTGCGCACGTTGATGCCATACAACTCCCACAACTCCCGCTCGTACCAGTTCGCGGAGGGCCAGACCTCGATAACCGAATCGATTTCGGCTCGGTCGTAAGGAAGTATCACTTTCAGGTCGACCCGAAGTTTCTTGAAGACAGAGGCCAGGTTGTAGACAACCTCGAAGTGCTCGGTGGTGTCAACGCCTCCCAGATTAGCCAGATAATCGAACGACAGATATGGATCCTCTTTGAGCTGCCGACAGATGTCAACGATGTCTTCGGCCTTGATCTCGAACAGCGGATCGTACTTGCCCGCCTCAAGGTGGATAACCCTGCCTCCGAACTTCCCGATGATATGCTGAGTAAGCTCTTCCCTGGTCATGCTACTTCCTGCCATCCGCCCAGTCTGACAGCTTCTGTTTCTTAATCCTCTCCTGCAGATGAATACAGCCTTCCAGCAGCGACTCCGGTCGCGGCGGACAGCCGGGTATATAAACATCGACAGGCACAATGTGGTCAATGCCCTTCTCTACAGCATAACTGTCATAATAGAACGGTCCGCCCTTGATCGTGCAGCCACCCATGGCAATCACGTATCGAGGCTCAGCCATCTGATCATACAGCCGCCGCAAACGGGGAGCCATCTTCTTGGTGATCGTTCCTGCGACGATAATCAGATCAGCCTGGCGCGGTGTCGGGCGAAAGATCATGCCCAGCCGATCGAAGTCATAACGGGACGCACCGGTACACATCAACTCGATGGCACAGCACGCCGTCCCGAACAGCAAATACCACAATGACTTTGCCTGGCCCTGGTGTAAAATGGCCTCGATCGAGGTCAACACAATTCCACCGCCTGGAATGCGTTCCGCCATGGCAGGCAGCTTGCGAATCACGCCCACTTGAGCACCCCCTTCTTCCAGGCGTAGAACAGGCCGAACATCAGGATGCCAATGAAAAGCACCATCTCGACCAGAGCATACAACCCGAGTTGGCCGAAGGCTACCGCCCAGGGGAACAAGAAGACCGCCTCGACATCGAACACCACGAAGATCAGAGCAAATATGTAAAAGCGGTTGTTAAACCTGATCCAGGATGAACCGACCGGCTCCTCAGCGCACTCGTAATTGATTGACTTTTCGGGATAGTCATGATCGGGGCGGATCAGCCGCGACATGAAGAAGGTGATCAGCACAATGCCGATCCCCGCGAGGATGAAAATCAGAACGGCCAAATACTCTGTCATATAATCCCGTCCTGGCTGATATGTATCAGTCAGAGTATGTGACTGAATTCACAACTATGTTGCTTGCCAAGAAAGCCGCTGCGCCCTCGATGTCAAGCCCTTTTTGGGGTTTTCGGCCGTCTGAAACCGTTCGCCGACAAGAGGGTCAGGATCATGACACCTCTCGCAGGCTGCGCCGGCAACGCCATGGATGGAGACCAGTCCAGCCAGTGGAATTGGCATCAAATCGCAGGACTTGTTAAGTGGCCAGGGCGCGCTCAGGGGGCCTTCAAACCAGCGCTACTGCCTCAATCTCGACTTTCGCATCCTTCGGCAGACGTGCCACCTGGACCGTGGCCCGCGCGGGCGGATCGGACTGAAAACAGGCGCCATACACCTCATTAACAGCCGCGAAGTCATTCATGTCCGCAAGAAAGATAGTGGTCTTGATCACCCGCGAAAGGTCGCTGCCGGCCGCCTTCAGCACCGCTGTCATGTTGGTCATCACCTGGCGACACTGGTCGGCCGCGGTCTGCCCCACCACCTCCCCCGTCTTGGGATCAAGCGGAAGCTGGCCGGAACAGAATACCAGAGCCGAGGCCTCAATCTTCACCGCCTGGGAATATGGCCCAATGGCCTTGGGCGCGGAGTCCGTTGACACGATCGATCTCATAACTGGCTCCATCCTGAGTGATGTGCGTTTACATGTATGGAGTTGATAATACAACCGGACGCTCCGCCCATCAAGCCCATAATGCCAACCGGCACCGGCCGGACCGGCAGGACAATTTTCCTGGGGGATTCAGATTCTTAAGATCGCCTACACGTTGGCAAGACCATCGGGACCCATCAGCTCGGCGAAGGTACGCAGGATGTGCTCGTCGTAAGCATCGCCCAGAGAGAACATAATCTTCAACGCGGGGTACGAATCCATGGCGTTCTGATATACCCGATCGGTGGTCATAGCATCGAATGAGTCCGCAACTGCCACGATTCGGCTGAACAGGTGCATCTCGTTTAACCCGATACTCTGGGGATACCCTCGACGGTCGCCCCGCTCATGGTGCTGCAGTACGGGGTAGTACGAAGCGGGCGCGACCATATCGGTTTCATTGAGGATCTCCACCCCCCACTTGGGGTGCTTCTTCATAACGTCGAACTCAATTGCGTTCAGAGCTGCCTTCTTGTTCAGAATTCGGGGCGAAACCTTTGATTTCCCGACATCGTGCAGCAGCGCCCCAACGCCCAGTTCGTGAAGCATGGCATCGTCCTCGATACCCAGTTGCCGAGCCAGGGCAATCGAGAAGGTACAGACGTTGACGGAATGAGTATACGTATAGTAATCGAACGAAGTGATCTTCAGCAGGTTATGAAAAGCTTCCTGTCCCTGCAGGATGTACTCCAGCTGACGCTCCACCATCTCCTTGGATCGCCTGATGTTCTCGCCATAGGTAGGGTTTTCCAGCACTTCTCGCACCAGCCCCGTGGAAGTCTGATACAGAATACCGGCCTTCTTCTCCTGCTGGATCGAGGGGTCCTTGAGAATGGTACCGAGATTGCGCTCGATATAGCGCTGGTACTTCTCCTGACTCTTGTTGGCGATGAAAAGACGCTCAACCCTGTTCTCGAGCAGCTTCTGACGCGTACGCTCCGTAAACGGCAAATCGGCCGAACGGTACAGAACAAGCGTCTGATTCACTTTCAGGTACAGATCAAAATCAAGGATAGAGTCTACCCGGATAGAATCAAGGTAGATAGGTGTGAACCGGGCAGCGGCCTGCTCCTGTTCAGTGTGCTGGGTCGACTGGGTCTGTGTGTTGGTCGTCTCCATCCGGTTCTGCCATATGCTGTCGGTTCTCGCCGGAAAACACTGCCTGTCTTCCGTTTATCGGCAGTTGATGCTGTATCCTGAAAAGGAAACCTCCGAATCTGGCGATCCGGAGGTTTTGCAGGAGGAAGCGACACAAACAGGGGAAGGGAATAGGACTCTACAACTCAGAATTCGGGTCAGGATCCATAGGCCTTGATCTGGAGCAACACCGACTGCAATGATGATGTAATATTGCTCAAAATGGAGCTGTACCGCTTAAGCAGCTCGGAATATTGCCAACGCATCTGAAAGGCTTTCTCCGGAAAGTCAAACAACTCCAGCAGCGTAGCCTTGTATATCTCGTCGATATAGCGGATGACGTAGTACGGGTACTCCGGAATATTAGTATCGGAAAGCTCGCCCTTGGACAAGCGCTCCCGGTAAACCTCTATCTTCTCAAGCACAACTGTACCGAAACACCACGGAGTCATAATCACGCCAAAACTGCCGCCATCAGTGTAGAACCTGATAATGGCCTTCATGAGCTGGTCAACGATGACCCCACGCGCCCGATAATATGACAGAGTCTCTGCCTGATCCGGATCGGTCGATGCTATCTTATTGTCCAGCAATAGCCTTTCTGACTGAGCCTTACCATACGTGCTCTCCAGGAAGCCATAGAAATCATCGAGGTACACCCTGGTATTCTCAGACAGAGACATGATATAGTGGCCTTTATCATCGGTTCGAATGCGCGGGTCGTTCAGTTCCGCAATTCGCTGCTTCGAGAAACCTCGTTTGTACTTACCGTCAAGCATGTCGCCTCCAGAGCTTTGTACCGTTGCTGCCAACCCTTACTGCAGCCACCATGCCAAATCCTCCCGAAAGGGCCCGAATCGCCACCGAATGATGTTATCGTGTTGCAAGACAATGTTATACGTGGGGGAGATCGACTCAGGCACGGTGCTAACTAATGCGCAGCAAGCAGTGAAACGGTCTGCTCAGGCGGCAGAAGGCCGCATAGTATCCGTGGGGCTGCACAGTTTCTGACTCCATGTGCACTTAAAGAGAATGTGTCCATTTGTCCCCTTGCGACCGACGAAACAGGGAGACTTGCCGAAGCTCTGACGGCCAGGCGACCGAAACAGCATCTTCTGGTAGAACTGGACATGAGTACGCCCGACGAGTCCAACCAAACCCTGGCCTGAACCGACCTCGACTCAAGCCACATTGCGGCGCTGCCTACAGCGACCGACCGCGAACCCTTCTGCTCGACCGAAGCTCCCATCACGGGGATTGATGAGAATCCACGACACCCCCCGGATTTCCGACCCTATTCGCCGACCGCTATCACAATTCCCTCATGTGCCACGTCTAAGACACGACCGGCAAATTCGTTTGACATAGTCGGTCCCTTTGAATATGTTGGCTCGTTACATGTTAAGAAACTGTCTTTCGTGGAGGTCTGCCTGCCTTGAAAAGCAAGGATAAACTCTCGCAAAGCGTCATATCATACCTGCTGGTAGCAGCATTGGCACTGCCGGTTGCTCTTATCACCGGCTGTGACGATGACGATGATAGTGGCACTGGTCCGGTTGTGGTGTCCTCGTGGCGCCAACAGGACCCGGTAACCGAAGGGAATAAGCTGCGTTCGGTCGACTTTCTCACTGCAACCACCGGCTGGGCAGCGGGTGAGAATGGCGTCGTACTGCATACGAGTGATGGCGGAGATTCCTGGACGCGTCAGGATCCCGCCACCGCAAATAACCTGTTCTCCGTCGAGTTCTATGACGGCAACATGGGTTGGGCCGTGGGAGCCAGCGGGACAATTATTCGCACTATCGATGGCGGCCAGACGTGGAACGCGGCACCCTCCGGAACCCTGTTTGATTTGCACGATGTTGAGTTCATCAGTCCAACCCGAGGCTGGACTTGCGGACAGGTTGGCTTAATGCTGCAGACCATCGACGGCGGCATAAGCTGGTCACAGGTGTTCAGCGCTGCCACGGTGAATCTCTGGGGACTGTCGTTCGCTGACAGCATCGGGGTCGCCGTGGGCGCCAACGGCACTATCGTTCGGGTCGTGAAAGTAGACACCGTTTGGGGCACCTGGTCGCAGGTGAACTCGCCAACAACCCAGACCCTCCGCCGTGTGCAGATGATCGACAATCTGACCGGGTTTGCGGTCGGTGCCAATGGTGTCGTTATCAAGACCACCGATGCCGGCGAGTCCTGGTCCGTTCTGACAACGCCGACCACTGTTCTGCTGCGTGGCATGTCATTCGTTAATTCCTCTGCCGGCCTTGCTGTCGGCGACGAAGGTACGGTGATAGTGACGATTGACGGCGGCCAGAATTGGTCCGTTGCCTCTCTGGACGAGACCAACAGACTCTGGGATGTCGACTGGGTAACCACCCAGGCGGGGTGGGTGGTCGGTGAATTCACGATCCTTTTCACACCGGGTAATGTGAACACCTGGCAGCACTACTATTCTCAGACGGCGGCACTGCCGACGTTTACGGGTATTCACTTCATCAACGACACCCTGGGCATAGTGGCCGGGTGGAATGGAACCGTGCTTAAGACAACCAACGGTGGAGAGACCTGGAGGTATCGCCGCCAAAGCAACAACACCTGGTTCTCTGACGTTTTCTTTGCAAGTGCCGACACCGGCTGGGCCTGTGGTGGCACAACCACCGCCGGAATAATATCCAGAACCACTAACGGCGGAGCAACATGGACGCCGACGTCATTCCCCAATCAGGACTGGATTCATGCGGTGGACTTCGTCGATAACCTGCACGGCTTCGCTGTCGGTGGTCCATTCAATAGTGAGACACCGGCGGCCATATTCGGTACTACTGATGGTGGCACAACCTGGAATGCCCTGACACTTCCGAGCGGTGTCAATGCAGATACGCTCGATTTTCGAGGTCTGGATTTCATTGACCAGAACACAGGCTGGGTGTGCGGAGACAGGGGCCTGGTGTGGTCGACTACCGATGGCGGTGCAAGCTGGACAAACGTGTCATACGACACGGTTAACACGCTATTCGATGTTGTATTCCTTGGTACCGGCAGTGGGCTGGCTGTTGGCGAGGGCGGTCTGGTGCTGAAAACCGGTGACGGCGGAGCCACCTGGACGGTGGTCAGCACACCCACCAGCAATGAGTTGCGACGGATCAAGATGCTCGACGCGTCCAACATCTGGGTTGTCGGTGGCAACGGTACTGTCATTGCCTCTGCCAATGGCGGCAATTCCTGGTCAGCCCAGCCAACCGGTCTTGGCGCCGCTTTGCTGGGAGTCGAGATGCTGAATACCAATGTCGGCTGGATTGTCGGGAGCGAAGGAACACTACTGAAGACGACTTCCGGCGGGCGATAGCATCGCAGATTTCTTGATCAGTTCTTCCAGCGGCGGAGCCGGCAACAGGCTCCGCCGCTGGCATTTCTGCCGGCCGAACGGGCTGTGAGAAATCAAAACACTTGCATTTGGGGCGCTATCGTGCCTCATAAGGTTGTGTCAGGGCGTATCAAGACGGTAGCTGCATGCGCCTGCGATGAGGCTATAAGACGATTCGGGAGAGGTCATGCCAATGATCAGAACGCTTACTTTACTACTGGCGCTGACCACAACTGCGGGCGTCACGACTCTGGCTGCTGATCAGCCGGACACAACCGATCGACTCGCCCAGATGCTTTCGGAGGTCGGGTTCACGCGCGCCGACCTGGGCTACGAGCCGAAGGGGTACTGGAATCGATTTCCGCTCGATGTTCCGTACAAACTCACCTCCTTTGACGCGCTGTTCGCCGAGCCGCTGAAGCTCTATGATTACGCACGCGTGATGGCCAACACGGTTGAGCTCTACCTTGCCCCCCACGTTGCCGACACGGCCGATGACGCCCTGTACAAGCTGGTCTACAATCTGGGCGTGGACAAGAGACTGCAGAGCTTCCGCGCCTACTCAGCCAACCTTTCGCCGGCGCCGGAAGGCGACCATCCATTGATCACAGCCCTCGAGGGGGTGTTCGAATATGCCAGCCAGCCAGTGCGGCTGAAGTCCTTTGGTTCGGTAAACCACCGGTTTGACACCGCCGAGGGTGGCCTGAAGGCACTGACACACCTGCCCGACACTGTAGCCGCGATCATTGCGCAGTTGCTTGTGAATCTCACTGAGGCCGCGCGATGGCGCGACCTGGCCTTCCGCAACTGCGACCCCTCCGATATGCAAACGGTGTTTGCCATTCGCGATCTGGCCAACACACAGGCAGACGGCCAGGTGTATTATCCGCAACTTGACGATATTGCCGCTACTATCGACTGGGCATCCCTGTACTATGCCGCTCTGAAAGTAGCCGCAGCGGCAGAGAAAGCAGAACGCGCCCTGATACCGTGGGCGGGCATAGTGCCGCCAGAAGTCGAATTCGAGCTTCTCACTCCACTGGGGAAGGTGATTCTCATGTCGGCCTATGAGCGCAAAGAGAAGACGCCCTCGAAGCTGTCATCACAGCTCCTCTCGCAGTACTCGGGATGGACTGAACTGGATGCCTCCAATTGCCTGCTGATAATCGACTTCGGGCGCAATACCATCTACCACGGCAGCGCCGGGGCGACAGCTTCACTTAGCAATCCCATTTCCGTCGTCATTGATCTTGACGGCGACGACTACTACGGCAGAGACAGACAGCAGTATCCACCATCAGCAGGCGTCGGACTGCTGGGGATCGGACTGGTGCTCGACAGCCGCGGCGATGATCACTACAACGGCTCGGTCTGCGCCCAGGGTATGGGCATGTTTGGAGTCGGTATCCTGTATGATCGCGAAGGGAACGACACCTACCGGGCCGAACTCTCCGCCCAGGGGTGCGGGTATTTCGGCATCGGCCTGCATTTCGACGGCACCGGCGATGACCAGTACTACCTGTATGGCAACGGTCAGGGGCTGGGTGGTGTGGGAGGCGGTGTGGGAGTGTGTGCCTCCTACTCCGGCAATGACACGTATACAGCCGAGCCGTACGCCGCTGTCTACGACCGTGGCGACTACCACAGCAACCACATCATCAACGGCAACGAAGCCCAGGGAGCGGGGTTCGGACGACGCGGCGATGGTTCCGACGGGCACTCGTGGGCCGGCGGCCTCGGGGCCATTATCGATATCGAGGGGGACGACCACTACTACTCCGGCAACTGGAGCCTGGGTGTGGGGTACTGGTTCGGCACCGGAATCGCGGTTGATCGGTCCGGAGACGACCACTACCAGTCATGCTACTTCACACAGGCGTCCGGTGCCCACTACTGCAACGGTATTCTCCTGGATGAGGGCGGCGATGATCGTCACCAACTCTTCGAAACCGCCGGCGCCGGACTCGGATTCGGCTGGGACTACACCAATGCGCTGCTCATCAACAAGGGAGGCAACGACCTTTACGAGGCGAAGATCATCTCGATGGGACTGGCCCAGATCCGGTCGGTGGCATTGCTCATCGATATCGGGGGCGACGACCGATACCTGCTCGGCGCCAACACACCCGGCCTGGGCAAGGCAACCTACCGTGAGGACTACAGGCTGCCCTCTCCTTTGACACCGTATTACACCTACGCTGCATCTTTCGGTGGACTTCTCGATATTGGCGGCAGCGATGAGTATCTTGTGTTCGACAGCGCCGGCACCCGTGAGCATCCGGTCGCCCGTGACAATCACTTGTGGCTGCAACCAGCACGTGAAGACTCAACCTATGGAGCCAACAACTACGGCGTGGGCCTGGATGTCGCGAGCGGCACTGTGCCGGAGCTTTTCAAGTGGGACCGTTAGGCGGAGCGGGCTGATCGATTCCTTCCGATCGCTAAATCTTGCACAGCACACCCCGAAGGTAGCTCAGCCGCTGGTCGACGTGCACCTGCCCGAGATCCATGAAAGTCGTCGCCTGCCCCACAACCGAGAACTCCAGCGGGCAGTCGGTGGCCTTGCGGAAGGTTTCGATCACATGCCGGGTAAGCATGTGGCCTTCCGCGAACTGCAGCACAGCCCGGCCTCGTTTGACACGAACCTTCTCGATCTGAAGCAGACTGGCCGCGATCTTGACCGCGGTCGCCTCAACCAGATTGGTGGCCGACTGGGGCATGCGACCAAAGCGGTCGGTCATCTCGTCGCGAATCCGCTCGACATCATCGAGCGTTCGGGCATCCGCCAGCCGTCGGTACAGATCGACCTTGTGGTGACGATCATTGATGTAGCCGTCGCTGAGATACGTCTCGATATCAAGTTCCAGCCTGGTTTGGGGCAACTCGACGATCGGTTCACCCTTGAGGCGAGCGATAGCATCCTCCAGCAGCTTGTTGTACATGTCGAACCCGACCTCTTCGATGAAGCCCGACTGCCGTGCTCCCAGAATCGTGCCTGCACCGCGGATCTCCAGATCACGCATCGCCAGCCCGAAGCCGGTGCCCAGATCGGAGTGGGCCTCCAGAGCGCGCAGGCGCTTGATGGCATCGCCGCCCATCAGTCGTGTCGGCGGGGTCAACAGGTAGGCGTAGGCACGGCGCGAGCTGCGCCCCACCCGGCCACGGATCTGATAGAGCTGCGCCAGGCCGAAGCGGTCGGCCCGATTGATGATAATGGTGTTGGCATTGGGGATATCCAGCCCGGACTCAATAATGGACGTACACAACAGAACATCATAGGCGCGGTTCAAAAACCCCAGCATGACCCCCTCCAGCTCCTTCTCATGCATCTGACCGTGACCAACGCCTATGCGAAGCTGCGGGAGGAGCTTGAGCAGGAAACGGTGCATGGCGTCGATCGTCTGCACCCGGTTGTGAACGAAGAATACCTGTCCCCCGCGGTCAACCTCACGGAGGATAGCGGTCGCGATCAGGCCGGGATCAAACTCGACAATCTCAGTTGCAATCGGCAGCCGGTCCTTCGGCGAGGTGGCAATCAGGCTCATATCCCTCACTCCGGTCAGCGCCATTTGCAGCGTGCGCGGAATGGGTGTTGCCGACATCGAGATCGTATCGACATTGGCGCGCAGCTTGCGAAGCTTCTCCTTATGTCGCACACCGAAGCGGTGCTCCTCGTCGACAATCAGAAGGCCAAGGTCCTTGAAAGCGACATCCTTCGAGAAGAGCCGGTGGGTTCCGATCACCAGGTCGACCTTGCCGGCGGCCAGGTCCTCCACAACAGCCAGTTGCTCCTTCCGACTGCGGAAACGAGACAGCATCTCGATCCTTACCGGAAAGTCTACGAGACGGTCTGCAAACGTCTGCAAATGCTGTTGGGCCAGGATAGTCGTCGGTACCAGAACAGCCACCTGCTTGCCGTGCTCGATGGCCTTGAATGCCGCCCGAATCGCCACTTCGGTCTTTCCATAACCGACATCGCCGCAAATCAGACGATCCATGGCGCGATCAGAACCCATATCGTATTTGACGTCATTTATAGCCTTGAGCTGGTCCTTTGTCTCCTCAAAGGGAAACGATGCCTCAAGCTGGCTCAGCCAGACGGTATCCTCGCCGAACGAGTATCCGGGCTGGGCCTTGCGCTCGGCATAGAGCCGGATCAGGTCCGCTGCCATCGTCTCGATCGCCTTGCGCGTGCGCTTTTTCAGCTTCTCCCACCCGGGACCGCCAAGATGCGAAAGCTGGGGAGCCGTGTCTTTGCCGGCATACTTGGAAACCCGGTTGAACTCCTCAATCGGCACAAACAGCCGATCCCCCTCAGCGTACTCAAGCAGGAGGCAATCACGTTTGCGAGCATCGACATCGATAGTTTCCAGCCCGAGATACCGTGCTATGCCGTGTTCAGTGTGCACCACATAGTCCTTGCGGTTAAGGCTGGCATAGTCGCCGATCGCTACCCCCTCCTTGTACTTCTTGCGCCGGATGCGGCGCTGATAGCGACCGAATATCTGGCGATCCGTCAGAATTGCGACTCCTGCTTTCGCACACAGGAATCCCGACTTGATGTCGGCTACCTCTACCGACGGCGTGACCGTGATCTCCTCGCGCTCCGAGAGCAGATGGCGCAACCGCTCCACCTGAGAGGGGGAGTCCGTGGCTATGAAGTACTCCATACCACTGGAAGAAAGATCGGTCAGCAGGCCGCCCAGAATATCAAGACGTGAGCCGACCGCAGGATGATCGACACAGCCGAAATCAATCGACTCACTGTGCCCGCCCTTGAAAGGCAGGATATCCAGATGGAGGCGTTCCGACAACGAGGCGAAGGTACTCTCGATCGGCCTGAAATACCGCTCAGCTTCCGGTAGCCTCGAAAAATGCAGGCTGAGCCGATCACGGAGCTTTGCGGCCTCGGCCAGCATGTCGGCGGCGTCACTGCGCAGTGCACCCTCACCGTGAGTCACGATGACGGCATCGGGCGCAACATAATCAAGGAGCGCTCCCTGTGACAGGCCGAAGAGAATGGCCAGCCACTCCAACCCCGGAAGCTCCGGATCATTCAGGTAGCGTGAGCGAATGTACTCGGCATCGCCCTCAGGCAGATCATCGAGATACTCCTCAAGCGTCTGGTGCGTAATCGGTACTTCCCGCTTGGGCAGCACCGTGACCCGGTCAACCTGCCCCACCGTACGCTGCGTGGCGACGTCGAAGTGACGGATCGTGTCCACCTCATCGCCGAAGAGTTCCACTCGCACCGGGGCCGAGGAACCGGGCGTAAAGAAGTCCACCAATCCGCCGCGCAGCGCGAAATCGCCTACTTCTTCCACAACGGGGACGCGCTTGAAGCCGAGGTCGACCAGGCGATGCACCAGGTCATCCAGATCGACCTCATCGCCGACTTCAAGACTGATGTGGCTGCGTTGCAGTTCCGCCCGGTCAATTGTCGGTTCCAGCAACGCCCGCAGTGGACAGACGACCGCCGACAGCCGGCCGGCAAGCATGTCGCTGAGGGTCTTGATGCGCTGACCCATTATCTCGCCAACCGGTGCCCGGAAGTCGTACGGCAGTATCTGCCGGGCCGGGAAATGCCCCACCCGGCTCTCGCCCAGGACACAGGACAGCTCCTCGGCCAGATCGGCCGCCTGATCCCCGTCGGGCGTGACAACCAGGAGTAATCTCCCTGCCGACTTCTGAGCAAGATGGCCAAGAACCAGTGATCTGGAGCTGCCCGCCAGCCCGGTCAGAGGGACTCGTCCCCTGTGATCTGCTCGCGCCAGGGCAACCAGTCGTTGGACCGGCTCGTATTCGTCCAGCCGCTCGAGAACCCGTCGCAGGGCCCCGGGGTGTTTGGTGGTCGTCTTCTCGTCGATATCGGGCATCGCTCTCCTCGGCAGCACAAAAGCCCCGAGGCAGGGCTGCCCCGGGGGTAACTTTGGTTGTCTTGTCGGCCCAATATACGCAATGCGATCCTGCACGCCAGACCTTTTCTGTCAACTGGTCTGCATGCAGGATGTCCGTCACCGGCAGCCCCCATGCTCCTCTTTTTGCGGCTTTTCGCCTACGGGCCGAACTGCTGGGCGATCAGGTCGGTGCCAACTTCGATTTCATCGTATTGACGCTCACGGGCCTGATAGAGAATCACCAGTGTCACGCGGCGATTACGGGAGTCGGTCGGGTCATGCTCGATCATCGGGAACTGATCGGCGAATCCACGTACCTCGCGAATCTGCCCCTCTCTGACCCCTGACACTTCCATTAGCTGACGGGCTGCGTTGGCTCGATCGGCAGAGAGCTCCCAGTTAGAGTAGTCATTCTGCCCGGTAAACGTCGATGACGTATGCCCCTCAATCACCAGCCGGTTGTCGAGCCGCCCGATCTCGCGCGCGATGGTCATCAAAATGACAGCGCTCTTCTGCAGAAGCTTGGCAGAGCCCGGCTCGAAGAACGCCGGGGAGTTCTCGGATTCATTCAGGATGATTCGCAGACCCTCCGAGGTCAGTTGTATCTTGATATTCTTTTTCAATCGCGCGAAAGCTTCCTGCTTCTCAAGTTCCTTCAGGATATTCCGCGCCGCCAGCGAAAGCTCCCACTTCTCTTCCTCTGAAGGACCATATCCCTTGCTGGGAAACTGCTTGTCGGGTACGGCCACCTTCGAGGCCTCATTGGGCAGAACCGAAGATGAGCCTTTTAGCACCCCCGACCCGCCCTCAAGCCGCTGGTAATTGCCGGGATCGCGGAAGTAACCGCCGATAGCCTGGCGCACCTGCGGCGATTGGTTCACCAGCCACATCACCAGGAAGAAGGCCATCATGGCCGTCATGAAGTCGGCAAAGGCGACCTTCCATGCCCCGCCGTGGTGTCCACCGTGACCGCCCTTCTTCTTCTTAATGATGATGGGTTGGATCTCGTCAGCCACTGACAACTACTTTCTCTTCTTGGCGTCGTTACACGCTGCCTCGAGTTCGAGGAATCCCGGGCGAACCTCATTGTAGAGACTACGACGGGCGAACTCAACCGCAATGACACCAGCCACCCCCTTGTTGAATGAGAGGAGCGCGTGCTTCATGCATGTGAGATACTGATGCCCGTCATTGAGCCCATGCTTGAGCGCGTTTGACAAGGGTCCTACGAACCCATACGAACCGATGATACCGAGGAAGGTTCCGACGAGAGCCGCGGCCACCTTGTTACCTATCTCTGAGGGAGGACCATCAATATGCGCCATTGTGATTACCACTCCCAGAACTGCGGCAACAATGCCCAGCCCGGGCAGAGCATCCGCGACCGTTGCCAGCGCATTGGCGGGGCGCTCTTCTTCTTCGTGCACCGACTCGATATCGCCATCCATCAGCTCTTCAAGGTCATGAGGCTGAACCGAGCCTGAGATAATGACGCGCATGGTATCTACAAAGAAGCTTTGCGCATGGTGGTTTTTGAGGAATTTGGGGTAGCGCTTGAAGATGTCAGACTCTTTCGGATGCTCTATGTGATTCTCAAGCCCCACCAGACCATCGCGCCGGGCGACATTGAAGACCTCGAACATCATAACCAGCAGATCCAGATAGTCCTTCTTGCCGTACTTGCTCCCCTTCAGCGAGTCTATGAGTTGCGAGATGATGCCCTTGATGACAGTGATCGGCGTGGAGATAAGCATACCGCCCAGGGCAGCGCCGCCAATGATCAACACCTCTGAGGGTTGGTTCAAAGCCATCACCTTGCCGCCGTGCCACATGTAACCGCCCAGAACACTACCGACAACAACAATGAGCCCGATAAAGATAAACATGCCTGTTACTCTTCTTGATTGCCCCGAGGCAACGGGGATTCTCCTTGTTTTTCCCTATTTCGTCAGTATTCGCGGATTCCTGAAGGCATCCGCTGGTATCTCCGGGACAAAACCCGGCGCGGCCAGAGTATTCGGCCACAAATAGGTTGAACAATCTTGAAACACTCACTTTCTTAGGCGGCAACGCAAGAACGACCGGCATTTGGAGGGTATGTGAGGCTGTTAACCGGGAAACGGCTGTTGTTGTCTGTTGCCGCGGTAGGCGTCTACGGCGCCTACAGTCTGGCAATGGCCTCGAGCGGCGGCGAGGAAGGCTCTGCCGGACACGGCGGGCCGGTGATGGAAATCCTTGTCGAACTGGTGATCATACTCCTTGCCGCCAAGCTCGGTGGTGATCTTTTCGAGCGGTTCAAGGCGCCGGCTGTTCTCGGTGAACTGGTCATGGGGATTGTTCTCGGCAATCTGACTCTATTCGGTATCGACGCGCTTGAGCCGTTCAAGCACGATATGGCGCTGCAGGTGATGGCCGAGTTGGGAGTCATCATCCTGCTGTTTCAGGTCGGGCTGGAGTCAACAGTCAGCGAAATGATGAAGGTCGGGCTGGTCTCATTTATGGCGGCAACTTTCGGCATAATCGCGCCGTTTTTTCTCGGCTGGGGAGTCGGGGTCTGGTTTCTGCCGGAGGCCTCGATCTACGTCCACCTGTTCATCGGCGCCACGCTGACAGCAACTTCGGTCGGCATCACCGCCCGGGTACTCAAAGATATCGGAAAAATCAACACTCGTGAGGCCAAGATCATTCTTGGAGCAGCGGTCATCGATGACATCCTGGGTCTCGTCATTCTGGCAGTCGTCACCGGTGTAATCACGGCTGTGGGGAGCGGCGCCGGAGAAGGACTTCAGTCCGGAATGGTCCTGTGGATAATCGCCAAGGCCGTCCTTTTCATTGTCGGCGCGCTGATTATTGGACAGCTTGTTGTTCCCCACCTGTTTAAGTTTGGAAGCCGCCTGAAGGTCAGCGGCGTATTTCTTTCGCTTTCACTGCTTATCTGCTTCACCCTGGCTTTCATTGCCGGTGAGGTTGGTCTGGCTCCCATTGTTGGAGCCTTCGCCGGCGGACTCATTCTGGAGGAGGCGCACTTTCGCGACTGCAAGGGCCTTGGAGTGGTCGGCTTGGACAAAGGGCGCTTTCACGACTCCAAAGGGCCCGGTATACACCATCTTGAGGAGCTTATTCAACCGATCGCTATCTTTCTCGTACCAATCTTCTTCGTACGCATGGGTATGCTCGTCGATTTGAGTACGTTCGCCAATATCGAAGTTCTGGGCTTTGCAGCAGTACTGACGATAGCGGCCATTGTCGGCAAACAGGCCTGTTCGCTGGCTGTCTTCGATAAGACCACGAACCGCATTGCCATTGGTCTGGGGATGATCCCTCGTGGCGAGGTCGGGCTGATATTCGCCGGAATCGGCGCCCAGCTTACCATCGCCGGAGCGCCGGTGATTGACTCGGCTACGTACTCTGCGGTGGTCATCATGGTCATCCTGACTACCTTAGTCACACCGCCGGCTCTGGTGGCCTCAATGCGCCGCAACAGCAGACCGACATAGTGACGACAAAGTCCGGTTAGTCACTCGACCCGCAAGGCATAGTTCCCCCTTGTGGGCGGCGGTGGGAGTCTATCAACTGCGAGGTTAGCCATCCGGTCCCTGGACAGAACAGGGCAGTGACGTATTCACTCCATGAGGCTCACGCAACGCGGGGTGGAGTCCGCCACAGGCGGAGTAGCTCGGCGGTCCTGCATGCGCCAACCCAGGCCGGAAACTGAGCCCTTGCATGTACCATCAAGGCACCTTCCTCTGTAGTACTCACGCCAGCAAATGCCTGGGTTGAGATCACTCGGAGCGCGTTCAACTAAGTTACGTCATTGGACTTGACAAATCGGTAATATGTTCGTTCCATGAGGCTCACGTATCGCGGGGTGGAGCAGTCTGGTAGCTCGTCGGGCTCATAACCCGAAGGTCAGGGGTTCAAATCCCCTCCCCGCCACCAATTGAACAGCCAGGAAACAGGGGTGCCTCCCGCCGCAGGCGGCGTAGTTCGTCGGGGCAGTAACTCCGCCGGTGGCAGATCAGGGCCCAGATCCCCTCTTACAACAGGAGGGACAGTACGGACCCTGCTCCGACTCCGACCACTGTCATCGCCGAAATGGCAACATGGCGAAGGGTGTCTCGAAGGACCATCGAGAACACCCGGCACCCCGAACATAAAGCTACAAGCTCAGCCCGAACAGCAGATAGGCCTGCTCCGCCTGAGGGTTCAGAGTGTATGATACAAACAGCGGCAGATGGTAGTGTTCGGTTAGTTTCAGTTCTTTGGATACCGTAACACCAAGGTTGATGACTTCAAGATCGTCGGTACCATAGTAGTCCGGGGTATCTTCACTTCCGGGAGCCACACCGATGAAGAAGTCCAGCCCGGCGCCTTTAACAGCGGTAGTGTAGTTGAGCTGGAAGTACAGGTTGTTGCCTTCGTCATTGTGCACGTTGGCGAATCCGAAGATGCTGATCGGTAACGATTCCGGACCCTCTACACCCAATCCTATCTCTATGGTGTGCGCACCGGGGCCGCCTTCACTGTCGTAGTTGTCGTAGTTGAAATACCGGCCACCATCGTTGGGAAAGTAGTAGTCGGTAACCACAGCAGTAATGGCCATGTTGTTCGACAGCCTGTGCGTATAGCTGATATAGGCATCGAGTTCTGCGAAGCTTCTATCAGTAGTTGTTGGTGTCGTGTTTGCGCTGGCATAGGACGCCCAGAGACCGACTGTCAGTCCACCAAGAGAAAAATCCAGCCACGGCTGCACAGCCGGGGCATCACCAAAATCAAGCCCGCGCCAGACATAGCGACTTACCAAATCAGCGCCACCGTCGACCTCCAGCTTGCATTCGGCCGACACCTGACCCGAAGCCATGACAACGCCGGCGACACATACGAGTAGTACCCTGCTGAAACTCATTTTCTTGTCCCTCCTTATCAGGTTTCTAATGTGATTCCGGAAACCGTGATGCTCAGTGATCCCCTGTCCCGGCAGAAGTGCTTGTGAATTGTATCGGCTCCCCCGGCCACGAGCAGTAGCGGGTTTGGAGCTATTGCGTTGACGTCGACCGCTTCAGGGCTTGCGCATAACCCGTTGTGGACGCAATCGGTATCCGACTCCGCGCACGGTTTCGACCCGTTTGCCATGCCTTCCGAGGCTCTTTCGCAGCCCAACGACTTGCACATCAACGGCTCGTTCGCTGCTGCTTTGGCGCGGACCATGCAGGGTCTGGGCGATCTCCTGTCGGGTGATGGCGCGCCCGCAGTTATCGGCGAGTAAACGCAGGATCCCGAACTCCGAAGGAGTCAGTTTCACGGAGCGCTTGTTAACCCTGACCTCTCTGGTGCCATCATCGAATTCCAGGCCAGCGATGTGCGTGCTCCCATTTCGGTCGTTCCACAGGCGGCCGCTTCGGCGCAACACCGCTTGAATTCGGCTTACGAAGACAGGGCTGGAGAATGGCGAAGTGACGTATTCGTCGGCGCCGGCCTCCAGGCCTTCAACAACCGCAGCCTCGTCGGCGTTGAGTCCGACCAGAATGATCAGCGTGTTTACGGTCGCTGCGTGACGCTTGAGTGAGCCGGTAAGCGTGGCAGCGTCCATATCGGAGGATTCTACATCCATGACAACCAACCGGGGCTGGCTGGACGGCGCCAGAATGACGGCCTCACGAGCAGAAGCGGAATGCACAACATGGCACCCGGCTCTTTCCAGCGCTGAGCGCATGACGCCCGCCAGAGTGGGGTTGGCGGTGATAGTTAGAACCGATTTGCCGATCATGGTGCAATAATCCTGAGTCCGGTGTCGACCATCGTATCATTTTGCCTGCTTGCGGTTAGGGAATTGTTACGCAAAGGGCAAACATTCGTTAATTTGAGCCTGAGCAAAATCTCGCTGCTTCAGGACCCGGCCGGCATGGCACGATGACCTCTTCTATAGCGACCATGCGACAGGAGCCACTTTCGGCGGAAAGGGAGGTATACAATGAGTGGCAGTACCGAGCGTTACATCCAGATCTACACCGGACCGGGCAAGGGAAAGACGACGGCCGCCCTGGGGCAGGCAGTTCGCGCCGTCGGCAGGGGGTTGAAGACATTGATGATCATGTTCATGAAGGACTATCCCTACGGGGAGCTTAAGGCGCTGCACCTCCTGCAGCAGTATGTGACTGTCGAGCAATACGGCAACGATGCGTTTGTGCTTCGGAAAGCGCCACCTTCAAACAAGGACAGGCAGATAGCCTCCGACGCTCTGGCCCGGGCGCGGGAGGCGATGCTCAGTGGTCGGTATGACATCGTCATTCTCGATGAGATCTGTGTGGCGCATTACTTCGGGCTTGTGACCGAGCAGCAGGTTCTCAGCCTGCTCAAGGAGCGGCCTGCTGCAGTTGAACTGATTCTCACCGGTCGCTATTGCCCGGAATCCTGGATGGCCCAGGCGGATTTGGTCACCGAAATGGCCGAGGTGAAGCACTACTATGCAAAGGGAGTGCTCGCTCGGGAGGGCTTTGAGTCCTGAATGACCGGGCGGAACGGCTTGGCAGGCGGCCGCAGACGCTCAGACGTGGTTGCGAAGCATCAGTTCTTTCGGATGTGGGGCAAGATAGATCTGATCGGTTAGGTAAGCGATGTTGTACTTGTCCACGAAGCGCCTGATGAGCGTCACCGGGACCACCAGCGGCACGAGTTGCTTGTGGTAGTCGTCGATGACGTCGAGCAGGTACTTCTTGTCATCGGCCTCGAGGTGCCTTTTGAAGAATCCCACGATGTGCAGAAGGACGTTGACGTTCTTCTTTGTCGTGCTCTTGACTCTCAGCCCTTCCATGAACAGCTGGCTGTATTGGCTGCGGAAGTCATCCGGAAGATGATCGGCGATGGCCGCGACCAGTTTGCCCATCTGAGTATAGTGCTTCGGTGAGTGAGCCAGCAGCAGGTACTTGTGTATGGTGTGGAATCGGATGATGTCCTTCCGAGAAAAGCAGCCGGAAAACAACTCCTGCAGGCGGTGGTAGGCGAAGACCCGGACGATGAAGTTTTCTCGCAGGGGGATATCGTGCAGTCGTCCCTCTTCCTCCACGGGCAAGAGGGGGTATTCCTTGAGGAGGTACTCGGTGTACATTCCGACACCATTGGCCGAGTGAGCGTTGCCGTTGGGATGAAACAGCTTGACGCGCTCCATGCCGCAGGAAGGCGACTTGCTTTTGAGGATGTAGCCGGACAGGCGGTATTTAGCGAGCTGTTTGACGCGATTGTCGGAGTATTGGCGCATTTTGGCTGTCCAGTCCCTGCCGGAGCGAACGCCGACCATGCGCGTACCCTCCGGAGCGTCGACAAGGTGCACGGCCTCACGCGGGACCCCCATGCCGATCTCCATCTCCGGACAAACGGGAATGAATTCGAAGTAATCTCCGAGAATATCGGTAATGAATCGGTCGCGCTTGTGCCCGGAGTCGAACCGCACGTTCTCGCCCAGCAGGCAGGTCGAAATGCCTACCTTGATCGGAGCATCCTTAGTGCCGCGATGTTTCATTCACTCTCTTCCTTGGTTTGAGCCGCAAGCTATGCGGCGGCATACGTTTTGGGCAAGACAAAAGACATGTCACTCCCCTTCCTGAGCCAAAGCGGCGATAACCGCCCGTTCAAAAGGCATAGGGGTGAAATCGAACAGCTCGAAACGGGCATTGTCGCGACAGACGGTCTCAGTGCGGACCGACTCGATCAGTTCCCGGGCCAGTCCGGCGCGGATCGGGGTGACGAGGTTTACCCAATAGGATGACAAGCGCGGAGTGAGAACGGGCACCTGAATAATCAGACGCCTCAGGTTCATGAGCCGCGCGACCGTGATCATCATATCGCGATAGGAGAGGATGTCGGGACCACCGATGTCGACAGTCATGCCCGACAGATTGTCATCTCGAATGGAGCGCAGCAGATACTCGAGTGCATCATCGACAGCAATCGGCTGATTATTGACCAGAACCCATCTTGGGCAGATCATGAGAGGCAGTCGCGACACGAGGTGTTTGATCATCTGAAATGACACGCTGCCGGCGCCGACGACCACAGCGGCTCGCAGTTCCGTGACCGGGATACCCGTAGAGCGCAGAATCTTGCCTACCTCGGCACGACTTCGCAGATGCGCCGAGGCGCTTGAAGGTGAGGCGCCAAGACCTCCGAGGTAGACGATACGTTTGACAGCGTGTGACTCGGCGGCACGAGCGACATTCGTGGCGATCCGACGGTCCATCTCTTCAAATGAATGCTCGCGAATACCCATGGAGTGAACGAGAAAGACGATGGTCTGCATCTGATCAAAAGCGGGAGCAAGAGAGGCTTCATCGGCCAGATCACCCGTTGTCAGCACCACCTGTTGCGGCAGCAACCGGCGGGCCTGTTCGGGACTTCGCACGAGCGCCCTGACTGAGCACCCCTCCTTCGCCAGTCGGGTTGACAGGCGACGGCCGACATAGCCGGTAGCACCAAGAATCAGAACGCTCATGAAGACCTTCCTGTAGCATCGCCGGCTTCAAAACCGGGACTGGCAGTTGATGCCCCGACCGGCGGAAGCAGCTTCTCAATAATCTCCGCACGGTAATCAAAGATGTGCTTGAGTTGCCGTTTGACAGTCAGGGCGTGCATCAGTCGTCCCAGCCAGCCCATCGGCAGAGCATAGCGGACGGTGTCCGTCATGAGTGTCCCCTCGGGAGTCTCCTCGAAGGCATGTGTATGATGCCAGAAGGAGTACGGTCCCCTTATGGCTACATCGGTGAACCGGGCGGGAGGATCATAGGACTCGATGAGGGTTGTCCAGCGCAGCCGCACTCCGAGCACCCGCACCGTATAGTCAAGTATGGCGCCGGCTCGCATGAGAATTGGCCGCGGAGTGAGAATGACGAAACCCATGCTCTCGGGAGTGATTCTCTCAAGGTTCTCCGGTCGTTCGAAAAACTGGAAGACTTCATGGCGCGGCCGTCGGATGACCTGCTCTCTGTTGAGGGTATACACCTTCATGTTCAGATGTCCCTTCGCTTGAGTGGAGTGTCTGCAATATACCTCTCGACATCAAACTTGCGTCGACACCCATCATAGCTCATGTAGCGAACCTTCCCGAAGACATCGCGTTCAAACCAGGGCCGATCGTGGACGCCTCCAATCGACCAGGCAATTCCGGCATAACCGTTGGGGTCGCGGCCATCGAGCTGATACCGGTCGTTTAGATAGATGGCGTGCTCGAGGGCTACCGACGCCGTGGGTGACCATTGGAGAATCTTCTTGGCCCAGTACATACGAAGATACCCGTGCATTGTGCCAGATGCCACCAGTTTCTCCTGAGCGGCATTCCACAAAGGGTCGTGCGTGGAGCCCTGCTCAAGCTGCTCCAGGGAGTAAAGGTGTTCACGGGGGTCGCTCTGATGCTCGGCCAGGGTCGTTGTGCCCCAGTCAGGGAAAGCTGCAACGGCATCGTACTCAGGGCAATAGTAACAGAAGTTGTCGGAAAGCTCGCGTCGGATGATCAGCTGCTCCAACAGGGCAAAGCGCGCCTTGTCATGCTCTTGACATCGCTGGATCTCCCACGCGACGCGCTGGGGGGCAATCTGTCCAAAGTGCAGATAGGGCGAAAGCCCGGTTTGCGCCTCTCGGTTGGGATCGTTGCGGTGTTGTTCGTAGTCGGCCAACCGGTGCTCCAGGAATTGCTTGAGACGGGCGCGGGCCGCGTCGCCACCGGAGAGCACACCTGTCACCGGCGTTACAGACCGATCTGCCTTGATTGAGCCGGCGACTCGTTTCCAGTCGACGGCACCCTCGTGGCCCTGCCAACGGCGCGGATGACGTACGAGGGGAGGAAACTCGGTGAGCCAGGCATCGAGCTGTCGCTGGACTTTCGGGCGAAAGGTGTAGGCGGCATACTCTCGCTTGTTGGAGGCTTGCCAACAGGGAATGATGTTGTGGGTATCCACCTGCCAGAATTCGCAGGCGATGGCTTTGCCGACCTGCGCGCACCATTGCCGGTGGGGACGCAACGGTGAAAAGTCGGTTACCAGGGCAGAGATTCGATGCTGTGAGATAAAGGCCGGTATGGTCTGCTCCGGAACGCCGGTGAGCACCACAAGCGGAATATTCGACGCGTTGAGACTGCTCTCAACCTGTTTAAGTCCTTCGAGCATGAAATAGTACTGACGCCAGGTGGCCCCGAGGAAATCCGGCACCAGATTGAACAACACGGCCAGCGGGTGCTGACGCTCCAGCGCCAGATACTGCGCGTACAGCAAGGCCCAGTTATCTTCGGCCCGCTGGTCGCGGCTCATCCAGTAGACAACGGGTCCGGCGAGTCTGGCCCCCTGTTTCAGGGGTTGGACACGGCGCAGCATGTCGGAAATGCTTAGTCTCATCATGACTCCAATCAGCCTTCATAGTGCAACAGTGAAACAGGATACCGGGGTCCCGGTTGCGCGTACTCTTGCTTCTGGTGCTGTGCATTCGCCCGGCAGTGCGGCTCAGGGTGGTAAGGGGTCAGGGTCCGACAAGGTCGGACAAGAGAAAAGGGACAGGGCCGAAGTGGCGCTGTCCCTCTTTCAAAGACTACTGTCCGCAGGCAGCTACTTGAGCATCAGCATCTTGCGTGTGTTCGAGTAAGGACCGCTCTCCAGTCGATACAGATAGACGCCGCTGGATACCATCTGACCATTGTCATCACGGCCGTCCCAGAGAGCCGTATGTTCACCGGCGGGAGTTTCGGCATTAACCAGCGTCCGAATTCTCTGCCCGAGGACATTGAAGATTTCGAGCCGAACAAAACCAGCCTGCCCCAGACCAAAAGTGATCTGGGTGGTCGGGTTGAACGGGTTCGGGTAGTTCTGGTCAAGATGCCATGTTCTCGCGATAGCCGGAGCGCCGTCGGTGCCGGAGAACAGCGGCGGCAGTTCAATCCTGTCGCCGTGGCTGGTCCATGTAAGTGACGGAAACACCTCGCGGCCATCAACGACCAGGCGAACCTCTTCCCCGGCTTCCGGATAAGAGCGCATGTCACTGTCGTTGCCATAGACCGGTGTGAAGCGAAGCCTTTGGTCACGATAGACAGCGTGACCGCACCTCGCACCTTCGGCACTGACGAACTCGAGTACGGCGCCGTCAGCGATCGGCTGACCATCGAGGGTCAACGCGGATCCGTAGACTGACACCCATTGACGGGTCGCCGTGAGGCCGTAATCAGCCGCGACGGTAGATTCCCGATGCGGGCGCCATGTCGCCAGCGGTGAGCTGCCGAAGTAGTCAAGGGCACCACCAACCTCCATCTTCAGCCAGTAGCCATACAGCGGCACCATGTACTCCAGTGTCGAGAAACGGTCGCCATCAGGCTGGAAGATTTCGTAGCCGTCCCGGAATCCGAGGGTGACCACCAGATCTTCCATGACGCTGCTCAGGGCGTCCTCGACCGGCAGGCTGTCCTGGGGCCAGTACGGAATCACATTCCACCCCTTATTGACGCCGAGCACCTCTCCCGGCTCGATGGGCAGACCGCAGATATCGACCGTGACCTCACAGGTGGATCGCAACCAGTAGCCGTAGTGGTAGTCGACATTCCACAGGGTCGAGAAATCCGGCAGGTCCGGATCATACGTCAGCCCACCGCCGTCGAAGCTCATGACAATATCGACACACTCGGCAAAGGGAGCAATGAAGTCCTGCAGATCATCGCTGTAGTCAACATTCCACGAGATGAGATTCCAGCCGGGGGTCAAAGTCAACTGGCGGCAGAACTCGGTGTAGAAGCTGCACAGCTCATAGCGCGCATACATCTCAGTCCAGACGACGACGGGGTCGGTGAAGACCGAGTCACCGTTGAGAGTGAACTGAATGGTATCGCCAATGTCGGCACCCTCATCCCAGTCAGTCCAGGGATCATCGCGGTAAATGAACATGAACCCGAAGTGACCCTCCGGCTTGACCACATCCATACCGCAAAGGACTCCCTGGGGATCGTAGGCACGAATCGTATCTCCCGGCGTCAGCGGCACGCCGTTGAACACCGGTTCCGGGCACAGCACGTAGATCCACTCCCATGTGGGGATGACAGTGGCGGTATCGGCCACAGTGACGTCGATCGAGAACTCACAGGAATCGACACCGCACTCGTTGGCGGCTATGACCAGAAACTCGTAGACCATAGATTGAGTTGGTGTGAAGCACACATGACCGTCGGCCCAGTACTCATCGCCGTTACCCAGAGTGAAATCGCCATCGATGGGCACCTCTATGCAGATCTCGGTTCCCGGTGCCACGACGGTGTCATTGAGCATACCCGGACAGGTGATCACCGGCGCCGCCACGGCATCAGAGGTGGCAACCAGATTCGAAGTGTACACGATGTCACAACGACGATCGGTTATCGTGATGTACACTGAGTCCGGCGGCGTGCCAGACAGGGGGATGCCAAACCAGATGTTGTCGAGATCAGCGGCGTGTCCGAGGGCACAGAAACCATTGATGCGATTATCCTCGTTGTCGTAGATGTCGATCCAGGACCGGGAAGCTTCGGTGTTGTCACCACAGGGCTCAAGATCCGGCGCCGGCCAGAAGAGCGTGTCCGGGAAGTCAGCCCAGTTGGTTACACCGAGGTGGAAACGATGATACCGAGTGTCGTTGACAATGACTTCCTCGACGCACTCCATTACCAGTTCCGGAGCAGGCAGATCAGGCCAGCAGGTCAGCGTATCCTCGCAGTTGACCACGATCGGGCCGTAGGTAGTGAAGAAGCCCCAGTTGTCGCGGGCGTAGATTAGGTAATCGATCCCGCTTTCGGTGGCGAAACCGCCGGGGACAACGGCACTGTACTGGTCGGCGCCATCGGCGGTGAAATCAACACTGTCATAGTCACTGGCGCTCCCGGCAATACGGTAGTACAACCGCACCAGTTCAACGAAGTCGGTGTTGTCGACGACGGTTGCCGTTATCGTCACATCGCTGCCATAGACGCAGCTCGGTGGCTCGTGGGCGATACCCGGAGGATCATTGGGGCACAAGGCGATCCGGTAGGGGTTGTTCTGCGGGTCTTGTGAAGGCAGGGAGACTGTCGCCATGCCGTCCGAAGCGGTGATGTAGTAGTCGATTCCTCCACCTTCCGGCAGTGAAATGTCCGGTATGGCGGCGCAGTACTGCCCCGGATCACCTTGTGTCATGGGCAAAGTCGTATAGATAACCTCTCCGGTGACGCGGTAGAAGAGCTTGACATTCGTGACGTACGGCTCGACATCATCGCTGACCAGAGCACAGATGGTCAACTCCTCATCGGGCGGCTGGCACTCCGATGCAAGTGCTATCGTAGCCGGATCCTCGGCGATAGCGGGCGGTAAGTTCTCCCGGTAGTGGGCAGTATCGCAGAACTGGCAATCGGGTGCAAACACACAGACGATGACCTCGTGCCAGTCACCATCAGCCTGCGTGTCCGGGGAGTCGTAGCTTATCAGGTACCGATTGCACAGACGCTCCCTGATCTCAGTGAAGATGTCCCCAAGATCCGCGGCTGATGGAGCAAACTGGTAGTAGCCGCCGGTGCCCTCGGCGAAGGCGATCATGGGATCAGCCCAGACGTTCTCGCCGACGCCCACAGCGTATACGGGGATGCCGGCGCTGCGCGCAAGATCGCAGATGAGCGTGGAGTCGTCGGTGTAGTCATTGTCCATGAACAGCCCGTTGGGCGGATACTCGCAAACATCGGAATTGTTCTCCAGACCGTCAGCGAAGAAGATCACGGCCTTGCTGCCAAGTTCGCTGACCGCTTCATTGACGCCCAGCCAGATGCCATCAAACAAGGCAGTCATTCCTTCAGCGCGCAGACCATCAATGGCGTCGTGCAACGCCTGCTTGTCGCTGGTGAATTCCTGAACGACATCGGCGCAGTCGGAGAAGGCAATTATGGCCACGCGGTCATAATCGTCCATGTCATCGACAAAGGCGTGCGCTGCTGCCTTCGCGTAGCCAATCGCGGGGTCGTGCTCCGGCAGGTTCATACTGCCGCTGACGTCGATCACCAGGGCAATCGAACGGGCGCAGCCCGCAGCCTCGATCTGGCTGATGGTAAACGGTACTGTCTGGCCGTCCTGAGTGAGGCAGAAGTCTCCGGTACCAAGCCCCCAGAGGGGAAGACCGTTTTCATCGAGGACGTCGACATACAGATCAATCCGGGGAAAACCCGACTGGTCGAGCTGTGAGATGGTGACTGAGGTGTCACCAAAGGCGCTGTAGTCGCTGAGCCT
The DNA here is from genome assembly GCA_964627305.1 of uncultured Ignavibacteriales bacterium. Classification (GTDB taxonomy): domain Bacteria; phylum Zixibacteria; class MSB-5A5; order GN15; family FEB-12; genus WJKG01. The sequence continues at coordinate 257,932 of CAZVHP010000002.1, read as the reverse complement.
GAGCTTTTGCACTCGACTGAAGTCGAACGGGTCATCAGGCGGTCCGACAATATCGGCTCCGGCCGCCAGTGTGGTTATCGTCAAGGTCAGCATCGCGACGAAGATAAAGGTCCGTTTCATCCCTGTACTCCTTGCAGCCATGTTCCTATTGGTCATCATGCATTGTGTTTATTCTGTGAGGCCTGTGTGACAGATTCGAGTCTCCTGCGTTTGCGTGCCACCGACCCTGTCATACAGGTAGTGGCTTCACACCCCACTGCTTATTCTCGTTGTCATACGCGGCATTCGAGCAAGTACAGCAAGTACCTTGTGATTACGCATACCGCATGGGAACGAATGCGAAGTAAACATGCCGGCTTCCGGACGCCGTTGATGCGCTGTGTGAATGCCTTTCATCAAATAGTTTATCGGTAGTGCGAATGTCAAGCTTGAGCGTGCGAAATGGCGTTTCGGCCCTGAAATAGCGGGACTATGGCCCTTGATGCCACTGCCGTTGAATGCGATGCGAGGATAGTCAACGAGCACAATAGAAAATCCGGTAGCGTGAGCACCTCACTACCGGATTACCTTCCCAATCATGCCTGGCTGCATGCGTTTGGAAGTCCCCCCAGACGTTATCTCAAGCCCTGTGCGTTTCTCCAATCATTGCAGGTACCATAGATGATCAGGTCCTGTATGTCTGACGTCCCACATGCGGTATTGTCAGTACCCGGCCAGTCCGAAGCCGGTGAAGAACACCGCGGCCTCTCCTATGAGCCCAAATCACCTAACTCACTACACTTGTTAACAACAACTGTGCCAAGATTAAACAGCAAGTGACAGAAGACGACCTATTAGATTGCGGCATAAACAGATAGCGAAATGGTATTTGGCGTCAATGTTCTGCTGCGAGTTCGGTCGACCACATTTGGTAGGCTGGACGTCAGGTACAAAATACCTGATGTGCCCAGAGCACTAATCCTCTATTGAGACTTGCACAGAGCGCAGGCTGCGGCAGAAGCCAAATCGGCTGTCGTCGGCGATCAGGATGTCGAGTCTGAACGACCTGCCGCAGGGCACGTCAAAGGGTGACCCGGTGTTGATATGGCGCACCAGTTCGACTGTCCAGACACCGCCAAAGTGCTGGCCTGCAGCCCGGACATCGGCGCCATCGCCGGCCATTGCCCCGACAATGACCGACGGTACCCGAGTGCCGATTTCGAGAGTATCCTCGCTGGGCCAGTAGGGAGTGACAAAGCGTGAATCAACGTCGATCCACGGCACGACCTGTGGTCCCGAGTTCATCAAAAAAGGTTGCTGCCATTCATGATTGTAATTGCTGGTGGCCCCGCCGCCTGTTCTCGGATCGGGGTGCAGCCCCCAGACACCGCTGCTGTCGGTGCCGTACCAGCAGTCCTCGGCCTGCCCTGTCGGATTGGTAGACACAGCCATCCAGCGCCACACGTCCAGAGTGTCGGCCGGTTCTCGGCCAGCAATCGCGTCTCTCGTTGAGGGAAGGCGCCGGATGCGCTGTGCATGCTCGGGTGACACAATCAGCATGAGCTGGTCTTCCCAGAATTCAGATGGCTCTCGATGCGCCTGGTCGGCACCAAGCTCGACCCAGCGATGTGGGCCCGTCTTGATCAGGTAGCGGTTGAGTGACCGGGTCGGGTCGTCCCACTGGATGAGAAAGTAGATCTGCTGATGCACGCGGAGCACACGCAGGACAGCCCGGGTAGCGCCGCCGGAGAAACCGGTGCCGCCCCACAAGGTCAGGGACACCGAATCGGCCCTGCTCCACTCGAAGGGGCGGGCGACGCCATCGATGACAGGCCGATCAGCGGAGGCGTGACACGACAGCTCAAGCGGGCGCGTTGTATACCAGTGAAGCCCCAGCGCAATGAATCCACCAGCAGCAAGGGCAATCAAGAGCTTGTTTAAGCAGGCACCGGTAGTCTCCCGGGAGAGTTCAGTGTTCGCAGCGTGCCCTCGGCGACCGAGGATGATCGACAGCACCCAGGCAACCGGGGCAATCGCAACAGCGGCCATCAAGGCCCACAGATGAGTCTGCAGAACGAACGGCAAGACACCCGGCGATATCGCCCTTTGGCCAATCACCACCAGCCCGCTCCCGAGGCCGACGACCAGAAAGAGCAAAGTGAGCCAGTGGGTGGCACGAACCAGCTCAGGGACAAGGCCGACGCCGTCAAAGCCGAGTAGATGTCGGCTTGCGGGACTGATGATGAGCCAAACAAGCAGAGCGATCAGCAGTCCTGCCGTGGCGATGTGAAACAGGGAGTAGAGAGAAAACGACAGGTGTGGAGAATAGTCGCGAAGCGGCAGCAGCCAGCCCGGAAGCTCACCGGTCAGAAAACCGGGATAATGGATGGCTGCTCCGAGACTCAGAATCAGCAGAAGCAGCAGGGCCAACTGAACGCCGCGCCCGATCAGAGCTATGGATGTCTTACAGGTCTGCACATCAGGTATACGTGCAGTCGACGGAGATGGACCGGATAAAAGATGAACCGCTGCCGGCTATCCCTGGCCGACAGCGGTAACATCGTGCATCCCTTCACGATCAGCTGCAGCATCTCTCAGCTGCAGCCACTGGTGGCACCGCAGGTGTCGCACTTGAGGCAGGTGCCGTTGCGAACCATTGTGAACTGCCCGCACTCAGAACACATGTCCCCCTCGTATCCCTTCAGTCGGGCTGTTCTGATTTGCTGATAGAGACGGTGGTTTTCCTCAGTAACAACCGATGCGCCTGCTTCGCCGGCGTGGTGATACATCTCCGACGAGCGCGGAGCTTGCGCAGTTGCAGGCGAACTCTCCATCTGTTGACCATGACCGTTCCCTCCTTTGCCGACCGTCTCAGTACCGCTCTTATTGCTATCATGGATGCCGGCACTTCCGTTGCCGTTACCATTGCTCTTGCCGTTACCGTCAGTATGACCATCGCCCGCAGCCAGTGACAGATGCGAGGTATGGATGTCGTTGGGAGTGCGCCGTCCGAGAGTCAGGTGGCCGGTAATGGCTCTTGTGGCCGGCTCTTCATCTTCGTATTCGATGCCTTCCTCGGCGGGAATACCGAGCGTATCATGGCGCAGGTCTTCCTCTGACACGTGGGCCAGATCGGTGCGCCCGAGATAGGTGATGGCCAGCTCGCGGAAGATGTAGTCGATGATGGAGGTGGCCCGCTTGATGTGGCGATTGCCTGACACCAGGCCATTTGGCTCGAAGCGGCTGAACAGGAAGGCCTCGACGAACTCCTCCAGCGGCACGCCATGCTGCAGGCCCAGCGAGATGGCTATGGCGAAGGAGTTCATCAACGAGCGGAAAGCGGCTCCCTCGCGATGCATATCAAGGAAGATTTCGCCGAGTGACCCATCGGAATACTCGCCGGTGCGCAGATACACCTTGTGACCGCCGACAACCGCCTTCTGCGTGTAACCGCCTCGGCGGTTGGGCAGTTTGCGGCGTTTGGCCAGATAGCGATAAACAATCTTGCGAGCGGCAGCATTGGCGGTTCGTTCGACTGTCAGTTCCGTTTCGCCCTCCGCCTCGGAGTCTCCGAGCAAAGCGCTGGTAAGCGGCTGGCTGAGCTTGGAGCCGTCGCGATACAGGGCGATGGCCTTGCACATGCTTTCCCAGGACAGCCGATAGGCGCGTTTGATGTCATCGATCCCGGCCTCAGCGGTCATATTGATGGTCTTGGAGATGGCGCCGGAAATGAACGGCTGGGCTGCTGCCATCATCCTGATGTGCCCCTCATAGGCGATAAATCGTTTTCCCTTCCTGCCGCAGCGGGTAGCACAGTCGAAAACAGCGAGGTGTTCTTTCTTGAGATTCGGGGCTCCCTCAAGTGTCATGGTACCGCAGCAGTACTCGTTGGCCGCGTCGATCTGCTCTCGTGTGAACCCCAGGTATGACAGCAGGTCGAAGTCGATGGCATCATACTCGTCCTGACTGAGGCTCAGAGTGTCGGTGAGGAACTCGTCACCCAGTGTGTACTTGTTGAAGGCGAAGCTGATATCGAAGACATTCTCAAGCGAATCCTCGAGTCTTGCCAGCGCTTCATCGTCGAATCCACGAGCGCGCAGCGACCCGTGGTTGATGAAAGGGGCATCCTTGAGGGTACGACGACCGGTGGCATAGGCGATAATCTCGGTGATCTGATCGGGGGAGTAGCCAAGATTGCGAAGTGCCACCGGCACTGATGCATTGATAATCTTGAAGTAACCGCCGCCGGCGAGCTTCTTGAACTTGACCAGTGAGAAATCCGGCTCGATACCGGTTGTATCGCAGTCCATGACCAGCCCGATCGTTCCCGTGGGAGCCAGAACTGACACCTGGGCGTTACGGTAGCCATACTGCTCGCCGAGTTCGTGGGCGCGATCCCAGACTTCGCGGGCAACCATAACGAGCGATTCATCAGTCAGAGCGGCGTTAAGCCCCACCGGAAAAACGCTCAGCCCCTCGTACTCAGACTTCTCAGCGTTGTAGGCCGCGCGGCGGTGATTTCTGATAACACGCAGCATGGAATCACGGTTGCGGTAATAGTTCGGAAATGGTCCCAGTTGTTTAGCCATGAGGGCAGAAGTGCAGTAAGCCTCGCCGGTCAGAATGGCCGTCAGAGCTCCACACAGGGCATAACCCTCCGGCGATGCGTAAGGTATTCCCTTACGCATCAGGACTGAGCCGAGGTTTGCATACCCCAGCCCGAGAGTACGGAACTCGAAGCTCCTCTGAGCCACCTGACGGGACGGGTAAGCCGCCATTAGTACTGATATCTCGAGCACGATGGTCCAGATCCGGACGGCGTGACGGTACCCCTCGATGTCGAAGGAACCATCATCCTGAAGGAATCGAGCGAGATTGATCGAGGCCAGATTGCAGGCGGTATCATCAAGGAACATGTATTCCGAGCAGGGATTGGAAGCGTTGATCCGGCCATCGGCAGGACACGTGTGCCATTCATTGATGGTGGTGTCATACTGGACACCGGGGTCGGCACAGGCCCAGGCGGCGTAGCAGATCTTGTCCCAAAGCTCCTGAGCGCTGATCTCGCGGGCAGTCTCACCGTCGATCCGGCGGATCAGCTCCCACTTCTCACCCTTCTTCAGTCGTTCGAAGAAGCGATTGGGAATGCGCACGGAGTTATTGGAGTTCTGGCCGGAGACAGTGACATATCCCTCGGATTCCCAGTTGGTGTCAATATCAATGAACTCGATCTCGGTGATGCCCTGCTCGGCCAGTTCCAGTACCTTCTTTAGGTATTCGTTTGGCACATAGCATTTGCGGGCGTGAATCAGGGCCTGCCGGAGTTTGGGGTTGCGCACCGGGTCGGCCTCGATGGACGAGTGGCCTTCAGAGTCAGTCGTCTTGGCGGCCTCGAAGACTCTTGTCAACTGCTCACGAATAATCTTCGATCCGGTCACCATGGCGGCGACCTTCTGTTCCTCGACCACTTTCCAGTTGATGAAGGCCTCGATATCGGGATGGTCCAGATCGACACAGACCATCTTGGCTGCTCGGCGGGTGGTACCTCCGGACTTGATCGCTCCGGCGGCGCGGTCGCCGATCTTGAGAAACGACATCAGCCCGGAACTGCTTCCGCCTCCTGACAGCGGTTCTTTCGAGCCTCTAATGTTGGAGAAGTTGCTGCCGGTGCCGCTGCCGTATTTGAACAGCCGGGCCTCTCGTACCCAGAGGTCCATGATGCCGTTTTCGTTGACCAGATCATCCTCGACCGACTGAATAAAACAGGCGTGAGGCTGAGGGTGCTCATAGGCGCTCTCGGAGCGGGTAAGCGTGTGGGTCCTGGGGTCGACATAGTAGTGCCCCTGCGACTTCCCGTCAATGCGGTAGGCCCAGTGCAGCCCCGTGTTGAACCACTGCGGTGAATTGGGAGCTGCGATCTGAGCGGCCAGCATATAGCACAGCTCATCATAGAACACCTGGGCATCATCCGGCGAGTCAAAGTAGTTGTGTGTCTCTCCCCAATGGCGCCAGCAGCCCGCCAACCTGTGAAAGACCTGTTTCGACGAGGTCTCCGATCCCTGTTTCGGGCTGCCGTCCGCGTTGAGAAGCGGCTTGCCGACGGGGTCGGTTTGCGGCACGCCCCGCCGCCGGAAGTACTTCTGAGCCAGAATGTCAGTTGCGACCTGAGACCATGATTCCGGCACCTCTACGTTTTCAATACTGAAGACCACCGAGCCATCGGGATTCTTGATCTCGGACTTACGGGTGGTGAAATTGATTCGACTGTATGGTGACTCTCCATCCCTGGTATAATAGCGGCGAATCTTCAACGTCGGACCTCCCTACCATTTCGCCAGTTCAAAAGCTCTTCAACCGCCCAAGTGCCTCCTGCACTGTGACAGCGATGCTTGATTAACGACTCAAATGAAGAACGCGAACGTCCCAAAGCGTGCCGGCAGGGCCGCGAAGACGTGTATAACAAGGTGCCTCCCCACCGGGCCTCGGTGATCAAGATATTGTGTTTGGAGTGTCGACAACCACAAAAAATGGTGTTTTTCTCACAGAATCTGATATATCCTTGGCGGGCAAACATGTAGAAAACATTACTCGCGGCGTCTACGAAACGCTTCCGACGGCGCAATCAACCATTATCAAGAAATGCAGGCCCATAAACCCCTATGGTATATTTACTTATGTCAGCACCACTTGCGAAGCTGAGCAGAATCGGCCATGTTGACAACATCGAATGGTATATGTCAATAATTTACTTATACTTACAGAGTAGTTAACATCGTGCACAGGGCGTGTCTGCAACTATGTGGAGATGTCGGCATCCGCGTGGGGTTTCGGGCAAACAAGAGCGACAGAATACATCGTTATGACGCGCGAGCCTGAGCTGTGGGTCGGCCGGACCTCGCGCATGATCAAAGCCCGGATATCGGCTTGGCGACACCAGTGAGAAAATTTCGTTTCAGGTCTGCATTTTCCCTTGACAACTCATAGATATTTAGTATAATACTCACGCAATCGGAAAGTGTTACTCTTTCTGTGGATTACCTAATATCGTCCGCCCAGGTGGGCCGCCAAGCTCGCCTGGGTTTTTTTATTCGGGTGAATCCATTCGTCTCCATCTTCCCCCTTGCTGGCACCCTGCAGTTCATCCAGAGTGTTGGCATCACATGCTGTCTTCGGCCATTACTCCGTCGCAGGCAACCTGACCGGCATTGTCGTTGACACCCGGCGGGGCGGGGCGTACTTTCCAAGCGATGAATACGCCCAACAAGCTGACACTTCTGCGCATCATCATAGCTCCATTCTTCATGTATTTCTTCATCGTGGAGAATTACTACCTGAACCTGCTGGCTCTGGGGCTGTTCATTGTTGCGGCCCTGACCGATCTGGCCGACGGTTACTATGCGCGCAAGTACGGCATCACCACCGGCTTCGGCAAATTCATGGACCCGCTGGCCGACAAGGTGCTGGTCTCCTCAGCCCTCATCTCCTTCATTGCTTTGCGGTTTGTCTCGCCACTGCCGGTGATGCTGATAATCGGGCGTGAATTCTTCATCACGGGAGTCCGTCTGCTGGCGGCATACAGAGGCATGGTGATTTCGCCCTCGTGGTGGGCGAAGGTCAAGACGTTTCTGCAGTTGACAGTGGTCGGTGTCATTCTGGCCTACATCAATTTGATCAAGACGCTGGAGCATTTCGGAAGTCCGGCACTCAGTGCTTTCGAATTTGACTATGTCACCTGGTTCAATGTCTTTCTCTGGGTGACGGCGGCGGTAACCCTGTGGACGGGAGTTGACTACGTGGTGAAGTACTTCTACATGATCAAGTCGGTGCTGAAGTAGCATGCGCAATCTCACCGAACGGGTAGCAGTGTGTGTCGCCACCGGTCTGTACTCGGGCTTCTTCCCGATTGTTGCCGGCACCGTGGGAACGATTCCGGCCTGGCTGATCGCCTACTTTGTGCTCAGGGGGGATCAGTCACTCATCATTTCTGCGGCTGTTGTGTTTTCCGTTCTCTCTGTCTGGAGTGGCACTACCTGTGAGCGGTTGTGGGGGCACGATCCCAAGAAGATAGTGATGGATGAATGGGCCGGTATGCTGGTGGCGGTAATTGCACTGCCGTACACGCTTACCGCCTATGTTATCGCCTTCTTTGCATTTCGCTTTTTTGACGTGGTCAAGGTCCCGCCTGCTGCGCAGGCCGAGCGCCTTCGTAGTGGCTGGGGTATAACGATGGATGATATCATTGCCGGCGTGTATGCGAATCTCTTCACGCGGCTGGTGTTGTACGCATTGGAACACTGGTGGCCGGAGTTGGCCGGCCTTAACTGAGGATACTACCTTCATGGATGCAGAGATCATAACGATCGGCGAGGAGTTGATCACTGGACATACGGCGGACCGCAACGGCGCTTTTGTTGCCCAGTCGCTGACCGATCTGGGCTTTTCTGTCAAGCGAATAACCTCCGTCGGGGACTCGGTGGAGGCCATGGAGGAGGTATTCCGCGATGCCCTGCGTAGAGTGCGTGTGGTGATCGCGACCGGGGGCCTGGGGCCGACCGATGACGACATTACGAAGAAGGCGATTGTCAGGCTCTTCAAGCGCAATCTCATTTTCCACGAAGACATCCTGGAAGACATTCGTCGGCGCTATGCCGAACGCGGCATAGACATGCCGGCGATCAACCAGAACCAGGCGCTGTTGCCACAGGGAGCGGAATTGTTCACGAATAGGCATGGTTCGGCACTGGGTATCTGTATCTGTGAGAAGGGGCATGTATTTGTCGCGTTACCGGGCGTGCCGGTTGAGATGCGCCAGATCATGACCGACTCGGTCATACCCTATCTCAGGCAGTTGAAGCAGGGACGATCGTTGTTTGTCCGCAAGCTGCGCACGACCGGTATCATTGAGTCCCGTTTAGCAGAGATGATTGTGCCGGGACTGAAGCTGCCGGAGGGGGTGAGGCTGGCCTATCTTCCGGCGTACAGCGGCGTGGATCTTCGCTTGTACGCCGAGGCCGACAGTGAACTCGAGGCCAGAGAGAAGGTCCAGATGGTCGAGCGGCACCTTGAAAAGGTATGCGGTAAGTATGTCTATGGCTATGACCTCGATACGCTGGAGGGTGTGATCGGCCAGTTGCTGGCAGACAATGACAAGACGCTGTCGGTGGCCGAATCTTGCACCGGGGGCGAGTTGGGCAGTCAAATCACATCTGTCCCCGGGGCTTCCGCCTACTTCGTCGGCGGCATCCTTGCCTACAGTAATCATATCAAGACCGAAAAGCTTGGCGTGTCCCCCGATGTCCTTCAGGAATATGGAGCCGTAAGCGAGGAATGTGCGCGGGCAATGGCCGAGGGGTGTCGCACCCAGTTTGCTACCGACTACGCGATCGCTATTACGGGAATAGCCGGGCCGGAGGGGGGCACCAGGGACAAGCCTGTGGGAACTATCTACATTGCTGTTGCCTCCGCTCACAACACCCGTGCCAGGTTGTTTCGACTGGGCGGAGATCGGGCTGTGAACCGTCATAGATCTGTCTACGCCGCGATGGAGATGCTTCGGCGAGAAATACTCGACATTGAGTGAGGAGGTCGCTTGAGGTTGTTCATTGCTCTGCCGTTGCCGGCGGACATTGTGGAGTACCTGGGCCGGACAATAGAAGCCTTGCGTGCGACCGGTCCGGACGTGCGGTGGGTCGATCCCGGGAATGTCCATCTGACAGTTCGCTTCCTTGGCGAGACTGATGCAGCAGTAGTCCCGAGATTGACGGCCTTGCTGGATGGCGTGGCGGCGCAGCTTGCACCAACAACATTGACCCTGGACAGAATGGGAGCGTTTCCGAACCTGCGCCGGCCCAACGTGTTCTGGGTCGGGCTTGCGGGCAATACGGAGCGGCTTTCCAAACTGGCCCGTCAGGTAGAGCTGGGGGTGCGCACGCTGCGCTTTGAGAAGGAGAAGAAGGGATTTAAGCCTCATCTCACACTGGGGCGAGTGAAACGTGGCCGGACCGTGACAGAGACAGTCTCACAGATAGAGGCGATGAGGATTGAACCACGAGAGGTGCTGTTCGATCAGGTGGTGCTGTTCCAATCCGACCTGACACCACAGGGGGCCGTGTACACGCGTCTTCACACCGCCCGGCTGGGCGTCGAGCGGTTTGGCGGTTGACAAGGCGAGGGGACTACGCCAGCGGGGCAGCATCAGCCTCGGGGGAGTGCAGAACCAGTTCGAATTCGATTTCATCGCGCATCGGGATGCCGTAGTTACCAACGAGTGGAATGGACGGCTTGAGCTTCCGTGATGTGTCCAACGCTCCCGGGTACACAGCAGCCACAGCGAGGCCGCGCCGTTGGTAGAAACGCATGGCCTCGAGGTTGTCGTTGGTGGTAATCAGCCACAGGCGGCGGCAACCTCGAAGAGTGGCATCATGGACGACCGTATCGAGCAGTTTGGTGCCGATCCCCTGATACTTCTCGAAAGCATCGAGCGTGACAATCTCGCATTGATCATCGATGATCTCATAGGTAACCAGCCCAAGGCGCTTAGCTTCGTCATCGACGGCGTAGAACCCGTCGATCCGGGAGGGATAGATCACTCTGGCGCGTGAGATGACGAAATCGGCACCCCAGCTGCGGACGACATCCAGAATCCAATCGGCATCCGAAGGTTGCACCGGTTTGATGTGGATGTCCATCATTGCGTCCCTTTCGTCAAGGCTCAGATCAGGTTAGCGATTCCATCAAGAAAGAAGCTGACCCCAAGAAATACCAGAAAAGCAGCACAGGCAAGGATCAGCACTTTCAGGCCGGTACCCATGATGAGCCGCTTTCCCTGCCAGAGCAGGGCCGATACGAGGCTGAACCAGACGAAATCTGACATGATGTGGCCGAAGTAGAAGACAACCGGTCCAATGAAGCCAAATTCGAGTGATTTCGTGACAAAGGCCAGCCCCGTGGTCGCCCACCAGACGAACCAGTAAGGGTTTGACAGTGAGGCAGTGATGCCCTTGCCGATGAGCAATCGGTGCCCGCCACCCTGGTTGCCGGCCTGCTGGTCATAGGTGACGCGGCCCCGGAGAGTGTCGATCGCCATGGCGGTTCCCATAAGCACGAGCGCAACGCCGCCGACGATACTGATCCCGGAGGTGACGGTGGGATGCTGGGCTACGGCGGCAACGCCGAGAGCGAGGAGCACCACAACGCCAATCTCCGCAATGGCATGACCGACAGATATGACGGGGCCGGTCTGCCAACCATGACGGGGTGTTTCGGCGATCCCAACCGCCAGCAAAGGGCCGGGCATCATGGCGCCGGAGAAGCCAACACCGAATGAAAGAAAGAACAGCGAGATCAGTTCCATTGCCGACTATAACCCTGACAGGTTCAGTTAGGTTTCACCGGGGCATGGTCGCAAGCGGCGGCATCGGAGGGATCGAAGCATTCAGGGCGAGACCTGCGGCCTCGCCCCGGGGAATGATAGTAGGCTTTTGGCCCGTGCGGTACTCAATGACCGGTGAAGTTGGGCTTGCGTTTTTCGAGGAACGCCTCCATACCCTCGTTCTTGTCGCCGGTGCCGCAGGTTTGACCGAAGCTGACTTTCTCGAGATCGCAGCCAACAGAGAGCGTAACATCCAGACCACGGTTTATGCACTCCTTGGCGGCCTGGATGGCAATCGGTCCCTTGGTCGTGATCAACTCCGCCATCTCCATCGCCTTGTTCATCAGCTCCTCGTGCGGATGCACTTCATCGACCAGCCCGATTCGGTGCGCTTCCTGGGCGTTGATCATCTCACCGGTGAGGATGAGCTGCATAGCCTTGCCTCGTCCCACCAGACGCGGGAGACGCTGGGTGCCGCCGTATCCGGGGATGATCCCGAGATTGACCTCGGGCTGGCCCAGCCTGGCCTTGTCGGAGGCCAGACGAATATCGCAGGCCATAGCCAACTCACAGCCACCGCCGAGAGCGAAACCGTTGACGGCGGCAATGACCGGTTTCGGAAAGTTCTGGATGGTCTTCATCAGATACTGGCCGCGGGCAGCCGTATCGGTGCCGCTGCGGAGGTCGGTGTCGGCCAGTTCCGAGATGTCCGCCCCGGCGACAAAGGCCTTCTGGCCGCCACCGGTGATCACGACTACCTTGATGGTATCATCGGTCCAGTAGTAGCTGAACAACTGCTGGAGTTCAGCGATGGTCTCGGCGTTGAGCGCATTCATGGCCTTCTCGCGGTTGATGGTCACCACCAGAATCGCACCTTTGGTCTCAACGATCAGGTTCTTGTGCTCGCTCATGGAATCATCCCTCAATGGTTATCTATTGACATACAAAGCATCTGTGGCGTTTCCTCTGTGCCGTGTCCTCATGGCAACCCTCTATGGCTCCACCAGACGGACCAGCTTCAGACCCTGGGTGTAGGTCGTTGTACCCTGGATCTCGAAACCGGCCTTGACAAAACAACCCAAGGCTTCCGGATCTTCGTTGAACAGGTGAATGACGACCTTGGCGACATTCGGCCGGGCCGATGCCCGCGAGTACAACAGGTCGAGCATCATGCTTCCGTACCCCTCGCCGCGTTTGTAGGGATCAACAATGAGATGCGCGATCTCGACCGCCAGTTCCAGCGGACGGCTCCACAACTCGCCGTAGGCAACCACCCTGCCGCCGCTGGACATAAGAAAGCTGGTGACATCCTTGCGCTGCCAGGTGTCAATGAGATTGTCAGCGGGCGGGTAGTTTTTGGAGCGACAGACGGCATAGAGTGTCTCTTCACTTTCGATCCAGGACAGGACGTTTCGGGCGTACTCGGCTGTGTAGGGAATGATGTCGGCGTTGATCCGTGCCTGCTTATCCATCGGGGTCCTCGAGGGCTATGGTTTCAGAGTGAGAAATATACGCAAAGAGACCCCGGCGGGCAACAGGTGACGGTGGGGAGAATGAGAGTAATCAGTTCCCCCAGAACTCCAGAGCGCGAGGGTTGTAACGAAGCACAACCCGGCTGGGTTTCCCCTCGACACCGGCAGCGTTCACAGCCCGGGCTTCCAGCTTGTTCTCGCCTTCCTTAAGTACCCACATCAGGCTATCTTGCGCCAGCTGCCAGTCACCATCATCGATGCGAAGCAGGAATCTATCGAAGAACGGCATGGTGTGGCCGAGAGTGACAGTCAAACTGTCGAAGGCGTCTTCCCTGTCATGTCGCAGATGGATGTTGGTCCGGTTCAGCTGGGGATAGAGAATGTCGGGGGCGTGTGTGATTCCATAGTTTCGCGCTATCTTCTGGAACACTAATAACGGCGTGATCCCATCGGTGATCAACTGCCATTGCTGTCCCATCCAGCCGGGATGCACACGATAGAAATAGGCAACCCAGACATCTCTGGTCTCAGCGTAGTAGTCCTGAGTGTGCTGTCCGATTAGCTTCAGGTTCTGCCCCCTGGTACTCAGATATATGCGCTGGCACTCGTAAGCACTCAGGGGAACAGAGTCTTCAACCCACCAGCCATTGTTCTGAGCATCAAGCAGTATCCACTTCTGGAATTGATTGCTCCATGTCTCAACACAGCCATGACCACCGCCAGTGGCATAGGCCACATCCTCTCTGCTAAGTCCGACAAAGCGCGTCGGGTATCCGAGAGCACACAGACAATCTCTAAGAACATCGGCGTAGTTGGCGCAGCAGAAGCGTTCTCCGTTTTGGGCGCGGCGAAGGATGGGAAGCGCCGAGCGCTCCAGAGCGATATTGTTACCGTCGTGCACCCATCGGTTACTCACCCAGTTCAGCAGTCTTTTCATCTGCTCGAATTCTGAGCCGCCAGCACCGATGACGTCACGGAGTTTGAACTCCTGACGAAGGGTATCCATCTCGGGACGGTCTATGTCCCCCCAGACGTATTCTGCCACATCGAGCGGCCCGGTGTAGTTGTCATATTCCAGGACAACCACCGGTGTACTCCGCGCGATCTCCTGTCGTGAAGCTGCCTGCGCCCGGGTCAGGATTCTATCGAAGCTCTCTCGATGATTCTCCATCAGAAAGACCAAATTTGAGTCGCGACTCATCTGGTAGTAGTTCAGGTAACCGGCATGAATCGCCGAATCCAGATATGCGAAAGCCTTGTCGGCTTCGCCGAGCATAGTGTAGCAACAACCAATGCCATAGAGAACATTGTCCACAATCTCTTCGGCATCGGGGTGCGACTTTAGCTTCAGGAGGCCATCAATTGACTGCCTGTAGTCTCCGCTGTCGAAGGCTCTATTGACCTCAGCTGCCACGTCTTCCGGATCGCTGGCGGATTCTTGGTCCTGGGCTCCAGTCATTGCGCAGAGCAGTAGAAAACAGATTAGAGAGCATAGAGACATCTTCATGGTAACCTCCTTTTGACATTCACCGGCCAGTTCTTAGCACGGCGGTCCAAGCGGTCACTGTACCTGATTGTCGTTGATAACCCCACAGATGCCGTTCCGAACAAGATCGAAAACCACTCTTTCCGAGTCAACAGGAAACACGGCATACACGGGGGCGGCCAAGAGATTCGCCGTTCTCCGGGGGAACGCGACTGGCATTGACTTTGTTATGCCACGCAACATATAATCAGTGCAAAAGGTGCCACCCCGCCCAATGAAGACAGGTGCTGTAATGATTGATTTCGCCTACACCGAAACACAGCTTGCCGTGCGCGACATGGCTCGCGATGTCGCCCGCAAAGTGATCATGCCGACTATCCAGGAGTATGACCGCAACCACAAGCCCAATCCGGAGCTGCTGCCGGCCATGGCCAAAGCCAATCTGCTGGGCTTCTGCATTCCTGAGGAGTACGGCGGCCTGGGGACTGACTACATTTCCCTCGGGCTGGCGTGCGAGGAACTGGAGTACGGGGACACCTCGGCCCGGGTGGTACTGTCGGTTCATATCGGGCTGTATTCGCTGCCGATCCTGACGTGGGCAAGCGAGGAGCAGAAGCAGAGGTACCTGGTGCCGGCGGCCAGAGGCGAGAAGATCGGAACATTCGGGTTGACGGAGCCGGCAGCGGGGTCTGATGCTGTTGGGATCCAGACGACAGCAGTCAAAGACGGCGACGGTTGGATCTTAAATGGCGAGAAGATGTGGATTTCGCTGGCGGATGTGGCTGACTACTTCCTGATCTTCGCCTGGACGGATTTGGACAAGAAGGCCAACCGGGATCACAGCGGTATCTCGGCGTTCCTTGTGGAGAGTGCCTGGGAGGGAGTCACGACGGGCAAGATTCACGGCAAGTTGGGAGTACGGGCTGGCAGTACGGGGTTCATTTCGATGCAGGATGTGCGTGTTCCGGCTGAGAACCTCGTGTACAAGGAGGGTCAGGGGTTCAAGATCGCCATGTTCTGCCTCGACCAGGGTCGCTACACGGTGGCGGCGGGATCCTGTGGGTTGATCAAGGCGTGTCGAGACGCGAGTGCGGGATATGCCAGGGAGCGCGAGACATTCAAGCAACCGATTGCCGAACACCAGTTGGTCAAACAGATGATCGCCAACATGGAAGCGGGCCATGAGTACAGCACATACCTGTGGCTCAAAGCGGGATGGCTGAAGAATCAGGGGAAGCGTTCGACGCGCGCGACCTCGCTGGCCAAGTGGATTGCCTGTCGCGAGGCCGAGAAGGCGGCGGCCGATGCCGTGCAGGTGTTCGGTGCCTACGGTTTCTCCGATGAATACCCGGTAGAGCGATTTTATCGCAATTCCAAAGGGGCGTCGATCTACGAGGGAACACGGGAAATACACACGCTCATGCAGGCCGATTACGCTCTGGGCAGCCGAGTTGACAAGCAACTCGAGCGGGATCTGCCCCAAGTGGAGCAATAGCATCCTGTTTGTGGTTGGTTGCTATCCGTCCATAGAGTCGCACCGGTCGATGTAACGCGACTGTGCGGCAACAACGCTGCGTGCCTGTGATTGGAGGGGCATCGGATCATTAAGTTGTCGGGCGACGGCTCCGATAACGTGAATACTATGGAGCAGGCTGCTGACACAAAATGGGGCAAGCTGCGCAAAGTGAGCTATCTGGTTCAGGGCTACTCTGATCTCGAGGATGTCATATCCTCCGTGAACAAGATGATCGAGTCCAATGTTGAGGCCACGGAGCACAAAGCTATCAAGCAACTGTGCCGCATTACGGCGGTACCCCTGCCGATGCCGGAGGCGAATCTGATCGTTCACCTCTGGATTCCGGAGAAGGTGATCGGTTAGTCGGTCGCGTCAGTCAGGACGAGCGTCCATCTCCCCTGATCACAAACCTGAGGCCCGAACCCCCGGGATGGCAAAGCCTGTTCGGCAGGCTTACTCCACAGTTACCGACTTGGCCAGGTTCCTTGGCTGATCGACATGGCAACCCCGCATCACAGCAATGTAATAGGCCAGCAGTTGCAGCGGGATGATCGACAGCAGGGGTGAAAGCAGACGGTAGGTGCTGGGGATGTAAATGACGTGATTGACTTTCTCGGCGATCTCAGTATCACCCTCGTTGGCGATTGCGATAACGCGCCCGCGTCGCGCCCTGACCTCTGCAATATTCGACATGACCTTGTCATAGACGGCATCGCGCAGGGCAATGACAACGACCGGCATGTTCTCGTCGATCAGGGCGATGGGGCCGTGCTTCATCTCTGCCGCCGGGTAACCCTCGGCATGGATGTAGGAGATTTCCTTGAGCTTCAGGGCACCCTCAAGGGCGACCGGGAAGTTGATGCCGCGCCCGAGGTACAGGAAGTTATTTGACTTGTAGTAGTTCTGAGCGATGGCCTTGATCGACTCAGCCTGATCGAGAATATGCTGAACCTGTCCGGGGATCTTCTCCATAGCATCGATAATCTCCTGCCCCTGCTGCACAGACAGGTTGCGCATTCTTCCGAGCAAGGTGGCAATCAGACCGAGAACGATGACCTGTGATGTGAAAGCCTTGGTTGATGCCACGCCGATCTCGGGGCCGGCATGGATATATACACCACCGTCGGTTTCGCGGGCAATACTGGATCCCACGACATTGACGATGCCCAGACAGGTGATCCCGTGATAGCGAGCTTCCTTCAGAGCAGCCAGAGTGTCGGCCGTTTCACCGCTTTGGCTGATGGCGAAGAACACCGATTCGGGGTCGAAGATCGGTGAACGGTAGCGCAGTTCGGAAGCATACTCGACCTCGACTGGAAGCCTGGCCAGTTCTTCGATCATGTACTCACCCACCAGCCCGGCGTGCCAGGAGGTGCCGCAGGCGGTGATATACACGCGCTTTATCCGCCGCAGTTCCTCATGTTGAAGATTCAGGCCATTGAGCCTCGGGATGCCTTCGTCCCTGTTCAGCCGGATTCGGATGGCCTGCTGGAGCGTATGGGGTTGCTCGTAGATTTCCTTCAACATGAAGTGATCGAAGCCGCTTTTTTCGATCTGCTCCAGTGTCCAGCTCACTTCCTCGATTTGCGGGACGATGGGCTGGTTCTCGATGTTGGTGACGCTGTAGCTGTCGGCTGTGACGGTGGCAATCTCGCCGTTTTCGAGATACACCACGCGGTTGGTGTGATCCAGCATCGCGGAAACATCGCTGGCCACGAAGTTCTCGCCGTTGCCCAGACCCACGACCAGAGGCGAACCCATGCGGGCAGCGATAATCTGGCCGGGGTGCAGCGATGAGACGACAGCGATACCATAGGTCCCCTCGACCTGCGAGAGGGCGAGCCGGACGGCTTTGCTGAGATCACCCTGGTAGCTGAACCGAATCAGGTGCACGAGAATCTCCGTGTCGGTATCGGTGCGGATCTGATATCCCTGTCGGTTCAGGAATTCCTTGAGGGCACGGTAGTTCTCGATAATACCGTTGTGAACAATGGCTATCTCGTGGTTGGAGTCAGTGTGTGGGTGGGCGTTCAGTTGTGTTGGTTCCCCGTGAGTTGCCCAGCGCGTGTGCGCGATCCCGAGGGTACAGGGGAAGTTCCAGTCAACTATCTCGTTCTCGAGATTGATGATCTTCCCGGCCGCCTTGGCGACTTTCAAATCGCCATTGGTCTGCAGAGCGATGCCTGCAGAGTCGTATCCACGATACTCAAGTCGCTTGAGTCCCTGCATCAGCAACGGCACTGCCTGCCTGGTGCCAACATAACCTACAATACCGCACATACATCGTGTTCCTATGCCTTGAAGTGCGCCATCACATCATGCGACAACTGCCGGGTGAGCTGGTCGCTGTCTGTCTCTACTATCAGGCGGAATATGGGTTCGGTGTTTGAGGAGCGGATTTGGACCCAGCCATGCTCAAAATCGAACCGCAGGCCGTCACGTCGATCAACTTTGCATTTTCCCAGAAGACTGGCAGCTTTGGTCGAAAAGCTCTTCAGTCGAGCCGGGAAGTCCGAAGGTGGCTCGGCCTTTGCCTTTATAGTGTAGTACTTCGGCAGGGTTTCCACCAATTCTGAGAGTGTCATCTCTTCCTCGGCCAGACAGGACAGCACCAGCGCCGCTCCGACCAACGCGTCGCGGCCGGCATGAGACGCCGGATAGATGACGCCGCCATTGCCTTCACCTCCGATTACAGCCTTGCGCTGGCGCATTGCCTGTACGACGTTGGTTTCGCCCACCGGAGAGTAATAAACCTTGGAGCCAAGAGATTCGGCAACATCGGCGGTTGCCCGCGAAGTCGAGAGGTTAATGACAGTACTTCCCCGGTTCTTTCTGAGGACCTGCCTGACAGCTATCGTCAGAGTCAGTTCCTCACCAATGGGGCGCCCCTTGTCATCGACCAGAGCAAGCCGGTCGGCATCCGGGTCGCAGGCCATGCCGAGGTTCGCTTTGTGCTTTCTGACTGCCTGACTAAGCTGGCCGAGGTTCTCTGCGATCGGTTCCGGCTCGTGGGTAAAATTGCCGGTTCCCTCGCAGTTAATCTGCCTGACCTTGACCCCGAGTTGTTCGAGAAGTGGCGGGAGGGCGAAGGATCCGGCGCCGTTGACGGCATCGACTACGACCGTCAGTTTGGCCTTTTTGATCTTGCGCCGATTTACGGTCTTAAGCTTGAGGACCCTGGAGATGTGCTTATCAATCCAGTCCGTTTCGCTGCCGATCTTGCCCAGCTTGTCACTCGGCTTCCAGGCGAATTCCCCTTTGGCGACAATGGCATCGAGCTTCTCGTACTCCTTCGGCGTGATGAACTCGCCACGTTTGTTGAAGAACTTCAGCGCGTTCCACGGGGCGGGATTGTGCGAGGCAGTCACACAGATACCGCCGGCGGCTCCGAGTTCTTTGACGGCGATTTCGACGGTTGGTGTCGGCACCACACCGACATAAATAACTTTCAACCCGGTTGCAACCAGACCGGAAACCACAGCGTGAGCAATCATTTCGCCGGAGGGGCGGGAGTCGCGCCCAACTACCACCGTTCCCTTTTTGAGCATAGTCCCGAAGCCAGCGGCATAAGTAGCTGCCAGAACGGGGGTCAGGCCCTTGCCGACTATCCCGCGAATGCCGGACACCGATTTGACCAATACCTTAGATGACATATAACCTCATATACATCATTGTCGTAATACTTCCGCGAACCTTGAAAGAATAAGTGATTGTTGCCAAAAAACAACCCTGTCGGTACGCACTGAATAAACAACAGCAACAGGCTGTTTGATCCCGCGATTCCCGTCGGGCTGAAGGCGGTACCAGACAAGATCACTGACAGAGCTGAGCCTACGCCGTTGGCGCCAGAAGGGTCTTCTTCATGACCGGATGAAGACGCCTGTTTGAGGCGAGGATTTCGTCGTCGAAGATGGAGTATCTGGTACCGTCGATTTTAGTCACTTTACCACCGGCCTCGCGGACAATCACAACGGCCGCGGCCGTGTCCCAGGGGTGCAGCTTGAATTCCCAGAAGGCATCAAGCCGGCCGGCGGCCAGCCAGCACAGATCGATAGCGGCTGAGCCGGGTCGTCTGACGCCCTGCGCACACTTAACCATGCGCGAGAACAGGCCCAGGTTATTCTTACGGGCAGTGGCCACGTCGTAAGCGAATCCGGTAGCCACAAGCGCGCGATCGAGTCTGTTCTCATCGGAAACCTGGATTCGTCTGCTGTTCATATGCGCTCCCTGGTCACGACTTGCGGAGAACAGCTCGTTGCGCTCGGGGTCGTAGACAGCGCCGACAACCGGTTCACCTCTGTAAAGCAGTCCGATGGAGACGCAGTAGATGGGGAATCGGTGAGCATAGTTCACGGTGCCGTCGAGGGGGTCAATGACCCAGAGGAATTCGGAGCGCTCCTGCTGGTCGGTGCCTTCCTCGGCGAGGATGTTGTGATCGCGGAAACGTCTGTTGACCTGGCTTACGATGTATCGCTCGGAACGCGTGTCGTACTCCGTTACAGGGTTTATGCGGCCTTTGTAGCGGACGCTGTGCTGCCTGTTGAAACCGCGTTTGAGCAGATTCCCCGCCCCTACGGCGGTATCAGCGGCGAACGTTACAAAGCGGCGAAGGTCGCGTTTGGTCAGGTCGATAGTCTTCATGGTGTTCTGGCTGTCCGAGTGGCCTCGTAAGGCATCCGGCTGTATTGCATCTGGTACAAAGTATGGTAAACGCCGCGCTTGTTCAACAATTCAGTGTGAGTGCCGATCTCGCGCACTCGACCGTGATGCAAAACCACGATCTTGTCGGCGTTCTCGATTGTTGACAGTCGATGTGCGATCACAATGGACGTGCGGCCTTTCAGCAGTTCCTCGAGTGCCTTCTGGATGAGCAGTTCGGTCTCGGTGTCGACCGAACTGGTGGCCTCATCGAGAATGAGGATGTTGGGATCATAGGCCAGGGCTCTTGCGAACGAAAGGAGTTGCTTCTGTCCGGTTGAGAGTGTTGAGCCTCGTTCCCTGACCTCGGTATGCAGGTCGTCGGGGAGTCCCTTCAGGAAACGGTCGAATCCGACGCGGCTCAGGGCCTGGCGAATCTGGTCGTCGCCAATCGTGTCATCCCGCAGTCTTACATTGCCGGCGAAATCGCCTGAGAAGAGAAAGACATCCTGCAATACCAGACCAAGGTGAGAACGTAGTTCGCGGACTCGCATATCGCTGATCCTGACTCCATCGAGCCGAATGGCGCCCTTCTGGTAGTCGTAGAATCGGAACAACAGGGACACCAGGGAGCTCTTACCGGCGCCCGTTGAACCCACAATCGCCACTCGTTCTCCGGGTTCGACGGTGAATGTGACATCTTTGAGCACCCAGTCCTCATCGTTGTAGGCGAAGTGGACATGATCGAATTCGATCCTGCCCTTGAACTGCTCAATGCGTTTCGGGGCAGGCGGGTCGACAATGGCGGGTTCGGTATCAAGCAGGTCGAAGATTCGTTCCGATGCGGCCATAGAGTTCTGGAGGATGTTGTATTTTTCTGACAGATCGCGGATGGGCCGATAGAATTGCTCAACCAACTGAATGAAGGCCACCAGTCCGCCGAAGGTGAGTGTCCCCTCGTAGATGCGCACGCCGCCGTAATACAGCAGCAGTCCCAGCGAAACAGCGCCGATCACCTCGACGACTGGGAAGAAGACGGCGTAGTAGTAGATCTGTCTGTGGTGAGCCTGTCTGAGGGAGCTGTTAATCTCGTCGAATTTCTGCCCCGTGCGCTGCTCCTGGTTGAACAACTGCGTGACCGTCATACCGCTGATGTGTTCCTGCGTGAAGGCGTTGGTGCGCGCCAGCCGTGTGCGGACATCTCGGTAGGCTCGGCGGACCTTGATTTTGAACACGAGACTGACCACGAGCAGGGCCGGCAGCACCAAAAACGTGATCAGAGCCAGTTGCCAGTTGTAGTACAAGAGGGCGGCAACGATGAGAATCAGGGTGACGACATCGCCGATGATGGCCACGACGCCGGAGGAGAAGGTCTCGTTCAAAGCGTTGACATCGTTGGTCACACGAGTGACCAACCGACCCACCGGGTTGCGATCGAAAAAGCGCAGATGCAGGCGCTGAAGCTTGGCGTACAGTTCCATTCGGATGGTGTGAAGAACGCGCTGCCCCAGAAGCTGCATGAGGAACTGCTGACCATAACTGGCAAGAAGAATGACGAAGATGACCGCCAGGAAAGCCAGCGCGATTCTGCCCAGCCCGGCGGCGTCGCCGGTTTGGATGTAGTCATCGATACCTATCTGTGT
This sequence comes from uncultured Ignavibacteriales bacterium, assembly GCA_964627305.1. Taxonomy (GTDB): domain Bacteria; phylum Zixibacteria; class MSB-5A5; order GN15; family FEB-12; genus WJKG01. The sequence continues at coordinate 235,827 of CAZVHP010000002.1, read as the reverse complement.
CAGGAAGGCCATCGACACACGAAGGGAGGACGACACCAGCAGCAGGGCAGTAGCAACGACCACCATCCACACAAAGGGCCTGACGTACCTGAGCAGCCGCTTCATGAGGCGGCCATCATAGGCCTTGCCGAGGGCTACTTCTTCGTGATACTGCGCGGAGTTCACTACAGCTTCTCCAGTTCTTCCTGCAGCAGTTGCGCGCGGTAGAGCGAGGCGTATGCTCCGCCCTGCGTCATCAGTTCGTCATGGGTACCCTGTTCAGTGATTCGACCGTCCTCAAGATAGACAATCTGATCGGCGTCCTTAACCGAGGCTACCCGATGTGAGATGACAATCGCGGTCCGTCTGGCCAGCACCGCTCGAATACGGATGTTGATCTCGCGCTCTGTTTCGGTGTCGACGGAGCTGGTAGCGTCATCGAAAATGATTACGGCGGGTTCAACCAGAATGGCGCGGGCTATGGCGGCGCGTTGTTTCTGTCCCCCGGAGAGAGTAATGCCGCGTTCCCCGACCATTGTATCGAATTGACTCGGAAACTGCTCGATATCTCTGGTCAGGGCGGCCGTCTCGGCGGCCTGGCGTACAAGCTGTCGGTCCGCGTCGTTGCGACCGTAGGCGATGTTGCCCCCGATACTGTCGGAGAACAGGAACGGCTCCTGTGGGGCGAATCCGATCTGACGTCTGAGCGATGAGACATCCCAGTCGTTGATATCGCGCCCATCGACAAAGAGCTGTCCTCTGCTGACCGGGTACAGCCGCGCCAAAAGCGATACCAGTGTAGTCTTCCCGGAACCTGTGGGACCGACAATGCCGACTGTCTGCCCCGGCTCGATGGTGAAACTAATGTTCTTGAGAACTGGAATGTCGCTGTAGGAGAATGACAGATCGCGGAACTCGATCCGCCCTTGCAGAGGCCCGTGACAGGCACTATCATCGCCATTCGATATCAGGGGTTCAGTTTCGAGGATGTGGTTTATGCGGTCCAGCGACGCCGTCCCGCGCTGGTACAGCGAGACGACCCAGCCGAGAGCGAACATGGGCCAGAACAGCATGTTCAGGTAGGCCAGGAAGGCAACCATCGTCCCGAGCGGGATGGTTCCGTCGATCACCTGTCGGCCGCCGAAGTACAGCACGACCACGTTCAAGGCGGCAGCCAGTGAAAACAGAAACGGGATCAGGAACGACTGAATGCGGGCGTAGTCCATATTGAGATCGACATATCTATATGACATCTTCTCAAAAAAGCCGATTTCGTGATCTTCCTGACCATAAGCGCGGATGACGCGGATTCCTGACAGGTTCTCCTGAACGGTTGCTGTCAGATCGGAGAAGTGCTCCTGAATGCGCTGGAAACGCCTGTGGATAGCATTGCCCAGTCGGTTGACAGCCAGAGGAAAGATCACCATTGGTGCGACAGCATAGAGCGTCAGCTCAGGCGACAGCGAGATCATCAACCCGACGGCAACCGCAATCGAGATTACGGTGTTTCCGACATACATCAGTCCGGGCCCGATCATCATGCGCACTGCCTCAAGGTCGTTGGTGCTGCGTGCCATCAGATCACCGGTGCGGCTGTTCTGGTAGAAGGATGGTGACAGCTTGAGCAAGTGACCGAACAGGTCGTCGCGGAGATGGTACTCCAGCCATCGTGACATCCAGATTATGGTTCGTCTCATGGCAAACCGAAAGACACCCGCGAGGATGGCAAGGCCAATGCCGATGAGGACCCAGTTGCGGATCTGCGAAGGTACGGCTCCTTGCTCCAACAGGTCGAAGACTATCTTGGTGATGTACGGAATCGTCATAGCCAGAGTGTTGGTGCAGACGATGGCAATGGCGCCGAGTATCAAATAGCGACGGTACCGACGAAAGTACGGAGTGATGTACCGAAAGCGGTGGCTGAAGCTGGTTCTTGGCTGTGGTCTGGTCATGCTCTGTCTGCAGGTCTATAGTGAAAAAACCCGCCCGAAGGCGGAGGCTACCAAAGACATATACTATAACACCGTCAGATGATCAATAGTTCAGCAGGTTGGCGAACAGGTGGATCGCCTCAATGTCAAGACGGGCTATCATATCCAGCAACGGCAGACCGCAGTAGATGATCTGGCCGTTTCCGATGCGCGAGACAGACAACAGAGCGGATCCGTTCGGTGTTGCCAGAACGCGTTCTGCAGGTGCTATCACGGCGGCGGTTGCCTCGCGGTGGCGATAGAAATGGGATAGCAGTCCCTTGGTAGTGATACGGTAAGGGGTGGACATCACTCGTGCGGGACTGATTAGCTCCTGAATATCGTCCTGGTCAACCAGTTCCGTCAGCGGTGTGAACGCGACCGGCAGTACATTCCCGGGCCAGTCATCCGGCTGCCCCATGATTACCAGAGATCCACCGTACTTGAGATACTGCTCCAGGCGATCTTTGGCTTCGGGCAACGACGGGTAGCTTCGCGACGCGCCGGAACCGATAACGATGACGTCCCAAGCCTCAAGGTTACCGGTGATCAGAGTACGATCTGTGAGGGGCTGGAAGTTCACATTGGCCATCCGGAGCACATCTTCAAGCTGCCCGGTGGTGTCAGGGAGGAAGCCGACAGAGACCTTGGCCGGCACCTTGCACTCGGCAATGCGGACTCGCGCCGTATCTGCCGCCACGACCCGGTCATCGATCGACAACCTAATGATCTGCTGCTGAATCCCCAGTTCGAACAGATTGGAGATGGAAAACGGTATCGGCACCACCTCGAGTGTCTTTCCGCGCTCCAGCCGGACGGTCTGGCGGTAGGCCCCGGCAAACAGGCCGCGCGGCGTCTCAAGGTCAAGGCGCGCTTCGCCGGCGTAGCCGGAGGGTTTAGCAATAATGACTCGCCAATTCATGGAGGCAACCATACGGTCGACATCAAGGCTTGGCACCGGCGGCACGAAGAAGTATGACGGCTCGAACCGGACGTTGATCTCAGGCTTGGTCCAGATCGGCAGGACACTGTGAATCTCGACCGGGGTGGCACCGTAGTGCAGTTGAGCCGTGAAGAGCAGGGATTCCGCCTGCTGGGCAGTCAATCGCTCCGGAGGAATGTCAACCAGGTATTCCCTGACAAACGACTGGTGCGGAGCAATACGCCGGGGCTCCCCATCCACCAGGATCGGATCCGTGTCCCAATAAGGGTGAAATGTGATCTCCGACAGCTCTACCGGCTGGGGACCATTGGAAGAGACCGCGATGCGGTATTTGACTACTTCTCCGTGGGGTGTGTCGCGACGCAGTATGGTGCCGCTCCAGTTCAGCCCTACTGCGCGGTGGACAACGTATTCTGCTCTTTCGAAAAGGCTGTTCAGATACCGGTGGTACGGCGGCGCAAAGCCGGCAGCAGCACCCACACTGGGTGGTTCCATCAACTGCGTCAGTTGCTTATAACCCCTTACGAGTAGTTCGGTACGCTTCTTGCCGACTGCGAACTGCGCGGCCTTGAAGGCACTAATGTACTCGTGGGCCAGCTTGGCATAGGTGCGCTGCTGGGGGCCGGTGGTGAAGGTCTCGTTGATGATAGTCAAGAGCCGGAAGGTCTCCAGGCCCGAGAGGAAGGTAGCTTGAGGAGTCGACGGCTCAGTCCTTCTGTAAATCAGTTCGTACGCCGTCAACTGCTGCCGGAGCTGTTCAGGCGACATATATCGCGGGAAAAGCGAGGGTACCTCTCGCTCAATCCGCACTCGATATCTTTCATGAAGCTCGCGGGTGTTGACGATTACCCGATCATCGAGGAGCCTTAGGTCCTTCGGCTCGGAGACCCGATACACACGAACGAGCGGAAACAACTCACCGGGCTCGGCAGGCAGCGCCATCAGGGTGTCAACAAGAGCGCTCAGGAGCGAATCCGGGCGGCTGACACCCACCAAAACGATATCGGGCTTGCGCTCGGCCAGAGTACGGGCCAGCAGCGAATCCATCGCCGTGGTGTCTGGTGGCACGAAACAGCGATGGACAAATATCTGCTTGTGCTCTATCTGAGAGGAATGAGCGCGCCAAATGGCGCTCGTGTGGAGGCTGACCAGATCAATGCGGCAGCCGATAGCATCATTGAGGTAGTAGAGAGTAGGCCAGTCGATGTCATCCTCGTGCTCGAAGAGGTACATGACCTGAACATCACACAGGGCGTAATTGATGCCACCACCATCAGTGCCGACCGCAGCGGAATTCAGACACAGGACAGTAAGAAGGATGGCGATACTGCCGACGACTATCTGAGCGAACCACCTCATGCGCGGAATATATCTGTGCGGTGTTTTCAAAGTCAATTTTGAAACGCGTTGAGCGGGAGTATAGTGGCCAACAGAGTAAACGGGGCGCCCAAACGAGCGCCCCGTCTGCATGACCAACATTGTCCAGGTTACTATCAGATTATCTGTTTCTCGCGCAGTTTGGCGAACAGCTTGTCGGCCAGTTCATCTGGTGTTTCGCCCTCGATCTTCTCCCCTTTCGGTCGTGGCGATGGGGGAGTCACCTTGACAGTTCGAGATCCGGAATTGGCACCGACGGTGGCGGTATCAACCCCAATATCGGCAGCGTTCCACTTTGTGATGGCTTTCTTCTTGGCGGCCATCTTTCCCTTGAGCGACGGCAGGCGCGGTTCATTGATCTCCTTGACGACGGACACCACCGCCGGGAGAGTGAGCTCGACAACGTCGTAGCCATCCTCGGTTTGGCGATGCACGACGGCCTTGCCACCATCTACTGATGCGACCTTCTTGACGAACATTGCCTGAGGCGCATCGAGCAGGGCCGCAACGGCGCCGGGAACCTGGGCGGAGTCGGAATCGATAGCCTGTTTGCCGGCCAGGATGAGGTCAAAGGCGTCCAGCTTCTTGAGGCCGGCGGCGAGAATCCGGGCAATGGCCTGGGGATCGGAGCCGGCGAAAACATCATCGCTGAGCAGATAAGCATCATCGACGCCGAGCGCAAGACAATCTCGCAGGGCAGACTCGGTGCGATCGGTACCGACCGACATAACGCTGACAGTACCGCCGTGTTTCTCCCTGAGGCGAAGTGCCTCCTCGACCGCATATTCATCGAAGGGGTTGACAGTGCCCGGACCTTTGGGCAGTTCGATCTGGTTGGTGGCTTCATCAACCTTGACGAGCGCTATCTCCGGAACCTGCTTTACCAGCACAACAATATTCATACTCACTCCTGATGCCGACAATCGGGTACGTGTTGATTTTCGTTCAGTGGTTCGAATATGGCCGATGAGGGCACGATTGTCAAGACCATCGAACGCACCGTGTGCCGGGCATCGACTCTTCACGCAACAGGCCCGCCAGAGGCGGGCCTGCTTGGGCTGCTATTACGTAGGTTGCGTTCGACGGTGTCAGTATCCGGTCAGCGTTTGCGCTTTGCGGTGGTTTTCTTCTTGGTCGCTTTCCGAGCCGGTTTCTTCTTGGCTGGCGCTTTCTTGCGAGTGGTGGTGCGAGCCGCCGTTGTCTTGCGACGGGTTGCTGTCTTCTTGACCGCTGCCTTCCTGCGAGCTGAGGCCGGCTTCTTCAGTCCCAGCGCCCGAGCCTTGGACTTGACCGAAGAGACCGAGCGACCCAGCGCCTTGGCAATCTCAGGGGTGGTCTTGGTCTTGTACATGGTCCGAAGCTGCGACTCTTCGGCCTTGGTCCACAGCTTGGCGCCCTTGCGCACGCCCACCTTGCGCGTAGTCTTGGCGGCTGGCTTGCGAGCGGTCTTCTTGGCTGCCACCTTGCGCGTGGTTTTGCGAGTGGCCTTCTTGGCCGTCCGCTTCACCGGTTTCTTCTTGGTCGCTTTACGCATTGATCAATTGCTCCTCGAAAAAGGGTTATAGGCTAAAGTTCTTCGCTGCCTTGCAAAAGTCCTCTATTGAATCATCAGGGACCGACTGGCAGCCGCACCCTGATGCACCTTTGGTACAATAACAGCGATGTTAAATACATGTCAACTAAAAAGAGTGTGGCGACCATCCAGCGGCGACCCGAGAGGTGAGGATGCCTCGCGTGATGAGGCTCCTGCACAGAGGCCTTGCGCCCAGTTGACGGTGTGGAACTGGTGATCGAAAGGGTGGGGGCGCAACCTCCGGCCGGAGATGAGCGTGAACTACTGCTGCTGGTGGCGGAAATGCTCCAAAGCCGCGGCAGCGGCACGCTGCTCGGCCTCCTTCTTGGAGGAACCAGCTCCTGAACCGACTCTTGCGCCATCGACTGTCACGACCACGCTGAAGACCTTCTCGTGGTCCGGGCCGGTTTCAGCGATCACCTCGTAGCGGGGCATGCCATCGCCGCGCGCCTGAGCCAGTTCGAGCAGGGCACCCTTAAAATTCCGGTGCGTTTGGTCGGTGACGATGCTCTCCTTGCGGGTGTAGATGAGACGGAGCACGACATCACGGGCAGCATCCAGACCACCATCAAGATAGACAGCGCCGATAATCGCCTCAAAAGCATCGGCCACAATCGACTGACGCTCGCGACCTCCGGCACGATCCTCGTCTTCTGAGATCAACAGGTATCGGTTCAGCCCGACATCGATCGCGATGTCGGCCAGGGTGCTTTCGTTGACGAGTTTGGCCTTGGTTTTGGTGAGTTGTCCTTCCATCATCTCCGGATGGTCCTCGTAGAGACGGTCGGCAATGATCAGACCGAGGACGGAATCACCAAGGAACTCAAGTCTTTCGTTGGACGGAAGATCGTTGTTCAGCGAGTGCGAGTAGGATCGGTGGGTGAGCGCCAAAACCAGCAGGCCGGGTTCCCGGAAGTGGTAGCCGAGAATCTGCTGGGCCGACTCCAGTTCGGCGTGCCCAAAATCGTCTCCGAGCACGCCCAGAAGCTCTTTCAAGCGAAACCAGATTGACTTCATCGCGTTGCTGCGAGTCTGGATTACCTCACCGGCCCAAAGATTATCGAGATATTGTGGCCGCCAAAGCCGAAGGAATTAGACAAACCATAGGTGATGGCATGGTCACGGACACCCTCGGGGACGAAGTCCAGATCGCATTCGGGGTCAGGGTTCTCAAGATTGGTAGTAGGGTGGATCTTCCCGTGCTTTATCTGCAGCATTGAGGTAATCAGCTCCACGGCGCCGGCCGCTCCGAGAAGATGCCCAACCATGGACTTCGTCGAGTTGCAGGGGAGCTTGTCGGCGTGATCGCCGAAGACCTTCCTGATGGCTTTGGCCTCGGCGATGTCCCCCAGCCCGGTGCTGGTTCCATGGGTGTTAACGTAGTTGACGTCAGCGATGCCGATACCGGCATCCCGGATAGCCGACTCCATAGCTCTTCGTGCCCCGACTCCTTCCGGGTGCGGAGCAGTGATATGATATGCATCGGCACTCATCCCAGCTCCCAGCAGCTCGCCGAACATCATTGCGCCTCGTGCCTTGGCGTATTCGTACTCCTCAAGCACGACGATTCCCGCACCCTCGCCAATGACGAACCCGTCGCGACCAGTGTCGAACGGCCGTGAAGCATGAGTAGGGTCATCATTGCGCGTTGACAGCGCCTTGGCCTGACAGAAGCCGGCCAGGCTGGTGGGAGTGATGGCGGCCTCGGACCCTCCCGTAACCATGACATCGGCCTCGCCGCGCTGGATGATCCTCGCGGCGTCGCAGATGGCGTGTCCGGACGATGAGCAGGCCGAGACGGTGGCGTAGTTTGGGCCGCGATAGCCAAGTCGGATCGATATCAGTCCGGCGCACATATCGGCAATCATCATGGGGATGAAGAACGGTGAGACACGGTTTGGTCCGGATTCGAGCAACAGGGCATGTTGTTTCTCGAAAGTTGCGATGCCTCCGATACCGGAGCCGATGACCACGCCGCATCGGTCAAGGTCCAGGTCTTCGGACTTCAGGCCGGCCATAGCAACGGCCTGATCGCCCGCAACGATGGCATACTGCTGCGCGAGATCCATCCGGCGCAGTTCCTTCTTCTCGATATAGTCGGTCGGCTCAAAGCCGATGACCTCGGCGGCAATCTGCGAGGTGAATCCGCTGGGATCAAAGTAGCTGATGCGCCTGACCCCGGAGGCCCCCGAGGTGAGGTTCAGCCACAAATCATCCACCGTCGAACCGAGAGGGGACACAACTCCCATCCCGGTGATAACAACACGCCTTTTCATAGAAGGTACGGTCAACGGCCACACGCCCAGCCCTGTTTGGCCGGGTGCACGGACCGGCGATCGCTATTGGGTGTGCTCATTGATATAGGTGACAGCATCACTGACGGTGGTGATCTTCTCTGCATCCTCGTCGGGGATCTGGATTTCGAAAGCCTCTTCCAGAGCCATGACCAATTCCACAGTATCCAGAGAATCGGCGCCCAGGTCCTCGACAAACTTGGCAGTCGGGACTACCTGGCCCTGATCAACACCGAGCTGCTCCACAATGATCTCTTTTACACGATCTTCAACAGAAGCCATGACAATTCTCCTTAAAAATGGAATCTATTCACACGTTTCTCTGTTTCTATCTCACTAACTAATGGTCAGGCCGCCATCCACCGCCAGCACCTGACCGGTGATATAAGAAGCTTGCTCGGAGGCCAGAAAGACAACCGCTGCGGCGATATCATCGGGTGTCCCGGCGCGTTTGACCGCGACCTTGTCCATGAAGGCCTGCTTTGCCGCGTCAGGGATGGCATCGGTCATCTCCGTGGCGATAAAGCCGGGCGCGACAGCGTTGACCGTAACACCGCGCGAGGCCAGTTCTTTTGCGGCGGTCATGGTCAGGCCGATCAAACCCGCCTTGGACGCGGAATAATTAGCTTGTCCGACGTTCCCTGTCAAGCCCACAACGGAGCTAATATTGACAATTTTGCCGGACCGCTGCTTCATCATGATTCTGGCCGCAGCTTTCGTGACAAGAAACGCGCCTTTGAGATTGATGTCAAGAACGAGGTTCCAGTCCTTTTCGTCCATGCGAACAATCAGCGTATCGCGCGTGATGCCGGCGTTGTTAACGACGATGTCAACGCTGCCAAGGCGCTCACGGGTCGAATCGAGCAGGTTGGCTACCTGTTGTTCATCGATGACATTGCACGCAATCCCGATCGCTCCGCGCCCGATCTCGGTCGCCACCCGGTCGCATTCGGTCTGGTCGAGATCACTGATGACCACCTTGGCGCCCAGCGCGGCCATACGTTCTGCGATTGCCCGCCCGATCCCTCGTGCGGAGCCGGTGATGACGGCAATCTTCGACTGTAAGTCAATCACAACTAGTCAACTTCCCTGTTATGAGTTTCGATCAATCAGACTGGGCGGAGAAACCTTCCACATCGGCCAGCGTATCCAGCGTCACTATGCTCTCCGGTCGCATATCTCTTTTGGCCAGAGAGGAGAGCACTTTGCCCGGCCCCACCTCAATAACACGGGTCACGCCCTGGTCGGCCAGATACTGCATGGTCTGGGCCCAACGCACCGGTGAGGTGATTTGCTCGACGAGCAGGCGCCGGATATCGTCACCGCCATCCACCGGGCGGGCGGTCACGTTGGCAACAACTGGCTTCGCCGGCGCCTTCACCGTGATCTCGCGCAGGTAGGCCTCCATACCCTCTTTGGCAGAGGCCATCAACGGTGAGTGGAAAGCGCCGCCCACCTCAAGCATGACAGCCCGCTTCGCACCCTGCTCCCTGGCGAGCTGGACGGCCTTCTCGACGCTGACGATGTGTCCTGAGACAGCAATCTGTACAGCCGAGTTAAAGTTGGCTGGTATCACAACACCCTGACCGGAAGCTTCGGCGCAGATGCGCTCGGTGGTGTCGGCATCGAGACCCATAACGGCGGCCATTGTACCGGGGTTCCTCTGGCAGGCCTCTTCCATGAGGGTGGCGCGGCGCGCGACGGCCCGGACAGCATCGTCGAAGCTCATGGCACCGGCGACAGCCAGAGCACCGTACTCGCCCAGCGAGTGTCCGGCGGCGAAATCGAAGGGTGGGAGCTTGTCGCCCATGACAGCCAGGACAGCCAGCGAGTGGACGAGGATGGCCGGCTGCGTGAAGCGCGTTTGCCTGAGTCTCTCTGCCGGTCCCTCAAACGAAAGCGTGGCCAGGTCCTCGCCGATCAGATCGGAGGCGAGGCTGTACAGCCGCTTAACCTCGGCCGAGGCATCATAGAGGTCTTTGCCCATCCCAACATATTGGGAGGCCTGTCCCGGGAAGAAGAGTGCAGTTCTTGACATCGTGATACTAAAGCCTTGTCACTTTCGGGTTCACCAGCTAACGACGGTGGCCCCCCAGACAAGCCCGCCCCCGAAGGCGACCATGAGCACATTGTCGCCGGGCTTGATCATTCCGGAGCGATTGGCCTCATCGAGGGCCACCGGAACTGAGGCCGCTGATGTGTTACCATACTTCTCTATATTCACAAATACCTTTTCCCGTTCTATGCCGAGTCGTTTGGTCAGAGCTTCGATAATGCGGATGTTGGCCTGATGCGGCACCACGAGGTCTATGTCGGCCGGCTCCAGGCCGGCCCTTTCGATAGCCTCAAGGCTGGCGTTACACATCTCGCGTACGGCCACTTTGAAAACCTCGCTGCCAGCCATTACGATCTTATCTGAGCCATCGAACGGAAAGTTCTTGTCGACAGGATTCACCGTACCACCAGCCGGTATCCAAAGCAACTCCCGCAATTGACCATTGGACTTGAGCACCGATGACTTCACGCCATATCCGTCGTCAGCAGCCTGGACAACTGCGGCTCCGGCGGCATCGCCGAAAAGAACACAGGTGCTGCGGTCGTCCCAGTTGACGATTGAGGACAGCTTTTCGCCGCCAACCACGAGGGCGCGGTCAATCAGGCCGGCTTCGACCTGGCCGCGGGCGAGAGTCAACCCGGCAATGAAACCGGTACAGGCGGCTACGATGTCATAAGCGACGGCATTGGGAAGCTCAAGCTTCTCCTGCACGGCGCAGGCGGTTGAGGGCAGTGGATAATCCGGAGTTACGGTCGCCACGATGAGCATTTCGATATCCCTCGGCTCGACATCCGCCATCTCAAGTGCGCCGACACAGGCGCCGAGACACAAATCAGAGGTGGTTGTGGTATCGTCGGCGATACGGCGTTCCCTTATGCCCGTGCGAACCGTGATCCATTCATCGGAAGTCTCAACACGCTTTGCCAGGTCAGCGTTCATCAGGCGCTGCTGCGGAATAGACGATCCCGTCCCGATTATTCTCGCGCTTCTCCTTCGTTGCATCATCCCTTCCAAAATGGTTGGTCTCTAATTCTGCCTGTGTCCGTTCAAGGACTCGTTTCGAAACCATTTCGTAGGCAACCCGGATAGCGTTGAGGATCGCCCGGGCATTGGAAGAACCGTGACAGATGATCACCACTCCATTCACGCCGAGCAGCGGAGCGCCGCCGGATTCGGCGTAATCGAAAGATTGCTTCATTCGTCGCAGGAACGGCAGAAGGAGCGTGGCACCGACACGTGAGAAGACATTGGTCTGAACCTGCCGCTGCATCGATTTGGCCAGCATTGGTTGCAGCGACTCAGCGAATTTCAGAATAATGTTCCCAGTGAAGCCATCAGTCACGGCTACATCGGCCATCCCTGAGAGGATATCACGCCCCTCAATATTGCCAATGAAGTTGATCTTGCTGTCAGACAATAGCTTGCGAGCATTGAAGATAAGTTCATTGCCTTTGGACCGCTCTTCACCAATTGACAGCAAGCCAACCCGTGGGGCCTCGTGGTTGAATATCACTTGCGCGTAGACGGACCCCATGATGGCGAATTGCGAGAGGTGGAGCGGTTTGCAGTCGGCATTGGCGCCCACATCCAGAACAACTGTCGACCGTCCCGTCCAGGTCGGGAAGATGGAGGTTATCGCCGGTCTTGCCACACCGCGAATTCGTCCGAGAGTGAGCAGGGAACTGGCCATCACAGCACCAGTGTTGCCGGGCGACACGAAGGCGTCTGCCTGGCTGTCCTTGACCAATTTCAAGCCAACCGAGATGGAGCTGTCACGCATGCGAGCACCATCGGTAGCGGAGATGTGCATCGGAACCTCGGTCTCGGCGTGCTGGATGGTGACGTTATCCGGCAGATGCTGGGTGCTCCCGAGGGCTCCCTCGATCTGCTCCTGCCGCCCGACGAGCACAACATCCAGAAGTTCGGGGAAACTGCCGGCGGCGTCGAGACCACCTTGCACAATGCCGGCAATGCCGGCATCGGACCCCATCACATCAAGGGCTATTCTGGGACGTTTTTCGCTCACCATATTCCGAGGGATAAGTGCAACACCTTCATATCAGTATTGGTTGAATGACCGTATCAACGCGGGTGTTCGGGTTGCCGACCGATTACACCTCTCTGGGAGTAATCACTTGCCGCCCCTTGTAGTAACCACATGACGGGCAGATGTGATGCGGTAACTTGGGGTTGTGGCACTGTGGACACTCGGAAACATTGGGCAAGGCCACTTTCCAGTTGGTACGGCGCTTGCGACCGCGTGTGCGGGAATGACGTCTTTTCGGTAGTGCCATGGTGTATTCGTCCTTTGGCTAACTATTGTTGCGATCTATCTAACAATCGTTTGAGGTCGTCCCAACGGGGATCGCTTGGGAGCGAATCGCAAGTGCACGACCGTTCGTTCAGGTTCACGCCGCAGCGGGGACACAGCCCACGGCAGCTATCCGAGCAGACGGGTTTCATCGGGGCGGCCAGAATCAGCGCCTGCCGAATAAGATCTGAGATGTCAGCACGAAGCTCGTTGCGCGCAAAATAGGCATAGTCCTCATCGTCGAGAACATCCTGTTCTGTCGGCTTCTGTTCCAGTGCGCGGACGATGAAATCAATAGATCCCTCCAGCCGGACTTGAAAAGTCCCCAGACAACGCGCGCACTCCATCGTTACAGCGCCGAGCACGAGCCCCTGGCAGAAGTACTCCGTATCGGTCTTCTGAACACCGAGCCTGACCTCCACCTGCAGCAGCCTGAAAGAGCTTTCGAACTCGATTTCCAGACGGGCCGGGTTCTCGACAATGTCCACCCTTGCGGGATACGATTCTATGTCTGTCAGATCCAATATCATAGCCTAAGATGGTACACAATGACGGCCCAAAAGTCAAGCGGAAAGCTTGTCTGCAAGGTGTTGTATCTCAATGGATTAGGTGGGTACCGCCAGGACTCCGGGGAATCTTCCGGTCTCGTGACAGAGCGGGAGGCGGGATCAGACACAGACAAGGCCGGCCGCACCGGCGGCCGGCCTGTGAGTGTAAGCTCTTACTTCAAAACGGCTTAGTGGGTCTCCTTGTAGACCTTCAGCCGCGCCTGAGCGCGTTCCAGGGCTGCCCTGGCCCGAGGCCGGTCGATCGATGTCTCCTCATCGGACTTGCTGGAGAGGCTCACCAGTCGGCTCTTGGCGCGATCGTAGGCCTCCTGGGCACGCTGGATGTCAATATCGCTGGACCGCTCTACAGCGTCGCACAGGATCGTGGCAACATTGTTGGAGACCTCCAGAAACCCGTTGGTGGCCGCCATTACTTCCACCTTGTTATCCTTATCGCGGAATTCGAGGCGGCCGGGCTGCAGGGCGGTGATCAGGGGCGCGTGGTTGCTCAGCACACCGAGATAGCCCTCGGAGCCATGAACAACCAGGGATGCCACCTCACCGTCGTAGAACACCTTCTCGGGTGTGACTATGGACAGACGAAACATAGTTTAACAATCACTTCTTCGAGTCTTCGTAACGCTGGAGCACCTCATCGATATTGCCAGCCATATAGAACATCTGCTCACCGATGTGGTCTAGTTCACCATCGACAATCATTCGGAAGCCCTTCACGGTGTCTTCAACTTTGACGTAGACACCGGCGCGACCGGTGAAGGCCTCTGCCACGAAGAACGGCTGTGACAAGAAGCGCTGGATCTTGCGAGCGCGCTGCACGGTCAAACGATCTTCCTCGGACAGCTCGTCCATACCGAGAATGGCGATAATGTCCTGCAGGTCCTTGTAACGCTGGAGGATCATCTGCACCGAGCGAGCCACGTTGTAGTGCTCCTCGCTAACGATGGCGGGATCCAGGATGCGGCTGGTGGAATCCAGCGGATCCACGGCGGGGTACAGGCCGAGCTCGGCGATCTGGCGCGAGAGCACGGTGGTGGCGTCGAGGTGCGAGAAGGTAGTGGCCGGAGCGGGGTCGGTGAGGTCGTCAGCAGGCACGTAAATGGCCTGAACCGACGTAATGGATCCGGCCTTGGTCGAGGTGATGCGTTCCTGTAATCCGCCCATCTCGGTACCGAGAGTGGGCTGATAGCCTACGGCCGAGGGCATACGTCCGAGCAGCGCCGATACCTCGGAGCCGGCCTGGACAAAACGGAAAATATTGTCGATGAAGATCAGGGTGTCCTGATGCATATCATCGCGGAAATACTCCGCCATTGTCAGTCCGGACAAGGCCACCCGCAGACGGGCGCCGGGCGGTTCGTTCATCTGGCCGAAGACCATGGCAGTGCGCTCAATAACACCGGACTCGGTCATTTCCAGCCAGAGATCGTTCCCCTCGCGGGTTCGCTCGCCGACGCCGCAGAAGACGGAATAGCCGCCGTGTTCAGTCGCGATATTGTGGATCAGCTCCTGAATGATAACGGTCTTGCCCACACCGGCGCCGCCAAACATGCCGACCTTACCGCCCTTGAGATACGGTTCCAGAAGGTCAATGACCTTGATGCCGGTCTCGAACATCTCGGCCGAAATCGCCTGTTCCTCGAACGACGGAGCCGGACGATGAATAGGATTTCGGGGAGTGTCGGCAGCGATATCACCTTTGCCGTCGATCGGCCGACCGAGCAGGTCAAAGACGCGGCCCAGACAATTGTCACCAACCGGTACTCTGATTGACTGACCGGTATCGACCGCCTTCATTCCCCGCACGAGACCATCGGTAGAGGCCAGGGCCACACAGCGTACAATATTGTCGCCGATGTGCATGGCCACCTCTACGGTAAGGTCGATATCGCGGTCGGGATCTGTGATCTTGATGGCGTTCAAGATGTCAGGCAGAGAGTCGGCGGCGAACTCGCAGTCGACCGTCGCACCTATCACCTGAGCAACTCGTCCAACATTTTCAGCCATGTACGCTAACTCCAATTATGATACAGCACTTCTTTCTCGCGTCATTTATCCTTTGAGCGCCTCGGCTCCGGAAACCACTTCCAGCAGTTCCTTGGTAATCTGTGCCTGACGTGCCTTATTATACTCGAGGGTCAGGCGGTCAATCATCTCGCCTGCATTCTTGGTAGCGTTGTTCATGGCGATCATGCGACTGCCGTGCTCGCTGGCGAATGATTCATTCAAAGCGGTGACCATCTTGGTGGTGGCATAACCCGGCATGAGGGCAGCATAGATAGCCTCCGGATCCGGCTCGAAGATGTAGTCCGCCGCACCTGAATGGTCCTGTTGTTCCTCTGTGATCTCGGGCTTCTCGATCGGCAGGTAGCGCTCGAGGGTCACCTGGTACTTCGAAGTGGACAGGAATCGTGTGAACAGCAGATCGATTTCATCGGTCTGTCCACCCACGAAGCGGTCGGTCAGGCGATGCACGATGGACCGTGCGCGGGAATACTCCAACTGGCCACCCCAGTCCCCCTCGTAGCCGAGGATCGGCCAGTCGCGGCGCTTGAAGTAGTCATGGCACTTCTTACCGACACAAAGCAGTTCGATCTCCGTTGCCTCAGCTTCCGTGATCCACTGCACTGCCCGTCGGATGACGTTGGCATTGAAGGACCCGCAGAAGCCGCGATCGGAAGTGATTACAACCAGGGTCTTGCGGTGAATCTCCCGCTCTTCGAAATAGGGATGAGAGATATCACCGGTGGCACCGGCAGCCAGGTGCATCAGCATCTCGCTGAGCTTCTCGGCATAGGGTCGTGCCTGCTCGACACGCTGTTGCGCCCGACGCAGCTTGGCCGCAGCCACCATCTCCATGGCGCCGGTAATACGCCTGGTCGACTTGACCGATCTGATTCGATTCTGGACTTCTTTCAGTCTTGCCATAGATCGCTACACCTGTCCTGACATCAGGCCGTGAATTGCTTCTTGAATTCCGCCACCGCTGATTGCAGCTTCTTTTCGGTCTCGTCCGAAATCTTCTTGTCCTGCTCGAGATTGTGCCTGATGTCGGGGTACTTCTCATCGCAGAAGCCCAGGAGCTCGGTTTCGAATTTCGCGATGTGTTCCACCGGGACATCATCGAGATGGCCGCGGGCGCCGCACCAGATGATCATGACCTGGTGTTCTACCGACATGGGCATGTACTGCCCCTGCTTGAGCAGTTCCACCATGCGAGCACCGCGACGCAGTTGTTTGAGGGTGGCCTCATCAAGATCGGATCCAAACTGGGCGAAGGCCTCAAGCTCGCGATACTGAGCCAGATCCAGCTTCAGTGAACCGGCCACCTGCTTCATCATCTTGGTCTGGGCGTTACCACCCACACGAGATACCGAAATACCCACATTAATGGCGGGACGGATGCCGGCGAAGAACAACTCGCTCACGAGGAAGATCTGCCCGTCCGTGATCGAGATAACGTTGGTCGGAATGTAGGCGGACACGTCGCCGGCCTGAGTTTCGATGATAGGCAGAGCGGTCAGCGAGCCGCCGCCGAGGTCGTTGGAGAGCTTGGCGGCACGCTCCAACAGTCGTGAGTGACAGTAGAAGATGTCGCCGGGATAGGCTTCACGGCCCGGCGGGCGACGAAGCAACAGCGACAACTGACGATACGACTGTGCCTGTTTGGACAGGTCGTCATAGATGACCAGGGCATGTTTGCCGGTGTCACGGAAATACTCACCCATAGAACAACCGGCGTAGGGGGCTATGTACTGCAGCGGAGCCGGGTCAGTGGCGGTGGCGGAGACCACCGTCGTGTACTCCATGGCGCCGTACTTCTCCAGCGTGTTGACGACCTGCCGAACCGTCGATGCCTTCTGACCGATGGCGACATAGACGCAGTAGACGTCGGTGTTCTTCTGGTTAATAATGGTATCCAGGGCCAGGGCGGTCTTGCCGGTCTGACGGTCGCCAATGATCAGCTCGCGCTGTCCGCGGCCGATCGGGATCATGGAATCGATCGCCTTCAGGCCGGTCTGCAGCGGTTCTTTCACGGGCTGGCGTTCCACGACGCCCGGTGCCCGGGTTTCGATCTGGCGGGAATGATCGGTAACGATTGGTCCCTTGCCATCGATAGGTTGTCCAAGAGGGTTGACAACACGGCCCAGGAGCGCTTCGCCAACGGGCACCTGCGCAACCTTGCCGGTGCGCTTGACGGTATCGCCTTCATGAATCAGGGTGTCCGAACCGAAAATGGCGGCACCGACATTGTCCTCTTCCAGATTCAGGACGAGGCCCATGACGTCATGTGGGAACTGGATCAGCTCTGACATCTGAACATCTTCCAGACCCCAGATACGGGCAATACCATCTCCCACCTGGAGGACCGTCCCGACCGACTCCATTTCGAGCCTGGTTTCGTACTTCTCAAGCTCTTTTTTGATGACAGATGATACTTCTTCGGGGTTGAGACCCATCTGAGCACTCCTGTATTTACGTCGTCTTACACTTCACTCTCAGCGTCGCCGCACAACTCATTGCCGGCGTCGACCAGTCAATGCCGCGGATCCGGACTCTCCGGATGTGGCGGACCACCATGCGTCCCCCGGCCGATGGCCGGTCGGTGACCGTGGACGCCTGAAACCCGACTATGCCACCTTCACCTTTCGCAACTGCTCGTTGAACGAATCCAAAGCATGCCTGATGGAACCGTCGACAATCTCGTTGTGAGTGATGACGATCATACCGCCGAGAATCGCCGGTTTCACCTTCTCCTCGAGCACGATCTTCAGATTGATCTTTCTGGCGAGTCGATCCTTGAGCTTTTCGCGTTCGCTGTCGGTAATAGGCACTGCGGTGATCACGGTCACGCGCCCGATACCGCGCTCGGCCTCGACCAGCCGGGCGTATTCATCGATGATCTCAGTGAGAAAGCCGGCGCGGTGCTTGCGCACCAGCAGCAGCAGGAATTCAACAAACAGCTGCTCGATCTTGCCCGTGAAGACGGCGCGGACGAGTTTCAGTTTGTCTTCCTCGAGCACTTGCGGGGCTTGCAAAAAGTTGATCAGGGATGATTCGGTGGTAACCACCTCCCGAACATCCGCCAATTCCTGATATCCCTGGTCGATCAGGTTCCTGTCCTGAGCGGCCAGAAAGAGGCCGTGCGCATATTTCCTGGCAACTTCTTGAGCTAACATCTACGATCAGGCTTTCTCCAGATTGTCGATGAAACTGCCGATCAGCTCGCGATGCTTGGCATCATCGAGCCTCTCCATAATAATCTTCTCTGTGGCTGTCATTGTCATGGCGACCATGTCGTCTTTCAGGGCGACCCTGGCCTTGGCCACATCGCGCTCGATCTCGCTTTTGGCCTTCTCCGTGATGGATTTGGCTTCGGTGCGAGCTTGTGCCTTGAGTTCTTCAGCGATCTTCTTGCCTTCGTCAATAGCTTCAACCAGCTTCTGACGACGTTCGGTGTCGATATCCTTGAGCTTGCCTTCGTACTCAGCCGTCAGGGAATCCACCTTCACTTTCTCATCTTCGATCGCCTTGAACTCGTCGGCAATCTTGTTGCGCCGATCTTCCATAAGCTTCAGAAGCGGCGCCCAGGCATACTTCTTCAGAAGCAGGAAGGTGATCAGGAAACCGACAGCATGAGTTACCAGTTGTGGTAGCTCAGGGATGATCTTGATATCCATAGTCTCTGACCTGTCCTTCAAGTGTCGGGGAAGCGTTGGAGCTTCCCCGTCAACGTGATCTGCTTCTTAACCCAGTTTGCCCATAGCGACGAAGTAGGCGATGAACACGTAAATGGTGAGCGCCTCGATAAAGGCCGCACCGATGATCATCGCAACCTGGATCTTCCCAGCCGCTTCCGGCTGACGGCCCATGGCTTCCATCGCCGAACCGACCGCGCGTCCGATACCGTACGCGGATCCCACAGCTGCCAGACCCAACCCCAGCGGGGCGGCAAGAGCCAGCATCGAACCAAAATGCTCCATCATGTCCTCCTACGAGTTCTAAAACGAATGGTCTATAACCGTTTGTTAACTACCACAGCCTTAGTGCTCATGCTCCTCATGAGGAAGCATCAGCAAAATGTAAATCGTTGACAACAACGCAAACACCAGCGCCTGAACCGTCGACAGCAGCAGCCCGAGGAAATAGAACGGGGTCTGCAGCGGGATACCGACGAACTCGGCGATGAATGGTGTGATGGCGATACCCATACCGACGAACACGGCGATCAGAGTGTCCTCGCCAGTGATATTGCCGAACAGACGAAGGGCCAGACTCATGGGCTTGGCCAGCTCACCAATGATGTGCAGTGGGAACATCAGGACAACCATGACCCATGTGATGGCATCGCGCGGCTGTCCGGCCAGGTGATCAAGATAGCCGACCACCCCGAGGCGCCTGATACCCGTCCACTGGGCGTAGAAAAAGACGAGCAGGGCCAGCGACAACGTGATCTCCAGCCCGGTCGATGGTGAGTGGCCCAGCGGAATCATACCCATCCAGTTGTTGATCAGGATATAAACGAACAGCGTTCCCAGGAACGGTGTGTAGCGCATGGCATCCTTGCCCAGGATGGAATGGAAGAAGTTGTACAAACCCTCCACGACCATCTCGACTGCGTTCTGGAACGGCCCGGGCATCATCTCCCGCTTGCGGTAGGCGACCTGAGCCAGAACGACCAGAATGACAGCGGTGACGAAGGCGTAGATGACATTGACCCATTGTTCCAGCCAACCCGTTTGCAGATAGTGCTCGATGTAGAAGACCAGGCTGGGCAGGTGTCCGGGACCACCGTGGTCATCGCCGTGGTCGTCGCCATGACCGCCTGATGCGGCCACCATCAGCCAGGGCATTGCCTTGGGCAGTGCTATTGCCAAAACATGGGCAAAATAGACAAGCATCAAAGCGCCTCATTAAATTGGTTACCGGCCCGTGAGTTGTCCATTCCCAGCAGGACCCGGGCGACAACCTTGAGAACAATGACTGCCAATGGCAGAGAAAAGCCAATCAGCAGCGGCAACAGGCCAAACACTTCGACTCTCAAAAGAAAATACCCTGCGAGATAAAGCAGGGGGAACTTGACGAACGCAAACACAGCAACCTGAATCTTGTCGATTTGGCCGGGTCGCACAGCAGCTCGCACCAAGGCAGCCAGGAAGTAGAGGTTAATCATCGACCAAATCCCTGCCGACATGATCGCCAGAGCGGTGTAGAACCCGGCATATGGAGAGACGAACAATAAACACAGTAGCAAGAGGACACCGGTTGTCTTCAGAGTGCGAAGGATGAATTCAAAACCCAGCGTTGTCTTTGTCGGTTGCGTCATCCGAGGATGCCTTCTTTATCAGTCGGTAGGTCTCGACTCCGGCAGACCCTAAACCAAGTAAAATACCAACGAGCGACAAGTACGGTCCGGTGCCAAACTTGGTGTCCAGCCACCAACCGATTCCATAGCCAACCAGTGGCGCGGCCAACATCATTGCCGGCACAGTCGTCAGAAGTGCGATCTTTCGCAGATCGCCGTTCTTGTCGCCTTTTGGCTGGGGACTTAACAGACCCATACGACCCCGGCTTCAAAATTTAAGTTGCCAATATACTCAGGGCTCCGGCCGTGTCAACCCCTTTTTGCCAGTATTTCGCGTATTGCATTATGGCACAAGTACATAAGAAACCAGACCGGGCGCTGTTCCCGGGCCTGCAACGGCGGAACTTTGAGAAAAATGTAACAAAGCTTCGAATCATGATCCGCGTGATGACTCAGCCAGAGGGGTTAGCGAGCGTACAGCATGAGGTAAATGACCACGCCGGTAACCGAGACGAACACCCATACCGGCCACACCCACCGAACCACCCGAACGTGCCTTTCAAACTGCGAGGTGAATGCCCACCAGAGCGCCAGCAGGATAAAGGGCACCATGACGGTCGCGAGAATGATATGTGGGATCAGGATGGCGAAGTAAACCGGACGCGTCCAGTCATGATACGGATAGGGTACCGATCCAACGTTGTAGTGATAGATCAGGTAGCTGATCAGAAAGAGCGCGGAGACAATTACCGCTGATACCATAGCGCGTTTGTGCGCCTGTTGGTCGCGCCGGCGCTTGATCTGCACCCAGCCGACCACCAGCAAGATGGTTGCGCAGCCGTTCAGCAGTGCATTGACAGTGGCCAGGTCGTTGACACTCATGGAATCTGCCCCGCCAGAATCGACAGGTGTGTCTTGAGGACCTCGACGCTGCCACGTTCCATCCCGTCGTAGTACCCGCGGATCTGCCCCCGGTGATCAACGAGTGCAAAACGAGTGGAGTGGCCCCCGGGAAGCTCCTCCGCGGCCAGCAGAAACTGCTGTTCACAGACTGCCACGACGTCCTTGAGAGGTCCCGTCAGATACACCCAGGTGTCTGTCTCAACCCCGCGTTCCAGCAGATAGGTCTTGACTGTCTCAGGGTCGTCGTACTCCGGATCCACTGAGATTGAGACAATCTGAACGTTCGGAACCGCCTTGTACACCTCATAAATCTCGTCGAGGTACCCGGCCATCACCGGACAAGCACCGGGGCAGCGCGTGAACATGAACGCCACAACGCTCACGTTGCCCAGCATGTCCTCCTGTGTGAACAGCTCGCCGTCCTGGTCGACGAACTCGAGTTCGCCGATCTGTGCAATCACCGGCAGGTCAGCTCGTGACTGCTGGGCCTTGTTCACGACAAACATGGCTACGGTCCCCATGACAAGGATCAGGACAATCACGGCAACGAGCATTCCGAACGTATTTCGACCAGTCATCTTCAGTATCTCCTTCAGTATCTCCTCTTGCGACTACGCCCGGTCGCGACAAACAGGATGAGTATCAAACCAATGTAGAGGGCAGCCACCCACTGGTGCAGCAACTGGAGGATGGCGGGAATTCCAAGCAGGATGAATCCGAAGCCCAGCGCGATCTGAAAACCCACCAACACCATCATGGTGACCATCGATTGCACGGCAAGGATGTGTGGTTCGCGGCTGCGCGTAAGCAGGCGATGCCCGACAAACCACGTCAGACCGGCCAGAGCCAGGCCGAGAAACAGATGGATGTGATTGATAGCACCAACGGCAGCGTACCAGTCAGCAGGGGTCGCCAAAGGTAGCTGCCGCCGCACGATCTCCAGCGCCTCACGAATCTGCGTGCCCAGCCCGATCTGCACCAAAGCCACGATCCACAGCAGCAGAGCCAGCTTCCGGGTAGCCCGGGGATAACCCGCCTGACGACCGGTTTCGCGGTTGTCATGAAACCAGGCCTGCAGCGTGACCCAGATCAGCAGTGAAACAATCACCAGCGCGAGGATCAGATGTACGGTGACGACCCCCGGTTCCAGATGCGAGGCTACCACCTGCGATCCCTGCCAACCCTGAAAGGCAACCAGCAAAGCCGCAACCACCGCCGGCCAGACAATGCGCCTGACTCGCCTGTATCTGGCGATGGCCCAGACTGCCAGGGCAGCGATGAGAAGACCGGTGACCATTCCGAGCAGACGGTTGACATACTCTATCCAGGCGAGCGTGAAGTTGAACAGGACGGGATCGATATGCGCAGGAAGCTGGTCGACACTGGTTGGAGGGAACCACCGACCGAAACACTTCGGCCAGTCGGGACAGCCCATCCCGGCACCCGATACGCGGACCAGTCCGCCGGCGAAAATGAGCAGATAGGTTATAGCTGTGGTCAGAAAACCGAAACGGCTGAAGGCATTCATGGTCTGCTCCCTGACTCATTCAAGCGGGCACACATCAATCCCAAAATGACCGCCACCGCCCGCAGATTACGTGTTCACACGACTGCTGACAAGTGTTAAATCCGGAACACAGCCCAACCGCTACGGGGCGTGCGATGTATCTTCGCTGGCCGTGGTATCGTTGGTCTGCCCCTCTGTCATGTGCATGGCGGCTGCAGGTACGGCCGTTGTGTCTTGTTGATACATGGCCGCCCGGCGGTTTATCGGGCCCCGCTCTTCCTGATCTATGTCACCGCGCGTCATCGTATCGGCAAGCGTGAGGAAGATCAGTACGCCGAGCGTGACCAGCGCCACGAGGAAAACGACGAGGTAGATCTTGTTGTCGTACTTCAGATGCATGAAGTAAAGGGCGACCAGAGCAGCCTTCGCCACGGCAACGGCCATCGCCACCAGCAGGTTGAAGACCCCGAAATCCATATAGGAAATGCCAACCGTAATGGCTGTAAGGACCAACAGGCCAACCGTCACCATTACGTAGGTCCGCAGAGGAAGGACATGATGCTGGGCATGTGACTGGCTGTTCATGCGTCTCCTATCCTATCAAATAGAACAACGGAAAGAGGAAGATCCATACCAGATCGACAAGGTGCCAGTACAGACCGGTCATCTCAATGGGTGTGTAGTACTCGGACGAGAAATCGTTGCGGACAGTTCGCCAAAGGACCCAGCCGATAGTCAGCATACCGGCCACGACGTGGATCCCGTGCAGACCGGTCATCAGGAAATACACGCTGAAGAAGACGTGGGGATTGTCCCCTTCGATCCCCTGGAAGGTGTACAGCTTACCGGGCAACTGCCCGAGATCGATCTTGTGGCTGTATTCGAAGTACTTCACGACCAGAAAAACAGCGGCCAGTGCCAGCGTGAAAACCAGCATCCGGATCGTCCGCTTGCGGTTGCCCAGTTGCATGCTTCGTATGGCCAGAGCCATCGTCAGTGAGCTGAGTATCAGGACGACGGTGTTAAGCGAACCCAGCTCCCGGTCAAGAAACAGATGGGCATTATAGAACATGTCCGGGTGCCATGACCGGTAGACGGTGTAGGCCAGGAACAGCCCGCCGAACAGCAGAATCTCGGTCAACAGAAAGACCCACATGCCCAGCTTGGCCGATTCGGCCTGCTGTTGGGAGGTGCTGAAGTGATGCAACAGGTGTTTGGGATGTTCGGCCGATTGGGTACTCATTTGGCGACTTCTCTTCTGTGGTCATCGAGGCGCTTCCTGGGGTCGATTACATCGTAGTCGTACGGGCCATGCTCGAGCACCATTGGTCGGTCGAAGTTGTGGGCAATCGGTGGTGAAGTGGTCTCCCACTCCATCGTGAGTGATCGCCACGGGTTGGCCGGAGCCTTGCTTCCCCTAAACAGAGAGTGAATCAGATAGACGGCCATAACTACAAACCCCAGCCCCAGCACCCAGGAGCCGTAGGAGCTGAAAGCGTGCAACCGGTGGTATGTGTCCACGTACGTGTAGTAGCGTCGTGGCATCCCCTGAGAGCCCATGATAAACTGGGTGAAGAAAGTGGCATTGAACCCGACAAAGATCAGCGCCAGCGAGATCTTTGCCCAGAACTCATTGTACATCCGCCCCCACATCTTCGGCCACCAGTAGTGCAGACCGCCAAGGAAAGCCATGACCGTCCCCCCCATCATGACGTAGTGAAAATGGGCCACGATGAAGTAGGTGTCATGCAGGTGGACGTCAACGGCCAGCGATCCCAGCACAATACCGGTGAAACCACCAATGCAGAACAGAAACAGAAATGACAGTGCGTAAAGCATCGGCGTTTTCAGATCTATCGAACCCTTGTACATCGTCGCCACCCAGTTGAATACCTTGATGCCGGAAGGGATGCCCACGAAGAACGTCAGGAACGAAAAGATCATGGCCGCCATCTCGGACTGCCCGGAAACAAACATGTGGTGTCCCCACACGAGGAAACTCACAAAGGCGATGCCGAGGCTGGAGAAGGCGATCATCTTGTATCCGAAGATCTTCTTGTGCGAAAATGTCGAGATCAGTTCCGAGATAATCCCCATAGCGGGCAGGATCATGATATACACGGCGGGGTGGGAATAGAACCAGAAAAAGTGCTGATAGAGGACGGGATCACCACCCATGGCCGGATCGAAAATGCCGATACCGAAAGTGCGCTCGACAATCAGCAGGATGAGTGTGATCCCCAGAACCGGCGTGGCCATAACCTGGATAATCGATGTTGCATACAGCGCCCAGACCATCAGCGGCATTTTGAACCAGGTCATTCCCGGGGCACGCAGCTTGTGAATGGTCGCAATGAAGTTGATCCCCGTGAAAATCGAGGAGAAACCGAGCACGAAGGCGCCGAATGTCAGCGAGATGACGGCCGTCCCGGTCTCGGTTGAATAGGGCGTGTAAAAGGTCCACCCGGTGTCAGCGCCACCGGCAATGATCGAGTACAGGCAGATCAGGGCACCGGCAACATAGATATACCAACTCGCAAGGTTCAGACGCGGGAAGGCCACATCCTTGGCGCCGATCATCAGGGGCAGCACGAAGTTGCCCAGGGCAGCCGGAATCGAAGGAATGATGAACAGGAAAATCATCACCGCGCCGTGCAGAGTGAAGAACTGATTGTAGGTATCAGCATCCATCAGGACGCGCTCAGGGCTGAGCAGCTCCAGGCGGAGCAGCATGGCGAATATCCCCCCAAGCAGGAATGAGGCCATGATTCCGTAGAGGTACAGAACGCCGATCCGCTTGTGATCGAGCGTGAACAGCCAGTTCTTGATTCCCGGCGGATCGTTCAGGTAACTGGTATCGGCAATCGCCTTCTCGAGAGTACTCATGCGGTTATTCTTCCTTCAGCGACTTGATAAACTCAATCAACGCATCCACCTCACGGTCCTTGAGCAGGCCCTGATAAGTGGGCATGACAGGATCGAACCCCGCCACGATCTTGGCCTGCGGGTTGAGGATCGACTCACGCAGATAGTTTTCATCGACCATGATGAAGGAACCATCGGCCATCGCCTGACTGTTGCCGAACCTCTGTTTGAACGATGGTCCGACGTTGGCGGACCCGTCGACAGAATGACAGGTATTGCACGCCTTGGATACATACAGGCGGCGACCATAGTCGACCAGCCCTTCGCCCTCGGCGGGTCCGCTTCCAGCCTCAAGCCACTGGCCGTATTCACTTTCACTGACGACGCGGACCTTGCCGATCATCTCAGCATGACCCTTGCCGCAGTATTCGGTGCAGAACAGATCAAACTCGCCTCGCCGCGTCGCCTCAAACCAGGTGATGCTGTATCGGTTGGGCAGAACATCCATTTTCACGCGGAAGTTGGGGACGAAGAAGCTGTGAATGACGTCCTGAGAGGACATAAGCAACTTCACTGGTGTATTGACAGGCACGACCAGCTCATTGACGGTCGAAGCTCCTTCCGGATAGTCAAACGACCAGAACCACTTCTGGGCCGTGACCTTTACTTCCATCGCATCCCCGGGCACAACATTCATCTTCAGGAAGGTGCGAAACCCCATGACAAAGACTATGACGATCAGCACGGTCGGAATGGCTGTCCAGACAATCTCCAGCAGGGTGTTGTGCGTGGGGGCATCCGAACGTGTTGGCTCGCCGCGGCGACGGTATCGGACAATGAACAGCAGCGTTGCGAACGTGACCACAGCAAAGAAGAAGATCGAGGCCGCATAAATGAAGTAGAACTGAAAGTCAACCTCACTGGCAATGGTCGAGCCTGCCGGCGGCAGAAAAAGTGTTCCGGTAGTATCCATATTCAACCAGCTATGCTGTTATCCTCTCATGTTCGCTTCTCATCAGTCTTCGACGACGTCGGCGCCGCTCGCGAAGCAGCATACTCCCCAGAAAGAGCCCAAGCAAAATCACCGTGAGAATTCCTCCCATGCGCATAACACTGCCGGCGAAGACAACGTACGAGCCGGCGTCCGGGTCGTAGTGGAAACAGGCAAGAATGATACGATCGATAGTGGACCCGATGCGCCCACGGGCGGCCTCCATCAGCCCCAGCTTGATATCCTGCGGCTTGAACCGAATGCCATAAAGGTAGCGGCTGATGACGCCATCGGGAGAAATCAGCACGATCACCGCCGGGTGGGCGTATTCGTTGCGTGACTCCACCCAGTAGTACTCAAAGCCGACGGCGTCGGCCACCGTTCGTGATGATGCCTCGGGTCCGGACAGGAAAGCCCAGCCGGCCGCCAGGCCGTCAAGACGGCTCTGTTCCATGTAGGTTCGCTTCTTGGCAGCGGCCAGCTCATGCCCCTCCTGGGGATTGATACTGATGGCCACAATCTGGTAATCCGTATGCGGCTTGAGGCTGACCTGAGCAACGGCATCGGCAAGGCCGTTAAACACCAGATTGCAGAGCATGGGGCACTGATAGTAACCCAGCACCAGAATGACCGGCCGGTCAGGTTTTATGTAGTCACCGAGCGTCACTGCCCGACCTGTCTCGTCGAAGAAGGACGTGCCCATTGGCAGAGTGTCGCCCAGATGCTCCCTGACATCGATCCCCTGCAACTCCCGCGGCCGTTCCTGCACCAACTGCGCGGAGACCGGAACATGGGTCGCCAACGTAAGAAGAGCGATGATGAAGATGTGCCGTACACGAAATACTGAGCGCAACATTGTTAACCTTGCAATCTTCAACCTGGCGGACAATCCGCCGTCGTTGTCGTCACCTCAACCGGGAAACTGGGCTGATGGTTCTATCATTTTTAGGTTATATTAACCCATATAGTCTTTGTTCTGGGCATCGTTAGTTCTGTGCCTGAGATGGCTTGCCATGCAATCGGCTCAGTCAGGGTGAGTTAACGTTCTGTACTGCAACAGCTTCATGCCCTGCGCCAAGCCCCCTACCGGGCGCGGCCTGACTGGACCTGCCGGAAGGCTTCATCGGCATAGACCTCCATTGCCCGCTCAATGGGAATCCGGTAAACCCCGGCCTGCCTGTCGAGGACGCCGTAGCTGTTGAGGATTTCGGCCTCGCGGGCGCGGATGTCACGCAGCAGGGCCGACTCTTTGCTCAGGACCTGCTGCTGCACGAGGTCCTCTCTGACCTGAATGAAGTACTCATTGAGGATCACCAGAAACAGCACTACCACAATGACGACGACCATACCGACCGCGACGACCTTGGTGGCATTGATATCGCTGGTTTCGTAGCCGGCGGTGTGGTTTGGATTGTTCTCGCTCATACTCAATACACCGAAGGTCAGTTATTCGTGAACTTCACCGAGGCTTCCAGGCCCGGGTCATTGACTGCGATAACCTTACTGCTGACGAACACACGGTGCAGGTACCACAAGAAAACACCCCCAATTCCAGCCAGCGTGCTCAAATCCATCCACGACGGGTGCGCGCTGTGCTGGTGCAGATTCGGCAGCACCAACCAGTGTATATCTATGAAATGAACTGCCAGCAGCCACAAACCCAGACACGTCAGTACGGCCGGGCTGCGCTTGGCCGCCCGAGTCAGCATCAGGAAGAACGGTATAACAAAGTGGCCGAAGACGATAACCAGACTAATGGCCTTCCAGCCACCCTCCCAGCGATGCCGGTACCAGATTGTCTCTTCCGGAATGTTCGCATACCACTGAAGGAAATACTGTGAGAAGGCCATATAAGACCAGAATATCAGGAAAGCGAACATCAGCTTGCCGAGGTCATGGTAGTGTTCGACCGTGATCACATCGGTCAGCTGACCACTGCGGCGCAGGTACATGACGATCAGCGTTATCATGGCCAACGAACCGAGAAAGAGGCCGGAGAACACATAGGCGCCGAAAATGGTCGAGTACCAGTGAGCATCGAGTGACATCAGCCAGTCAAAGGAAGCAAAGGTCACCGTGACTGCAAACAACAGCATGCCGGGAGCACTGATACGCCGGAATCGGGCGGTCATCCCCTGGTCGTGTCCTTTCCTGTCCTGAGTGATCGAACGACGGTACAGCGTCACGCAGAGGTATGACCAGACGGCGAAGTAGAACACAGTGCGGATTCCGAAAAACCAGGTGTTCAGATATGGCGCCTTGCTCTGTAGCAGGGGATCGTTGGCGACTGCATCGGCGTGCGTCCAGTGGTACAGCTCGTGCAACCCGAATGCAAGAGGCACAAAGAAGATCACCATAATGGGTGTAGCCCGCATCAGGTTCTCGGCTATGCGGCGCAGCACCACCGACCACTTGGCATCGACAAGATGGTGCAGCATGACGAAGAACAATCCACCGAGACCAAGTGTCAGCCAGAACACGAATGCTGTCAGCCAGGAGAAAAAGAACTGCCTGGAGTCGACGAAGTAACCGCCGGCTGAGGCGACCAGACCGACAATGCCAATAGCCAACGCAATCCGACCTGCACGACCCGGATGGGTGATCTCAAATGTCTTATGGTTGATCTTCATCGGCTCTTCCCTACTGCACCCTGTCTCTCATTGCTTCAGGAATATCCTCGACAGCAGCATTCTGGCTGCGCTGCAGCGCTCTCAGATAAGCGACGATGGCCCACCGGTCACTGACTGGAATCTGGTGAGCGTACGCGGGCATATTGCGAATACCGTTGGTGATGACATCGAACATGTGCCCATCCTCGATGCTGCGCAGGCGATCATCGTGGAACGTCGGGGGCGGAACGTAGTTGTACCTGATCATGATCCCCTGGCCATCCCCCACCCGACCATGACATGGCGAGCAGTATATGTCATACTCCTTCTGCCCACGCTTGAGCGCAACCATATCGATGGTTGCGGGGATCCTTGTGATCAGCATGCCGGAGGCGTCTCTGCCGGTGTAGTACTCCGGATCATCCTTCAGGCCTCCCCTCGGAACAGTCCCGGCAACAAGAGGGCGCATGGTGAGGCTGTCGGCGAAGAAACGACTCTTGGACTGGGGATCATAGCGCGGTTGCTGATCCATGTCCTGAACAAGATGGATCGGCGGTTTGTCGGACGGTCGGCCCTGGCAACCGGAAACCATAGGCAGCAGCAGGGCCAGAAGGACCAAACCAGCCGACACACCCGCAAGGCGCATCCAGATGGTCACCAGGCGCGTCATTCCCTGATTACCTCCACGTTGGTGCCGCCGATCGACTCCAGAAAGGCGCGGGTGCGTTGCTCATCGAATTTGCTGTCGCGTGCTTCAATCGAGACGAAGAAGCCGTCATCGGTAACCTTCTTGAACTGCTCGCAATTGAACATGGGGTGGAAGAGCATCGGAATGCGATTCAGATGGAACATGCCGAAAGTGGCGGTCAGCGCCGCGCAGAGTATGGTGATAGCAAACACCACCGGCACGTATGCCTGATAGCTGAAGAAGGGTTTGCCGGAAATCACCAGCGGATAGTCGACCACACTTGTGTACCAGGTCAGCCAGGTCATGAACCCCAGGCCGCTGAAGGCGGCGATGCCGACCAGAAAGCCCAGGGGCGAGCGGCCCAGCCCCATCGCCTGGTCCATGCCGTGAATGGGGAACGGGGAGTGACAGTCGAACTTACGGTATCCCTCGCTGCGCACTTTAGCAGCCGCCTCGATCAGGTGCGCGGGGCTTTCAAATTCGGCTATCATCCCGTAGACCTTGCCATCACTCTCAGCCACGATGGGTACCTCCGTGATGGGGATCAGCCTGTGGCAACACGCCCTTGACTTCCGACATGGCCACCATCGGCAAGAAGCGAAGGAACAGCAGAAACAGCGTGAAGAACAGACCGAATGAACCAATCAGCAGCCCGACATCCCAGACAGTGGGGCTGTAGTAATCCCAGCTCGAGGGGAGATAGTCGGAAGCCAGAGTAATAACGATGACGAACCGCTCGAACCACATGCCGACATTGATCAGGATCGAGGCGATGAACATCACCACAATGTGCCGGCGGTATTTCTTGAACCAGAACACCTGGGGCACAAGAACATTGCAGCTAACCATTATCCAGTATGCCCAGGCATAGGGACCAAACGCCCGATTCACAAAAGCGAACTGCTCGTAAATGTTGCCCGAATACCACGCAATGAAGAACTCCATGGAATAAGCATAGCCCACCATCATTCCGGTCACGAGAATGATCAGGTTGATGCGCTCCAGGTGCTTCATCGTGATCAGATTCTCCAGCCCGTAAACTTTGCGGGCAATGATCGCCAGGGTCAGCACCATAGCAAACCCGGAAAAGATAGCGCCGGCAACGAAATACGGCGGGAAGATGGTCGTATGCCACCCGGGGACAACCGAGGTGGCGAAATCGGTCGAGACGATACTGTGCACCGAAAGCACCAGTGGCGTCGACACCCCGGCCAGCACCAGATAGGCCAGCTCGTAATGCCGCCACTGACGGTTGCCGCCGCGCCAGCCGAGCGAAAAGATGCCGTAGAAGATCTTCTTGAGTTTGCTGGCTGCGCGGTCACGGATGGTGGCAAGGTCCGGGATCAGACCAACATACCAGAACATCAGAGACGCCGTGAAGTAGGTGCCGACCGCGAAGAAGTCCCACAGCAGCGGGCTGCGGAAGTTCGGCCACATGGCCATTTGATTCGGGACGGGCGCCATCCAGTAGACGACCCAGATACGGCCGACATGAATCGCCGGAAACAGCAGAGCGCAGATCACAGCGAAGATCGTCATGGCCTCGGCGAAACGATTAATCGAGGTACGCCAGCGTTGTCGCAGCATGAACAGAATAGCCGAAATCAACGTGCCGGCGTGGCCGATACCGACCCAGAAGACGAAGTTTACGATGGCCCAGCCCCAGGCAACCGGGATGTTCAATCCCCAGATGCCGATTCCCTCCCAGATCAGGTAACCAATCTGAAACACAAGGGAACTGGCCACAATCGCCGAGATGGTGAACAAGACGTACCAGGCTTTTGGGGTCTTCCCCTCCACGATGGCACTTACCTGATGAGTGATGTCGTGGAACGAGGGATCACCGGGAATGAGCACTTCGTGGACGGGCTGTGATGTCACTTTCGCTTCCCGGCTCATCGGTCACCACCCTGTTTTCCGTATGTCTTTTCCACGTTCAACATCGATTCCATCGGGTTGCGCAACTTCGCCATGTACGAAGTGCGCGGCTTCACGTTGAGATAACCCAGCAGATAATAGGTACGATTGCGCGCACGAGCTGTGGAGACCTCACTGTCGGGATCATTGATATTGCCAAACACAATAGCGCGGGTCGGGCAGGCCTGCTGGCAGGCGGTCAGGATCTCGCCATCGCGGATCTCGCGATTACCATCCTTTTTGGCCACCTGGCGGGCTTCATTGATACGCTGCAGACAGTACGTACACTTCTCCATGACCCCGCGTGAACGAACTGTCACATCCGGGTTCTGAGCCATTTTGATGGTCTCAGCATAGTCCCTGGTGTAATTGAAGAAGTTGAATCGACGCACCTTGTAGGGGCAGTTGTTGGAACAATAGCGCGTCCCAATACAGCGGTTATATACCATCAGGTTGAGGCCCTCTTTGTCGTGGACCGTCGCTGCCACCGGACAGACCTGCTCACAGGGAGCGTTCTCGCAGTGCTGACACGGCACCGGCTGGTGGACCATCTCCGGCTGATCAACATCACCGTTGAAATACCGATCAACCCGTATCCAGTGCATCTCGCGACCCTTGCGGGTTTGCTCTTTGCCCACCAGTGGAATGTTGTTTTCCGCTTGACAAGCAATGGTGCAGGCGTTGCAGCCAATGCAGGCGTTCAGATCGATGCTCATCCCCCACTGATAGCCGGTATCGTAGCTGTGTTCCTCCCACAGCGACTTCAGGGGAGGATGCTCTTCCATCTCGGCTATGGCACCGGGGTGCTTCCGGTAGTCCCCGACAGCCATTTCGCGCACGAGAGGCCTGCCCTCCATACTCCCGTGATCCTGCGTATTGGCCAGCGGGTAGCTACCGCCGGCAGGGGCGAGAGTCACTCCGCGACGCACGTACGGCTCCAGATGCGATCGCAGCGGGTACGTGTCGAACCCGACGCCGTTCCCCACCCTTCCGGCGGCGGTGCGGCCGTATCCGAGCGATGTCACAACGGTGTGATCGGCCTGGCCGGGGACGATCCAGACCGGCATATCAACGGACTTGCCGCCGATCCTAAGTGAAACTACGTCCTCATTCTTCACGCCGAGACGTCGCGCCATGGCCGGAGACAGGCAGGCGGCATTGTCCCACGCCAGTTTTGTCACGGGGTCGGGACACTCCTGCAGCCAACCGTTGTTTGCGTAGCGGCCGTCGTAGGTAGCCATCGATGGAGTCAGAACCAGCTCGATCTCATCGGCTGCCGGCGCCGAAACCGGATGCTGCTCCAGATAGCGGACCAGCCGCAAGGCGCCAAGATCAGCGTTCTCATCGGGGGTGGCGCTCCCCTCCACCAACCCGTCGTGCAGCGTCTGCTGCCATTTGCTCTCAAACAGCCCGCGCGGGAATCGGTCCTGCCAGGTCTCCCTGACGATATCATAGCCGGCGCGGTCACGACCGGTGACCAGCAGCGAGTACAACTCAACGTCAGAATGCCCGCCGTACAGCGGTGCAATCAGCGGCTGCATGAAGGTTATGGTACCATCGGCTGCGCGAGCATCGCTCCAGCTTTCGAGAAAGTGCGCCTGCGGCAGATGCCAGGTCGACTTCGCGGCGGTTTCATCGGCATACAGCCCCATGTGGATCCTGTGCTCGACACGCTCCAGCCCGCCACCGAAATCCAGGCTGCCGGGAGTATTGTATGCCGGGTTGAGACCGATCGTAATGAGCGTCTGTACACGGCCGCCCTTCATGTCATTGATCAGCGAGGCGAATGCCTGAGTATCCGGAAGTGAGGCATCCGTGAGCAGCTTAAGCGAAACTGTCTGCCCCACGCCACCCAAAGCCGCGTTGATGGCCATGGCGATTGCGTGGACATGAGCCGGTTGTTTGCGGCCGGCCATGACCACAGATTTGCCCCGGCGGATGAGCAGATCTTTGGCCAGTTCCAGACACCAGGCGCGTTCATGCTCAGTAAGCTGCGGCGGGCGTTGTCGTTGGAAGACACCGGGATCGGCGCCCAGATTGAGCAGAGCCTCGGCCAGCCCCAGAAGCAAAGCCGGTATGCGTCCGGCCTGTAGAGCGAGGCGATGGTCGGCCACTGCACCGGTCGGGGTGAAGGCCGCCTCGGCCACATACAGGCGGTTCATCGGGTCAAAATCGACGGCAACACGCCGACCATCCATGAAGCGCCGCGCATTGACAATGCTGCCCGGCTCGCTGAAGACGAAATCGCAATCGAAAGCAGCGATCACCTCAGCCTTCTCAAGACGGTACACCGGCATCAACGGCTCGCCGGTCAAAAGACGCATCCCTTCAACAACAGGCTCCTCGGAGATCGGCTCCCAGCTTACCCATGTCGCGTCGCGGTAGGCGCGAAGGAACTCGTTTTTCAGTCGGAACAAGGTCGGCGAAGCAAACGGCGAAGTGAGAACAGCCAGACCCTTGCCGCGATCTGCCTTGTGTATGTCGGCCCGTTCGCGCCAGTAGGCAACGAAACTGTCCCAGGTCGACTCCCGACCATTGTTCAGCACCAGCTTCGAACGATCGGGATCGTACATCGTCAGCAACTCGGCCTGCATGAAGACACTGGCGGCGCCAAGGGTGGACGGATGATGGGCATTGCCCTCGATCTTGGTCGGTCGACCGACATGGCTTTCCACCACCAGGCCCAGGGCATCAAGCCCGAAAGGCATGGCGGTGGCATACTGCTGAGGGATTCCCGGAATGACTTCCTCGGGTGGCCTGACGTACGGTACGATCTTCTCTTCCGGCTGGCGGCATCCAGTCAGTCCCGCCAGGGCCAGAGAGGCTCCCATAATCCCGAGGAAGTTGCGGCGCGACCAGGCGTTGCTGTGCTCAGAGGCTCCCTCCGGAAATTCGCGTTGCAGGAATTCCTTGTAGCGCTCGCTCTGCGCGAGTTGATCGAGCGAACGCCAGTAGTCCTTGCCCGTGCCCCGATTGTTACTCTTCTGCTCACTCATCGATGGCACCCCGAACAATCAACCGGCGGGTCGATCTTCCATTCTTTCTTAACGCGTTCGACAAATTCGGCATGCTCCGAACCGGGCTGCCACTTCATGTCAGTGATCTTGTCAAGCGGGCGCAGATGCGGGTCGGGATTGCGGTGACAGTCCAGACACCACCCCATCGACAACGGCTCGACCTGCATCACCTTCTCCATCTGGGCGACATTCCCGTGACACGTGACACAGCCGATACCCTTGGTGACATGGGCACTGTGGTCAAAGAAAGCGTAGTCCGCAACCTTGTTGACGCGCACCCACTCTATGGGCATTCCGGTCGCCCAGCTCTCGCGCACCGGCAGCAGTTTCTCGCTTTCAGAAAGAATGAGGGTGTGGCAGTTCATACAGGTTTGCGTGGGTGGCACAACTGCCGTGGCCGAGGATTCAACCGAAGTGTGGCAGTAGCGGCAATCAATACCCAGATCACCGGCATGCAGCTTGTGGCTGTATGCCACCGGTTGTGTTGGTCGATATCCGACATGGGTGTACTCGGGAGAGCCGTAGTACCAGAAGAAACCGACCCCGCCAACTATAACGGCAACAACAACCACAGCCGCGAATAGGGGCAGCCGTGTTGTCCAGCGTGGAAATATCTGGGCCAAAGCACCCTTCCTGAATGACCACGTTCACTTTGTAGCAGACATCATGCGGCTCGCCTGGCAGCGTCATGCCACACGATGGGTCCCTCCCGTTACCACAACGCAGCCAATATATGAGATTTCGTGACGATGTCCACAAACTATTTGCACGTATTTGGCCATCAACTCGCTTTTAGACCGTGAAGAGCATCAGAACCGCTGCCCCAACGTGGCAGCATCATGAGGCGCCGAGTGCGATCATCACTCAGCGGCCCGTCGTGCGGCCGTTTCCGCAACTGGGTATTTGACCAACCCTCAATATGTTACGGACACCCAACGAGTGGCGATCGCCCACGTTCGCTATCGGATCGCTGCGGATCCGTGCCGGAACGATCAGCCGAGATGCGGCAATGGCGGGAGAAACGGCGCAGCGGGAATGAGAGCATCGACCATGATGGCGGTAAAAATCACAAAGAGATAGACGAGCGAGAATTTGAACAGACTGCGGGCCGCACTGACCTGGTGGTCTCGTCTGGCACGCCAGGCCATGCGCAGATACGTAGAACCCATCCACAGAGCGACCAGGAGGTACAACCAGCCGCTGCCAAGCACAGCAAGGCTCAGACTGCACGTGACCAGCACGAGCGTGTACCAGAATATCTGATTCAAGGTTGCCTGCTCTCCGTTGACAACCGGCAGCATAGGCAGTTTGACTCGTCGGTAGTCATCGCTGCAGAACAGCGCAAGAGACCAGAAATGCGGCGGCGTCCACAAAAAGACGATGAGAAACATGACCAACGGCGCGATAGCCATTTCACCTGTGGCTGCGGCCCAGGCGCCGACGGGCGCCATGGACCCGGCTATTCCGCCAATGACTATATTATTAGTCGTGCGCGGTTTAAGCCACAGGGTATAGTAAAAGCTGTAGAAGACTATGGTGAACAGCGCCAGACCTGCTGTCAGCCAGTTGAATCGGACGGCAAAGATAGCAACGCCAAGCGTCCCAATAGCAATGGCAAACGACAGCGCGTGGCCCGGAGAGAGAGTTCCCATCGGAAGCGGGCGACGCTTACGGGTCCGGGTCATGTTACTGTCGATATCCCGCTCGAAGTACTGGTTCAGGGCATTGGCCGAACCTCCGGCCAGAAACAAACCGAGCAGAACAAGGGCAAAATCAACGGGCCTGGCCAGAAAACTGCCTTGAACAACGAGGGCTGCTGCTCCGGTAAAGAGGACCAGGAGCATGATCGACGGCTTGGTCAGCAGCAGATAGGCCGAGATAGTGCTTGCGATCGTGACACCAATCGCACTTGATGGAGTGCAGGCAGCATCAGCCGCAGGTTGTGATGCATAAGGTGGCTTCATCTTACAAAGGGAAACAGCGATTTAACCTTCAGGTTCCATCGCAGCAAATCGATTCAGGCGAGATTGTCACCTCTATGCCGCCTGAGGCAAACCGGCGCTTGCCCGGAACTTTCATGCAGACTCAGCGATCAGATTATTTGTGAAACCAGCGCGAGATTGGATCGTCTTAGAAAATCATTGGAAAGTCACAAGGTGCAGGGAAGGAGACACCCGATGAGGCGAATTGTCCTGTTTGTTCTTCTGTTGTTAGCTGGCACCAATCAGGCGTCGGGGGCTGTACTTGAGGGGAGGGTATTGGACTATGATTCCAACGATCCGGTCGGGCTGGCCACCGTTCGAGTCGAGGGAACCAGTCAGGCTACACTCTCCAACGAAGAGGGCCATTACCGTTTGAGGCTGGAGCCGGGCACGTATCGCATCAAGTTCAGCCATGTGTCCTACTACTCTGAAGTTGTTGAAATAGAAGCCGGTACGGAGGATCTCACGCGTGATGTCCGGCTGCATTCCTCCGTGATCACTGTCCCCGGGACCAAGGTCTATGATCGCGCCTATGATGCCGCACAGCGCATTATACTGGAAGCGATCGCTCGCAAGCGGGACCTGTTGGGAAATTTGCAGCAGTATCAGTTCGACGCCTATACGCGACTCGTGGTGCGTCGTCCCAGGACAGACGACGATACCACCATACTCGTGGTGACCGAAACTCAGCTTCAGGCGTATTGGAAACAACCGGACAATTACAAAGAAGTCATACTGTCTCGCCGTCAGACTGCGAACCTGTTGCCCGAACAGAACTTGGTTACAGTTGGTCGGATTCTGAACTTCAACGCTAATCGCATCGACCTCGGTCCCTACTCTGTAGTCTCGCCGACGGCCACCGACGCCCTCGACCATTACAACTATTATCTCATGGACACCATCTATGTTGACGGTCAGGCCGTGTACCGTCTTGAGGTGGAACCGAAGAATCCCCATTCACCGCTCTTCGTCGGCACTATCGATATTGCCGATTCGAGCTACGCTGTCGTGGGTGTCGACGTCGGTGTGACAGAGGGCGTTGAGACACCACTGACCGACGACCTGCGATATCGACAGCGTTTCCTGCTCTTTGACGGTGAGTATTGGATGCCGGACAGGATCCATTTGACCGCTGATGTGGTGATCGGCTTCCCGTTCAACTTGAGCTTCAAGATCGACTACCTCGCGGCACTCACGAACTACCGGTTTGAACAGCAGATTGATCCCATCCGCTTCGACGAGTTCGAACTTGAAGTTGCCCATGATGCGGATAAGGTCGACTCGGCAACCTGGAGCGCGGCCCAACTGGTACCGCTGACTTCAGACATTGAGGCCGCGTATCATCGCATTGACTCTTTGCAGAGCTTGCCCGGTCCGATTTGGCTTACCGGTCTCAAAGTTCTGGGTGCGACGATGATAGCACTCTTAACCCCGGACATCTACCATTTTACACGGGTCGAGGGGCACTACCTCGGGCTCGGAGTGCAAACCGACAGACTGCACCCACGCTGGAATCTTCGTCTGAAGTCCGGATACGCTATCGACGGCGAATTCTGGCAACATCACTACGG
Source organism: uncultured Ignavibacteriales bacterium (assembly GCA_964627305.1). Classification (GTDB taxonomy): domain Bacteria; phylum Zixibacteria; class MSB-5A5; order GN15; family FEB-12; genus WJKG01. The sequence goes on along the minus strand of CAZVHP010000002.1, from coordinate 197,402 downwards.
TTTCGTTCATACACTGGATGTCCGGCGGCGGTTGAGAGTCGGACTACACTGGCAGGATCAGGTGCAGCGGACCCCGACACTGCTGATGGACTCCACCACCAACTACACCATGGACGCCCTGCTGCACAAGACCAGCCCGGCCGATTACTACCGCGCCCGGGGTATCAGTATTCATGCGCAATCGAAGGTGTTGCGAAATGTCGATCTGAGGCTCTCGTATCACGATCAGAGACACTCGTCGCTGGACATTGCCACCGATTACAGCGTGTTTGCGGTCAGTAAGAACAGCGGCCAGCCGCGTGCCAACCCGGCTGTCGATGACGGCAGAATGCGGTCATTCGAGTTGAATGCTTTCTATGATTCCCGGCCCCTTATGATGGACCAGGGGCGGCTTCGGCGCATACACGCCGTGCCCTACTCACGCCTTGAGCTTGCTGTGGAGTACTCACATCCTGAACTTGCGAACAGCGAGTACGACTTTGTCAGATATTCGATCAAAGCATTTCATCAGCGGCGAATCCTCTCTGCCGACCTGACAACGCTGTATCTTTACGGTGGATTGGCCGACCGGTCACTGCCTCGGCAACGGGTATTCACTGCGGACCATTCGGAAGGGTGGTTCAGTCCGGTCGAGCCGTTTAAGACAACCGGCAGCATCAGTTACAAGGGTGACCGGTTGGGAGCATGGTATATTCGGCAGGACTTCGGACGGAGTCTCTGGCGCAGGTCAGGTTTGCCCCTGATACAGAAGATCCCCTTCAGCTTGTTCGTCTATGGCGGCTCACTCTGGACCGAATTCGACCGGGGCCCTGCCCCCGATCTCGGGTACGAGTATGGGGTCGCACGCAACGGGTTCCACGAGATCGGCCTCGGTCTGGGACGAATCCCCCCGCTGTTCTTCGAGCTGTATTTCACATGGCAGCTCTCGAACCATGAGCGATCCAACCGCTTCATGTTCCAGATCGGGTGGGGGGCGCTCTTCCCGAACAGGAACTGAAGACACTGACTCTGCAGCTCTCCGGTCAAGCCGGGTAGCAGACCAAATTGAGCGAGGCGGTGATCGGACTGATCACCACCTCGCTATGCAAATCCATCACCGTAACCGGATACGACGCCCTCACAGCGTGAAAGCAACATAGTAGCCGCGATTGTCCCTGATAACCCGCAAAAGAACACTGTCGCCCTGTGTCATCTGACTCATCATGTCATTGAAGTCATCAAGACTGGTCACGCGGCGGCGATTCAGCGAGCGGACAACATCGCCGGCTCGCAGCCCGGCGCTGTAGGCAGCGCTGGTTTCGTCGATATCGGTCACGATCAGACCGCTGAGACTCGGATCGACTCCATATCGCTGGGCAAGCTCACGCGTCAGCGGTTCCAGCCGGAATCCCAGCCGATCCTCCAGACTCTGCTGGACGGGCCCGGCGGCCATATCAGACGGTAGCTCTCCCAAGGTCACTGTGATCTTCTTGCGGTTGCCGTCGCGAAGCACTGTCAGGGTCACATCGACTCTGGGCGGGGTGGTCGCGACATCCTTGCGAAACTGCACCGAGTTGACTACCCGTTTGCCGTTCATCTCAATGACGATATCGCCATCCTGCAATCCTGCCTGCTCGGCGGGACTGCCCGGCGCCACTTCGCTGATCAGGGCGCCATCGCTTCTGTCAAGTCCCATCGCCCGCGCGATCTGCGGCGTGACATCCTGAATATAAACCCCAAGCCAACCTCGTACGACGCGGCCGTGTTCAATCAGGGACTCCATAACCGATAAGGCCATGTTACTGGGTACAGCGAAGCCAATACCCTGAAAGCCCCCGCTCTGTGAGACAATGGCAGCATTGATGCCCACCAGTTCGCCATCGACATTGACCAGCGCACCACCGGAGTTGCCCCGATTGATGGCGGCATCGGTCTGGATGAAGTCCTCGTAGTCGGCCAGCCCCATCTGGGCGCGTCCCTTGGCGCTGACAATGCCACTGGTCACAGTGTGCGCCAGGTTGGCCGACAGGGGCGATCCGATCGCCAGCACAAACTCCCCCACGCGCAGCTTATCACTGTCACCACGGGCAACCACCGGCAGGTTTTTGGCATCGATCCTGATCACGGCGATATCGGTCTTGGGGTCAGTGCCTATCACTTCGGCGGGGAACTCCCGTTGGTCGAACAGCCGGACATAGATGGAGTCGGCCTGAGCGACAACGTGGTTGTTGGTAAGGATGTAACCATCGGCCGAAACAATCACTCCCGAGCCATGTCCCTGCTGCCGGTATTCCCGTTCCCGCGGCTGCTGAGGGAGCCGGTTGCGCGGCCCGAAAAAGAAGTCATCAAAGAAGTCTGAGAAGGGATTCAATTGGCGCCGAAGAGGCAGCACTCGCTCTGAGAACACGGTTACCACTGCCGGCGAGACCGATTCGGCAACATCGGCGAAAGCGTTATTGAGGTCACGCAGCGAAGTTATCGGACGCTGATCGGCCCCGATGATCTGCCGCTCAAGCGGCACGGCCTGCTGAGCACTGTGCGAGTCTAAAGGAGACACCACCGCGAACAGGCCTGCTCCGAGAACAACCCCCAGAAAAAGCAACATCCATTTACGCCTGAGATTCTGATACATTATCTTCTCCCCGTAGGCTGTGAGGTTAACTGGCTTATCACCTATCTGATACACATACAGCACAAAATCCGTTTCACGTCTGCAGCATCTCCGATTACATTGCCCACGAATAACTTAACATGAATACGATCGGGTCGGTTCCGCTCGGACCGAGACGCGGTTACTCGCTGGCGCCGCGAACTATGGCGGCGGCAAAGAAAACGAATATGTGCCCGGTGGCGGCCCACATCCAGCCAGCCTCCACGAAAGTGGTCAGCAGAAACAGTCCGGAGACGGTCAGAAGCGCCAGCTTCGCCGGGACTTGGTCGGGCGACATCAAGTTCCGCCAGCCCCTGCGCGCGAGCGAGAACTGACGCACAAACAGGGCGATCAGGGCCGATGTCCCCACAATACCGGTCTCGGCCAGATAGTGAATGGTCAGGTTGTGGGCGGAGTACCCGCGCACGTAAAAGTAGATCGGGTCCAGAGTCGCCTGATGGAAGATCTGCTGAACATAACGAAAGTTCCCCGGCCCGATACCGGTGATGGGATTCGAAAGAAACGACAGCCAGGCATACTTCCACAAAGCGAACCGCGCCAGGATCGTATCCCTGGGCGTAGTCGAGAACAGGCGTTCAAACCGCCAGAGCAGGGTTTCGAAGAATCCTGAGAAGACAGCCACGAGGACGATCAGGGCCGAACCGCCAAAGACCATAGTCAGCAACACGCGCCTGCGAATGTCGCGAGGGCCGGGATCGCCGTCGGCGAGCGTCCGTGATCGGCGCCAGGAGACAATGAACACGAATACTGAGAACAGCAGAGCGATCAAGATTGAGGCGCGCGACTGAGTTGCCGCCAGGGCACCGAACACAATCAGGCAACCGGCAGCATACGCCAATGCACGTTTGCGGCGCCCCCACAGAAACAGGCTGGCGCCGATCGGCAAGGCCAGCGCCAGCAGGTCATCAAGAAGGGCTGGTGCAAAGCCGAAAGAACGCATCTGCCCACCGGAGGCAACAAAGGGGACTAATGCTACCAGCCCGTTGGCAACCGCCACCCAGAAGTACAGACGGACCAGATCGGTGAGACTGAAGTACCGCCCCAGCCGCAGCAGCGCCAGCAGCGTCACGGCCAGCGCCGCTATCCTCGCGGTAGATCGCGCCGAGATCAGGATGTTGTGCCCGAAGATACCGCAAACAAATAAAGCCGCGAACAGCGCCACGAAGTACCCGAACAGCGGCGGAAAACGCGGGGCCTCTTGCTCATGCAAAAGGACATCCATCAGCGCGGCGAGAACCAGTATCATGGCTGATATGTCGATCAGGATGATCGCCGCTGAGGGCACGACCATCATATTGACAAACAGAACCAGCACATACTGCACAAAAGCGACACGCGGCAGACTGATAACCAGCAGCATGCCGGGTGCCAGCACCAGCAACCCCAGACGCAGCCACTTCCCTTCGAAGGCGTGATAGCCAACAAGGGCAGTCCACGCCAGAAGCACCAAACCGCCCCAGAGGAGAAAGGCGCGGCGATTGTTTCGCCAAAGATTCAGGCTGCAGGATAGGTCAATTGCCATTGCGCTCTTTATTCATCGAATGTTCACGCCCACACAAACTCCCGAATCGCTATGGTCTCTTGTCGGTTACCGAGGGCGGTGATGCGGGCCGGCCATCGCGCAGCATCTGCTGATAGCAATGCCTGCAGTACCCTTGCCATCGATCCAGAACAGCGATCTGTGTCGGTGCTTGACAACCACGACACGGCCTGAACAGGTTGCGTTCTCGATTCAGATGGGAGATCCAGTGCCACATGGCCGGAATATGCCGAGTTCGGCCCCCGGCTGCAAGAGCTGATTGATCAGCCACGAGGCCTGTTGCAGGGCAAGCGCTGGCCTTTGAGAACTCGCCTGAGAACGAGCGACCCATGGGGCTGATTCTGGTTAAGCTCTCTCCTGTTGTGCGGAGCGAACAATTGTCTCAGCCTTGACGTTGTCGGTAATACGAGGTAATAATACCCGAAAGACCAGACAGAGGAATGCACACATGTCCAGATCTCACAAAACCTATCACAAGACCGGCATAATCTCATTCAAGGCCGATGACGCCTTACTGGACGCCATGGACGGGATACCCAACCGTTCCGAGTTCATTCGCAATGCCGTCCTGACGGCGCTTGATTCCACCTGTCCGCTCTGTCGCGGGACCGGCATCCTGACGCCGCAGCAGTCACGTCATTGGCGCGAGTTCACACAGAGCCATGATATCCAAACCTGCCATGATTGCGGGGAGTCACACCTGGTATGCCACAAGTAGATCAATCACAAAGCCGCTGCCGGGCATTGCAGCAGGTGCTGCCGCTTCTGGCAATACTGCTGCTGACTCTGTCCCCAGTGCATTCGTCCTCAAACGACTCGCGGCTGAATGTCTGGGTATCCATTCTTCCTCAGCAATGGTTCGCCGAACAGCTCGCCGCTGACTTTGCCGATATCCATGTTCTGCTGGAGCCGGGCCAGTCCCCACATACTTACGATCCTTCGCCGCGTCACCTCGCCGCGATGGCCGAGGCTGATCTCCTCCTGTGCATCGGCGTGCCTTTTGAGCAAACACTCATACCGCGCCTGGAGAACATGTACCCCCATTTGCGGATTGTCGATGTGCGCGATGGAATCGCGCTGCGTTCAGTTGATGACGGCTGCAGCGATCACGATCACTCCCACCAACAGCTCGATCCTCACGTCTGGCTTGACCCTGCCGCTGCCACCATCATCGCCAGGAATATGGCGCAGGAGTTGTGTCGTATTGACAGCATGCATTGCGATGAATATCAGTCTCGCCTCGCAACGATTGTCGACAGCCTGGTAGTCGTCGACAGCATCTCCCGAGTCATGCTCAGCGAATACCGGGGACGGAAGCTCTACGTCTACCACGCTGCTTTCGGCTACTGGTGTGCGGCCTATGGGCTTGAGCAGGTGCCCATAGAGATGGGTGCCCGGGAGCCAGGGCCGCGACAGGTGGCGCGGCTGATCGAGTCCGCCCGTGTTGACAATGTTAGTGTCGTCTTCGTGCAGCCGCAATTCTCCGATGCCTCCGCCCGGGCAATCGCCGCTGAGCTGAAAGGATCTGTGGTCGCCATAGATCCTCTGGCCGCGGACTACCCCGAGAATCTGCTGCGTATGGCTGCGGCCGTCGCCGGCGGCCTGAACCCTCAAGAGGTTGAACAATGACCGACCATTCGCTCCTGATGATACAGGATGTCTCGTTCTCCTATGGAGCACAGGTCATACTTCAGGATGTCAATCTCAGCCTGCCGACGGGCGAGTTTGTCTGGATTGTCGGCCCCAATGGGGGTGGCAAAACAACCCTGCTGAAGTTGATACTTGGTCTGCTGCAGCCGGATACCGGGGCGATACAGGTACTTAGGCGCTCTCCGAACCAGGCCAGACATCTTATCGGCTACATGCCCCAGTCTGCTCAGTACGATGCCTCGTTCCCCGCAACCGTCCTTGACGTCGTGAAAATGGGGACCGTTACGGCCCTGCCCGGGACGCGGTCAGGACCGCACAGCCCTCGCGCAAGGGCCATGCGGGCGCTTGAGCAGGTCGGCCTGGCCGATCTTGCAGACCGTTCCTTCTCCCGGCTTTCGGGAGGTCAGATGCGCAAACTCCTCATAGCTCGCGCCCTGGCCAGTCGGCCGAGGCTGTTGGTGCTCGATGAACCTACCGCCAACCTGGACATTCAAGTGGAGGAAGACACGTACGAACTGCTGCAGACGCTCAGCAGAGACCTGTCAATCCTCATGGTGTCCCATCAACCAGCATTCGTCTCACGTTTCGTGGAGCACGTCGTGTGCGTCAACCGGTGCGTGTCGGTGCACCCGACGGCCGAGGTCGACGGTGATTTTCTCAAGGATTTCTATGGCCGCTCGGTGCGCCTGGTACGCCATGATCGGCATGTGCGTCGGGGAGGAAAGCATGATTGATTTCCTCAGGGCACTCAGTCAGTACACCTTCCTGCAGAATGCTCTGCTTGCCGGCGTTCTGGCGGGTATCGCCTGCGGCGTCGTTGGCACCTGGGTGGTGGTACGGCGGATAAGCTACATGGCCGGGGGCATCGCTCATGCCTCCCTGGCGGGACTCGGGGTAGCCCACTACCTGTCTGTGGTCTACCAATGGTCCTGGGCACAACCCTTGTATGGCGCCGCGCTGAGCGCACTGGCCGCTGCGGTAACTATCGGCCTGGTCAGTCTCTATGCTAAAGAGCGCGAGGATACGGTCATCGGCGCCATCTGGGCTATCGGGATGGCGGTCGGCATCCTGTTCATCTCCCAGACTCCGGGATACAGCAGCGACCTGATGAGCTATCTCTTCGGCAACATCCTGATGGTCAGCGAGGCCGATCTGTGGCTGATCGTAATCCTCGATACGCTCATCATCAGCCTGACCTGGCTGTTCTTCGCGCAGTTGGCCGCAATCAGCTTCGACGAGGAATTCGCACGCGTCCGCGGTCTGCCCACCCGGCTGTACTTCCTGCTTCTTCTGGCACTGGTTGCCCTGACGGTTGTTACTCTCGTTACTGTGGTCGGGATCGTCATGGTGATCGCTCTGCTGACCATACCGGCAGCAATCGCCAATCGCTTCACGCACCGGCTGAGATCAACAATGATCCTCGCCACCGGCATCAGCGTGGCGCTGACCAGTCTCGGACTGGCCCTCAGCTACGGACCCGACCTGCCCTCCGGTGCCGTTATTATTCTGCTGACGGGAGTGGTCTATCTGGCCGTTGTGTTCAGTACTCGCCGCCAAAGGTCCTGATCCGGGAGCGCACGGCCTAATTATGGATTGAATAAGTCAATGATACTGACCAACGATTGCCTGTCCCATGCGTACCGTGTGTAAAGCGCATCTTCCCATCGACACACTACCTCTCGTGACCCGGTGGCGCAGCTCCCGTGGCGCTGCCGGGTCTCCATGATTCCGCTCGTTTACCAACGCCATGCGACTGCCATCGCGAATTTTTTCCTCGCAGCATTCATGGTCATTGTGGCGTTCGTCCAATAACTCCATGCACCTTTTCACTGCTGAAGCTTGAAACAGGAGGCGCATACTCATGGAAGGTTCAGGAGCAAAGTCGCCGTGCCATTCGTAAGCTGTTGATTTGCAGGCGAGTACGACCTGTCGCGGAGAATCGAAACGTCGCCGGGCACACTTTGCGCGTTCTTGAGTCCTAACAAGGTGTGGGGCGATTTCAATACCCATCGTCAGTCCCGTTTCCTGTTCGATGCCAGTCATCCGAACGAGGAGCAGCCCTCTCGACATTTTCTTAACCAGTTGGGATTAAGGATTTTAGGAAAAGGTCGATGAATAGTTCAAACGACTTTTTCGAAAGGTGAATTTGACTTGGCCATAGTCTTATTCACAACCCTTAACGACTCAACAAAGGAGTAACCTATGGCTACGCGTAGAACCCCTGCCACACGGCGCAGCCGCAAGCCGTCCCGTCGTGCCGCTCGGCCGACCAGTCGTCCGGTTCGCCGCAACGCTCGTCAGTGGAACAAGGAAGAGATCCAGTTCATGCGGAAGTACTATCGCCGCTTCGAGACCTCCTGGATCGCTCGCCAGCTCGGTCGTTCCGTGTACTCCGTACGGTACAAAGCTGTTGACCTCAATCTGAAGAAGGCCAGCCCGTCCGTGTGGAAAGGCAACCGGGGCGCTGCCAATGCGTTCAATCGTCCGACTAACCGCAAGGCCACCACTCGTCGGCCGAGCACCCGTCGCCCGAGCAGCTCACGCGGCTTCCGCGCCAGCTCGATGAAGCGCACGGCCCGCACCATGCCGCGCCGTCGTCGCAACCGTCGCTAACCGGCTGACGGACCTTCCTGAGGGGGAGTTTTTTGACTACCCTGTTCAGGTCTTCCTGAACTCAGAATATGACCCGTGTGTCCTGGGGATGTGCGGGTCATTTTTCTGTCTGTCAATCCGTGTCGCTGTCTGAGGCCGGAACTGGCCAAGCCACCCTGTGTTTACTATACTGCACCTGAGTACCAGCGTATAACGATCACACAAGGAGACCAGCGATGCCGATCGTCAAGTACACCGATATGAAGCTCCGCGACGTCACTATGGACGGCGTCAAGGGTGCCTCAAAAGCCAACGTGATCGGCCCCGACCAGGGCTGGGATAATCACACGATGCGTGTCTTCCGCCTGGAGCCTGGCGGATTTACTCCCCGCCATCAACACGATTGGGAACACATCAACCACGTCATCCAGGGACGAGGCAGGCTGCGCATCGGTGACACCATCCACGATCTGTCCGAGAAGGACTTCGCCTTCGTCCCGCCGAACACCGAGCACCAGTTCGAGAACCCTCACTCAGAGCCGTTCGAGTTCATCTGCATAGTCCCCAATCGCGGCGCGTACTGATAGTACGGATATGCGGCTTGCCCGGCTGTCAGGATCGAGCAGCCGGGTTTCCCGAAGGGCAAAAGCCCCTTGCGTTTTCGCAGACGGGACATATATTGGCCATTGCGCTGGGTTACCAAGTTGACCTGGCCAGACATAACTACCTTCGGTTGCCAGGGTAGTACTTGGCAGCCGATAATTAATGCGCCATTAGCTCAGTTGGTAGAGCAGCTGACTCTTAATCAGCGGGTCCGGGGTTCGAGCCCCTGATGGCGCATTTTTCTTGTTGTGGAAAGCGGACTGCCCTATCCTGTTAGATCAGGACATCGCGAAATCGCGGATTGACTAAGGAGGGCGCCATGCAGGTTGAAAGGTATATCAAGGACTTCCTCAACGGAGGCGGAACAACGCCTGGCAGAGCGCCAGATACCCGCGATGCTTCATTCGACTACTGCTTCAATTACTTCCAGTCATTTAGGGAGAGAGGGCTACTACATGAGTTGTATAATGAAGACAACATGCAGACGAGTTGTCTTCAAGTAGCCTTCTATTTGGCCAGTTGGGGGATGCTCAGGGGCCGTGCCTTCTTGGGGCAGCGCAGTTCCCATGTCTACAGAGATGTAGTCCGCACGATAGCCACTGCCGACCATCGAGTTTGGGAGGTTGACGTAGACCAGTATGATAGCCTCGAGACTCGCCTACTGCTGATGGACTTCAAGCAGAAGCTGGTACATGCCCTCGGTCCCGAGAACAAACCGACAGACACCCTCGTCACGAAGATCATGCTCGGGGTATTCGCCAATGTTCCTGCCTATGACAGATATTTTCGCAGAGCAGTCGGCGTTGGTTCGTTCAACGAAAAGTCGCTTCTCAAGTTATTCGATTACTACGTAACGAACAAGCTGTCTATAGATTCACAGTGCATTCGTACGCTCGACTTCCATACCGGCAGTGAGACCGACCGCATGTATACCAATGCCAAGATCGTTGATATGGCTGGGTTCATGGCGGGAATCAACTTGGAAGCGACGCACTCATAGTGCGAAAAGCCATCTGACTATGACCAAGTCATCTCCACTCATGACCCTCACACCAAATCGCTGGTACGCATGGGAGATGTTGCCCGGGTACGCGGGTATCGGGCGCTATTACTCGCCCATTCAGGTACACCGGGTGGAACCGCTTAGGACAGGGCGAAACGAACTCCGGCTCGCCTTCTATAATGCCGGATACGCCGAAGGGGTAAGAGGCTTCGAGAAAACGCTCAGAATCCTGCACCGAGCCCCGGAGTATATACTGGCGCGAATACTGTACGATCCCCAGCACGACCCCAATCGATGCGCTATCATCACGCCGCTAACCCGAGGGTGGCTCAACCTCCACTTCGCCGCCTACATGGAAAATCATCCGGAGCTGCAATCCATGACGGAAGAGGAGCTTGAGGAAGCGTTGACGAAACTGCTGTAGTTTCCCCCGTCACTTCCGCCCTGCCAGCAGCAGCAACTGATCTTCAGCCTTCGGTGACCCATCGGACCAGGCAGCCGTGATCTCCACCTCGGCGAATCCGGCCTCCCTGAACAACTTGCCGTAGTCCTCCAGCGTGTACTGCAGCAGCGTGTTGCGGTACATCGTCACCTCACCCGTCGCACCATCGATCACGTAGAATGTGCTCTCGGCCGTCCGCTCCGCCTCGTGCCACGCGTTCTCGATCAAACACACATGCGGCTCCTCCGAGAACAGCCCCGACTCCGCCGAGTACCACGATTTCGCCGTCCGCCCAATCCGCGCAATCTCCTCCGGCGTATGCGCCTCGATCAACATCCGCCCGCCCGGTTTCAGCGACGTACAGACCCGCGCCAGGATATCGCGTATCTCATCAAGTGAAAACGCGTTGAACTCGCCGTATATCATCAATGTAATGTCGTAGCCCGAACCAAACTCCGCCTTCCGCAGATCGCCCAGCTCAAACCGGCACCGGTCCGGCAGCGGGTTGCTCGTCTTTGCATACGCAATCGAGGCGGGCGAGAAGTCGATCCCGACACACTCATGCCCCAGCGCCGCCAGCCGAAACGCGTACAGCCCCGGCCCGCAGCCGAGATCCAGTATTCGGCAGGGCTGCCGCTCGGCCAGGGCCTCATGAATGAACTGCACATGTTCATCGATTGTCGCAAACGGCCGACTGGCCCAGTCATGATCCTGAGCCAAATGCAGCTCCAGCATCCGTCGACTGAACCCCGGTTCATCCCAGGGAATCTTGTAAACCCCGCTCCACAGTTCTGGCCGCGGAGTCGTGGCTTTGATGAGATCAAGTATGGTCATGGAACGCTGCTTCTCCCATATCGTTGCCACACTAAATAGGACACGGGCGCACGAAAAGCAAACAGCCTTTTCCAGGCCTCACGCTCCACTTCTTCGTTGCCTTCACCGAGTTTCCGCCGTACATCCCAACCATGAACACCAACAAGCTCGCCTTCCACACTTTCGACCAGCGACCCGATCTGATCGATCCCGCCGAAAACCTTGCTTCGCGCGGATGGCCCGAGTTCCTGCTGCACAGCCCGCTGATCGATGAGCACTTCCATGCCATCTACGACCACTTCAAGGACTACCAGTTCGGCCTTGTCGATCCGACAAGCGACAAGCTGGCTGCCTTCGGCAACTGCGTCCCGCTTTGCTGGGATGGCCCGCTGGAGCAACTGCCCGGCGGTGGAGTAGAATGGGCGCTCAAGAAGAGCGTCGAGGATCACGCCGCCGGGCGCACACCCAACCTTGTCAGCGCCTTCCAGATCGTCATCGAACCCGACCTGCGAGGCAGCGGCCTGGCCGGGATGATGGTCGAGCAGATGATCAAAATCGTCCGCGACCATGGCATCAGCCATCTCGTCGCGCCACTTCGCCCCAACCTCAAGCCCCTCTATCCGCTCATGCCGTTCGAGCGGTATGTGCAGTGGACCCGCCCCGATGGTCTCGCGTTTGACCCCTGGATCCGCATCCACCAGCGGCTTGGCGCGCGCGTCATCGCCGTTTGCGAATGTTCCATGTACATCTCCGGCACCGTAGCTGAATGGGAATGGTGGACCGGCATGGCCTTCCCGGACAGCGGCCGGTACGTGATTCCCGGAGCCCTGGTCCCGATCTCAATCGACCGACAGGCCAATCGCGGCGAGTACATCGAGCCCAATCTATGGTGTGTCCACGATTGCTGATCAGCCGCAAATGCACTATACTACCGCCATGAACACAGTATTTCCCAACCAGACCAAAGGCGATGACAACTCATGTTGACTCGCCAGCACAAGACCATCGTCGTCACCGGCGGGGCCGGCTTCATCGGCTCCAATTTCATTCGCTACTGGCTGCACCGTTATCCCCGGTGGCGCGTGATCAATTTCGATGCCCTCACCTATGCCGGAAATCGCGACAGCCTGAAAGACATTGAATCGGACCCCGCGTATGCGGATCGCTACGCCTTCGTCCACGGTGACATACGCGACTTCAACGCGCTGTGCAACCTGTTCGATCTGGTCAAGCCGCACTTTGTCGTCAACTTCGCAGCGGAAACTCACAACAGCCGCGCCGTGGTGGAACCACGGATATTCTTCGAGACCAACGTTGTCGGTACCCAGTCACTTCTTCACGCCTGCCACACACGCAAGGTGCCGCGCGTGCACCACATCTCCACGTGCGAGGTGTTCGGCGATCTGGCTCTCGATGCCACCGAGCGGTTTACCGAGGATACACCCTACAACCCCAACACACCGTACAACGCCTCCAAGGCGGCCGCTGATCTGGCGGTGCGGGCGTATTCCCGAACGTTCGGTCTGCCGGTCACGATCTCAATCTGCTCCAATAACTACGGTCCGTACCAGTTCCCTGAGAAGCTGATTCCCCATTTTGCTATTCGAGGCCTCCGGGGTGAGAAGATGCCCCTGTACCAGAGCAGCCGAAACAAGCGCGAGTGGCTGCATGTGCTGGACCATTGCCGGGCCGTCGATGTGATCCTGCAGGATGGGATTCCCGGCGAGACCTACAATATCGGCAGCGAAACCGAAGCCGATATTGAAACTATCGCCGACCTGATCATTGCCGAACTCGGCTTGTCTGACAGCGTCAAGAAGTACGTTCCCGACCGCCCCGGTCACGACCGACGCTACCTGGTCAGCTCAGACAAGATTCGCACTCAGCTCGGATGGAAACCCGATATTGGTTTCGAAAACGGCCTGAAAGAGACCATTGAGTGGTACCGTCGCAACGAGTGGTGGTGGCAACCGCTGCTTGAGCAATCAGACATCAATGAAGAGGGCTGGTCGCAGTCGGACAAGCCCTGAGCCGTCTCTCACAGACACTGCCCAAAGCACAAGGCCCCCGTTTGGGGGCCTTGTGCACTTTGGTCAGAACTCCCTGCTCAGAACTCTAATCAACTGAAATGATCTCAACGCGGCGGTTCTTCTGCCGACCCTCAGGGGTGGCATTGTCGGCCACGAAGTAGTCGGGGTTCTCACCAAACCCGCGAGCAGTCATACGGTCAACATCGATTCCCTGGCTGACCAGATACTGCAGAACAGCGTCGGCCCGCCGTTGTGACAACCCCATGTTGAAATCGGCCGGACCGGTCGCATCGGTGAACCCACGAATCTCGATCTTCGTCTCCGGATAGGCGCGCAGGCTCTGAACGACATCGTCCAGGATTTCCTGCGCCGCCGGACTCAATTCGGCTGAGCCGGATTCGTATCGAACATTGTCAGACAGCGTGATCTTGTCGGTGATGCGCTGAGCAATGGGGCATCCTGTCGAGTCGACGATAACCCCCACCGGTGTGCCGGGACACTGGTCAACCGAGTCGGGCACACCGTCCATATCGCTGTCGATGGGACACCCGTCGGGGAGCACTGCCAGACCTTCGGGAGTATCCGGACACTTATCCAGATAATCGGGCACACCGTCTCCATCCGAATCGATCGGGCAGCCATCCTTGTCAACCTCTACCCCTGCCGGCGTGTCAGGGCACTTGTCGAACGTGTCATACACACCGTCACCGTCGCTGTCGAGTGGACAACCGCGCGCGTCTACCCAGACGCCCTTTGGAGTATTCGGACATTCATCGAGTCCGTCATACACGCCATCGCCATCGCTGTCGATTCCGCACCCGCGTTCATCGACAATAGCTCCGCGCGGCGTGTTCGGACACTCATCCTTGCTGTCTTTCACACCGTCCTTGTCCTTGTCACCCTCGCCCATGAAGTACCAGGTCAGACCAATCGATGGCTCCAGATAGCCGCGAAACGGGCGGTCACTCATGCTCGACCAGTCTCCGGGGCCATACTTACCCTCGGGAACATCGGTATTGACGTTGAACAGCAGGTGCGTGTAACGAACCTGTGCATCCACACTGAAATGCTGACACAGCCAGTAGTTCGCACCCAGTCCGAACTTGACCCCGATGTCCCAGACATCGTGCTGCCAGACTTCGGACTCATCAATGACCAGGCGACGGTTCAGCCCCCAATGATCCACCGACACACCAACCGTCGCAAATGGTGAGAAGCGCTTGGTCGGAGAGAAATGGTAGTCACCCGTCAGGCTGAACATGTTGCCCTCAAGACGCGACAGGGCGTTGTCCGAGTTACGGAAGGTGAAAGACTGATCCGAACTCGCCGCCGAATCATCAAACACCGAGGTATGCGCCCAGGCCAGGTTCACGAACCAACGATTGGTGATACCCCAGCGAAGGTACACAGATCCGTCCCACCCCATCATATAAGGTTCGTACTGCTCGCTGAACTGGTTGAAGTCTCCCCCTTCGAACAGCGGAACAAAGATCGGACCGCGACCGCCAAGTCCGAACCTGCCTTTGAGCCCATCAGTGTATTGCTCTGCGGCAACCACCGAGGTGATCATGAGACACGTCATCAGGATCACAATAGCTTTGGTTTTCAATTCTCACTCCTCCGTGATAAAGTGTGACCATTCATGCAATATTTCTGACAATTGCGCACTTGTGAACTGAACCAGTGCCATACCTGACGATGCCAAGAGTCGCTTGTCGGAACACCCACTGATGTATCTCTCACCGACGATGTCGCAGTCCACTATTGTAGTGATAACAGCATAATATGGACTCGGGTTCATGTTCACACAAGCGCTTTGTAGCGACAGGACTCTGTGAATGCGCCTGCGCTGTGGAACGTTGCTTTTAGCCGGTTTCCAGCGTATATCCACTGAAACGAACGCTGAACCGGCATCTGGCAATCGACAGGAACCCCGATTATGGACTGGTGGACGCTGCTGGCAATTGCAATCGGACTCGGGATGGACGCCTTCGCGGTGGCCATCGCCGTCGGTGCCCGCCTGCCTTGTCTCGGCTTCCACCCGGTTTTTCGCCTGAGCTTCCATTTCGGGCTGTTCCAGTTTCTGATGCCCATCATCGGCTGGCTGATCGGTCATCAAATCGAGCGCTTCGTCAAAGACTGGGCGCACTGGATTGCCTTCGCGCTGCTGCTGATTATCAGTGTCAAAATGATTCGCGAGGCACTCACCTTCACCACTGAGCAATTGAATACCTCCGATCCGACGCGCAGGTGGTCACTGATCATCCTTTCCGTGGCGACCAGTATCGATGCCTTCGCTGTCGGGTTCTCCGTTGCCCTGCTACAGGCCGACATTGTCACCGCGAGCATTGTCATCGGCGTCGTAGCCGCCACCATGACCAGTGTCGGCATGGGACTGGGAAGGACGGTTGGGTTCAGGCTGGGGCGATCGGCCGGTGTCCTCGGGGGCATCATCCTGCTGGGAATCGGTCTGAAGATCCTGATAGAGAATGGCGCCCCGTGAACTGGCGCCTTCAGTCAGTCCTCACCCTCGTCCTGCTGTCCTCCTCCGTCGCCACGCACACCGCGCTCAATATCGGCCAGTCTCGCCCGGGCGCAGCCAGAGGCGCCGAAGCGCCTGCACCAGACGGGGGTTGAACTCCGACGGTTTCTCCAGATGCAGGAAGTGGCCGGTGCTGTCGACGACGGTCGCATCGAACTTACCATACAACTTGCGGTTCTTCTCGACATGCACCGGGTACTTATCGCTGCCGATCGTCAGAATCGGGATATCCAGCTTCGCCAGCACCCCAGCGTAATCGTACGCGAACAAATGACGGAACGAACCCAGCCCCACCTCCTTTGGCGTCTGCGCCATATCATCGGCGACCCGCGCAACCATAGTGCTGTCGGCGTTATCCGGGAACATGCCACGTACGAACTGCTTCACCTGCCCTTCGAAATCTTCCTCGAACTGCGCCATGAACCCAGAGATCTGCTCATCGGTGAAGGATTGCTCCAGGTCCTGATACGTATCCACCCCGACCACACCCTTCACGCGATTGCCCAGCATCGCCGCGGCCTCCAGAACGACAGCGCCGCCCATCGAGTGCCCGACCAGCGCGATCTCCTCGGCCTTCACAGCGTCAGCCACAGCGACCACGTCGGCACCATAGGCCTGCATCGTCCACGCTTCGCGTCCAGACCCGGAGCGACCGTGACCAGCCAGGTCAATCGCGACCGCCCGGTAGCCCTCCTCGACCAGCGCCGCTATCTGCCCATCCCAGTATGAGGCATCGCACGCCCAGCCGTGTACCAACAGCACTGTCCGGTCACCCTCACCGTACGCATCATAGTGGATCAGTACGCCATCGGCCGATGGCACACTGTCGGTGTAGCCCGGCGGCAGGTCAACAACTCGAGCTGCCTGTTCACCCGAAGCATCCGTCTTTTGATCACTCTGACACCCCGCGATCACCAGCACGACAACAGCCACAACAGCGACCAGCATCGCCTCCGGCTTGTTCAGATAACGTTCATTCCAGCGCATCCGTCACATCCCTCCATTGCTTGAGCACATACATCATCCATACATGTGTCCAAGTAATCTACAGATAACCTGTCACTGGAGAAAGCTCTAAAAGGAGACAAAGCAAGGGGCTGCCGGACTGACTGCTCAGCTCTCACAGAGCGTCTTAAGCAACCGAATCAGCTCGTTCTGATCCTCTTTGCTCATGTGCGCAAACTGCTGTCGGTGACTCTCATCGACCGGTTGGTCTAGTCGCAACAGCAGCTTGCGGCCTCGGGGTGTCAGTCGAGTAAGGACCATCCGTCGGTCCGCCTCACTTCGCTCCCGCACCACCAGGCCCTTCTGCTCCAGCCGTGCCACCAGACGGGTCACATCGGGAACACGGGTGATCATCCGACGCCCGATCTCCTGCGCGGGCACCCCCTGCCCGCCCGCTCCGCGAACAATCCGGAGAACATTGAATTGCGGTTCCGTCAGGCCGTAGGCCTTGAGCGTCTTATCGAAACGCCCCCGAATTGCCTCGGCGGCACGCAGAATCATTTGAAAGGCTGATCGTTCTGCAAGTTCTGACTGGCTCATAGGCACCTCATTGGTGCCTGTTGTAACGAGCATGTGCTCACAGATGTTCCGCCGCCACCAGCGGTCCGTGACCTTCCTTGCCGGCAAGAAAAAGAGGGCGTGCAAGCTGCACGCCCGGTAGATCAAACCAGATGTCCAATGAAACGGATTCACAGGGGGTCATTGGCCACGGCCACCACGGCCCCCGCCGCCGCGAGGTCGCTCGGCGCCATCCGGGCGACGGTCAGGACGCTGCTGCATCTGCTGTCGTTGCTCGTCTCGAAACTTCTCCAGCTCCTTAGCCTGATCCTTACTAAGCACTGCCTTGAGGGACTCATCTTGACGATCCATGATTTCTCGCATTCCCCCCATCATCCCCCGCCGGTCGCTGTCGCGCTTGTTCATCGCCGCCTGTATCTCCGCACGATAGATACCCAATATCTCCTCAACAACCGGCACCTGCTTCTCCGTAAGGTTGAGTCTGCTGTTCAACTGCAGGAGTTGCCGGTCCGGAACGATACACCCTTCGAAACCGGCCAGTTGCTCTCTCTGGGATTCGTTGAGTGTTGCTCCGATCCGCTCACGAACCTCGGCCTCCAGCTTTCCCGGCAGAGCTTGCCGGTCCTGGGGGTCCGGCGTCGGCCGGCCACCCTGACCCTGCAATTGACCGACATACCGGGCGATCACCACCCGCGCCGTATCCGCTTGCTCGTCGGTCAGTTGTAACTGACCTCGCAGGTGCTCGACCCGCATCTCGACTAACTGCTCCTGGCTCACCGCCAGCGCCGTCCCCACCATCCAGAGCATCACCAGACAGCTACTTGCCGCCAGTCTCATAGTGACCATCCTTTCACACAAACATTCCGCTGTTCACCCGCCGACGCGATTTGCCGGCAGAGCATTATCACCCGTCCCCGCTTTCGCCAATCGTGCCACATCGTCTGAGATGCCTACTCGTGGTGCAAGGCGTCGATGGGATTCAGCCGGGCAGCCTTACGGGCCGGGTAAAACCCGAAGAAGACCCCTACCGCCGCCGCAAACACGAACGAGATAACTACTACCTCCGGTGTGATAACCGGTCCCAGTGTCGTCCAGACATTGAGCGCCGCGACTACCCCCGTCGACAGCAGTATACCGATCAGGCCACCCCCGATACTCAGCACCACTGCCTCGGTCAGAAACTGCACCATAATGTCGCTCTCACGTGCCCCCACGGACAGTCGAATGCCTATCTCCCGGGTCCGTTCGGTCACCGACACCAGCATGATATTCATGATCCCGATCCCGCCCACTATCAGACTGACTGCCGCAATTGAGCCGAGCAGCAGCGTCATCGTCTTCGTCGTTTCGGTGACCACTTCCGTGATCTCAGCCTGACTGCGAATGGTGAAATCATTCTCCTCGCCGGGGTTCAGCTTGTGCATCTCCCGCAGAATGGCGGTCATCTCCGCGATCGCCTCATCCACCCGATCCGAGGACGCGGCGCTGGCATTGATCATGTCCACCCAGCTCCCCCCCTTCAGACGATAGAGCACCGAGGTGGAGGGAGCCAGAATGACATCGTCCTGGTCCTGTCCCACGCCGCTCTGGCCCTTCTCCTTGAGCACCCCGATGACCCTGAACGGGGTGTTGCGAATGCGAATCGTCTGCCCGATCGGGTCCATAGCGCCAAATAGCTCGTCGGCAACCGTCTTTCCCAGCAGCGCGACCTTGCGATTGGCTGCCACCGCTTTGGCATCGAACAGCTCGCCGTAGGCAAGCTCCCAGTTGCGAATGGTAAAGTAGTCCGGGTCAACTCCGTGCAGCATGGTGTACCAATTGGTCCCGCCACCGATCACCTGAGTACCCACTCGAACCACGGCCGATACGGCGGATATAGTATAGGCCCGCTCCCGTATCGCCTCCACATCAGCGAACGTAAATCGGTTGAAACTGCCACGCCCCATCCGTGCCCCGCCGCTGGTGGCACTGCCCGGCAACGCCATCAGCAAGTTGGTCCCAAGAGCGTCGATGCGCGACTCGATCTGGCGCTGGCTCCCCTCGCCGATCGCCACCATGATGATCACGGCGCTCACACCGATGATTATCCCCAGCGAGGTCAACAGGCTGCGCAGCCGGTTTCTGGCAATACTCCGCCCAGCGGCGGCCAGCAGTCTGGTAATGGAGGTCATGATGCCACCTCCTCTTGTACCGGCAAAGCGGCCAGGTCACGGGCGGCGTCGCGCACCGTCTCGACCGCACGATCACGCACAATCAAACCGTCACGAAGCACCACGACCCGGTGCGCATACTGCGATATCTCATGCTCGTGAGTCACCAGGATCACCGTCACGCCTTCCCGGTTAAGCTGTTGAAACAGCGCCATGATCTCAATCGATGTCCGGCTGTCAAGATTCCCTGTCGGCTCGTCGGCCAGCACAAGCGAAGGCTTGTTCACCAGTGCCCGCGCTATCGCTACCCGTTGCTGCTGCCCGCCGGAAAGCTGGGTCGAGGTGTGATCCACGCGATCCTCCAGGCCCACCCTCGCCAACGCCTCCAGCGCCGCCTTCCGATGGTCCCGGACGTGGTTCCGACGGTCGTAGAACAGCGGCAGGCTCACATTCTCCAGAGCCGTCGTACGGGCCAGAAGGTTGAACCCCTGGAACACGAACCCGATCTTGCGGTTGCGAACCTCCGAGCGGTCGTTCTTGCTCAGGCGATCGGCCCGTTCACCGTCAAGCAGATAGATCCCGTCGGTGGGCACGTCCAGACAACCCACCAGGTTCATCAAGGTCGACTTGCCCGAGCCTGAGGAACCCATCACCGCCACGAACTCCCCGGCGTTTACTGAAAGATCAATACCGCGCAGCGCCGGGATCGATATGCTGCCCACATGAAACACCTTCGTGAGATTCTCTGTCCTGATGACTTCTGACATGTTGGGATCAATCCGTCTCATGGTGACCCGATCAGAACCGCCCGGGACCAAACCCCGGGGGCCTGTTCGACATTCGTGTTGCTCTTGCCGGCGTCCCGCTTTCCGACGATCCGACAATGAGCGTATCCCCCTCCGACAGCATGCGACTGAACACTATCTCGGTATTGGTGCCGTCGGCCAGGCCTGTTCGAACGGGCATCATGACTATTTCCCCGGAGGCATTCAGTGTCCAGACACGTTCGGTAGCCGCACCCCGACCCCGCCCGGGAGTGCCGCGTCGACTCCCCTCACCGCCGGCGGCAAGACTGTCCGGTGCCTGAGCTTCCCGCTCAGCCCGGAATCGCTCCAAAGCCTGAGCCACCTGTTCTTCCGATGGCTGGAAACGCAGCGCCCGAGTCGGCACTACCAGGACATCGCGACGCTCCGCCGTGACAAAATCGACGGTCGCTGTCATACCGGGCAACAACAGCCCCTCTTCATTGGAGGCATTGGCTACCACCGTGTATGTCACAACATTGGAGACGGTCTTGGGCTGGAGACGAATCTGCGTCACCTCGCCCGTGAATACCTTGCTGGCGTATGCGGTCACCTCGAACCGTACCTGCTGACCGACCTTAATCTGGCCAATATCGCTCTCGTCGACATCGACCAGAATCTCCATCCGGTCCAGATCCTGTGCTATAATGAACAGCGTCGGAGTCGACAAGCTGGCCGCGACTGTCTGCCCGGCTTCCACCGATTTCCCGATTACAATTCCCGAGATCGGCGACCTGATAACCGCATATTCGAGATTGCGCCGCGCCCGATCAAGGGCCGTCTGGGCCGACTTCACCGTCGCCTGCTGAACCCTAAGGCTGACATCGAACGACAGAAACTCCGACTCCGAGATCAGGTTGCGGTCGAAGAGCTGCTTGTTTCGTGTCCAGTCATTCCGGGTCAGCTCCAACTGCGCCTGAACACGCTCAAGGTTCGCCTCGGCATCGATGACTGCCGCTTTCAATAGTGACGTATCAAGCACCACCAGAACCTGTCCCTCGGCCACCTGATCGTTGAAATCAACGAGGACTCTGTCGATGGTCCCCGAAACCTGCGTACCGACCTCTACCGTTGTCGTCGGAGAGAGCGTGCCGGAGGCCGTTACCGTATTCTCCACATCAGCCCTGGTAACCGGGGCGAACTCATACTGTGGCTTGCTCTTGCCCGCAAAACCGTAAATGGCCAGATACGAACCGCCCACGATCAGCAGGGTTACCGCCACGAATACTATGACTCGTTTCATCATGTCCTTTCCTTCTCACAGCACGTGTTCCGGGCACTCTTGTGCCGCTTGTGAGTATGACCGTTGCCGTTTGAGATAGATTAATGGCAACGGCAATTGGACGCTCTTTTCTGCGGCGAGGCTCAGAAAATCGGCCACAAGGAGACAAACCCGTGCAGGATTAATGCTTTCGCAAACCCGGTCGATTGCCTTATCATCTCAAAGAGCCGCCCAAGCGGCCCCGTCTCCGACCACCGGCAAAACCGAAAGGAGAGCCAATGGGACGCCTTTACGGCCGTGATTCACGCAAGAAGGGCCTGAGACCCGGCAGCGTTGTGTATGTCGGGAAACATCGAACAGAACCGGTTGACATTTCGGTCATTGACTACTCCTCCGAGGAGCTTCGGGAGATCAGAGTCGACCGGGTCGAGGACGTATTCGCCTACCGCGACACCTATTCGATAAGCTGGATCAATATCAACGGTATTCACGATGTCGCCATTATAGAGCAGATCGGCGCCCATTTTGGCATCCATGCGCTGGTGCTGGAGGACATCGCCAACGCCGGCCATCGCCCCAAGTTCGAGGAAGGGCCTGACTACTTGTATGTTGTGCTCAAGATGCTCCATCCAACCGGCCCCAATGGCGATATCACCGGCGAACAGGTCAGCGTCCTGTGGGGCAAGGGCTGGGTGATCACGTTTCAGGAAACGTCCGGCGATGTGTTCGAATCGGTCCGCCGGCGCCTGCGACAGACTATTCCGCGCGTACGGTTCATGGATACGGATTACCTCGCCTACGCACTCGTGGACGCCATCGTCGACAACTACTTCATCCTGCTGGAGCAACTCGGCGAGCGACTCGAACTCCTTGATGACGCCATCGCCGAAAGCGCGACACCCGAAAACCTCAAACTGATCCGAGAGCTGAAGTACCAGCTTATTTACATGCGCAAGGCAATCTGGCCCCTGCGGGAGGCCGTCAGCGGCCTTGAACGAACCGAGAGCCGCCTGCTGCACACGGCCACCAGACCTTACCTGCGTGATCTTTATGAGCACGTCATCCAGGTCATCGATACCGTCGAGACCTTCCGCGACATGGTCTCAGGCCTGCTCGACCTGTACATGACCGGTGTGAGCAACCGCATGAACGAGATCATGAAGGTGCTAACTATCATTGCCACCATCTTCATTCCCCTCGGCTTTCTTGCCGGTGTCTACGGCATGAACTTCGATACCGATATCAGCATCCTTAACATGCCGGAACTGGGCCTGCCATTTGGCTACATCCTCTTCTGGGGGCTGGCGATCGCAGTCGCCGGCGGCCTGGTCTGGTTCTTCAGGAGGAAGAAGTGGCTGTGAGGAAACTGAGAAACGAACACACGATCAGGGACAAATAGACCTGCCATGAACACCAAACGTGCCCTGGTACTCACCAACCACCTGCATGATTATGCCGGCTCCGAGGTTCTCTCTCTGGAGGTCGCCGAAACCCTCACAGAAATGGGTTTCGAGGTCAGGATCCACTGCAACTCGCACGATCCCTGCATCCGGTCCATCAACCCGAGCATACCCGTATCTGACAGCGACCAGTTTCCCGATATTTTCGACTATGACTTCGTCTGGTCACAGCACCTGCTGATACCAATTGCGGTATCGCAGCACGGTTTGCGAAGGACCCACCGGACGAGAATCGTCTCAGCACATCTGTCCCCCTTTGAGCCTTTCGAGATGACGGGACTGAAGTCCGCTTTGATTCTTGGCGCAAGCATCGCGGCCAATAGCTTCGAGACAGCCGAGCGACTGAAGTCGCTGGGAGTCGACGACAGCGAGATTCACAATCTCCACAACGCCTGCCCCGACCGCTACTGGGTTGATCACCCCCGACAGAAGCCCGCCCCCGGCCGCATACTGTGGGTCTCCAACCACCTCCCGCAGGAAGTACCCAGAGCGCTCAAACTGCTGAAGTCTACCGGCACGAAGGTGGAGCATATCGGCAATAGCGGAACGAAAAAGAGAGTGACCCCGGAAGATATCCGCAGCGCGGATGCTGTCATATCCATCGGCAAGACCGTGCAGTATGCCATCAAGGCCGGCGTTCCTGTCTATTGCTATGATCACTTCGGCGGTCCCGGCTGGATTACCCGCGACAGCTACGAAACGGCCGAGCGATTCAACTACTCAGGTCGATGCTGCCGCCGCACGCTGCCACCGGAAGCAATCGCCAAGGAAATCACAGCTGAATACGAAACCGCCGCACAAGAAGTGTTGCTGCTGCGGGGACATCTCAAAGAACGTTACTCCCTTGAGCGCTTCCTGCACCTCGTGACAGAGAAACCACCGGCCCGGCAATTCGAAAGCGAAGACCACTACCGGACCGCTCGAACTCAGTTAGCCCTCGAAGCATCACAAGGCTACGTAGTCAGAAAGCTCTATCGCGCCAATCAGCAAAGACGCCTGAAGAACAAGATCAGGGCGAAGATCAGCAAGATCCTGCCGGCCAAATAACCGCGCCCCCAATCCCGCAGACATTGCGTTTGCACCTTCCCCGGCAACCGGCTGTCGGCTCCCCCTGCACGTGGATTTTACGCACTTCACTCGCAGGGCACTTCTGACCACTGCCGGACCGAGGCCGGGCGAGGGACCATCATCCCGGGCAAGCTGGCACTTCGACATACCGGCCGCAGCAACCAACCGCCGACTGAAACACCGCTGCAGAATCAGGCAGGCGCAACCCCTCGGGACAGACCATGGGTGCCGTGATACCACGATGTGATAAAACCAGTATAAGACCAGCCACTTTGCGTCGTCAATTGCTTGCGTGTTGCACGGTGGCTCAGTAAAATAAGACAGAAATGATGCGGGAAAGGACAGTGTCATGAAACGACGCGAGTTTCTGGGAAAAACATCGAAGGCTGTCGCCCTGGCGGCGGTCACCGGCGGCACCGGGCTGCTGTTTCACAACCGCCAGGTGCACACCCGATCCGGCATTGTCACTCAGGCAGCAGACTTCCAGGTGGAAGCATCGGGCGACTGGCCGCAGGTGGTGCTGGCGCACAACGAGGACCCGACGATAGCGCTGCGAATGAGCCTCGATGGCATTGGAGGTATCGGGCGGTTCGTGATGAAGGGCGAGAAGGTGACAGTCAAACCCAATGTCGCCTGGGACCGCACCCCGGAACAGGCGGCGAACACCAGTCCGATCCTCGTCGGAGAGATAGTCACGCAGTGTCTGGCTGCAGGGGCCGCCAGGGTGATCGTGACCGATGTTACCTGTCATGACGCGCGGCGCTGTTTTGCACGTTCGGGAATCCGGGAGGCGGCTGAAAAGGCCGGGGCTGAGGTCATTCTGCCCACAGAAAGCGACTTCGTCGACGCTGATCTCAAGGGCGAACTGCTGACCGAATGGCCGGTGCTCAGAGCTGTTATGGAGTGTGACCGCCTGATCAATGTCCCGATAGTGAAACAGCACTCGCTGTCCGGCTGTACGATCGGGATGAAGAACCTCTACGGCATTATCGGGGGACGTCGTCACCGGCTTCACCAGCAGATTGATCAGTCAATAGTCGACCTGGCCCGGTTTTCCAAACCTACTCTCGTGGTTGTCGATGCCACCCGGGTGCTGCTTCGCAACGGCCCGACTGGTGGGTCGCTGGCCGATGTTGCAACTCCCAATACGGTGATCTGCGCCACTGACCAGGTAGCCGCCGATGCTCGAGCGGTTGAGTTTCTCGATATACCGGTAGAGCGCATCGGCCACATCAGGCTGGCCGAGAAAAGCGGACTGGGGACCGCACACTACCGCGCTGCGGGCTACAAAGAGCTGACCTGATGACGATCAGGACTGCCCGCAGTATTCGCAGACTTTCGCAGATTGTCTTCTTCGTTCTGTTCTTCTGGCTGATACTCAAGACGAATTTCGATGTCAACCTCACGCCCGATGACACGGGTCACATATCGCTGCCCTATCCCGTCTCCATTGCGTTGGAGTTCGATCCGCTGGCGGCTGTTGGCACTCTGTTGGCCACCGGTACGCTCTATAAGGGGCTGCTCTGGTCTTTGACCATTCTGATCCCGACAGTCTTCTTTGGACGGTTCTTCTGCGGCTGGGTCTGCCCTATGGGCACGCTGAATCACTGGATCTCGGAGATTCCATCAGAGCGTCGCTCCCGTCGCGGCAAAAATAAGATACAGGCCAATCGGTACAAGCCGTATCAGAAGATCAAATACTACATCCTGCTCGTCATGCTGGCCGGGGCGCTGGCCGGTACCCTGCAGACCGGGTTGTTGGACCCACTGTCGTTGCTGGCACGGTCGATCGGTACCGTCGTGCTGCCGACTCTGCATGCCGGAGCACAGGGGGTTACCTCGTGGATCACGTCGCTCGGCATCAGCCCGCTCAGCTCGCTGGCCGAAGGCACCTACAGTGTGCTTTCCGCGTTTCTGCTGCCCTTCCGTCCAATGTTCTTCAACACCATCGTCTCGCTGGGGCTTTTCTTCGCGATAGTACTAATTCTGAATCGCGTGTTCACACGGTTCTGGTGTCGCGGTATCTGTCCGTTGGGGGCGCTTCTGGGCCTCTTCTCTCGCTGGACGATATTCGGCCTTGAGAAACGCGAAACAAATTGCGACAACTGCGGTCTCTGTGCCCAGCACTGTCAGGGAGGTGACAACCCGGAGCCTGGCCTTCGATGGCACCAGGCCGAGTGCCATGTCTGCCTGAACTGCCAGGCGGCATGCCCCCGCGGGTCACTGAAGTTTACGTTCTTCCCGAAATCTGACACCGCCAGCATCACCAATCCGCCGCCGGTGGAGGCAGTTGATATTACTCGGCGAAAGGCGGTCGCCGCAACCGCGGCAGGCCTGCTCATGCTGCCCCTGCTGCGGTCAGGAGCATCGTTCGCGGCCAATCCGCAACCGATGGCAGTCAGACCCCCCGGCTCAGTCGGCGAGGCGGACTTCCTGGCAAGGTGCATTCGCTGCGGCCAGTGTATGCGCGTCTGCCCAAACAACGCTTTGCACCCCACGCTGTTGGAAACAGGCATCGAGGGCATCTGGACACCGATTCTGATCGCAAGAATAGGGTATTGCGAACCCACGTGCACGCTGTGCACACAGGTCTGCCCGACCGGAGCCATTGAAGAACTGACGGTAACAGCGAAGGTCGGCGATGAGAGTCGTCCGCCAATGCGCATCGGGACTGCCTTCATCGATCGCGGTCGATGCCTGCCCTGGGCGATGGCAACACCATGTATCGTCTGCGAGGAGTGGTGCCCCACTTCACCAAAAGCTATCTACCTCGAGGAGCTGACAGTCACCGATTCGCGGGGCAAGACGGTGGTCGTGAAGCGGCCGTATGTGGACCCAAACCTGTGCACCGGGTGCGGGGCCTGTGAATTCGCCTGCCCGGTGGCCGATCGGGCTGCGATCCGGATCACCTCGGTTGGGGAGTCCCGATCACGAGAGAACCAGATCCTGCTGGAACGCCGGACCGCGCCGAGACAGCATGATCACGAGTGATGACGAGCAGGTTATCCAGAGCTGTCGCCGAAGTTGCACATCCTGCGTGAACCGGCTATAATGGAGCCAGAAATCAACAACGAAGTGCGGCCTTTAGCGCACTCGATAGGCGACAGCAGAAGGAGTGATTGGCATGGCGAGAGTTGCGATAATTGGATGTAAGCGTATACAGGATCAGCTGTGTATCGCCTGCGAGAAGTGCCTCAAGGCAATCCGCAAACGAGAGGGGGAATTCGCCCGCTACAAAGATGATGACCAACTGGAGCTGGTGGCTCTGGGCAACTGCGGTGACTGTCCGGGGCTGATCATGCCCAAGGTGACTCTGATGAAGGAGATCGCAGGCACGCTGCAGGAGGATTTCGATGTCATCCATCTGGGTACCTGCGTGGTCAAAGCAAAGAAGACCGCCAAGTGCCCGCTGGATTTCGAGCAGGTAGCCACCCTCATCAGGGAGAATCTGGGCAAGGAAGTCGTTGTCGGAACTCACAACTACTGAGACAGCCGCTGAAGGCACAACAGCCGGCGTGCCGTGTCGCGCCCCTGTGCCTGAGAAACGATCAATACAAAGCACCCGCTCCGAATCATGGAGCGGGTGCTTTCAGCTTTGCTCCCCAAACCGGGGAATCAAGAATCGCTGGATACGAAAGAAGGTGCTACTTGAGCAGTATCATCTTCCTGGTGTCGGCAAAGGTGCCGCTCTCCAGGCGATAGAAATAGACACCGCTGGAAGCCATATCACCAGACCCTGTACGGCCGTTCCACATGACAGAGTGTGGTCCGCGCTCGCGGTATCCGTCAATCAGGGTGGCAACCTTCTGTCCCATCACATTGAACACGTCAAGCCGAACATGACCGGCCTCGGCCAGCGTGAAGCTGATCTCGGTCGACGGATTGAACGGGTTCGGGTAGTTCTGCTGCAGACCGTACTCAGTAGGTATCGCCGACCGCTCGCCGACAGACAGAAGGACGTCCTCATGTCTGCTGTCGGAACCGAGAGCACTCGCGATCTCGCACTTCCCGTCGATACGCACGAGCCGGTGCTCACCGGCCGCAATCACGTTCTCCCCCTTCAAATCAAGCAGACCGAGCGTCAGGATGCCGTTATCGAGACGCTGGAGCACATCGAAGTCCTCGCTCAGCAGACTGACTGCCCGCCCAGTGACACCTGATATCTCCAGTTGGAGACCACGGAGGTCGATGTCGCTGGACAGCATGACGATCGACACACCGTCTTCGTACACCACACCCACCGATGAAGCCGCCCACAGCTTCGGGGCTGCCATCTTGTTCAGGCAACCGCACACCGGCTCGGCACCCTCCTGGAAGAGATAGTCGACCAAATAGGTCATGTCCGCAATATTGGGACCGGTGCAGCTACCGTTGCAGTCGGTGGCATTCAGCACACAGGGCGGGGCACCATAGTCGAACATATAGCCTATCAGACCGGTGAGGTCGGTGATGTTGACAATGTCGTCGCCGTCGATGTCCCCGGGCCGATACCCGGGAACCACGGCTGAGTCACGCAGAGCGTCAAATCCCGGCTGTACATCCATGTTATTGACATCCGCAAACAGCAACGCCCGCGAGGGGTCGTTCGACAGGGTTGTATCCCAGTGGAAGGCGCTCGTTGTCATGCACTCTGCCGTGCCGGCGTCAAAGGTCATCGTGAATACCGTCGACAAACCATCCGGGATAACCGCGCCCGAGGAATTGGCCAGAGCTACGAAAACAAACCCCTGCTCATTGTTGATCTCAATGAAGTTGAAATCCCAAGTCTCGGTCAACAGGCCCTCGAAACTGACTTCGGTCACTGCCGCACCCTCAGGGATGGCAATCGGGATCGCGGCGCCCTTAAGCGGTTGCTCCGCCTTGATCGCCACTTCCTGCGTCTGGCCACATACGCCGGTGGCAACCGAGGATGGGATGACGAGCGAATCCGTCGCCTGGCCCGCCGGAACAATGTTCAACGTGAGATCGACCAGCCAGGGCGTGTTCCACGCCTCGGGGGCCTCTATAAGCAATTGGCCGTGATATGTGCCGGTATCCATACCGGCAACCAGAATGTCCGCCCGAAGCATCTCAGGTGGTGTCCACCAAAGCTCCCTTGGCTGGAACCAGGGGACATATGAAATCGCGAAGTAGTCAGCGGGATTCAAACCGCCATGACTATCGATGAACAGCTCAACATCGACGTCCACCCCGACCTCAGTCGTGTAGACCAGACTGCCGCCGCCTTCGATAGTGATCCAGTTTGTCGGTATATACACCTCATAGCACTGCTGACCGTTCCAGTCTGGGACAAGTTGGCCCGAGCCGCCCATTGTTCCCCAGAGCCACGTTCCGGCTGGCGGGTAGTACGTGGAATCGATGCACACCGTCTTGAACGCGGATCCGGTGGTAATAGGGCCGAAGTGTCCGGAGAAGGGCTCAATATCGCCTCCGGGGACTAAACCATCTGCAAAGAACGTAACTCCCCCGTAGGCCAACGTATCAGCCCCGCTCCCATCGACTCCGAAGTGGTTCAAGAAGATGCCACCGTCGAAGATCGATGTGAACCCGGGCACGCTGTCAGCCCAGGCTGTAGTCCAGGTGGCGCCATCGGGAGAGGAAATCTCGATACCGTTGGTGAAACCGCCGACGACCTCAGTTGAGTTGTTGATCATCCTCAGATCAAACCAGCAGTCAACACTCGACTTGATCTTCTGCTGACCAAACGTGCCAAAGAAGCCATCGACAAGAAAGCCGGCTTCTGGTTCTGGCAACACATCGAGCACTGCGATCGTGTACTGAGGGCTGTTGTCAGCCGAGTCGGACGTGAACTCGAGGGTGTTGGCGTATCTGCCGGCGGCAAATCCCTGAGGAATCGCTGAGGCGAACAGATAGTCCGGTGTCTCGACCCAGCCTCTGCTCAACACGAAAGGCCCGAAGTCCTCGACAATATTAGCCGTGACAAACAGCGGATCGGTATCCAGGGCGGTTTCAACGCGGATGACCTCGTAGGGCATATCGTTGGTGTTCTCATACACCGTAATGAAGATGCTGTCGGGAACACTGATGAGCACAGGCGGGTCTTCCACGTACTGAATCTCGAAGCAATGCGGGCCGTCCCACGCAGGGACATAGTTGCCACTTCCTCCACCCGAGCTTGCCCACATCCACTGTCCTCCGGGGGGCCAGAAGGATGAATCGACACAAACCTGCTTCCCGTCGTCTGCTGGCTCCAGTGGGTTGAGGGTCAGTCGGAAGGCAACATCGGCGGTGCCCGTCGGGACACCGTCACCAAAGATCGTTACACCGCCAAAGCCCACTGTGTCCGGTCCGGGACCGAAGTAATCGATCACAAAGGCATCATTGAAGATACTGCCAGTCCAGAGGTTGCCAATCGCACTGCCTGACTGAATGCTGACATCGGCTCCGTCGGGAGAATAGACCCGGTAGCCGTTGGTGAACCCCATGATGCTTTCGCCTGAGTTGTTCGTGTACATGAAATCAAACGACACCGGGACCTCGGTGCGCACAACCCCGGGGGCGATTTCGTGGGAGACATGATGGAGGGTGATCTCGGTCTCCGGGGGCTGAGCAACGGTGAAGCAGTAAGGACCGTTCCACTCTGGCCGGATACGATCTCGATCCCGCGAGCACCAAAGCCAGGGATTGTCACCGGTGCCGAAGTAGGTGGAGTCAATACAGACCGTCTTGCCGGCATCGGAGGCATCGAATGGGCCGAGCACTATCTCAAAGGCGGGGTAATAACTACCCAACTGCAACCCGTTGTGACCGAAGGCGCCGAAGCCAACGGTATCGCCGGAGACCGGGAATCCTGGGTACTCTATAACGTCAAAGAAATAGAAGTCGGCCGAGTCCAGGTGTTCTTTAGCTCTCAAGTCAATGACATCCCATGTGGCACCATCGGGCGAGTAGGCCCTGAAGCCATGGGATAGGGTCGTGATCCGATGATCTTCATCAACCGTCATCCGGAAGAATAGCCTCACGGTGTCACCAACGTAGAGTTCGCTCATCGTTCCGTTGGTGACGCCTTCCAGTTCAACAGAACCGCTGAATACGGGTGTGCAGTCAACGTCGTAACACGGGCCTGGCAATCCCCAGAACAGGTAACCGAAGAGCACATTGACATCGCCTATGTCCACGCCGGGGCACCCATCGGTGTTGGCAGCCACGCTATCGGAAAGGGTGCCACCGGTGAACAAGTAGTCAATGATCATCGCTGCGTCCAAGATATTGTTAATCCCGTCCTGATTAACGTCGCCACATACTGCCTGTGCCGGACTACCTCCAAATGCAACCACCAGCACAAGCGCCAATGCCACTAAGCTTATAGTACATCGCATGAATCATTCCTCCCTTGCAGGTGAGTGAAGAGCGTAGGATTCAGTGTTTTTATATTCAGAACAGGCCCTGACCCGGATGACGATAAGATGTTGTGGAAGTATGATTGTCGAGCCTTTGCCTAATGAGAATATAGGCCGGCCCGCCTCCCGCGTCAAGCGATAACCTGGTTCGCAACCCAATGCGGTTGTGTCAACCTGTAGCTGTACCACTCAAATGTGGGGCACAGCCGGTGGCTTTTCAGTCTTGCCAGACAGCGACTTGCCGCCTATCCTTAGCCGATTGAACACTGTAGAAATTTGGCGAGGCGACACAATGAACGATCTGCAGCTTAGCGCATTTCTGAAGCAAATAGCGCTGTTTCGCGATCTGACCGACACAGAACTGGAACAACTGGCCGCGATTGCCGAAGTGCGCGACTTTGCGCAGGGCGAGATAGTCTTCGAAGAGAACAGCACCCGCCGCCATTTGTGGCTGATTCTCTCGGGCGAGATCGAGCTGTTCAAGCGGACCCTCTATGGTGAAGAGAAACGGCTGTCGCTGTTCGGCCAGTATGATTTCCTTGGCGAGGGCGCCCTCATGGACGACTACCCGCATTCCACTACTGCCCGTGCTCTGCTGCCCACCGAGGCAGTAGCCATCAACCGTGATCGGTTCAATGACCTCGCCTCGCACCAGCCATTGCTGGGTACCAAGGTTCTCTCGCAGGTGGCTCGTACCATTTCGCGGCGCATGCGTCAGGCCAGTACCCGCGTTGTCGATGCGGCCGCCCAGTACATCTCCGGGAGAACCCGCCGCGAGCACGATCTGCTGGGTGAGCGGGAGGTACCCCACGAGTTCTACTATGGCATCCAGACACTGCGGGCGCTGGAGAATTTCAATATCAGCGGCGTTTCCCTCACGCACTTTCCGGACCTGATCGAGGCACTGGCAATGGTTAAGATGGCTTCCGCGAGAGCCAATCATGATTTAAGACTGCTCAGCACGCCCGTCGCCGATGCCATCGTTCAGGCCTGTCAGGAGGTTCTCGGTCAACGGTGGCACACCCATTTTGTGGTGGATATGATTCAGGGAGGCGCCGGTACCTCAACCAACATGAATGCCAACGAGGTGATTGCCAATCGGGCGCTGGAAATTCTCGGTTACGAGAAGGGTGAATACACTCACTGCCATCCCAATAACCATGTCAACCTTTCCCAGTCTACCAATGATGTCTATCCGACGGCGCTCAAGATTGCGCTGATTCGCAGCAACGCCAAGCTTCTCAAGGTCCTGCGACAGCTCGCCGATGCCTTCACGACCAAGGCCGCCGAGTTCTCGGGCATAATCAAGATGGGCCGCACACAGCTTCAGGATGCCGTCCCGATGACACTCGGCCAGGAGTTTCAGGCCTGGGCCAATACCCTCACTGAAGAAATTGACAGGCTGTCGGTCAACGCCGACCTGTTTCTTGAAGTCAATATGGGGGGAACCGCCATCGGAACCGGGATCAACGCCGACCCGCGCTACCCCGATCGCGTGATCTCCCACCTGCGCGAAATCACGAGCCTCCCGGTGCATCTGGCGCCGGATCTTGTCGAGGCATCCTCAGACACGGGAGCCTTCGTGATGTATTCCTCAGCCATCAAGCGACTGGCGGTGAAACTCTCGAAAATCTGCAATGACCTGCGCTTGCTCTCCTCCGGGCCACGCGCCGGTCTCAACGAAATCAATCTGCCAAAAATGCAGCCCGGTTCCTCCATCATGCCCGGCAAGGTCAACCCGGTGATCCCGGAGGTCGTCAACCAGATCGCCTTCAAAGTGATCGGCAACGACCTGACCGTCACTCTCGCCGCCGAGGGGGGACAACTGGAACTGAACGTGTTCGAACCGGTAATCGCACAGAGTCTGTTCGAGTCGATCGAGATGCTCAAGAACGGCATGGCCACCCTGCACCACCGCTGCGTGGCAGGAATCACGGCCAATGCCGATGTATGCCGGTTCCACGTGGAGAACTCCATCGGTTTGGTAACCGCCCTGAACCCGGTGCTGGGATACGAAATCAGCAGCCAGGTGGCGAAGGAGGCCCTGGAAAGCGGCCAGAGCGTGTACGACCTGGTGCTGGAAAAGCAGTTGCTCTCCCGCGAAGAGCTAAACCGACTGCTGGCGCCGGAAAACATGATCGGGATCAGGAGGGAGTAGCCAATGCTCTCGGCCGACGAACTCGAGCACCTTCGCGCCCATCTTGTCAGAACGCTCAAGGTGCCGGTGTACGATACCCGGATACGTGCGATCACGGTCAATCCCATGTCCCGCCACCAGCCGAAGATGCGGATCGAAGTCGGCAGGCACTATGCCAACCTCGAGCCCGACGCGCCCCCGGAGGAGGTGGTAGCAATTATGGAATCGAAGCTGTATCTTGTGATTACGCCGACACGCGGATACTTTCAGGGAATGCCCTATTTGTTCATGCGCCCTGATGTGAGAGGCGTTGAGATGGCCGACAAGTAACAGCCGCTAATCCCGGTCCGTCTCCTCGCGCGGCTCGCGACTAAACAGAAAATGCCAGAAGGCTGTAAAGCCGATCAGGAATCCAATCGCGAGGATATACACGATCCCCTTGGTGCGCATCATGAATTCCTGAAGTGTGTATATGGTGCCGTCCATAATGTGGTTCCTTGCGATCAGTCGTGGTAATCAGGATGGTGGTACAGGATGGGCATGCGCGTCACAATGAAGCGATAGACCACGATCCCCAGCGTCACAATGAAGATGGATATGGCGAATTCACCCAGCGCCGGGAAGTACCGCTCGGCCGAGGGCAGGTGCCAGTTAAACGCTATCAGAGAGACATTGAAGCGGTTGAGCACGATCCCCAGCACTGTCCAGATGGCACAGACGCGGATCAGTCCGAAGTTGCGATCGCGCACACCTACGGCGAACAAGAACGCCGGGGCCATGACAAACCCGACCAACTCGACCAGGTACCACAGACCATAGCCGGTGAGCAGATACGCCCAGTTGTTGTCAGCGGCAATACCGAAGATCTTGATTGAGGAATACGCCGCCAGGACAAGCGCTGCTGCCCGACCGAAACCAAGGGCAATCTTGTTGCGTTCGTCCTTGTGCCGCTGGTCCATCAGGTGCGAGAAATACCGGTGCGCCATCGTGCTCTCGAATATGATCATTGACAGCCCCGCCGCGATACTTGACACGAAGAAGTACACCGGCAGATACGTTGAATACCACAGCGGATGCAGTTTGGAGGGAGCCAACAGGTACATGGCTCCCAGTGATGACTGGTGCAAGGTCGAAAGCAACACGCCCAGAATGGTCAGCAGGATGGTCAGTTTGACCACTATCCAGCGAACCTTCTTCAGGCCCAGCCATTCCATGGCGGCGGGCGAAAACTCCAGAAACAGCACCGTCAGATACAGGGCTACGCAGGCACCTACCTCGAACATGACTGAGGTAACCCCCTGGCTGACGAAGAACGGATAGGGCAGGCGCCAGGGACGGCCGACATCAAACAGCAGCGCGAAGACCACCAGCCCATAACCCAGAAAGCCTGTCAGGATGGCGGGACGGACAGCAGAGTGATATTCCTCCTTGCCGAAGATGTAGAAAGCCGCAGAGGTAACGTAGCCGCCGGCCGCAAGCGCGACACCTGTCAACAGGTCAAACCCGATCCAGATTCCCCACGGGTTGGTATGATCCAGCGCGGTGACAGCGCCCAGCCCACCGGTGAAGCGCAGGATGGCAAACGGCGCCGTGGCCAGCAGAATCAGGGCCGCGATGATATTGAAGGGGCTGAACAGCGGTCGTTTCGCGGGCGAGGGTGCCTCGGCCGCGTGTTCAGCGCTCGTGGTCACTGCCGTGTCGGCCATCTATTTCTCCTCCTTGCTGTCACCTGACTCGGCGGCCTCTTCGAGAGCCTTCTTCACCGCCTTCTCTATCGCCTTCTCCTGCTGTTGCTGCGCCGAAGCCTTGGTCGCTTTGACAGCTTCCTCACGTTCCTTGTCACTCTGCTCCTTCTGCGCCTTGACAGCAGCGACCAGTTGTTCGCGCGCAATACGGTCCTTGCGCTGGCTGATCTTGTAGATCCCCCCAAGCAACGCGGGCCACATGCCGATCACGATCGGCACCATCAGCAGTGCCCCCGAGGTCAACTCCGGGGCCGGGGTCGTGCCCAGATCTTCCCGCAGACCCACCTCCGATGGTTTGCGGCCGGTAATGTACAGCCAGCTTGTACCACCCATCTCGCGCTCACCGTAGATATGATTGACATACCGATCGGGGTACTTGCGAATCCGCTCGCGGGCAATGAGCAGCAGGTCGGAACGTGCCCCGAAAGTCAGTGCCTCCATCGGGCAGGCTTCCACACAGCCGGGCAGCAATCCCTGCTCAATCCGGGGGTGACACATGGTGCATTTCATAACGCGAGGTGTCAACGGTTCATCATATTCATAGGCAGGGATGTTGAACGGACAGGCGATCAGGCAGTAGCGACACCCCACGCACACGCTCTCGTCCCAGATAACAGCGCCTTCCGGCGTCTTGGTGAACGCGCCGACGAAGCATGACGAGGCACAGGCAGGTTCCAGACAATGGTTACACTGATCCTTGCGAAAGACAGGGCGATTCTCGCCGGGCACCTGGCCGTATTTGTTGACCACCGTGTAGCTCGCGGCATCGGTCCGGCGCTTCTTGTCAAGAACAGACAGATCATCGAACGGCGTCGCGGGCTTCGGCAGATCGTTCACCTCGTTGCAGGCACGCTCACAGGAGCGACACCCGATACACAGCGTCGAATCATGCAACACCGCGTAGCTCTCGGGGTAGCCCTCGAACTCGGCGTGGGCGGCCCTGGACTTCGTGGCGGCGGTGGCAGCGATACCGGCCGCTCCCACCCAACCGAGAAATTTGCGTCGCGATATACTCATTACCTGCTCCTTAGCACCTCATCCTCAACATGATCAGCTCCCCTGGATCGGCGCATGACAACGTACGCAGTCAGTGGCTGTGCCAATGTCCATCTGTTCATGACACCCTATACACTGGCGATGGAAAGCACCATACAAGCCGGGCCGGGTGAGATTGTGTGGGTCAAACGGTGTACCGTGGCAACTCTCGCACAGCGGCGGACGTTGCCCGACCGGCGAATGATGATGGCATCCCTGACACATAACGTCCCGGGAACCGTGGAAGTACGTTGCAATGCGGTTGTTGTCGATCACCGCCAACAGCGTGTCGACTATCTCTTTGTGCGGCATCCAGGCCGGTTGATATTCCTTCTGCAGACTGCCAATCCGCACCGTATCCGGTATATCAGCACCAACAAATGACAACCGGCGCTGCGCCTCGGTCGGACGGAACTGATCAAGGGAGCGATACCGCGAGCGCGCCTGCTCCAGGTTCTCCGGAAGCGGGCCGGCATGGCAGGTCACGCAGGTAGACTCCACAAGACGCCCCTGTTCCATCAGTCCGTGACAGGAGAGGCACTCGCCGACCTCCTTCTGCTGATTATGACACCCGACACAACTGTGCTCGGAGACCAGATCGTGCATCGCCTGCTGCAGGGTGACGCCACCGGCATACATGTTCCCCTCGAGCAGATGGCAGTCACTGCACGCCCGCAGGCTCTCGTGGTGACAGACCCGGCAGTTGTCCGTGAAACCTTCATGCCCGACATGTGAGAACGGCACCGTCCTGAGCTTGCTCTGGTGACGCTCCTTTGGATTGGCGGCCAGCAAAATGAAGTCGGGCTGTCCGCGCTGAAGGCGCGGTGGATCATCCACGGTTTTCATCGTAAGCTGCTGAGCAGCACTGTGGCAACCCATACACTGCAGGCGCCCCTGGTTCATCTCGGCGTGACAACTGAGACACTGTCGGTGTGAGGCGACACCGAACGAGATAACACCCTCCTGCTCCACCTGACGGTGGCAGTCCCGGCAGGAACTCTCCTGCCCCTTGACATAGACGAGCTTCTGCTCGGTGGAGTCAAACTGATGGTGACAACGGCCGCACTCGTTGTCGGTGGCCGCGATGTGGATGTAGTGCAGAGATTTGTCCATCTGCATGGGCACCCGACTGGAGACGTACTTGGGACTCCTCGTATGACACTCGCCGCACGTGACCGGGCCGGCTGCTCGTCCCTCATCGACTGTGCTGACGTGGCAGTCGATGCACCCGGCGTGATAGGCTTCCATGACCTGATCGTGACTATTGTCGGCCAGCCGGTTGAACAGCAACGACATCTCACCCTGCTCGGTTGTCAGGTGACAGCGGCTGCAGCTATCGCCGACAAGCTGGAGGGTGACCGTGTGGGCATCATGCGGATAGACAACAGCCGGTCGGTCCAGGCTGCCAAACTGACTCATGGCATCGATAACGATCAGGTCCGAGCGTGGCACCGGCCCGGTCGCCTCCGAGTCACCGCAACCGCCAATCAGAGCGCACACCAACACCACAAACACGGCAACCGCCAGCGGTGCTGAGCTATTCGGGCGAGTCCACGGCGTTCGTCCTGTTTGCGTGCTCATCCCTGCGATTCCTCCGGCTTCTCCATACACTCGACCATGATCTCATTGATGAATTTCACATGCATCCCCAGATTATAGAACCCGATAATGTCCTCGATTCCGCTGTGGCAGTTGTGACAGGGCGTGATGACCACCTCGGCCCCGGTCTTTGCCAACTGCTCTGCCTTGACACGGTTGGACACCATGCGAGACCGTTTCCAGGGGGGACCGCAGTTGATGACTCCACCTCCGGCAGCGCAACAGTAATTGTGTTCCTGCTTCGGGTTGACATCGGTGAACTTCTCACAAAGCGCGTCAACCACGTAGCGCAGTTTATCGCCCAGGCCACGGCCACGGACGGTGTTGCACGGGTCCTGAATGGTCACGTGCTCTTTGTACTTCTGTTTGATCCTGATGCGCCCGGATGAAAGCAGGTCATAATAGTACTCGATGGCATGCACCATCGGAATAGGTGGATACTGCCAGCTCAGCCAGCGCGGGCCGTCATACACCGCCCCGCGAAAAGCATGGCCGCACTCGCCCATGACGATCCTTTTGACCTTCAAACGCGCCGCCGTCTCCCAGTGCAGGCGCTCGACCCTCCCCATGACCTCGAAATCGCCGCTATACATGGCCATATTGGAGTTGTCCCAGCCATCGGTTGCAGGCATGGTCCAGTCCTCACCGGCGGCCTTGAAGATAATGGCCATGTTGCCCAGCAACTGCGCGAGAATCTTCGGCTCGGGTGCGATCACCGAATACATGACATCAGCGCCCTCTTTCTCCAGAGGAATCCGCACCGAACTAAGCTCCGCCTGCGCCTCCTCTTCCTGCCATTGCAGCGTGTCGATCCACTCATCCTGCTGCACCCACATCTGATTGCTGCTTACAGCATGCGAGTTAGTCGTATCCTGGAGGTAAACGGGCACAACCCCCAGCAGCGAACAGATACGGCGGACGATAAGGAGCAGATAAGCCATGTCAATACCGAAGGGGCAGTACATACTGCAGCGTCGACACACCCCACATTCTGTGAATGCGATACGGGCGGCATTGCGCAGAAACTCCCCGTCGACATTCCCCTTGCGTTCCACCATCTCCCACAGGGTCTGTCTGACCTTGGAGACCGGCGCAAACAACGGGTCCTTGTCTCGTGATACGTATGTATGGCAGGCCTCGGCACACAGACCACAGTGCACACAGGTATCCAGATAGACCTGCAGTCGGGCGGAGTTTTCTCTGGTCAGCACCCGATTGATCACCTGGGCAATACGCTCCGGCGTCAGCTTCTTTATCGACTCATCAAGCCCCGAATCTTTGACCAGGCTCTCCGGCGTTGTCTTGAATTTCACCATGCCTCCTTACAGCTGCCTACCAGTCGCGTGCGTTACGCACATGCCCGAATTCGCTGCCCATGTACGCGCGGGTGAAGGGGAAGAAGATCATATGCACGATCCGTGTGAACGGGATAACCATCAGCCAGAGCGCTCCCGACCACATGTGGACAATCATGACCGTGCGATAGTCCAGAAACTGATAGTAGGCCATCAGTCCGGTGACAAACGGCCCCGCGACAATCACCAGCAGGACCCAGTCACTGACCCGAGTGACAAACCGAACCACCGGATGGGCAATCCGACGAAGTCCGAAAACGATCACGACCAGTACCACGACAATCGTCATGACGTTGGCCAGCGAGTCGGGAAGCGTCCACCAGCTCACACCCCACGACTGCTCAAAGAGCATCACATGTCCCAGAAGGAATATCGGTGTGAGCAGCAAACACAGGTGAAACAGGAACGACAGGATCGTAAACAGCGGACGCATTCTCATATTGCGGGCACCGAACGGAATCAGCCAGTGGGCGATCGAGCGTATCCCGTGACGGAGACTCATATACGGGTGCACCACCCGCTCCTTCTTCGAGTCCTGATATACCCTGATCACGCGATAAATGGTTCCGCCGACAAAGACGATAAACGCTATCCAGACCAGCGGCCCACGTGAGAACTCATACATCCTTCAACTCGCTTTCATCCTCAGGCAAAGCAGTATGGCTTTGTTATGTTCATCGCAGCAGCTCTCCCAACGCGACAACTTCACGGAAATACTTCTCTTCCTGCACATAGCGCAGCAGCACCTGCCGGCCATCGGGGGACACGACCGGATCCCAGCACAAGCTCATCCCGGAGCGCACCGGCTTGCCATCAATAACAAACAAGTAGTGCTTGTCCTGCTTCGCCTTCGCAAGCACGTGGGCACCGTCGGGAGTGAAGACCGGCTCCCAAATCTGGTCCCAGCCCTGCCCGGACACCTCTCCGTCAACCGCGATATTCCACCGACCGTCGCTCTTGACCGGCGCGGCAACGCGCTTCGAATCCGGACTGAATGTGGGCGCCAGCGCCATGTCCGTAAAGCGACGCTTCCAGGGGTCATCGTCCACAGCGATCGTCCAGCGCCCGAACTCCGGCGAAACAACCGCGGCCAGCCTAAAGCCATCGGGGCTGAAGGTCTGGTACCACAACTGGCAATACTCCCGTTGCCAGATTGGTCGGCCATCCTCGGCCAGGGTCCAGTTCTTTCCCTGTCGGACCGGTGCAATCACGGTGCCGTTGGCTCCCCTGAAAACCGGTTCCCACACGCAGCCGAAACGCTCGCTCCAGTCAGTGCCGCCTATCGAAATGGAATAGTCGCATATATCGGTTCTTATCTGAGCCGCCACCTTGCTGCCGTCGGCGCTGAACACCGGTGACCAGGCGTTGACATATTTCTTGTCCCACACCTCACCATCCACCGCCACCGACCAGACTCCCTCGAAGAAGGCAGGAACATCAGCTTCTCCCAGAGGCTCAACCTGGACTGTCAGAGCGGCTCGTTTGCCGTCATCGCTTAAAGCGAAATCCCGCGCAGCCAAAAAACGCGTCTCCCAGGGCTTATCGTCAATAACCACCCCGTATTCGTTATCCTTCTTGCAAAGTGCAGCAACAACCAGCCCGTCGCGCGACCAGCGCGGATTCCAGACATATTCGAACGTGTTCTCCCAGGGCTTGCCATCCACGGCAATCGTCCACTCCAAATCGGCCTGGACGAGAGCGATCAGCTTGCCGGCCGGCGTGTACCGCAGCATCCAGAGCAAATCGAAAGACTCGGGCCAGGTCTGGTCATTAACACAGACAGTGAACTTACCGTCCTCAGTCTTGACCGGAGCCGCAATGAACCTGCCATCGGGGCTGACCACCCATTCATCGATCCGCGCGAACCGGCTCTTCAGGGCAGACAAATCGGCCAACTGCACTTTTCCGGGAGAGAAATCAACCTCTGCTGACTGGGCCATAGGCTGCTGTCACTTCCTCCAATGGGGCTGTCACATACTCCAAAGAGAATCGGAGCTTTGTGAAGATATTAACAATGTTCATCCGATAACCTACATGGGCAGAACAGCTTGTCAAGAAAAAGTAATCGGAACAAGCGGTGATAATCGGAAAGGTAAACAAGATAACGTGGTTGACAATAGTCCCCATTTACCCTGTTGACACGCGAATGGCTATGTACGGCAGATAGTTAAGCAGTCGCCTCAAACACCAAGCTGCTCAGTCTGATTGTGACTACATTGATAAGGCATATCCACTAACTAAAACTGGTTGCAGTCGCGTTTTGGCCACCCGGAAGCGCGTTTTTGCACTACCCTTCATGACTGCGACACAGACTCATAACACAAACCCCGCCCGACACTGCGGCAGCCAAGCTGTCAACATCAGCGAAAGCCCACTCTGGCGCCTATTTCAGAATCTTCACCACCTGCCGAAACGTCTCGGTTCCCGCTGTGCCCATCATCTCAAACAAGGCCATCTCCACACAACTGATAACCGCCCCTTCCTGTCTCATCCGATCGAGTCCCACGCGGTAGTTCAGCTCACTACGGGATGATACGGCATCGGCAAGCACGTGAACTTCAAAACCTCCTTTCACCAGGTCCCGAGCCGTCTGATAGACACAGATATGCGTTTCGATCCCGGCCAGGATCACCTGGCGACGATCAAACTTTGCCAGTTGCTCGTTGAATGGTGGGTGCCCACAGCACGAGAAGCAGGGCTTGATGATCGGCTGGCGTCCCTCAAGGGTCGACTTGATCTCGGGAGCAGTCTCGCCAAGCTTGTCCGGAAGCTGCTCGTTCCAGATGATGGGGACCCCGAGCACATCACAGGCCTTGATCATTCGCGCGGCACCGGCGAACAGCTCTTCGCGACGGTACATCAGGGTCGCCAAACGACCCTGGATATCGATTATGTTCAGGACAGCATCGTCGGCAGTAAGCATATGGCATTCTCCCTGTCATCAGCAGTTGCATTCACTCTTCACATTCACCGGGTTCAAGATAGGCCAGCACCTCGTCATGGACA
The DNA here is from genome assembly GCA_964627305.1 of uncultured Ignavibacteriales bacterium. Classification (GTDB taxonomy): domain Bacteria; phylum Zixibacteria; class MSB-5A5; order GN15; family FEB-12; genus WJKG01. The sequence continues at coordinate 155,072 of CAZVHP010000002.1, read as the reverse complement.
AGACCGTTGGTAGCTGCAACGTCGCTGATATCGAAACTGAAGGGCTTGCCGTCAAGGTCACTGAAACGCCCGCCGGCTTCTCGGATAATGATATCAAAGCAGGCCACATCAACCGGCTTTATTGCTGCTTCGACCACTACCTCAAGACTCCCCGATGCCAGCAGGTGAAACGGCCAGCAATCCCCGAAACACCGGTGCCGCCGACAACCATGCAGTAGCTGCAGCAGCCCCGCCTCGCGATGCTGTTGCCGGAACGGACCGATCGACCCGAAACTAACCATGGCGTCGTCTGTCCCGCGACGGCTCGAAACATGCACGCGAGACCCGTTGCGAAACGGCCCCCGGCCTTTCTGTGCCCACACAGTGTCGCCCAGGACGGGCATGTCAGACAGTCCGAGGACGACTTCATCGCCCTGCACCAGCGCGATCAGCGTGCCCCAGAGAGGGATACCGTCGATGAAATTCTTGGTGCCATCTATCGGATCGATGACCCACACAAATTCCCCGTGACCAGAACTCCCGCTTTCCTCGCCCAGAAAAGCGTGATCAGGGAAGCTCGCGCGAATGGTCGCTATGATCGCCTGCTCAGCCAGGGTGTCAGCCTCTGTAACCGGAGATTGATCCTGCTTGAGCTCTATGCTCATGCCCTTGCCGAATCGGGCCAGTGTGACGCGCCGGGCAGCCTCGGCAGCCCGGCGAGCCACCGCCAGAAACTGATCCATGTCGATCGGTGGCCTCCGTCGGATGTGGTCATTCAGAGTGTTGTACGAATGATACGACAGTTCGCTTGGAATAACAACTAACCGGAGACTCGCTCCGAGGAATGAAGTTCAAGCAGAATTGTCAGCAGGGCGTCGCGGGTGCCGGGTTCGAGTTCTCGAAAGCGCTGCACCAGCTCCTCTTCCTCACTGGCCAGTTTAAGTGACTGCGCCCGTGCGCTGGCATCGGGCGACCCGCCTATAGCATTGGCGTCCCTCTCTGCCGCCAGCCTGGAGATCAGTTCGTTGCCAAGGATAGCCAGTCCGCAATTGTCAAGCGCCGGTCTGAGTTCATCCGATCGGAAGTTCTCAATCCACAGCGTGTGAATAGCCAGTGGCTCCGGCTCACCTCCGGTGTGATAGGTGTCGGTAAGTTTGGCATGCATCTTCAGGGAGGCCGTCTGGCGATCGACCGAAACCGAGACTATCCCCATGTCTTTGATTTCGGATTCATTGCAGCCCTTGATCAGGATGAGGTACCGCTCCCGCAGGGTGTAAAGGGGCACGGAGAACAGGACACTCAGTTCAAGGATCTCCTCCGGTATGGAGTCATCGCCGGTGGTGTAGTCGCGGATCGATGATTCCCATGATGAGTCTATGGATCCTTTGGGTATGGGGAACTGCTGCAGCCAGCCAAGCAATTGCTGCTTGATGCCGACAGGATTCAAGTCAAGCCTGGCTGACATGCGTCGGGCCTGGTCTTGCTCCTGCATCTTCAGTGCCTGGAGCAGCTCCCACTGGCGTTCGAACGGATTGGACATTTTGCTCTTCTCAGCCATGGTCAGTCGATGGGAATCAGACAGTTCTTCTACTTATTGTCGACCGAACCAGCGATCAGATTAGTGATGTGTATTGATGTCAGCTTACGGTGTATCTGTCAGGATCACGGCAGCACCGCTGAAACGTCCTGCCCGAAGGTCGTCCAGTGCCTCATTGGCCTTCTCCAGTGGGTACGGATGAACCTCGGAACGGACCGGTACCCGGGGGGCCAACGTCAGAAACTCCTCGCCATCTCTCCGGGTCAGATTAGCCACCGATCGGAGTTGACGTTCCATCCAGAGCAAATCGTAGGAGAAGGCAGGAATCTCGCTCATGTAGATCCCGGCACAGACCACCACTCCACCGGGACGCACGGCCTTCAGTGCCGCCGGGACGAGATTGCCGACAGGGGCAAAAATGATAGCGGCATCGAGCGGCTCCTCCGGGAGCTGATCCGAGAAACCGGCCCATGTCGCGCCGAGGCTGCGAGCAAACGCCAGCCCTTCATCGTCTCCGTTACGCACAAACGCACACACCTCTCGTCTCTCATGGCGCGCAACCTGGATCAGGATGTGTGCTGCAGCGCCGAAACCGTAGAACCCCATTCGTTTCGCCTCGCCGGCCATACGGTATGAGCGGTATCCAATCAGCCCGGCGCACAGCAACGGCGCGGCCTGAAGGTCAGGGTAACCCTCCGGGATCGGAAAACAGAATCGGGCATCGGCGACCGCGAATTCCGCAAAGCCGCCGTTGATCTGATAACCCGTATAGCGTGCGCTTTGACAGAGGTTCTCCTGTCCGCGGCTGCAGTAGAAACACTCACCACAGCTATAGCCGAGCCACGGGACCCCCACCCGATCACCCACAGCGAACGTCGCTACTCCTTCTCCGAGCGCATCTACCCGTCCGACAATCTGGTGGCCGGGAATCAGAGGCAGGACCGGTTCGGTCAGTTCGCCATCGACAACATGAAGATCGGTCCGACACACACCGCAGGCCGCCACCTTCATCCGGACCTGCCCGGGACCGGGAACAGGAGTCTCGACATCGGTCAACACCAGCGGCCGTTGCGGCTGTCTGAGTACCATGGCTTTCATTCGTGGCGTCCTCTCTTCAGAAACACAGGCAATGCTCTTCTACCCCTTGACGACACCCAGCGGCGTCAGGCGTGCCACCAGCCGCGAGATACCGGAGTCGTGGCACACCTGTACCACCTCATCGACATTCTTGTAGGCGCCGGGCGCTTCCTCGGCCACGACCCGCTTGCTTTTGGCTTTCAGGTAAATGCCATCCCTCTCAAGAGCCGCGATGACATCAGTTGAGCGATACTGCCGGACCGAGGCATGGCGTGAGAGCCGACGCCCCGCTCCGTGACAGGTGGATCCAAACGTCTGCTCCATGGCGGTCTGAGTTCCCCTCAGAAGGAAACTGGCCGTGCCCATATCACCGGGAATCAGCACCGGCTGGCCGACTGCACGATATGGCTCAGGGATATCAGCATGCCCCGGCCCGAAAGCGCGTGTCGCCCCCTTGCGGTGCACATAGAGGCGGCGCGGTTTGCCCGCGACTTCGTGTGTCTCCAGCTTCGCCATATTGTGAGCAATATCATAGACAAGGTGCATTCCCATATCGATCGACTTGCGCCCGAGGACCGCTTCAAAGGATTCGCGCACCCAGTGCATGATGAGCTGCCGATTAGCCCACGCAAAATTGGCCCCGCATTTCATCGCCTTGAAGTACTTCTGCCCCTCCGGGCTGGAAGCCGGCGCACACGACAACTGCGGGTCAACCAGCGGAATCTGGTACTTCTTGTTGGCTTTGCGCATTTCTCCGAGATAGTCAGTCGCTATCTGGTGCCCCAGCCCGCGGGATCCGGTGTGGATCATGATCATAACCTGACCGACCGCGGTTACACCGAACGCCGCTGCGGCTTCCCGGTCGTATATGGTGTCGACGCGCTGTATCTCCAGAAAGTGGTTTCCGGCCCCAAGCGTCCCTAGTTGCCCCCGTCCCCGTTTCCTGGCCTCCGGGCTGACGAGGTCGGCATCAGCCCCGGCGATACCACCGTTCTCCTCCATGAATTGCGGATCTTCATCCCACCCATACCCCTGACTCACCACCCATCGCGCGCCCTGTTCAAGCACCTCTTCCAGCTCATGATCGGCCAGTTTCAGCCGACCCCCTTCACCGACACCACACGGGACGTTATTGAACATGGTGTTGATGAGCTTCGAGATCCGCGGCCTGACATCCTCGACAGACAAATCGGTGCGCATCAGTCGTACCCCGCAGTTGATGTCGTATCCGACACCGCCGGGGGAAATCACCCCTTCATCCGCATCGAAAGCCGCCACCGCCCCGATGGCGAAACCATAACCGTGATGAATATCCGGCATGGCGATCGATCGCCCCACAATCCCCGGCAGCGTGGCAACATTGATCACCTGGTAAAGGGCATCGTCACCTTTCACAGCCTCGAGCATCTTACCATCGGTGTATACCAGTCCCGGCACCCGCATCGGGGGCGTACTCGCAGACTGGTGCTGGGAGCCTTCTATCGGCAGTTCGAAACGCCAATCATCAAGCTTGTTCAGTCGTCCTTCGTAAGCCACAGGTCACCTCATCGATCTCACATGAACGTCTTCGCGGTATCCACACTCAGACATCGAGCAGGACCCGGATCATCCAGTCTCCCGAATCCTGCCGTTCCACTTTCAGCATGTGATACGCAACCGCCTTGACATCCAGACCCTCGCCGTGTCGATCCGGGTCAAACTGCTCGCCCCGTGCGGTCACGTGTGCGCTGAGATTCTCATCCAGGTCGATGTCACACCGGCCAGGGACGAAACCTTCGGCATCAAACAGGTACACCAAATGCGAGAGCGTATCGACCACGAGTTGCTCGGTATCGGATGCGTTGATGCCGAACGACTTCTGGCTGCCGGACATGACCTGAGCGCCACCGGTCATCACATCCGTGAGGGCATCACAGGCCGCCGACAACGCCTCGACCAGCGTAGGCCCATAGGCGCGAATCCCGACATCGGCGGTATGCTCAAATAACTCATATGTCGGCATATCCAAGTATACGCAATGCCGGCTTCGGGTTAAAGATACACGCGGCACGACCCGCCGCCCGCCCCACCATGCAGTCGGGGGTGGCCACATGGGCCCACCCGCCGGTATAGTAACTCTCTGACCGGACACTACCGGATGTGTTCAATCATCACGGGAGCCTGACCGTTCTCGACGTAGGAAATCTCCTTGCGTACGACAACTCGTTCGAAATCGCCAACATGGTCCCCGTGTTCCTCGTAGAAGAACGGTCGGACTGTCGTACTGGTCCTGCCGTTGACAACGCGGATTTTCAGGTTCACGACAAGGGTCTTCAAGTCCTCGGCATCCGGCCCGACACCGGTTACCTGAACCTCGTCCTCCTCGTGCAGAAGCATGACCGAACCATGGACATACAGTCTTGCCGGATCGTCCTGCTGATTGGCCAGCGCGCTCACGGCAGTGTTACAGCTAATCACGGTGCCTTCCTCCTTGATTGATTCGTGACCTTCGAAGCAACATTCTGTTGATTGGTAAACCTAATAATGAGTACATGGCGGCAACCCACGTTGCCATTGAGGTCCATCTTAGCCCGCCCTCACATGGGTGTCAAACATAAACAGCAGCAAAAAAGGTGTGGCGGGTGATCAGGCTCTGTCCGCCGGCGTGACCAGGCTGATCATCGTCTGCCCGGCACGTGGAGTCGGCCTGGAATCAGTGGTGAACACTCGCAACTCGCCCGTATCGGTAACCAAAAACAACGGCAGGGCCGAGTCACCATACCTTGACCGAAAATCCTCGAAACTGAATTCCTCGGTGATGGGACTGGACTTGACCACCGCACCGCTCTCAAGACGGGCCAGCAGATTATCGTATGTTGCCTTCTCATCGAACAGATACCGCCCCTTCAGATGCCTGGGAAGTGAGGTCTGACGGGCCTTGCGACCCTCGCCGCGAGGAGTCAGCTGATAGCGATGAGAACTGTCGAACAGGTCAGAGAAGTGTAACAGCGCCAGATAGTTAACCTCATCATTTGCCGTCATGGCGAAAATGCTGCCTATCCCGTCAAGTTGAAGTTCAGCGAGCATCTCTTCTGAAAGGACGTTACCGTAGTAGGCGTTCATCCCCTCCTTGCGGCAGTTGGCAATAGTGCCCCAGTTCGTATCCACCAGAGCGACGCGAAACCCCAGTTGATGTAAGTGCGTAGCCAGAGAGCGCGCTATTCGGTTCGCGCCGGCAAAGAGGATTCCCTGAGGGTCAGGCTGCGCCACTTTCAAAAGGCGCGCCACATAGGGTGCGGTCAATCCATATATAGCCACAGTGCCGACGATCACCTCGAACGTGATAGGTATCAAAATATCGGCACCCTCGACACCGGCCTCGCTTAAGCGAATAGCGAACACGCTGGCTACTGCCGCAGCGACAATGCCGCGCGGAGCCATCCAGCCCACGAACAGCCGCTCGTTGAGCTTCAGGCCCGATCCCCAGGTGGAAATCAGCGCCATCGCCGGCCGGACGATGACAATCAACGACAGCACGAAAACCCAACCAATGGGACTTCCCAGCATGACCTCAACTACCGGCAGACGCGCCGCCAGGATGATGAAAAGGCTGGAGATAAGCAGAACCCGGAGATTCTCCTTGAAATCGAGGATGTGCCTTATGGAAACAAACGGCTGGTTTACCAGCGCGAATCCCATAACGGTGACAGCAAGCAGCCCGGACTCCGGCTGAAGCGCGTCGGACCCTGCATAGCAGAGGACGACCACCATCAGTGCGACCGGATTCTGAAGAAAATCGGGAATCAAGTAACGCTTAAGAAGCAATACGATTACACCTGCTGCGGCAACCCCGCTTGCTGCTCCGATGAAGGCAGCCTTGAAAACTCCGAGCACGACATGACCCGTGCCGTGCTCCAATCCCCCGGACAGAATCGCCTCAAAGACCAACACTGCCAATATCGCCCCGACGGGATCGTTGACAATCCCTTCCCACTTGACGATCGACCCGACATTACCAACCGGCCTCACCTGCCGAAGCAGCGGAATGATCACTGTCGGACCGCTCACCACCAGGATGGCCCCCAGAAGCACCGACAAACTGAAACTAATATCGAGTAGCCAGTAGGCAAGGGCTGCAGACAACACCCAGGTAATGATAATCCCGATCGTCGTCAGGCTGGTTACAACGGTGCCAACCTGTCTCGCCTCGCTCAATCGCAGACTAAGACCGCCCTCGAAAAGAATGATCGCCACCGAAACCGACACCAGCGGAAACAGCAGGTCCCCGAATATCGCATCAGGATCAAGGATCCCAAAGACCGGCCCGGCGATCACCCCAAACACCAGCAACAGGAGAATAGCAGGCAGATGCAGCCGCCATGCCAGCCATTGGGCCAGGGTCCCCAGCACAATGATAGCTGCCAGACCTATCAGAATGCTCTCGGACAAAGCTCAGTCCCCCATTGCTTCGCGAGGCAGTCGCGGCTCCGAGACCAACGGCAGCGGCAGCGGTGAACGAACATGAAGGTCCCGCTGCGCGAATGGAATCTCAATACCATACTTGCGAAACACGCGCACGACAGAGAGGTTCAGATCCGATACGACCACTCGATGACCCTTTCCTTCAGCGATCGCGAAGCCAGAACCCGGGCTGCGACTCAAGACGGGACGCATCCCCTGGTTTGGCACACCGTGCCTTTCTTACTGCCCGACAATGGCATCAAAGTAGATACGTTTGCCAATCGCAGCAATTAAATAGTTTCTCAACGGGTTATAGGCAAGAAGGGGGGCGACAGCGGTAAGCCCAGGTCCCGAAGCTGCTGCCAGACCCTCTCGAACTCGGTAAGATGATCTTGACGGATGGCATTGTAAGCGGCGTTCAGTTCGCGATAATCATGCCGTTTCCAGAGAGCCCGCTCGGAGTGATGATCATGGAAGGTATTGATCATGCGCAATCCCACGTCATAATCGTGCCAGACACCAAGCGTCCTGTGGACGCGCTTGAGAGCTGCATCCAGGTGTGAAACCGTTTCGTTACTGCCGGTGCAGGCTCGGATGATCTCAAGACAGTAGCGCGTTTCCTTGGACCTGATGCGAACTGAATGCAGGCTCGATGGCTGGAGTTCTTCCACAGGATCAAGCTCCAGCAGATTACCGAACAGAGTGTTGAAACGGCGATTCATTCCGCTGACTACTTCTTGGTGTGGGAGATCATTGAGTGCCCAGGCGATACTCCCAATCGCCTCCGCAACGACTCCGGGATCAAAGCCCGCCGTCGTTTCCAGATACCGCTGGCAGGCTTCCTGTTCGCTGGCGGTCAGCCAACTGCTGAACTCGTCAGCTCCAACTCGGTTGCTCGTGATCCACAAGCGAAACAACTGCTGCTGCACCTGGAAGTCCCGCACGCCACCCGCTGCCCGGTACAAGTCGCGAAGCGGCAGGTATGCTCTCTTACGCCGGAAACGCGGCTGCAAGCTCTTGACCAGACCGAAGACTGCCCGGAGCCGCTTGACGGCAACTCGCAGATCATGAATAGCATCAACATCACAGGCCGCGCACGATGCCCGGAAGTTGCCAATCATCCTGCCCAAAAGCCGGTCGATGTAGTCACCAAGAGCCGCTGGCTGAATTCGATCAGATTTGCGTCTGTTCATGCTCCCCTGACCCCGACCTCACCTACGGCGTTGCTTCCCGATGCTGGTCACGATACTGATCATACAGGATATGAATAAGGCCATCGGCAAGCCCTATCTGTGGCACCATCATATGCTTCATACCCGACCATTTCATTACGTTGAGAAAGATCTCGCTGGCCGGAACGATAGTGTCGGAACGGTCAGGTCTCAGCCGCAACTCGCCGATACGGTCCCTGAGCGAGAGCGCCGACACCTCGGTATGGATCGTTCTAATCTGCTTGTAAGTGATCGGCTTCGAGTTCTTCTGGCTGGCCAGCCGGAATATCTTGTTGATATTGCCGCCTGATCCAATTCCCATGAGCTTCCCCTTGTAGGGCGCAGTAGCAGACCGCAGCCAGTTCTCCATAACCAGCCATGCTGCCGGCCCGACCTGGCCATGGAGCATGCGCACTGTTCCTATATCAAAGGACTGAGCCGTCACAGGCTGCTGATCAACCAGCAGAGTTATCTCAGTACTGCCACCGCCCACATCAATAAACAGATAGGCTCCAGAACTCACGCGCAACTGATGCGATGAGGTTCGGCAAATGATCTCCGCCTCGGTCGGACCGTCAATGATCTTAAGCTCAATTCCCGTCTGGTCCCTAACGTCATCAACGATCTCCTGCCCGTTGGCGGCCTCACGCATCGCAGAGGTGGCGCATGCCATCACGCCCACTGGCTGGTAGGCCTGCATGAGATAATGGAAGCCGCGCATGGTGTTAATCAACGCCACGTGTTTCTCGTCGGAAACCCTGCCCGCCAGAAAAGCGTCCTCGCCCAGACGCAGGGGAATGCGAACAAGCGACTCCTTCTTGAACAGCGCCTTAAAACCGTTCTCGATAACGCGTTTGAGCAGCAACCTGACGGCGTTGGAACCGACATCTATTGCAGCGAACTTAAGACCCTCTGCCTCCCCCCTGTTGACCACAGAGTCCGGCATCAGATGCGCCTCGTCAACTCTGGTGCATTGAGGCGCATCAGGTACTCGTAGATTTCCCACTGAGCGCGGACAGCCCGACCCTCATCGACAGTCCGAAAACTGTTGTCGAGGTCCTCGTTGAGAACACGCGCCTTGACGTTATCAGTAAACTGGATGTCAAGGAAGCGTTGCAACTCGCCCTGAATGGCCGGATCATAAACCGGAGTGGTAACCTCGACCCGGGCATCGAGATTGCGCCTCATCAGGTCTGCCGAAGACAGATAATACTTGGGCTTGTCGGCGTTGCAAAAGACGTAGATGCGGCTGTGCTCAAGAAAGCGGTCGACAATGCTGTATGCCTCGATATTCTCGCTCATACCGGGCACGCCGACTTTCAGCGCAAACATCGAGCGCACGATCAGGCGCACCCTCACGCCGGCCTGCGTTGCCTCGTACAGCTTCTGAATGATCTCGGTATCGATCAGATTGTTCAGTTTCAGGAGGATGTAAGCGTTGCGCCCGGCGCGGGCATTGCTGGTCTCGGTCTGGATCAGCTTGATGAATTTACGACGCATGTCGAAGGGAGACACCAGCAGGTGCTTGAACGTCGTAATCCGGTAATTGCGCTCATAAAACTCAAACACCTTGTTGACTTCGCCGGTGAGGCGCTGATCAGCCGTGAACAGACTATGGTCCGAATAGATGCGCGCCGTATCCTCGTTGAAGTTCCCCGTCCCGATGACCGCATAGCGAACCAGTCGTTCCTTCTCCTGGCGAGTGACCATCAGCAGCTTGGAATGCACCTTCAGTCCCGGCACACCGAATATGACCTTCACGCCCTCTACCTGCAACCGGTTCCCCCAGTCGATATTGGCCTCTTCGTCAAACCTCGCCCGCAGTTCGAGCACCACCACCACCTTCTTGCCATTGCGGACCGCGTTGATAAGCGCATTCATGACACTCGAATCGCGGGCGGCCCGATAGATCGTGATCTTGATCGAGACGACATCCGGATCAATTGCGGACTCGCGCAGAAAGTCGATGACGTAGTTGAATGATTGATACGGATAGTGCATGAGAATGTCGCGCCTGCGAACGGCATCAAACAAGCGGCCGTCCTCAGGTACATGGCGATGTGGCAAACTCACCAAAGGTTCATAGCGCTCCCCGATCGTCCCGAAATCCGGGAACCTCATGAAGTCCCGGAAATTGTGATACCGCGCACCTGCGACAACGGTATCATCCTCGCTGATCTGCAGGTTCTCATACAGGATCTCAAGGAAATCCGCCGGCAGATCAGCATCATAAACGAGACGAACCGGGTTCCCCTCGCGCCGCTGTTTGAGACTCTTGGCCATCTTCTTGGTAAACGATCGCCAAATGTCATCGTCCAGCTCGAGCTCGGCATCGCGGGTGAGTTTCACGGTGAAGGCCTGGTAGTCATCGTAACCAAATGCGGAGAAAACATCGTCGAGGTTGTAGCGAATGACATCATCAAGTAGCATCACATACTGATCGTGTCCCACCTGCGGCAGAATCAGAAACCGCGGTACAGTCGATGGAAGCTCGATCAGCGCATACTGCGAAAGCTTCCCCTTATCCGTCCGTGATAACACCACTGCCAGATAGATGGACTCATCGTGTAACTCAGGAAACTTGTCCACCTGATCAATCATCAAAGGAATCAGCTTGCACCGCACCTCGCGACGGAAGTACGCTCGTACGAACGCCCCCTGCCGATCGTTGAGCTGATGCTCGTTCACGATGAAGATGCGATGCTGGGCCAGCGCACGCAGCACCTGCCGGTAGATCTCGTCAAACAGCACGTGCTGTTGCTGGACACGCTCCTGGATCACCCTGAGCAGCTTCTTGGGGTTGTAACCCCCGGTGAAGCGTTTGGCCTTGCGCCCGAGAGGAACCAGTCGCTGGAGCTGGGCCACCCGGACCCTGAAAAACTCATCCAGGTTCGAGGAAAAGATGCCAAGGAACTTGATCCGCTCAAAAAGCGGAACCCGCGGGTCAGCCGCCTCCTGAAGCACCCGATCATTGAAAGACAGCCAGCTAATCTCCTTGTTGATGACCTGCTTCTTCATCCCCCTGTAGGCAGTGGTCACTTCAACTGGCGGCGTCGGTGAGTCGGCAGACATGACTTCTCTTCTTTTTCTGTTGCGGACCGATATCTCGGCAGAGTCACATTAACATGTGATCAGCTGAATCTCAAGATCACATTTGTTAGAAACTCGTTACGAGAACGTTAATCAAAGTCCTTCGGGTTCATCCGCACACACAGCCGTCCCTTGCCGGGGCCAACCATCCGCCAGGTATCAACCTCGAAACAGGCGCCGACAACTCCGGACTTGGAAATGTTCCCACTGAAATCCGGAATCATCGCCGAGGCAAACTCAATGAAGGTCGGGTTGTGTCCGAAAACCATCACCGACCGCTGATCGGCATCGAGCCCCTGCACCATGTCAAACAGCGATTCACCGTCAGACGCATCGTACAAGAGCGGCTCGGTGCGAATCACATCGGGCTCCCAACCATAAACATCAGCAACAATACAAGCGGTTTCAATGGCGCGGCTGGCCGGCGAAGAAATCAGAAGGTCCGGGATGATCTGCTTCTCTCTTGCCCGCTGCGCCATCTCACGAGTCACACGTCTGCCTTTATCGGTAATGGTTCGCTCAAAATCCGGTACGCCAATGTCCTTGCTCTGTGCTTTGGCATGGCGAAACAAGTATACAGTCTTCATGCTCGCTCCCTCCAGGATGTCCTGAGTGCCAGTGCACTTCCGACAGGCCCAAATATAGAAGGTGTTGACTGCTGTGGCAAGACGATTGCCAGCATTGTGAAGACATTGACAGGCACGAGAGCAACAGCCCCGTACTCCGGATTCGCCCTCACAGGAATTTCAATCGCCCCGGTTCCTGGCTCCAGAAATGCCGACAGAAAGCAAACGACGTTGTCAGGCAGACCCTCAGCTTTCAATCCGATGCCGGCCAGCACCTACACCGGCTGTTTCATCTGTTTGGCGCGCTTGGCTATCTCAGCCATCGCCTCAATGGCCCGGTCAATGTGTTCCTGCGTGTTAAACGCGCCAATTGCAAAGCGAACGCCGCCGTGCCGCTGCTCGGTGCCGATTTGCCGGTGCACAAGGGGGGCGCAGTGCAACCCCGTGCGGGTGGCGATGTCGAAATCCACATCCAGCATGATACCGACATCGCCCGCCTCCAATCCGTCGATATTCACCGTGAGCGTCGACAGGTGATCCTCAAGGCTCTCACAGCAATACGTAACGACACCATCAATCTGCCGGAAACCGTCCAACAATCGTCGGGCCAGCTCCATTTCGTGCTCGTATATGGGCTCGACCCCTCCCTGCTCTTTGATCCAGTCCTGAGCTGCCCAGAGCGAGGCGACCCCAACCATGTTCGGCGTGCCGAACTCAAGGCGGTAGGGGTACTCATCGAGGTGATACGGATACGCCGAACGCACACCGGTTCCCCCGGAACGAGTGGCGGCCAATTCGACTCCCGGACGCACATAAAGCCCCCCGATCCCGGTCGAACCGAGCAGACTCTTGTGACCGGTGAAAGCCACAATGTCGATGTGCATTCTCTTCATATCAATGGGGATGACACCGGCCGTCTGGGAGATATCGACCGCAAACAGCACGCCCGCTTCCCGGCAAATTCTGCCTATCTCACCCACCGGCTGGACCGTCCCGAGCACATTGGAACCATGGTTGACGATAACCAGTCGGGTGTTGTCACCAATGGCTCTCTTGATATCATCGGGGTCGACGAAGCCGGCACTGTCAAACGGCACGAAAGTGGCCTTTACGCCGTGGTCACGGACGAGATGATTGATTGGGCGGATAACGCTGTTATGTTCAAGATTAGTGCTGACAACATGGTCTCCCTGAGTGAGACTACCCTGAATGATGAGATTCAATGCATCGGTGGCATTGTACCCAAAACACAGCCGCTCCGGGGCCGCCTCCTCACCGCCAAAGAAGCGAGCGAGTCTCCCGCGGAGCTCCTCAAGGATATTCCCTGCCTCGATTGCCTTATCAAAACCACTGCGGCCCGGGTTGACACCACAACTGCGGTAGAACTCGGTCATGAAATCGTAGACCTTGTCCGGCTTGGGCCAGGAAGTTGCCGCGTTGTCCAGATATACCAGTTTGTCATCCTGTGTCGATGCCATCTGCCATTCTCCACCAATAGTGACCGCTCAGGGCGGCCAGGACCACTGTTTGCCAGCCCCGAATATCGAGGGGAACATAGGCCAGAATACCCATAAAGGCAAGTAGTTTGACCGGATCCGACGCCATCGCCCGTCGTCGGACGGCAGTGGATGTTCTGTTCTCGCAGCCGATACATCCTATAGATGTCAGACACGGATAACCGCTCCAACGCACACGGGGGAAGCTCGATGGAAGTCCAGCAGTTACTCAAGGCACTGGTACAGACCAGGGGATCAGATCTGCACATCAAGGTCGGGGTTCCCCCGGGAATCCGGATCGATGGCACCATCAAGCGCATACAGGGATGGGACACCCTGAAACCCGATGATACCCGCCGTCTCATGGAACAGATGCTCAGCACCGACCAGCTCGCCACATTCGACAAGGAAGGGGATCTCGACTTCGGCTACAGCCTCCCCGGCGTGGCCCGTTTCCGGGTCAACTGCCTGCACCAGCGCAATTCCTGTGGTATGGTCGTGCGCGTGATTCCCATGAAGGTTCTCACACTCGAGGACATCAACGCTCCGGAAATCCTCAAGGAGCTCTCATCGCTTCCCCGCGGGCTGGTTCTGGTGACCGGCCCGACCGGCAGCGGGAAGTCCACCACCCTGGCGGCCATGATTGACTATATCAATACCAACCATCTCGGGCATATCCTCACCCTTGAGGACCCAATCGAGTTCATCCACAATGACAAGCGCTGTTTCGTCAATCAGCGTGAGGTCGGCAACGATACACCAACCTTTGCCGAGGGCCTGCGGCGTGCCCTGCGGCAGGATCCCGACGTTATCCTGATCGGCGAAATGCGTGACCTGGAGACGATCGGCATGGCCATCACGGCCGCCGAAACCGGCCATCTCGTCTTCGGCACCCTGCACACAACCGGTGCCATCCAGACTATTGACCGCATTATCGATGTCTTCCCCCACGGGCAACAACAGCAGGTGCGTATGCAGTTGTCAATGGGGCTGGGAGGCGTCATTTCACAGTGCCTGATTCCGAAAGTCGGCGGCGGGCGCGCCTGCGCCATGGAGGTCATGGTGGCCATCGACTCCGTCCGCAGTCTCATCCGTGACGGGAAGACTCAGATGATGACCAACATCCTGCAGACCGGCAGCAAATACGGCATGCAGACGCTTGATAACGAGTTGATCAAACTGGCCAGACAGGGCGTGATCAAGCCCGAGGACGCCGTTGCCAAGGCGCACAATCCCGACACTGTGCAGGCAACCCTTGAGGGACAGCCGGCTGCAGGCGGACAGGCCCATCAGCGCCAACCCCAGCCAGCGATGAGTTAAGCAGCCCACGCAGCATCGTGACATCAGGTCAGAGTGCTGCCACCCAACGATCAGACAACCCTAATCGCCTGCCAATGCCGTCTGCTCACTGGCAAGAGCGAACACGGCAACGAACTGCCCTGCAAACACTCCCCGAACAATTCTCACCCAATTCCAACGCCAAACTTACGAAAACTGAATGTGATTATTGCTCATTGAGTTAGAAAAGACCAGATCCACTTTGCATTGAGAGGGAGTCTAACCAGATGAAACGACTGCTGCTGGTCGCCGGCTATTTGGGCTATTGGGGGGAGACCGACGGAGTAGTCACCACCTACCGCAGCCTCATCCCCTATCTCAAGGCGAGCGGCAATGAAATCGATCTTCTGGCGTACGGTCCTGAAGACAGCATCAAGTATCACGGACCGTTGCGTGTCATCCAGCATCGCCCGCGTGTCCCTGTCAAGATCGACCCTGCACGCTGGGTCGACCCGGTCATCAGCCTGACGCGTCCTGGCCGGCTCTTGGCCAGAAGAACCTATGATCTGGTTCAGTGCTCGACTCCCGATCCTGCAGGCTGGTTCGCAATGGGTATTTCGCGTCGCAGTAACTGCCCATTCGTCGCGGTATATCACACCGCTCTGGAAGACTATGCAAGAATCCGTTACCGCCGCCTCGCGGGGCGGCTGGCGGGAAACCTTGCGGGAGCAGTGATGTCGCGATGGGTCTTTCACTTCTACAACCGCGCTGACTTGGTGCCCGCACCATCAAAGTGCGTACGCGACGAGTTGGCCGACAGGCTGAGTCCTCCGGTTCGTGTGCTCTCACGAGGAGTCGACACCCGTCTGTTCCATCCGGCTCACCGCACTCGGACTGATCAGCAGGTCAGAGCATTGTATGTCGGCCGAGTCGCTCCCGAGAAAAACCTGGCTCTCCTGGTTGCGCTCTTCAGAAATCGCAAAGATGCTCATCTGACCGTTGTCGGCGACGGACCGTACATGAAGACCATGCAGCAGAAGCTGCCGCAAGCCAGGTTCACCGGCCGCCTGACAGGCAGAGCGTTGGCCCAGGTATACGCAGATTCAGACTTGTTCGTCTTCCCCTCTCACACGGATACACTGGGCAACGTCGTACTTGAGGCCATGAGTTCCGGCCTTCCGGTGATCGTTACCGGATCGATGGGGCCGAGGGAGTTGGTCGATGACGGTCGCACTGGCTTCATTGCTCAGAGCGATACGGAGTTTGAGCAGGCTCTTGATCGCCTGGTTGGTATCCCTCCGCTGCGCACTAAGATGGGCAGACAGGCTCGTGAAGCCGCCAGCCTGCGCCGGTGGAGTGATGTTGCGGATCGTATGCTCTCGCTCCACGACGAAGCCATTCGGACCTACCGTGACAGAGCCAACCCGGCAGGATCTCCTGTCGCAGGTAAGTCGCTGACACCGTAGACCCTGAGAAATCAGCCCTACGATAAGGAAAGGAACTGCCGTGCTCTCAGTTGTCGTGTTAGTCATTCTCTGCCTGCTTATCTTCGTGAAGCTGACCAATCTGCTCAGCTACGGCTGACTCAAGAACCGCATCCTGCAAAGCCGAACCTGGGACTTGAACATCTGCTGCGGCGTCACCGATGGTGGAGGCACCAACGCAGACATCGTGCAGCACACCCAGCTACCGCAGTTCGTACTGATCGACTGCATTTACAGCTTGCCCTTCAACGATCAGCAGTTCGATTCCATTCTGTGCTCACACACTATGGAGCATGTCGATGATCCCCGCCTGTTCTTCGAGGAACTGCAGCGGATTGGCTGCAACATAACGCTCGTGGTGCCCCCCCTGTGGGATGTAACAGCCGCTTTCAATCTGCTCGAACACAAGCACCTCTTCCTGACCTGCCGCACACGGCACACTTGCTTACCACGATATGTCAGGCTTCCTCTTGCCGATGTCATCCACAGGCGCTGGGGACAGACCATACGAGCATAGAAAGGACCGTGACATGCGGCAAGTGCGCCACACGAAGAAGGCCGGATTGGAAAACCAATCCGGCCGTTCATTTCTTCGAATGAGGCCGCCTCAACACTGCTCGCTGGTCATAATGAACAACGGCAGCATCTCGAAACTTCGGTATCGCGGTCTCAGACGATCGGTGTTATAATGCTTGGCCACATTTACAAATTTCTTGGTACTGGTGACAACATCGACAGGCACATTGTCATAACGGCCGTTCTTGAGCACGACCAATCGGCCGTGGATCCTGTCGAGAATCAGATCCAGCGCCAGATTGCCATAGGCCATGGGGACAATGGAGTCGATGGCATCAGGATCGCCGCCACGCACCAAATAGCCCAGCTTCTGGTTGATGGCGCTGATAGGCTTCCCATTATTGAATCTCGGTGATATCTCTTTCAGCCGAGCCGACACCAGATCACCGATTCCTCCCAGCTTGGCGTGTCCGTACGCGTCACGCGTATCGTCCTGGAAGACCATCTCGCCCCCTTCGAACATGGCCCCCTCGCTGACCAGAACAACCGAGTAGCGGCTGGGGTTGTTAGCCCGATCATGGGACAGCAACTCAGTAAGGTGCTCAATGTCGAATTTGTGCTCCGGTATCACACACCTGTTGGCCGCGCCGGCCATGGTCGGCAGCATCGCCGTGAAACCGGCATAACGTCCAAACACTTCCAGTACCAGAAAACGCTCATGAGACCCGGCGGAGGTGCGCAGGCTGTTGGTCATCTGGATCGTGCGCGTGACACAGGTCGAGAAGCCGATGCAGTAGTCGGTGCCGGGGACATCATTATCCATTGTCTTGGGAATCGCCACCACCTTGACGCCCTCCTGATACAGCCGGACACCGTAACTGAGAGTGTCATCGCCACCGATCGGGATCATGTAGTCAATTCCCAGAAAATCCAGGTTCTTGATCACCTCGGAGGTCAGGTCATTAACCTCGTCGTGGTACTCGTGCTGCAAGTGTTGCGGAACATTCTCCTTGCGTACATGTCCGGGATGCGTCCGGGAGCTGTGCAGGAACGTCCCCCCCGTGCGGCCAGCCTTGTTGACAATATCTTCAGTAAGAATCTGGTAGTTGTTGCTGTTGTCGACTTCTTTGTCGCGGACGATATCAACGGCACCAGCCCAGCCCCGACGTATCCCGATAACCTGATATCCCTCACGAATAGCACGAATGGTCACAGCACGAATAGCCGGATTGAGGCCGGGCACATCGCCACCGCCGGTAAGAATGCCGATAACTCCCTTTTTGGTCTTCACATTGGCCACAGACTAACCTCCATTGTCATAGCATCGTCGCGTTCCTTTTCCCCTTTATCGGCAGACAGGCAAAATGGTGTAAGGGGACTTTGCTGTGATGAACAACATTCGGCCGCCCGGGGTTTCAGGCTCCCACAAGGTGCCGGGCCGCCATCTCAATTGTGTCGTTTCCCGTCGGCTGCAACGGATCATATCGCTACCTTCACGAAAACCTGCCCTCGAATCGTGCCCTCCACCCAGTTGACAGCCAACGCCTTAACCACCTTCGGAACAAACCCGCCCGGATGAACTCATCCCGGTTCAGCCATTCCGGGCTGATCGGACGAGGAAACTGCACAACCACCGGCATTCGTCACTTGGCCCGGCGGCAACATGTGTTACATTCTCCCTTTGACAAGGGTCCCGTCCGAAGAACCGAAAGCCCTGCGTATGCACGAACTGCAGATAGCCACGCGGATTACTGACACCATCGAAGAACAAATGCAGCGGCGCAAACCAAGCCGTATCCGCCATGTCACCGTCCGCATCGGTGTTCTCAGCGGCGTCGATCCCTCGGCCCTGTCCTTTGCATGGGCTGCCGCCACTGCCAACACCGCGCTGGAAGGTGCGACGCTCGAAATACAGACCGTGCCACTGATCGGCCGCTGTCGACAGTGCGCAAACGAGTTCGAAATCGTGGACCTCCTGTTTCGCTGTCCCGATTGCCAATCTGTCGCAATCGACCTGACAAGCGGACAGGAAATCGAAATCGCCTCGTTCACCATCAATGATCCTGATACGGAGTAGCCTACCATGTCTGCTGAGCGGAACATCCAGGTACAGAAGAAAGTGCTGTCGGAGAACGATCAACTGGCCAGTAAACTGCGCACAGAGTTTGCAGAACGCGGCATCCTGACCCTGAATCTGGTCAGCTCACCCGGATCCGGCAAGACCAGCCTGCTGGAGGCCACCCTCGGAACGCTGCAACCATCACTGCGCATCGGCGTTATCGCCGGCGATGTCCAGACCGACAATGACGCCCGCCGGCTACAAGCTGCCGGCGGAACAATCGTTCAGGCCATAACGACCGGGGGCGCCTGTCATCTCGACGCCAGCATGGTTACCCGTGCGACAGAGCAGCTTGATCTGGAAGCACTGGATGTCCTGTTCATTGAGAATGTCGGTAACCTGGTCTGCCCCTCCAGTTGGGATCTCGGGGAGGACGCCAAGGTCGTCCTGATCAGCTGTACCGAGGGAGATGACAAACCACTTAAGTACCCAGCCATGTTTCGCCGCTCCTCAGCCATGGTCATCAACAAGATCGATCTTCTGGGACTCTCGGACTTCTCTCTGGAAACGGTGAAGAACAATGCCCTCAGCATCAACGGCGAGCTGGGTATAATGGAGCTTTCCTGCCGCAGCGGCAAGGGGCTGGAAGCCTGGTTTGACTGGCTGCATCGATCGCTCAAGCAAAAGCGCTCGGGAAGATAGCGCGCCCGTTCTTACTCAGCAGATCCGCGGTAACTGCTCACCGCTGAGCATATCGATCACGCGCTCCATGCCCAGGGCACTGCGGGCGATTACCACCGCCTCGCGTCGGTCAACAACTTCCCCAATGATCGACGGTTGCACCCCCGGATTGCGCTGAGCGAGCAGCTCAATGGCCCTGCCGGCCTGATCGGCCGGCAGAAACACGACAAACCTCCCTTCATTGGCCACATACAAAGGACTAAGCCCGAGCACTTCGCACGCGGCCGCAACCACACCATCCACGGCGATTGCCTCCTCCTGCAATACAAATGCCAGCCCCGATGCCTCACTCAGCTCCACCAGACCACTGGCCAGGCCACCCCGGGTGAGATCGCGAAGGCAATGCAGCTCCAGCCCGGCCCGCACCAGTGCCAGCACATCAGCCGCCAGTGGCGCACAGTCGCTCTTGATCGGTGTCTCCAGGGCCAGCTCCTCACGCGAGGCAAGCACTGCGATGCCGTGACGACCAATATCACCGCTGAGCACGATGGCATCTCCCGGCCGGACATGTCGTGGCCCCACCCGAAGGTCGTGCTCGATACACCCAACCCCGGCCGTGTTGACATAGAGACCATGACCGTGCCCGCGTTCCACGACCTTGGTATCACCGGTGACCACAACCACGTCGGCAGTATCGGCAGCCGCCCGCATCGACTGCGCCACGCGACGCACCGTCTCTACCGGGCACCCTTCCTCAATGATAAAACCGACACTCAGATACCGCGGCCTGGCGGCCCGCATGGCCAGGTCGTTGACCGTGCCGTTCACCGCCAGCGTGCCGATATCACCGCCCGGGAAGAACAGCGGATTCACGACGAAGGAGTCGGTCGTCATCACCATGTCAGGCGTCTGCCACGGCAGCAGAGCGGCGTCATTAGCGTTGTCATAGTCAGGATGGCGAAACGCCTCAGCGAATACATCCTGTATCAGCCGGTTCATCATTCGGCCACCGCCGCCGTGGGCAAGCTGGATCACTGACTTGTCCGCTTCGGAATTGCTTGTCACAAGAGATCCTCGCTGCTTGTGTTACGCACCACCGAGATCACCGAATGGGTGCATCGAACGCGAGTACTGCATATAGGCGGCACAGGCACCCTCGGATGATACCATCGGAGCACCAAGGGGATGCTCTGCGGTGCATTCTTTGAGGAACTTCGGACAGTCGCACGGTGCCAGGTTCCCCCGCAGAACTCGCGCACAGTAGCCGCCCGGCTCAGAGCCGGATTCCAGCCTCAGAGCAAAACGCCGGCAGGCATCATACCCGGCGAACTGTGGCGAGAGGTTCAACCCGCTGGATGGGATAACCCCAAGGCCCCGCCATTCGCGATCAGTCACCGTGAGAACGCGCTGTATCAAACGCTGCGCCTGCAGGTTGCCTTCAGGCGTCACCGCCCGCGAATACTGCATGATCACCCCGGCGCGGGCATCCTCCAGACACCGGATAGCACTCCAGACTCCCTGCAGAATGTCTGCCGGCTCGAAGCCGGTGACCACGATCGGCACCCCGAACTCAAGCGACAGCCGCTCGTATTCCTGCGTCCCGGTAACCGTACACACATGCCCCGGAGCCAGCAGGGCGTCGATCTGTACCTCCGCTGACTGCAGTATGACGAAGATGGCCGGCGGTATCGTCACATGTGCACACAGCACCGAGAAATTGGGCTGGCTGGCCTCAGCCGCCTGCAGTACCGCCAGAGCTGTCAATGGAGCGGTGGTCTCAAACCCGATTGAGAAGAACACGACCTGCTTGTCCGGCAGCGAACGCGCCAGCTTCAGGGCGTCAAGGGGTGAATACAATGTCCGTACATCCGCTCCGGCAGACTTGCAGTCGAGCAGCGTACCCTCTGATCCGGGGACACGCAGCATATCTCCGAAAGAGCACAACACAACCTCGGGTCGCATCGCCAGCTGCCGCGCAGCATCGAGATAGCTTGCCGGTGTGACACACACCGGACAACCGGGGCCGTGCAACAGCGTCACATGCGGCGCAAGGCACTGGTCCAGCCCGTACCTGACAATAGTATTCGTCTGCCCGCCGCACACTTCCATAATCCGGTACGGTCTGTGCGTTGCGCCTTGCAACCGGGCCACAAGCCCCCGCAACAAGGACGCATCGCGATACTCGCTAAGATGCCTCATGTCCCCCCTCCCGGGCCGATTCGATCAATTCCCGCAACAGCGCCAGCGTGCGCTTCGCCTCACCCTCATCCAGTCGACCAATGGCCACACCGGCATGAACCAGCACATAGTCGCCCGGCGCTGACTCAGGCACACAGCTCAGATTCACTTCACGGACAACGCCCTCGAATTCAACCCGTCCGCAGCGCGTGATGCCCCCCTCGGACTCGATGCTGACTATCTTTCCCGGAACAGCAAGGCACATGCCGTCATCCCTTTCTCTGTAATTGTCTCGCCGCCGCCATTGCCTGCCCCACCGCCAGACCGCCGTCGTTCGCCGGAACTCGCTCAGCGACATACACAGAATAACCCTCGTGTCGCAGCCGCTGTTCGCACATACTCAGCAGCAAAGCGTTCTGGAAGCATCCCCCGCCCAACACAACCGCTCCGATACCGGCGCGCCTGACAATCTCGACCGCCACCTGCGCGAGCGTGCTGTGAAACCGCCTGGCCAGATCGGCAACCCGGCCTTCATGGTCGCACTCCGTCAACAGACAATCAAGCATTGGCCCCCAGTCCACCCGAACCGGCGATTGCTCACCCGTTTCAACCAGTCGGAATGGCATAATCCGGCTGTCAGATGACCTGTCTGCAGCAGCCTCCAGCATCATCGCCGCCTGACCCTCAAAAGTGCTTTCGCGTGAGAACACACCCAGAAGCGCGGCAACGGCGTCAAACAGCCGACCGACGCTGCTGGTGTGCGGGCAGTTCACCTCACGCTTGAGCATGCTGTGAAGAAGCACCATCTCCTCTGCGTACATCGCGCCCCTCAAAGACGGTGGTAACATGTCAAGATAGTCTATGCCGCAATGAGCATACAGCAGACCGAAACCCGCCCGGCGCGGATCGCGCACCGCTCGCTCCCCCCCCGGCAGGAGAAACTGACGCAGACTGGCGACCCGCCGACAGCTCGTACCTTCCACCACGAACGCCTCGCCTCCCCAGATGCTGCCATCCTCCCCAAATCCGGTTCCATCCCACGACATACCTGTCACCGGACCCTCCAGTGAGTGCTCAGCCATTACCGCCATCACATGAGCCAAATGATGCTGCACAGGAACTGCGACGCCCCTGTCTGCCGCATATCCGCTCGTGAAGTAGTCAGGGTGCATATCACAAGCGACCGCAGCAGGCGCGCACCCATACAGACGAGCGAGATCGTCGACACTGACACGGAAATTGCGTCGCGATAGCGACGAATCAAGGTCGCCCATGTGCTGACTCAGCACTATGCTTCCCCGGTCGGCCAGAACAAACGCATTCTTGGTATGCCCCCCGGCCGCCAGCAGGGGCTTTTCGGCCATCGGCGATGGCACCACACACGGCGCCAACCCCCGCGCCAGACGGAATACAACAGCGCGATCACCGACCACGCGCACAACCGAGTCATCAACCGGCCGACCGATCGGGCGGTTGTGCATCAGGAACACATCAGCGATATCCCCCAGTTCATGCAGCGCTGCCTCATCATCGACACAAATGGGATCGCCGCTGCGGTTGCCACTCGTCGCCACAACCGGAAACCCCAGATCATTCAGCAAAAGCAGATGCAACGGCGTATATGGCAGCATGACACCGAGCATCCCGACCCCGCAACATACATACTCACACGGTTGGTCGGTCATGTCGACGTCTTCTGTCTTCATGGGCAGCAGCACAATCGGCGCCACGGACGAAATCAGCCACTGCTTTGAAACCGGCGACACCCGGCAGTGCCGGCGCACCATCTCGAGCGTGGGATACATCACCGCCAGGGGTTTCTCCGGCCGCGCCTTGCGCTCTCGCAGACGCTGCACCGCCCGCTCATCGCGGGCATCGACCAGCAACTGGTACCCACCCAATCCCTTGAGCGCCACAACGCGCCCCTCGCGAAGTGCCCCTGCTGCACCCGATAGTGCCTCATCCCGCTCGCCAATGGCCCGCCGGGTCGCATCAAGCAGCCGCACCTGCGGACCGCACACGGGACAGGCATTCGGCTGAGCATGGAAACGGCGATTCAGCGGATCACGGTATTCCGCCTCACACTCGGGACACATGACGAATCCGCGCATGGTTGTTCGTTCCCGATCATACGGCAAACCATCGATGATCGAATAGCGGGGACCACAGTTAGTGCAGTTGGTGAAAGGATACCGATAGCGGCGATCGGCCGGATCAAGCACCTCTTGCCGGCAGTCGTCACACATCGCCAGATCCGGAGTGATGACCGGCCGGGTCGACTGGTCGGGAGTACTCGTGACAATACTGAACTCCCGGAATCCGTCAGGCGGCAACACCTCGGTTACCACCGACTGAATATCGGCCTGCGGCGGTTGTTCGGCGCGCAGCAGACGCTGAAACCCGTCAAGTTGCTCCCCGCCACCCTGAATGTCAATGATGACACCGGAAGAGCAATTGCGCACCGATCCCGTCAGGCCATGACGCTGCGCCAGGCGATACACGAAGGGCCGGAAGCCCACCCCCTGTACCCGTCCGGAAACCTTCAGACTGAGCCGTTGCACCGTGTCGTCAGGTGTCGGTTTCACTGCCTTATGCTGGCCGGGACTTCGCATGGTCATTTCTCTGCTGATGCATCCTGATCTCAGCCTCGATCTGAGCGATCACGTTCTCAGCCGCTTCAAGAACCGGTGCCGCAATACGCGCACCACAGGCAAACGTGGCACCTTCGATAGCGTACACCACAAGCCCTCCGGGAAGCCGGCCCAGCGCCTTGCCCAGTTCAATCGCTCCGGGGATGGAGTAAGCGTGAGTGGAGAAACTGCTGAACAGCCCCGCCGGAATCCGTTGCCGCAGGCCGTCAAACCGGTGAATAGTCCCTGCCGCCTGTCCGGAAACGGCACAGTCAACGACTATGCACAGGTCCGCTTGCGTCCACAGGTCGAGTAACATGGTACCGTCGGCTACACCGGCCACGGTGTCGATCTCCGGCATTCTCCTGCCGACCTCTCGAGAAACCTCCAGACCAATCGCATCATCGCCGCGATATGCATTGCCCAGCCCGATAACGCGCACTGTCGGTCTGCCGGCCGTCATCAGGTGCTCACTCCCGCTCGATGTGCAGCTTGAGAAAGTGACAGGAACAGGATATGCACGGATCGTAGTTGCGAACCGCCTGCTCACACTGCCACGTCAGCTTATCCTTGGTCATCAGATTGAGGTTCTGCTGCACGAACTGACGCAGATCGGCCTCGATAGCCTTCTGGTTCTGCGATGTCGGTGGGATGATCCTCGCTGATCGAATCAACCCCTGATCATCGATCTGGTAGCGATGGTACAACAGGCCTCGCGGCGCCTCCGTGCACCCGGACCCCACCGCATTGCGAGGCGTGCACTCAATGAACGGCCCTTCCGGAGGTTCGTAGCTGTTTATGATCCGGAGCGCCTCATGGCATGCAAATACCAACTCGACCGCCCGAACAATGATGCTCTTGAACGGGTTCATGCACGTCTCCCCCAGACCCGCCTCCCGCGCTACATCCTGAGCCACCTTCGGGAGCTTGTCGAAGTTGTTGTTATACCGCGCCATGGGGCCGGCCAGATAGTCGCCGCGATCCTTGACATAGGCGTGCAGTGACGTGGAATGCGGTACATGCTCCTCTTCGAATACCTTCAGGAAATCTTCAATGGCAACATCCACTCCCTTGTTGGAGACCACCCGCCCCTCGCACAGCGGGTATTCATCCTCGTGCCGCAGTGAAACGCACTCGTAGTCGCGCTCCAGCGACGGGAAAGAAAGCCCAGCGGTCCAGCGCACCGTCTCCAGCGACGCCTCCAGCGCCCACGTGAGCGGTTCAACGAACGCTTCCAGTTCCTTCCGTGATGGAACACGGTAGAAACCACCCACCCGGGGGTTGATCGGATGAATCTCCCGCCCACCAAGTGCAATCATCAGGTCGTTGCCGATCTTCTTGAGCTTCAGCCCCCGCTGGACAATATCGGGGTAGTCTTTGGCCACTGCTATCGCGTCCTCGTAACCAAGGAAGTCGGGGGCGTGCAGCATGTAGATGTGCAGGCCGTGCGATTCTATCCACTCACCGCAGTAGATCAGTCGACGCAACTCCCGCAGTGCCCCGCCCACAGTCACGCCGCAGGCCTGCTCCATGGCATGGGAAGAACTCATCTGATAAGCAACCGGGCAAATCCCACAGATGCGAGCAGTGATATCCGGAGCCTCTGTGAAATGTCGACCTCTCATGAACGCCTCGAAGTATCTCGGCGGCTCGAAGATGTTCAGGCGCACCTCGGCAACTTCATCTCCCTTGATCCGGACATACAGCCCCCCCTCGCCCTCGACGCGGGCGAGGTAATCGACTTTGATGGTTCTACTGCTCATAAGCTTCACTCTGCTTTCGGAATGGTTCAGAGACCGCATTGAAGCCGCGGAAGATGCGCACCATGCTATCGTGACTCAGCCCGTTCTGTTCGAACCAATGCGCCAGCGAAGAAGTATTGGTGGTCTCGGACGGACCGAAACAGGCATAGCAGCCACGGTTGAACGCCGGACAGATGGCGCCGCAACCGGCCTGCGTCACCGGCCCCATGCAGGGCGTCCCGGTGGTAACCATAACACAGACATTGCCGCGTCGCTTGCATTCAACGCACACGCTGTAACCGGGGATACTCGGCTTGCGCCCGTGCAGGAAGGCCGTGAGCACCTCCAGCAACTGGTACTTGTTGATGGGACAGCCGCACAGCTCGTAATCGACAAAAACATGGTCCGCAATCGGTGTCGACTTGCGCAGCGACTCCAAATACTCCGGATTGGGATACACCATCCGTTTGTACTGCTCGACATCAGCAAAATTGCGCAGTGCCTGGATACCCCCCGCCGTCGCACAGGCGCCGATCACTACCAGGTGTCGTGACATCCGACGGATCTTGTGAATCCGCTCGGCATCGTGCGGCGTCGTGATCGACCCCTCCACTAGCGACAGATCGTAGGGCCCCTTTACCACCGCCCGACTCGCCTCCGGGAAGTTGGCTATGTGCACCGCGTCCGCGACCGCCAGCAGTTCATCCTCGCAGTCAAGCAACGAAAGCTGACACCCATCGCACGATGCAAATTTCCAGACCGCCAGTTTCGGCTTCTTCTTCGTGGCCACGTTACACCTCCCGCTCCATGATCACCGCTCTCACCTCGTCATACCGATACACCGGTCCGTCCTTGCAGACAAACGAGCCGCCCAACTGGCAGTGTCCGCACAGCCCGATACCACATTTCATATTGCGCTCCATGGAGACATAGATGCGATCGAGGGCTACCCCCCGTCGCTCCAACTCAAGCGCGGTGAACCGCATCATGATCTCCGGACCACACACCATGGCAAGGCAGTTGGCGTGATCGAACGGCGAACGATGGATCAACTGCGTCACCACGCCGACATTGCCGCACCACGAACCGGTCGCGCGATCCACGGTGAGATAGATTTCGAGGTCAAAGCGTGAGCGCCATTTCTCCAGCTCTCGCTCGTACAGAATGTCCTCCGGCGTGCGCGCCCCGTACAGCAGCACAATCTTGTTGTACTGCTCCCGGTGCGCCAAAGCATGGTATATCACCGGGCGCAGTGGCGCCAGCCCAATGCCGCCGGTGATGATTACCAGGTCCTTGCCGTTCGCTTCCTCCACGGGCCAGCCCCGACCGTATGGTCCACGCACACCTATTGCCTGCCCGACTTTCAATGCCCGCATGGCGCGCGTGACAGCACCAACCTCGCGGGTCGTATGTATCAGCGTCCCGGGACGCGTGGGGTCGCCGCTGATAGAGATCGGCACCTCCCCCACACCGAACACGTAGAGCATGTTGAACTGCCCGGGAGCAAACGGCCATTCCCGCTTCGGAGTGGTCGGCTCCAGCTCGCACGAGAACGTGTCGTGCGTCTCATTCTTGACCCGCCTGATCGCAAAGGGCTGAGCCAGCATGGCATCACTACCCCGACCGGCAGCCGCCTTCTTAGTACCTCGAGCTGTCGCCATAGACATCCATCAACTGCAATCGGGTCGCTTCCAGTCGCTCAGCGATAATCCGCGAAAACCGCTTCATGATCTCATAGCCGAGCGCATGATCTGTTTCACACTTCTCACGCAGGCACTTGCCATCTATGGCGATCGCCCGTGTTTGCTCAATCGCCCGGGCATCGAAATGCCAGCGGTACGGCGGGACCAGCCACGACCAGCCCAACACCTCTCCCTCGTGCCGGGTCCGGATCACCAGCGGCCCCTTCTGCGGAATGTGCGTTTCAATCTGCACCATCCCATGCCGTATGAAGTAGAAATTGTCAGCCGGCTGACCTTCGCGGATGATGAACTCGCCTGGCTTGAACACGACATTGGAGGCGCACCCAACCAGCAATGCCAACTGGCTGTCGGTCATCCCCTGCAGGAAGGGATGCTCACTTAAGATCCTGCCAAGGTTCTCCATGGTTCTTACCTCGATACTTTCGTTCGAAATCTTGCCGCCTCTTCAGTAATATCTATGCCTACCGGACACCACACAATGCAACGACCACATCCGACACATCCGAATGCTCCGAACTGCTCGGTCCAGTAGCACAACTTGTGCATCATCCATTGCCGGTAGCGCGCCATCGCACTGGTGCGCACACTCCCGCCATGAATGTATGAGAAGTCGAGTGTATGACACGAATCCCACTTCATCGTTCGAGTGGCCAGACGACCACTGATGTCGGTACTATCGACCACCGTCGAGCAGAAACAGGTCGGACACACCATCGTGCAGTTACCGCAACTCAGACACCGCTCCGCTATCTCGTCCCAGTGAGTGTCAGACAGCGCTTCCCGCAGTATCTCAGGAAGCTTCTCGGTCTGCAGCGTACGGCCCATCGACGTCGCAGCCGCCGCTACGGCCTCATCGGCGGCGGCTATCTGGGCATCGGTGGCCTCGGCCAACCCCAGGCTGTCCAGCAACGCCTGACCCTGCTCGCTTCCGGACTGGGCCAGACAGACTCCGGGCTGAACCTCATACGGCTCCGTGAGCAGAATGTCGTGCCCCCCCCTTACCCGCGGCCCAGTCCCCATCGAGGCGCAAAAACAGGTGTCTCCGGCGCACGTGCAGTTCACCGCGATGATCAGCGTCCGCTCACGACGCTTCCGGTAGGGCTCCGATACATGCGGCCCCTCAAGCAGGGCCTTGTCCAGCGCGGCTATTGCGGCCACTTCGCAGGCTCGCACACCCAGAAAAGCCATCTGTGGCGGGTCATCAGCATCGGTCGCCACAGAGAAACCGCGACCCTTGCGCGTCGCCTCGAGCACACGATGCTCGGCCGGCAGCAGGTGTCGCTTCCACGACTGCGGACCCATCGTGTACGCAAACAGCGAATTGTCTGATGTTGATGTGAGGCGGTAGTAGCCACCGCCTTGTGATTCCCGGTAACCGATTGGCAGTTCCTGGATTGAATGCACGCGCTCGTAGACTATCGCCCCATCCCGGACCGTCGGCCCGATGATTTCCCTGCCCTGCTCAGACAAGGTATCCAGAAGCCGCTGAAGATCAGCCACCGACATTACCGACGTGGCCATAAGGTATCCCCAGTCTCGTTTGTGATCTTTTTCACAAAACCTTATATCAACTTACTACCCCCAAGGGTAGTGCATCGGCGTGCCTTTGTCAATTGAAATCGATACGGTTTAACGAAATATGCGCCTGTGTCATTGAAACCTCAGTCTATGTTGACTCTTCCAGATCAACCTTGAGTGACAGAAACTCCAGCATATCTTTTAGGGCAACAATCCCCACCAACTCTCTGCCACGAGTGACCATCAGGCGGCTGTTGCCGGTCCGGCGCATCTTCGCCAGAGCATCAATCGGCTCCGTCTCAGGCGAGGTCGTATTATCCTCGGAGCATTCCGTCGCTATATCTCTGACGGTCCGGATGGGCCATTGATCGCGATCTACGCTCTTGACCCTGTCCACCGTCACGCAACTGACCAGTCGGGAATCCTCAACGACCGGGAAGAACTTGAAGTGATGCTCGTACACGTAGTCCTCAACGAAGTCCTTGACAGATATCGACGGCGGCACGGTCACCGGGTTCGGTTTCATGAAGCGTTCAATCGATTCGCCCTGGAGCGCCTTGCGAACGAGCAACTGCTGGTAGGCCTGCTGTGAAATCGAGCGCAGGAAAAACCCGATGAGTACCATCCAGATACCGCCGATCAGGTTGCCTGCGAAAAAATTGACAGCCCCGAGGATTATCAGAACGACTCCGAACCCGGAACCGATGCGTGAGGCGATCCTGGTAGCCCAGCGCACATTGTCCTTCCACATCCACAGCAACGACCGCAGGACGCGTCCGCCATCAAGCGGAAACGCTGGCAGCATGTTGAAACCAGCCAGGATCAAATTGAGAAAGCCAAGGTAAACGACCACACCGTGAACCGGCCGCGACCATCCCTCACCGAAGGCGGTGTCGATTCCCAGCAATGCCAGACCGACAAAGGCGCTCGCGATCGGCCCCGCTATGGCCATCAGCAATTCTGCCCGGGCGCTCCTTGGCTCATCGGTCATCTCAGCGACACCGCCAAAAATGAACAACGTAATGCCATGCATGCGAATGCCGAACTGACGCGCCACCAGCGCATGCGACAACTCGTGCAGCACTATCGAAACAAATAGCCCGATCATCCCCCCGATTCCCATCCACCAGTACGCTGACACCGACAGATCATCGTAGTACTCGGGAAACACACCTCGGGCCAGTGTCCACGTAA
The DNA here is from genome assembly GCA_964627305.1 of uncultured Ignavibacteriales bacterium. Lineage (GTDB taxonomy): Bacteria > Zixibacteria > MSB-5A5 > GN15 > FEB-12 > WJKG01. The sequence continues at coordinate 124,693 of CAZVHP010000002.1, read as the reverse complement.
TCAGGACTGCCAGAATCAACCAACTCAGGTCAATCTTGATATCGAATCCGAACAGCGTGAAAAGCTTGACGCCATGACCAAACACAACAGCACCCTCCCGTTAACAAACACCCGCTGCCTGATAACGATCCGCCCACAGCACCAATCCTGCAGATCTGCCGGTAGCAGGTGTGTACTTGTCTAACAGGTCACGGCCTGCTCAGTTCCGAGGCTCATCCGTGTTGCTAATCGGACGTCTCCTTTCCACATCGACGCCCCCCGCATTCCGTCCCCGACTCAGCCATTGCGGCTCGTCGACGAAAAAAAGAAACGGCAGCCCCACCTCACCGGAGGAGCTGCCAAAACCGCCAAACTGTCGATGGAGGTTGCTGCCGAAGCCTAATCCTTCGTGTTCTTCTTGCTGATATACCCCTGCTTACCTCCCAGGAGCTTCACCAAATACCATTCGCCGGTATCTTCTATCACTTCCAGTTGGATGCCGCCGGGTACCTTTGCAGCAATCTCCGAATCTTGGGTCGGCTGCACGAAGACATCGACCCGATCCTTGCTGCTCCCCTTGACCTCAACCTTCTTGGCCAGCAAGCTCGCATCCGATGCGGCCGCCTCGAAATCATACGGTACGATCGCCATATCCAGACTGGCATAGAAAGGTGCCAGCCGCGCTCGACGGCCAATTCTCTCGGCAGCTTCCTTGTACTTCTCCTCGTCCTTCAACATAACAGCGTTGGCATACATCTCTTCGGCCCTGTCGAAGCTGCCGGCGACCTCGTACAATATCCCCAGATTATAGAGAAAAAGCGGATTGTACGGGTCAGAATCGTACAGCTTCCGATAGATAGCATACGCCTTATCTATCTCCAGGTTCTCGGCGGCTTCGGCAGCCGCGTGTGCCTCGTCCTTGAACTCCTTCGCCTTGATCTTCTCCAGTTCAAACTCGCCCAGGGCGTACCAGGGGTTAAACATGTTAGTGAACTCCCACGTCAGTTCGTTGGCACAGTGACCTGCCAATTGGCCATCGCTCTTGAGATCACGGTTATCTCCCTCACACACTTTGTCCGAGGCTGTGCGCGAGGAGCGTCGGGTTCCAAGAATCTCACCGGACCTCGTATCGACGACCCGCATGTTCGCGGATATCGTGACCTTGCGCGTGATGCAGGCCACCTGGTAGTCCTGGTTGTTATACCGACGCTTCTCATACCCACGAACATCCTCGCGGGAATCAGAAACGTCACCGTAGATCAACACATCCACTCCCAGAAGCTCGCCAATCCGTGCCGCCTGAGCGTCGCCCACCAGTCCTCCATCGGACATGGACTGCTCAGCCAGCACGGACTCCAGGCGACTTCGCTCAACCACCGAGAAACACCTTGTCGTAAGCCCCTCTATCAGTGTGGTCCCCCTTACGTCTGCACTCAGGAGACCACCCTTGATGTCACGAATCCCGCGTTCCTCCTCGAGCGTGTACTCGATGATTTTATCCGCGATGAACTTGCCAGCCTCTTGTGCACTCGCGTTGGAGGGCGTGAAGTCGAGCACTGCGATCTTCTTCACACCCAGAAGGTCCAACTCCGGGGCCTGAGGCATGAAAGTCCTGATCTTCTTGTATGCCAGTGCACTGGAACATGCAAAAGAAAGAACTACCAGCATCACAGCCAGTTTCACGTAGATACGCGCCATTTCTACCTCCTCGATATCGATATAGTGAGTTAGTGCAAGTCGACGACTGTTTACGGCCTGCGTTGTTTACTCGTAGTGGTCTGTCTCCGTGCCACTGGCCCTCTGATCTGGCTGGTGTCACACCGGCTCTCGGAAATACATCTGTCCGTCTCTCGGTCCCCAGAAATCGCACCGAGGCCAAAACTGCCGAAGATTACTCCTAACACCTGCGGCAGTCAAGGGGCATATGACATCAGCAGTGCTAATCAACAGAATCCTAACAAGATAGGTGGCCCGTGTCCTCCGCTGTTGTCACTCGCCACAACCTCGTTGCCCGGGCAAGAGCCCGGTCACCGGATTTCGTTCTTGATCGTGCAACCAAGGGGACATAACCTGTCTCTGTCCCGCTGACATGAAAAGGCCGATCAGCGCTGTATGAGAAAGAACCGTGTTTCTCCGATCCCCTAAAGAGCCGATGCAGAGAAACGAGGGAAGAAAGGAGTACCAATCGTCATGGCGTTGCCACTCATCGCAGTGCTTGCGGGCTTGGCACTACTGGTCTGGAGTGCTGATCGCTTTGTGGAAGGATCCGCCTCGGCCGCACACCACTTTCGCATGCCGCCGTTGCTGATCGGGATGCTGGTTGTCGGGTTCGGCACCTCGGCCCCGGAGATGGCGGTATCGGCTCTGGCGGCGTGGCAGGGCAACCCGGCCATGGCGCTGGGCAATGCCTACGGATCCAACATCACCAATATTGCCCTCGTTTTGGGCCTTTCAGCACTGATTAGCCCGGTCGCTGTACGCTCTCACGTCCTGCGCAAGGAACTGCCCATCCTGACAGCCGTCACCCTGCTGGCCGCATGGCAGCTCCACGACGGTTCGCTCAGTCGGAGTGAGGCGATTCTGTTACTGGGCGTCTTCGCGGGTCTGATGGCCTGGACTATCCACCAGGGGCTCCGCACGGCCGCCGACAATCTCGGCAATCAGATGCAAGAGGAACTGAGCACGCGTACCATGTCTATCCGACACGCGATCGCGTGGGTGGTCGCGGGACTGGCCCTGCTGCTTTTCAGTTCGCGGCTCCTGGTATGGGGTGCCGTCGAGATCGCCTCCAGTTTCGGCGTCAGCCCCTTGACCATAGGCCTGACCGTAGTGGCAATCGGTACCTCGCTGCCGGAACTGGCGTCATCGATCGCCGCCGCCAGAAAGCGTGAGCACGACCTCGCCATTGGAAACGTGCTCGGTTCCAACCTGTTCAACACGCTGGCCGTGGTCGGCATCGCCGGGGTTATTCAGCCTGCGGACATAGGAACGCAGTTAGCCCGTCGAGATATCCCGGTGATGACCCTGCTTACGGTCTCATTGTTCGCAATTGGTTACGGAATCCGCAGGCCGGGACGTATAAACCGGATCGAGGGGGCCGTCCTGCTGGCATGCTTTATCGCCTACGTGGTCATAGTGGTGAGCGGCGTCACCGGGAGATGATTTCTATGATGCTTGCCGGGAGGTTTCCGCTTATCATGGCGAAGAGAACAAGGGACCTTGAGGATAGATGGCCGCGTGACAGAGGCCATTGCTGTTGACAAACTGCCCAGGCGCTTCGGCGATGTCGTCGCCGTGGACTCTGTGACGTTCCAGATCGGGCGCGGCGAGCTGTTCGGACTGCTCGGTCCCAACGGCGCCGGCAAAACGACGACCACCAACATGCTCACCGGGTTGGCACGGACCGACGCCGGCACGATTCGCATCGGGGGCATCGACTGCACCGCCAATCCGCGCGCGGCTCAGCACCTTGTGGGCGTCGTCCCGGACGAAAGCAATCTGTACCCGGAACTCACGGGCTTCGACAACCTTTGCTTCTGCGCGTCGCTGTATGGCATGCGCAGGGGCGAAAGAGAATCACGGGCAAGGCAGCTCCTGGAAGATTTCGGTCTGTCCGGCGCTGCCAACCGCAGGTTCAACGGGTACTCCAAAGGGATGAAACGCAAGCTCACAATCGCCGCCGGAATCATTCACAGGCCTCAGATCCTCTTCCTGGACGAGCCGACGACCGGCATTGATGTCGCCAGCGCGCGACACACAAGAGAGCTCATTGAACGTCTCCACCAGGGCGGCCAACCATTCTTCTGACAACCCATTACATTGAGGAAGCCCAGCGGCTCTGTGACCGCATCGCATTCATCGTGTCAGGACGCATCGTCAGATCAGACACCGTCGAACACCTGCTGCAGCCGGCGCGGTCCCGGTACGTGGTCCATATCACTTGTGCCGGCAGCGACGTCAGCGTCCCCGAAAAGCTGTCGCAGTCCTTCCCGGAACTCCACGTAGCAGTCCTGCAGGAGGGTCTTATGCGAATCGAAGCGAGAGAGCCGGTACGGGTCGGACCGGTCGTGAGATTCCTCGAAGATCAAGGCGCCGAGGTCCTCGAGACCCGGCGGGTCCGACCATCTCTTGAGGATGTCTTCGTCGATATCACCGGTGTCGGAGTCGCAGCAATGAAATCAGAGAAGCCGGGGAAAGCAGGCAATCAGTGAATCACCATTTGACAACCATCATCCTGTTGACGTGCAGCAACGTCTTCATGACGTTCGCATGGTACGGACACCTCAAACTTCTCTCGCAACGCGGGTGGGTGATAGCGGCCCTGATAAGCTCGGGAATTGCCCTCTTTGAGTATCTGCTGCAGGTACCCGCCAATCGAATCGGCCACCAGGTCATGACAGTGGCCCAACTGAAGGTGTTGCAGGAAGTGATCACTCTGAGCGTGTTTGTTCCGTTCTCGGTCTTCTTCCTCAAGGAGAAGCTCACGCTCGACTACCTGTGGGCCGGGCTGTGCCTGCTGGGAGCCGTGTTCTTCATCTTCCGTGCGCGGCTCATGGGAGGTTCCATTTGAAAGCCGGAATCGCATTCTGGAATATCCTCATAAAGGACATGCGGACGTATTACCTGAAGCCACCGAATGTGAGTTGGGGACTAATCTTCCCCCTGGCCTGGACAGCGATGTTCTTCATCAAATCCGGCAGCGGCATGGAGAGCATTGAGCGCTTGCTTCCGGGGGTGGTGGCAATATCCATCCTGTTTGGCACTACCTCGATGCTCGCCGTGACCGTTACCTTTGAAAAGAAGAACCGCTCCTTCGAACGGCTCCTCCTGGCCCCGATTCCCTTCGAGTTCCTGATGCTGGCCAAGACCAGCGGGGCCATCCTGTTCGGAGTGGCAAATGCGTTCGTACCGATCGCAATAGCAGCGTTTCTAACCGATCTGTCCGGAGTTAACTGGACTGTGTTTCTCGCATCAGTTATCCTGATTGCCGTGGTCTCCACCTTCCTCGGGCTGTTCATTGCCGTTGCAGTCAGTGAGGTCTTTGAGGCACAGACGTTCTCCAACTTCTTCCGCTTTCCCATGGTCTTCCTGTGTGGGCTTTTCTTCCCCGTTGAGCACCTGCCGGTGTTCCTCAGGCCGCTCTCGTATGCCCTGCCGCTGACCTACGGCGCCGATGCACTCCATGGTGCGGTTCACGACGGCCATTACATGCCGTTCGCGCTTGACCTCTCGGTACTGGCTGCATTCGGTCTCGTCCTTTTCACCGTCAGCCTGTGGAATATCAAACGCCGCTGGATTCTCTAACCCGGTCTCTGGCCCGGTCGCTGCTGCTTGCGGCCGGACTTCGCCGTGACGGAGCCGACGCATACCCTCCGAGCCATTGCGTGGCCCGTCAGCATCAGCTATCTTCTGCATATGAATCGCAAACCACTATGCGACGCCAGCGGTCGGCCGCTTGACATGGACACCTTGCTGGCACCCTTGCAGGAGCTTTACGACTGCGCCTGTTGCCCGCGCGAGTGCCACGTCGACCGCTTCACCGGTCCGGCTGGCTACTGCCACAGCGACGCCGGTTTTGCCATCAGTTCCATCTGCGCCCATAAAGGCGAGGAACCGGTAATCTCCGGCGATCGGGGCATCTGCAACATCTTCTTCAGTCAGTGCAATATGCAGTGCGTCTACTGCCAGAATTACCAGATCAGCCATCATCATTGCCGCGTGCCCGGCCAACTGACCAACCTGACACAGATCATCACGCGCATCGAACAAACTCTCGATCAGGGCGCCCACGCGGTCGGCTTTGTGTCCCCCTCTCACTGCATTCCCCATGTACGGGTGATTATCGCGGTGCTGAAGGCGCGCGGGCGCACACCGGTGTTCGTGTTCAATACCGGCGGCTACGACAAGCCTGAAACGATACGATCATTCGAGAAGACTATCGATGTCTGGCTGCCTGATCTGAAATACCTGGACAATTCGCTCGCCTCGCGCTTCTCCGATGCCCCAAACTACGTCGACACCGCCTGCGCCGCCGTCAAGGAAATGTATCGACAGACCGGCCCGGACATCACGCTGGATCAACGCGAGCGCATTCTTGCCGGACTGGTGATCCGCCACCTGGTGCTGCCGGGTCATGTGGAGAACAGCACGAACGTACTTCGCTGGATCGCACAACAGCTCTCGCCTGACGTACACGTGTCCCTGATGTCGCAGTACTTCCCCACCTTTCACGTGTCGGGGCATCCGCAGCTCGGGCGAACACTGACAACCGCCGAATACGAAGCGGTGCTCGAGGAATTCGATCGTCTTGGGTTTCATCGCGGCTGGATTCAGGAGCTTGACAGCCCCTTGCACTACCGACCTGATTTCGATCGTGACCATCCCTTTGAAGGCAATGAATCTTAAAGCCGGATAACAGGTTACGAGTCATACCTGGCAGGCGTGGCATCTTTTATGTTGGCGGTCGCTCCCGAACTCCTGATATATGTGGTTGGCAAGGGTTCCCTGATTCCGAGCCGTCACTCGCTGTTATGCCGCATCAGGCCACGGCGCCTTTAGGGAACCGCGATGAAACCAAACGAGTCAGGGTATCCGCTTCGAACTGAACAATGTCGATTTCCACTCGTATTCAAAGAACACACCCGGCTACCTGGGTGCTGGTGAGTTTCCTGCTGACCATTGTTGTCGGCACGGTGGCCCTGAAATTGCCAGTCGCAACACACGCCGGGAGCCTTTCCTGGCTGGATGCTCTGTTTACCGCGACCTCAGCGGTCTGCGTCACCGGATTGGTGGTTGTCGACACCGGTAGCTGCTTCACCGTCTTCGGGCAGGTGATTATCCTGATCCTGATTCAAATCGGGGGGCTTGGTGTCATGACGGTTTCTATCGTCATGTTTCGATGGCTGGGACGAACGATCTCATTCAGGCAGAGGATGATCGTGCAGAACCTCTTTTCTCACACGCCGCGGGCCGATATCGTGCGACTGGTCAAGCACGTCGTGCTGTTCGCCGCCGCTGTTGAACTGCTTGGGGTTATCTCTTTCACGGTTCATTGGTCTCGCGAACTGCCACTCACGGAGGCCGTCTGGGTCGCCGTGTTCCACTCGATCTCGGCGTTCTGCAATGCCGGATTCGCACTCTTCCCTGACAGTATGATAAGGTATCGCTATGACATGTTCCTGAATGTCACCATGTGTGCGTTGATCTTTATCGGGGGCATTGGTTTCCCGGTGCTCTATGAACTGCGGCAACGGTGGTCCCGGAAAGGTGCCATGCGCACGCGACTGTCAGTTCACAGCAGGGCCGTTCTCGTCACGACTGCCATACTGATTCCCGCCGGCGCCATAGGCTTCGGGCTGCTGGAGCTTGATGCAATGCGGGCGACCGGCAGTCCTCTGCGTGCGGTCGCCCTGTCGGTCTTCCAGTCTGTCACAGCGCGAACTGCCGGGTTCAATACGATCGACATCTCTTCATTGAATGAAGCGACATTGGCACTGCTAATCTTCCTCATGTTCATAGGAGCATCGCCCGGCTCCTGCGGAGGCGGTGTGAAAACAACAACACTGGCGCTGCTGGTCGCATCCACCATCAGTCGCATTCGCCGTCGCAGGCGCACCAGCATGTTCTATCGGAGCATTCCCGATGAGACGGTGGGCAGAGGGATCGCCCTGATAGTGATGTCGGTCGCCGCCATTGCCCTGGTGCTGTTCATGCTGTTGATCGGCGAATCGCACCGTTTTCACGAGGCGGGTGCAGTGCATGGCATATTCCTCCAGTGCCTGTTCGAGACAGTATCTGCCTTCGGAACAGTGGGCCTGTCTATGGGCGTTACCCCCGAACTCTGGCAATGGGGCAAGGCGTGGATAATCCTGCTGATGATCTTGGGCAGACTGGGAGTGCTGACATTCGCATATATCGTGGTTGGCACCGGTATCAGCAGGGATGTCGAGTTCTCGGAACAAAACATCATGATAGGATAGCGGGAATGCGCTTATGAAGCAGTTTGCGGTTATTGGGCTGGGTAATTTCGGCTTTCATGCAGCCAGAGAGCTGTATGAGCATGGCAATGAGGTTGTTGCCATCGACGTGGACAGCACAAGAGTACAGGCTGTCGATGCGTATGCCACGAAGGCTATTCGAGTCGATGCGACAGATATGGATGCGCTCCAAGCCCTGGGACTGAGAAGCATGGATGCTGTCATCGTCTCGACCGGCTTCAAGATCAGCATAAGTATCCTCATCTGTCTGCACCTTCAGGAAATCGGGATCAAGAAGATCATTGCCAAGGCAGTGGACGACGATCATGCAAAGATTCTCACACGGGTGGGCGCAACTCAGATTGTCCATCCGGAGCGTGATATCGCCCAGCGCGTTGCGCGAGGACTCTCGCAGCCGAACGTGATCGACTACATCCCGCTGGCGGCCGACTATGAACTGGTTCAGATTGAGCCGCCGCCGCAGTTTCTCGGCAGGAGCCTGAAAGAGCTGCAGCTGCGAACAGAATACAACGTCCACGTGATTGGCCTGAAAAACACGGGAACTGATGACTTCCGGCTCGTCCCTCAGGCAGATTCACGGATCGAGACAGGGCAGGTCCTGCTGATTATCGGCCGTGAGAAAGACATCGCCCGGATCAAATCTGCCGAATGACAAGACCAATAACAAAGCGGCTCGCGGCTTGCCGGGTCTGATGGAAATCCTCGCCAGCTCACCCCGGCACTCTTTGCCACACCGGGTGTTTCCCCGGCATTAACCGACTGCCAACCGCGCCGAACGGCTGCGCTGGTTAACGCCCGACCGGGACAACATGGAGATATATATACACGTTCACCGGTTCTGCACTTGCCTTTCTTTGAACTTTGTCGTATATTAAACAATTAATGGGATAGACGTTCGACAGCCGCGCGGGCAGCGGATGAAGCGCTACACCATGTAGCCTTACGGCGGTGGCGCCCACCGTCGCGCTCAAGACATCTGACGAAACTGCTGTCGGACAGTGGCCAAAAAGTGGAATGGATGGCCGCGCTACGATCAATCTGAGCCGATTGGCAAAAATCTCCCCCGTGCAAGTGAGCAGATCGTAGCGACGTCAGGCAGCCAATAACGGGCTGTCCCCTGACAATGTTCCCCTGTTGCCAGACTGGTGGTTTTCGCACCCTCGTTTGTCGGACGCGACACCGCCCAAACTGCAGTGAAAGGAAAATTACTGATGTGTGCACAGAGCAAAACCGACACCTCAACCGATGTTGTCATTCACGAGTTATACCGCCTCGAGGATATTCCCGAGTGGACCAGCCTCGACGACGCAGCCGAGTTTCTCTACGAGAGTCTCAAACCCTACCATGACCCCCTGCCCATAGTCAGGCAGGGTATTCTCGATGCTCTCGAACCGAAGAACCGCGAACCGGGCTTCGTGTTGCTCGCGGAGCACAACCGTAAACTGGTGGGAGCGCTGATCATGCTCAGGACAGGAATGAAGGGCTACATCCCGGAGAACTTCCTGCTGATGGTGGCTGTGGACCCGTCGCAGCGAGGCAAGGGCGTCGGCCGGCAAATCATCGAGCGGTCCTTCGCGCTTGCCGATGGCGACGTAAAATTGCATGTCGAGTATGACAATCCCGCCAAACGGCTCTACGAGCGCTTGGGAATGACAACCAGGTACGCCGAGATGAGGTATTCCAAGTGAACCGCCTAACGATTGATCTGCGCAAACTGCAAAGGAATATTGAGACCATCGGCGGCTGGATGGACAGACACGGGGCCTCATGGACCCTTGTAGCCAAGGTGCTGTGCGGCCATACCGACACCCTGCGCGCCCTCCAGCTTCTGGGGATCCGATCGATGGGTGACTCCCGTGTGGCCAATCTCAATGCCATCGAACGCATCATCCCCGATTTCGAGTCATGGTACCTTCGGGTGTCAGACATGTCCTCGGTCAAACAGGTGGTGGCGATGGCCGATGTCAGCCTGAACAGCGAGCTTGATGTCATCGAGGCCATCAACGAGGAAGCCGGTCGGATCAACAAGATTCACCGCATCATCATCATGATCGAGCTTGGCGATCTGCGCGAGGGCATACTGCCCGGGTCGCTGATTCGCTTCTATGAACAGGTGTTCGATCTGTCCAATATCGAAGTTATTGGCATCGGTGCCAATCTCGGGTGTCTGGCCGGCGCCGTGCCGAGTGTCGATCAGTTTGCCCAACTGGCACTCTACCGCGAACTGTTGGAACTGAAATTCCGGCGCAAGCTGCCGATGCTGTCGGCGGGTTCGTCAGTCGTTCTGCCGCTGCTGCTGGACGGGAAATTGCCGAAGGCCATCAATCACTTCCGAATCGGCGAGGCCCTGTTTCTCGGCACCGATCTGATCAACGGTGGCACGCTTCCCGGCCTGTACGATGACGTGCCCGTTCTCGAGGCTGAGATAGCTGAGATCAAGGAGAAAAGCCTGAGATCTCTGGTGGAGACATCACATGTTCAGCCGTTCGATTCCGCCAACGGGCAGAATGATTCCGAACCGGCGGTAGGTGAATGGGGCTACCGGGCACTGGTCAGTGTCGGCCAACTGGATACCGATGTCAGCGGCCTGACACCGATCGACAACCGCTATCACATTGCGGGAGCCTCAAGCGACATCACGGTCGTTAACCTTGGCGACAATCCGGACAACCTGAAGATTGGTGATACGATCAAGTTCAAGCTCAACTACTCGGCGTTTCTGCGAATCATGAGCGTGAAGTACATCGACAAGGTAGTCATACCCCAGCTTCACGAATTCGAGACCGCAACCAAAGACAGGTCGTGGCAACTGGATCCCGCGCTGGATTCCGTCGACTGGGACTCCCAATAGTGGACTGGCAACAGATTCGACACCGGCTGCACAACGCCGCCGAACTGTCCGGTCGCGAAGAAAACACCAGCCGGATAGTGCGGTCATTACTGGAGACGTTTGATCCCGATCAACTGCTCCACGGAATCGGAGGGCACGGTCTGGCGGCCGTGTTTGGCGACAGCGCCCACGGACCGCGAGTGCTGTTGCGCAGCGAGCTGGATGCCCTGCCGATCGACGAGAGCATCGACCTGCCCCACAAATCGGCGACTGCCAACGTGTCGCACAAGTGCGGGCACGATGGACACATGACCATGCTGGCCGGTGTGGCGCACCAACTGAGCCAGGACCGACCAAAGCGCGGCAGCGTTGTCCTCCTCTTTCAGCCCGCCGAGGAAACCGGCGAGGGGGCAGAGCGTGTTCTTGCCGATCCTGCCTTCGAAACCATCAGACCCGACTTCGCCATCGCTCTGCACAACCTGCCCGGATACCCGCTGGGACACGTGCTTCTCCGATCGGGAGTGTTTGCAGCGGCCTCCAGCGGCCTGATTGCCGAGCTGAAGGGTGCTACGTCTCATGCGGCCGAGCCGCATCGCGGCCGAAGCCCGGCTCTGGCGGTCGCGGAGCTGATTCAGGCAATCAGCGCCGCCCCACAGTACTTCACGGCCCTCCACGAATCCGCCCAGGCAACCGTAATCCATGCCCGTGTGGGACAAGTGGCATTTGGCACCTCACCCGGCGAGGGTACCGTAATGGCAACTCTGCGATCGTACTCCGATGCCACCATGCGAAGCCTAAGAACCCGCATCATGTCATTGGCCCGGGACATCGCAGCAGCACACCAACTGGAGATTGCCATTAGAACTACCGAAGTGTTTCCTGTCACGGAGAATGATCCCGATGTCGCAGAAATCGTGCAGACCGCCGCCGAACAACTCGGTCTGACAGTGCATCGCCCCGAAGTACCCTTTGCCTGGTCGGAGGATTTCGGGAATTTCGCCGCAGCCTGCCCGGGCGTCCTGTTTGGTCTGGGCGCCGGTGAGAATCATCCAGCACTGCACAATCCGGATTACGACTTCCCCGACGAACTCCTTCCTGCAGGTGTCAACATATTGAGCGCGGCCGCCAAAAAACTGCTGCAGAGGTGACATGTTTGAATCCTCCCGCATCGAGTTGAGCAAGAGCGCTCTGACTCGAAACATCCGCTTCATCCGACAGCAGATCGGCCAGGACGTGATCATCTCCTCGGTTGTCAAGGGCAATGCTTATGGGCACGGCATCACAGCTTTCGTACCCCTGGCCGAGGCCTGCGGCCTGAGGCACTTCTCCGTATTTGACGCAACCGAGGCCTACTGGGTCAGACAAGCCCAAACCAGGACAGACACGCAAATCATGATCATGGGATACGCCGACTCGGATGGTCTGGAGTGGGCAATTGAAAACGAAGTTTCCTTCTGGATATTCGACATGCCTCGTCTGGATAACGCTCTGGCCAGAGCCCGAAAAGTCGGCAAACCGGCGCGGGTGCACCTGGAACTGGAAACGGGCATGAATCGGACCGGCCTTGATGACACTGAGATCCGACGCGCGGCGGAGGTGATCGTTGACAATCCCGAACACTTCGTGGTGGAGGGAATCTGCACCCACTATGCCGGCGCCGAGAGCATTGCGAATTACAAGCGCATCATGGACCAGAAAGCAACCTTCGACCAACTCTGTCAGCAGATTGCGAACCTCGGAATCACTATTCCGCTGCGCCACTCGGCAGCCTCGGCGGCCAGCCTGTCATACCCTGCAACGCGGATGGAACTGGTGCGAATAGGCATTGTCCAGTATGGCTTCTGGCCCAGCAAGGAAACAGAAATGGAATTCCTGCTTCGCCGGCCACAACAGGACCAGCAACATTTCTCCGATCCACTGCGACGAGTCCTCCGCTGGAGCAGCCGTGTCATGCATGTCAACCTTGTCCCTCCGGGCCAGTTTGTGGGGTATGGTACCTCGTACGTAACCACCCGGCGTCAAAAAATCGCCACCGTTCCGGTCGGTTACTCGCACGGCTTCCGACGCAGCCTCAGCAACCTTGGAAGAGTCCTTATCAGGGGCAAGCGAGCCAACGTCATCGGGCTGGTCAACATGAGCATGATGACCGTCGATGTAACCAGCATTCCGTCGGTCGAGGTGGGCGACGAGGTCGTCATTATCGGCAGACAGGGCAATGCGCGCATTACTGTCGGTTCCTTCACCGACATGGCCAACCTGGTCAACTACGAGATGCTGGTGCGGCTGCCCTCCGACATCCCCCGTGTGGTGCATAAGTAACAGCAGTATGGTAAAGCAACGAATTGCGGGGCCCGAATCCTTCGAGACCGGCACGCCCGTGACTATTCGGCATAGTCGGCGTAGAGTATCCGGGCACAGTCCGGACAAATGCTGTGCGTGAACTTGATGTTCGTATGCTGCCTCAGGTAGTCGTCTATCTGCTCCCAGTATTGACCGTCGTTGCGTACCCGTTTGCAGTTCGAGCAGATAGGCAACAACTGGCGCAGCGTCACCAGCTCCGTAATATCCTCAAGACTCACGATAAACACCCGCTCGGAGTTGTACTCCAGAGCAGATACTGTAACCCACAGATGAATAGGAGTTATCTGCCCGTCGCGCTGTATGCTCAGTTCGGCGTGTCGGCGCAGCGGGCGCTGTCCCTCGGCCGCTGCCTTCACAGAGTTGCGAATCACACAGTCCGGACACTCTTCACCGGTCCCGCAGCCATCAGGGGCAGACTCGTCGTTAATACAGCGAAAGGCCTCGCCACACAACCGGCGCAGCACCGCTTCGGGGTTCGGGCCGAGAAGCTCCGCTGCGACCCGGTTATGGTCCAGAATGCGAACATCCTCATCGGTCAGGAAGACATACGATGGAATAGCATCCATGAACCGACGGATGCCGCTATCGGCTGAAAACAGCGATCTTGATACAGCCATGACTCCAGTTCTCTCGATTGCGAACCAGCCGGATCTGTTTCTCTCCTGCCATATCGAATCTTACTCCCCACGTGGCGCCGGAGCAACTGATTTGTGGACGATTCTGACCGTTTTGCAAGCTGCACCGTCACCTGATGTCGGCACTGTCCTGCCTGAATAGCTCCTCAAAAAACAGCTTCATGTGCTCCCATGACCGCTGGTCCGCACTCGCGTTGTAGGCAACTCCCCCGGACGGATCATCGCCGGCACCCGGGTTCGTAAACGAGTGCACAGCACCACCGTAGGCAATGAACTGATAGTCAACGCCCGCACGACTCATCTCCTTGTAAAAGGCAAGCAGTTGCTGATGAGGAACAAGCGGATCATCGGCACCGTGACAGACAAGCACCCGGCACCGGATATTCTGTGCGATACCGGGATCAGGCGTGTCCAGATTGCCGTGGAAACTGACCACTCCGGCAATCTCGGCCCCCGAGCGGGCCAGTTCGAGCACGGTTCCACCACCAAAGCAATAGCCGATGGCGGCGATCCGCTCGACATCACAAACGGGATTCCGGCGCAGCTCAGCAAGCCCGGCTCTCACCCGCTCGCGCATGAGCGCCCGATCACCACGATAGATGCCCGCCTGCTGGGCCGCCTCTTCTGTAGTCTGCGGCCGAATACCCTTGCCGTACATGTCCACCGCGAACGCAACATACCCCAACTCCGCAAGCTGGCGGCACCGACTTCGCGTGTAGTCATTCACTCCGGTCCACTCGTGGACGACCAGCACACCCGGTCGAAGCTCACTATGGCTGTCGTCCCACGCAACATACCCCTCCAGCACAACCTCCCCATGCGTGTAGGTCACGCTCTCAGTAACGACCTCAGCCGACGCCACACTAACCAAACACAGTACCAACAATGCGATTAACCCGCTTCTCATAATTCTCTCCTGTTCATGGGCTCCTGACAGAAAACGTGCTCGACGCGAAATTGCCAAACCAGCCGGCGACGCCTGCCGCAAAGCTGATACCACGCTCCGCCGCCTGACCGATCCTTGCTTGGCGAACTGGCACAAGGCTCTTCTCCTCGCGTTGGCCGTTCTCACCTGTTCCCATGCAACAATGACCACCGGCGGTTGGTTCTCTTCTGTATATCGCTTCTACGCCCAGTTAGTCACCGACCCCGACATATCGGCATCCGGAGCAGCACTTGCGGCGACGGGTCAAACAGCGTAGATTCATTCTGTTAGCGGTGCACAGACAAGGAATGGTCAAAACGTGGCAATACGTCTTTCCCCCAGAACAGCGCTGGTGCTGTTTGTTGTGCTGGTTGCCTTCGTGATTGCTCAGGCAACCTGGTGGATCATATTCATGGCCCGCCTGGTCGACGAAAAAGTCGAGCTGGCCGAGCAGTTGAACGCTGAGCCACAGGTCGTGGCAAGAATCCACCAGGAGGAGATCGATCGCCAGATCATGATCGGACTGGAAGGGGTTGTCTTCCTCCTCGTTCTTGGCGGCGGGCTGTGGATCATCTACACCGCCTATGTCCGGCTTCAGGACCTGAACCGACGCCAGGAGAACTTCCTCATGGCAACTACCCACGAACTGAAGACACCGCTCTCGTCGATATCATTGTACCTCGACGCCCTGCAGAGTGAACGCATCCCCGACCGCCAAAAGGAACCCATCGTACCACGCATCCGCGAGGATGTTCATCGCCTTCAGACTCTGGTCGAGAAGATTCTGCAGGCACGACAAATCGGCCGCGAACCCGACCGGGATACAGCCCACGAGACCTTCGACTTCACCGTGTTGGTCAACGAGCGACTTGAGGCACTGCTCGCCTTGCCGACCGCACGTCCGGTCGAAGTGAACCGCGGACTGACACCATCGCTCATGGTGTCCGGCAGCCGGCAGGCACTCGCCGGCGCCATCGACCAGCTCCTCGATAATGCCGCCAAGTACACAAATCACGATACTGTCACCCTTTCTGTAACACTTGACCGAGTGGGCACATGGATCAGGCTGCGCATAACCGATAACGGCATCGGCCTGAGCAAACAGGACACCGAGAGAATCTTCGAACGCTTCGAGCGAGTCGGCAACGAAATCACTCGCGGCTTCGAGGGAACCGGCCTGGGTCTGTATTTGTGCCGCGAGATCGTGCGTGCCCACGGCGGGCACATCAGGGCCTTCTCCGACGGGCCCGGTCGCGGCTCAACATTCGAGATCACATTGAAAGCGGCACAGTGACATGCGCTCAATCCTGCTCGTCGAAGATGATCGACATCTGGCCGAGGGCCTCACCCTCAACCTCGAGGCCGAGGGCTTCTCTGTCGTCCATGTGAATCGCGGAGATCAGACTGTCGAGGAATTCGAGCGCGGCCTGTTTGATCTGATACTGCTGGACATCATGCTGCCGGGGGTCGACGGACTGTCTGTCTGTCGCCAGTTACGTGGCAAGGGGCACACCGTGCCCATCCTCTTTATCACCGCCCGTGACCAGACCGAACACAAGGTCGAGGGACTGCTGGCCGGCGGCGACGACTACATCGCCAAACCATTCGACACCCGCGAACTGCTCGCCCGCATTCATGGCATCCTGCGACGCAACGCCTGGCTGGCGGCGCAAAGGGCACAGGAAAATCGGTTCGCGTTCGATGGGCGATGGATCGATTTTTCCACCTTGGAGGCCCACGGCCCCAACGGCAACACCCGACTGAGCCGCAAGGAGTGCATGATCGTCAAGTATCTCGTTCAACGCCAGGGTGAGGTGGTCAGCCGCGACCAACTGCTCGATGCTGTCTGGGGATACCACGCGTTCCCCACCAATCGCACGGTCGACAACTTCATCCTGCGCATCCGCAAGGTCTTCGAGGACGATCCCGGCAACCCCCGCTACTTCCAGACCGTCCACGGTGTCGGATACCGTTTTGTCCGCTGACAACAGGCACAATCGACATCTCGAACACACTGACGAAGGAGGCGTACGCAGACCGCTAATCAGGTTTGAGCGCGGGAACCTGGTGGTCGGGTGCCGGGAAGAGCCTATTCGTACTCATGGTCTTGAGCAAACCGAGGCTGGGGTCAGAATTCGGGCCTCGGGGATACCGATCGACACCGAAAACCACTGAATTCAACCCGATTATTGTTCCCTGTATGGCGATCTTGACTATATTGGTATGGTTAGGTAACGTTCAAGGCAACAGGAAGGATCAGCAGTGTGACGATTACCAACAGACACATTCGCTACACGCTTCTGACTGTCGTACTGGGTCTGGTGCTCTATCTCGCCTTGGGCTATGGCGACCGGTCATTTGAGGCATACTGTCCGTTTGGCGGAGCGGAGAGTTTGTGGGGGCTGTTCACCGAGGGCGAGTTCACGTGTGCTCTGGGGCCCCTGAACCTGTCCATCATGCTGGCCCTGACTGGACTGGCCCTGTTATCCAAGAAGTCCTTCTGCGGCTGGGCGTGTCCGATCGGCTTCTTGGGGGAATTGGGCGGCCGACTGGGCGGCCGGCTGTGGAAGCGACGGCCCAGAGTCGGTCAGCGAACGAATGGCTATCTCAAGCTGCTGCGATATGTGGCGCTCATTCTCTCGCTGTACTTCACCTACCACGCCGCGGAGCTTGTTCTTCGAGGCTTCGATCCGTTCTACCTGATCTTCTCCGGCTTTGGCCACGGGAGTCTGGGGATCACATCGGTGATCGTGCTCGCGGTGCTGGTGATCGGAGCGCTCTTGGTTCCGATGTCCTTCTGTCGCTACCTGTGCCCTATGGGTGCGGTCTTTGACCCCTTCAGCAGGGTCGGTTTACTGAAAATCTCACGCGACGAATCACGGTGTACCGCCTGCGGCATGTGTCGGCAGGCCTGCCCTCATGATATATCAGTTGATGAAATGAAGTTGGTGCGGCATCGTGACTGCACTAATTGCCTTGAGTGTCTCGATGCGTGTCCAGAAGAGGAAGTCATGACCATTCGGGCGAGAATATAGGAGGCATGGTGCGAGTCTCACGTCTTGCTATCCCCTTGCTCGTTATTGCTGCACTGTTTGCCGGCTATTTCCTGCGTCTGGCCTTCACCCAGCCGACAACAGCGGTTACCT
Source organism: uncultured Ignavibacteriales bacterium (assembly GCA_964627305.1). Classification (GTDB taxonomy): domain Bacteria; phylum Zixibacteria; class MSB-5A5; order GN15; family FEB-12; genus WJKG01. The sequence continues at coordinate 106,820 of CAZVHP010000002.1, read as the reverse complement.
ACGCCGCCATCGGATCAGCTGATGATGATGCCAGCCAGGCGACTTTCGTTGTCGAAGGAGTCAAGTGCAAGGGCACGGCTGCTTTTTTCAGCTCCCTTTACGAAGGTGTCCCCGGAGTGATCTCGATCGAAACGTTCGCTACCGAACAAAGGGCGATCTTCACCTACAATCCGAATCTGATTACGACCGACAGCATAAGGGCCATCATGGAAGCTCCGATCGACTTCGATGATGGCACCAGCATGAAGGTATTCCGCTGCTTGTCCATTGAGTGATCGGCATCATTGGCACGAGGTGGCCACCATGGTCCAACGACCGAGACGCTGGCTGTTCTGCTGTGCCGCCTCTGCTGGCCCCTCCTGCGGGGGGCTGCCTTCGCTATTCATAAGATCCGCGCTGATTGACTGAACGTCTGCTCCCCTGACCGGACGCAATCAGGCCTTCACCAGCGTCCGATAACGGTTGCGGCGATTCTCAAACAACTTGTCGCCCAACTCCTTCTGCCGCCACTGCTGATACGCCGCGAAGTTGCCCTCAAACCACCTGACCTTGTCGTCACCTTCGAATGCCAGGATATGGCTGCACACCCGATCAAGAAAGAACCGGTCATGACTGATTACCATCACGCTGCCGGAAAACTGCATGATCGCCTCTTCAAGCATCCGCAGCGTGTTGACATCCAGATCGTTGGTCGGCTCATCCAGAAGCAGAAGATTCCCGCCGGTCTTGAGCACCTTCGCCAGATGCGAGCGGTTGTGCTCCCCTCCCGATAGCTCAGAGAGCCGCTTCTGCTGCGCGGCCCCCTTGAACCCGAACAACGCCAGGTACTGACGTACAGGAATTCGGCGATCCCCAACCGTGATCTCTTCCAGTCCCTCGCCGATTTCCTCAATCAAAGGCTTGTCTCCTGCCAGCCCCTCCCGCTCCTGGTCGACATAGGCCAGCTTCACCGAGGAACCGACAGTCACCACTCCCTGCGTTGGCTCAAGCTGGCCGGTAATCAGGTTGAACATGGTCGTCTTGCCGGTGCCATTGGGACCGGCCAGCCCTACCACCGCGGAGCGCGGAACGCTGAAGCTGACATGTTCAAACACCCGCTGGCTGCCATAAGCCATGCCCACATTCTCGAATTCGACTACCTGGTTCCCCAGGTCCGGCCCCGGCGCAATCTGTATCACGCTGCCGATATTCTTCTGCGCCGCTGTCTCGCGCGCCACCAACTGCTCGTACTCTCGGATGCGCGCCCGCGCCAGCTCGTTCCGCTCTCCCCGGCTCATCCGTATCCACGACAACTCCCGCTGCAACGCCTTGCCGCGCGGCGAATCCTTCTTCTCGCTGCCGGCCAGTTGTGACAGCTTCTGTTCCAGCCACGACGTGTAGTTGCCTTCCCACGGTATCCCGCGACCGCCATCAAGCTCCAAAATCCACTTCGTCACATTGTCAAGAAAGTACCGATCGTGCGTCACAATAATCACCGTCCCGGGGTATTCGCGCAGTTGCTCTTCCAGCCAGTCGATCGTCTCGGCATCCAGATGGTTGGTCGGCTCATCCAGAAGAAGCAGATCGGGGCGCTCCAGCAGCACCTTACACAGCGCCACCCGACGTTTCTCCCCCCCGGAAAGCGTCCCCACCAGACGGTCATCGTCAGGCAGGCAAAGCGCATCGCTCGCCACTTTGATCGTACGATCAAGATTCCAGGCATCCAGCGCGTCGATCCTATCCTGCAACTCCCCCATGCGGTCCATCGCCTTCTGCATATCGTCATCAGCCATCGGCGAGGCCATACTGTCCGCCAGAGCATTGTACTCCTCCACCAGTGCCATCGTGTCGGCGAAGGCTGATTCAGCCGTCTGACGAACCGTCAGATCGGGATCGAGCACCGGATCCTGTTCCACCATGCCGGACCGGAAACCGGGCGTGATGAAAGCATCACCCTGATACTCCGTATCCCTGCCGGCCATGATGTTGAGCACGGTTGACTTCCCGGCGCCATTTTCACCCACAATGCCGATCTTCGCCCCCGGATAGAAACTCAGGTTGATGTCCCTGAGCACCTGCTTCTGCCCATAAAACTTGTTCACACGGTACATGTGGAATATGTATTGCTCGGCCATTGACTACCTCGTCTGATCTGAGTAATTATGATCGTTCGGCTCAAGGTACAAACAAGACCGACCCCTCTGCAAGGGAAGATGTGACAACAGAAGGGAATGCCGTAGCGCAACAATGCCACCGGCACGTCGTATCATAACGATTGATGCCGTTGTGACCCACTGTGACCAACACCGTCACAATCGTGATCGTACCTGACGGCGCGGGCCGTAAGACGCAGAGTTACCCGGTAGCACAATGGGTACCGTTGTGCTGACACCACCTAACCGAATGGAGTTCTGTTCATGAGCGAGGTTGCTTCCACTCCGGCTGAGGTCCCGGTAGCCCCGGCACCAATCAGCCAGGCTGAGCGCATCGGATCGCTTGACCTGCTGCGCGGCATTGCCGTCCTCGGTATCCTGATTGTGAATATCCAGTCCTTCTCCATGCCGGACCCGGCCTACCTCAACCCCACTGTCTGGGGCGACTTCACCGGGATCAATAAGGTCGTATGGGCCGTCTCGCACGTATTCGCTGAACTCAAATTCATGAGCCTGTTCTCCATGCTGTTCGGAGCCGGCATTGTGCTGATGTGTTCTCGGCTCGAGCAGCGGGGGCTGCGCCCTGCGCGGACTCACTACCGACGCATCCTGTTTCTGTTCATCTTCGGACTCATGCATGCCTACCTGCTGTGGGTGGGCGACATCCTCGTCTGGTACAGCCTCAGCGGCGTGCTCGCCTACCTCTTCTGGAGAATGCGACCCGGCTGGCTGGCCTTCTGGGCGTTGCTGTTTCTGGGGGTCGGCACCGGCCTGTATGCCCTGTTTCAATGGAGTCTTCCATACTGGCCCGAAGAGGCCAGACAGGGCAACGCCGTGTGGTGGTCCCCACCGCCCGAAGTGATTCAGCATCGCCTCGACACCTATCGCAGCGGCTGGCTAACTCAGATGAGCGAACGCATCCCCACTGCCGCTGCCTTGCACACCTTCGTCTACGCCATCTACGCCCTCTGGCGAACCCTCGGTATGATGCTGGCCGGCATGGCCTTCATGAAGTGGGGAATCCTGTCAGCCGAAAGATCACGCGGCTTCTTTGTCAAAACCGCCATCGCCGCTCTTGTCGTGGGCCTGCCCATCACGGCGTGGGGTGCCTGGCAGAACTACACTCACGGCTGGTCCATGGACTACTCCCAGTTCGGCGGCCACCTGTTCAACTACTGGGGATCCGTTGCCGTAACGTTGGGCTGTATAGCGCTGATAATGCTGTGGCACCATAGCTACAGTCTGTCCGGTCTAAAGTCGACGCTCACGAATGTTGGCCGTATGGCCTTCTCGTGCTACATACTCCAGACAGTTATCTGCACCACGCTGTTTTTCGGTCATGGGTTCGCTCTGTATGGCCGAGTTCCGCGCTGGGGACAGATGCTCATTGTCCTGACTGTCTGGGCCGTCGTTATGGCGTTCGCCAATTGGTGGCTGGCCCGCTTCCGCTATGGACCGCTGGAATGGCTCTGGCGCAGTTTGACCTATGGCAGGAAACAACCCTTCTCCCTGACCTCCTGACCACATCGGGCCGTCACACCCCGGTAAGTTGAGAACCTGAGATGTCCATGACCGAGCCACCGAACATCAGCCACCAGCCCGCCACGCAAGAGCAGCTTGATGGCTTGTTCGAGCTAATGCTCGATCAGAGCGCAGACTACCTGCCAGAGGCGTTGCAAGTCCTTGATATCTCCCCGGAGCAATTCCGCATCTACTTCCGCTCGGTGGGACAGGTCTGGACCATACACCAGGGCAGCGAGCCGGCCGGATTCTACTGGATCGAGTTACGCGAAACTGCCCTGCACCTGCACGCCCTCGTCCTGCTGCCCCGATTCCAGAACAGGGGCCTGGGTACAGCCGGACTCCGCCTCATAGAGCAATGCTGCCCACGAGATGTCTTACGCATGGAAGTCGGTGTCCACAGATCGAACCTCCGCGCACAGACCCTCTGCATCAAGTGTGGCTTCCAGAAGGTCGGGGAACGACCAGGAATCGGCTTCGCAATCTACAGCAAGCGTCTGGAGCCATGAACCGGGCACAAAAAAAGAGACCGGCGCTGGGCCGGTCTCTTCGGTATTTGGCGTAGCTTACCTGTTACCTGTTACCAGGAGCGACGTCGACCGCCACCACCGCCACCGCCCTCTTTCTTGCCACGGGCTTCGTTGACAGTGATTGTCCGTCCGGCCAGCTCCTTACCGTTGAGGCCTTCGATCGCAGCCAATCCCTCGTCCTTGTTCGCCATCTCGACAAAGCCAAAGCCGCGGGGTCTTCCGGTTTCACGATCATTGATGATGTTGACACTCGTAACCTCGCCGTAGGCCTCAAAGGCTTCGCGAAGCTGTTGCTCAGTCATGTCGAACGACATGTTTCCGCAGTAGATGTTCATTCTACTCTCCAGAGATGTCCGTTCCAATCTGGTGGCCACTCACTCGGACAACCGTATGATCAGTCGGGACGCAGTTAAAAACGCACCATTGCGCATGGACCCCAAGAATCAGCCAAACTCATCGTTTTGCAGGAAGACAAAGCCGTGATAGCAGCCTCATGGGACACCAAAGTGAATCATTTACTGGATAATATCGGTCGGCGACGCTGAAGTCAACAGGAATAATCGATTTACGCAGGGCGTCTGATCATGTCCATACGAAACCCAACCTGGCCGAAATCACCCGCATTGACCGGTTACAACTTGCGCTAACATTGTCCAAACATTACTCTGTTTCATCGGTCCGCATTGCTAACACATCACCACAACCGTAAGGCGGACTTAAACCGCCCCACTATGGAGTCTACACTGTGTCCCGTAACCACCACCACATCACCACTTCCTGCTTCCGGAGTCTGGTACTCGCCTTGGCGCTGGCGCTAACAACAATTCCGCATGTGATTGCACAACAACAAGATAACAGGCAGTCGCCGTTCGATGGCCTCAGTTTCTCCGGCCAGTGGTACATGGCCTATGAGGTGGAACGCTCACCCGATGAGAACTTCAGCGAATTCAAACTCAAGCGCGGCTATGTCAGTGTCCACAAGAGATTCACCGAGCGGCTCTCGGCCCGCATCACTCAGGACATTACCGTTGATCAGGAGGGCGACGGGCGTGGCGATATCGAGCTGCGCCTCAAATACGGTTACATGAAATACCAGCTCGACCAGATAGCCTTTCTGTCCCAGCCATTCATGGAGTTCGGACTGGTACATCGACCCTGGCTGGACTTCGAACAGAAAATCACCGGCCTGCGCGTGCAGGGGACAATGTTCCTCGAACGCTACTGGATCCTGCGATCAGCCGACTATGGCGTCATGTTTGGTTCGCTGCTCGGCGGACAAATGGATGCGGAATACCGAAAGAACGTCAGCAGCGCCTACCCCGGACGGTATGGAAGTATCGCTTTCGGGCTGTTCAACGGCGGCGGCTACGAGGCGATTGAAGAGAACGAGAACAAACTCTTCGAAGGCCGCCTGACCTTGCGCCCTCTGCCGGCAGTACTGCCCGGCATGCAGGCAAGCTGCCTTGTCGGCCATGGCAAAGGCAACACGACGGCCTCCCCGGACCTGAGATACCTCGCTGTGTTTCTGTCGATGGAGCACTCCCGCTTTCTGGCTACCGCGCAGTATTACACCGGCAAAGGCGACGTCTTCGGCACCGCTATCGACTCTGAGGGCAAAGCCCTCGATCAGAGGGGATTCTCCCTGCTGGGCAAAGTGGTAACCCCGATAAGCAACCTCGCCCTGTTCGGTCGCATCGACCGCTTCGACAGCGACACCGCCGTCGATGATGCCGAGTATCACAGATACATTGCCGGCCTGTCAGTGCCGATCCATCAGAAGTCGAAAATCATCATCGACTACGACCACCTCGAGTCAGATCTCCTCAGCGGTATCGAACGCACCTGGGAAATCGCCGTCGAGTTCAACTACTGACAACCGCACGTTCGATACTGCAAAGAGGCTACCGCCCAACCTGCTCTCCCCGCTCGCGAACCTGCGCTTCAAGCAGCTCACGCTGGGCACGCTCGGCCTCGGCGTGTGCACGGGCGGCTCGAAGTTCCAGTTCGCGCAGGTCGACCCTGTACATGGGTTCGCTCAGTTGACCATCCGGCTCACTGCCTCCCTGGAACGATTGCAATTCGGCAGATTCGAAGCCGCCGGCCTCAGATGATGTCGCAAAGGTGCTCACCGAACCATACGAGGTAGGGAAATACGTGGCCGTGATGAAGTGGTTGTAGGCCACAACGAATCCGAGGTCAGCCGACTTCTGCCACACAAGATTAAAAACATGGCTTCCGGCGCTCTTGTAATATGTCCGCTGCGTCGTGACGTGTAGACGGGTCGTGCCGACGTCCGGGAACTTGCTGAAACCCACTTGCTGGTAATATGGGTGTGTGGGAGTACTACCAACAGGAGATTCAGAAATCTGGACGCCTGCGAACAAGCTGCTGCCGGTGGGAACGCTCCAGATTGTCAGATAGCAGTGACCATCGACGACGATGTAGCCGGAGGCCGGGATGGTGATTTCCAGACTCGATATGGTGGTCATTGTATAGTCGTTGAGGTGATGCCCGGCACTGCCCAAAGTCGCAGAAATCCCCGGCTCATTGGCGATGTCCAGTGAGTGGATCGAGCCCTCTGGCAGAGTAACGGCACCAGTACCGGAGCTACGAGTATCAAACGCGACTACCGGTGAGCCGTCTGAATCGTGAAGGTGCATTGAGCTGCCATTCGTCCAGGCATCAAGAGCGACCCGGGACTGCCCACTGGGGGAGTTCAGTCTGAGCCAGGCTCATCCAGTCCCTCCGGCGGTCATGTAGGCAGTCAGGTCATCAGTTTGATCGGAGAGCCACACGGATCCACCTGCGGCCAGGCTTGGGACCAACTTGACTCTTTCAGCGCCGGAAGCGGCAAATACAAGATCGCCATCTATGATGTCACCCGTGTTGAAAACATAGTGGTCACCGGTCACCAAATCGGCGGTCCGGGCACTCACGGCAAAGGCCTCGCTGGTGAACCTGGTTCGCGGAATCATCTCAGGATCCGAGCCAACCGTGATACCCAGCCAGCGAGATGTGTCGGACATGATATCAAATGGCAGGGGCACGTTGGAACCGAGCTGATAAGAGAACAGGCCGTCAACCACTCCAACCGAACGCGGTCCGGAACTCCACAGAGCCGTGCCGCCGGCAGACGCACTGTAGATACCGAACGTGAGCGTGTGAGTTCCATTGGCGGGCGACCCGTCGAAGTTCGCCAATTTGCCCTGATAGGTGATAACATTGGGGACTTCGGCCAGAACAAGGGCCGCGGCTCCAAGTGTCAGTGTCACGATTCCGCTAATCAACAGCCTGTGCATGACTACTCCTTTTCGACTATGCTTATCCAGGAAATCTCTTACTCTGTTCTCGATACCCTGCCGCTAATGCGATCACACCCCTGCTCACCGGCCCTCGACCGGGCAAGCGTGCGAGCTCTCGCTGAAGTCCGGGAATGACTAATGCATCGGTAGGTACGCACAATTCCTGAACCACCATATATAGTAACACCGAATCCGGGTTCTTCCAACCCAAAACGCAGCCCCCGATCATGCTCTTCGCCATCTTATCACCAACCAACTGGACCGTTGACGTGGGCCGAACACATGCCCATATTACCGATGAAGCCGCAAGAGTGCTGCTGATCAACCGACATCACCACCGCCGGGGATCGCGACACGGGTTGTCTGATGATCAGAATCGCACCGTCAGCATCGACCCCACATTGAGTGAAGCTCGCTTCCTGACAGAAAGCGCTTGCCGCATGATCAACACGCTGTATCACTATAGCAGTCACCGCCCGCTCGAGCAGACGGCCCGATTGCGCAACTGGGTGGATGACACCCTTATATTCGCCACCTACTGCGAATCTGATGCGCACCTGCGGCACGCCTGCATCCTTGTCGAAAGCATTCGAGAGTTTGCCGGCGTCTACGGCCGCGCTCCCGTGCGCGTGTACCTTCCCGAAATGTATGAGCCCACTGCGTCTTCACTTGTCGATCGGTTGCACGGCCAGGAGGTATCCATCCACACCGTCGCCGTCCCGGAGAACATGCGCCGGTGGCCCTTCGCCGGCAAAGTATGCGCCGCCGCGATTGCGGAGCAACAGGCACTCGGCATGGCCAGAGTGCTGGTCTGGATGGACGAGGACACCGTGGTCCTGCAGCCACCGACAGAGCTTGCACTATCCGGCAGGCAGCTTCTGGCCTGCCGACCGGTAATGCACAACCGCTCCGGCTCGGCCATGAGCGAGCCGCCGGACAAGTTCTGGACACGGGTGTACGAACTGACCGAACTGCACGAGATGCAGCTCTTCCCGATGACGACCGTTGCCGACAAGGTCACCATTCGACCATATTTCAATGCCGGCCTGCTGGCAGCAAGACCCGAAATCGGATTCCTTCGCAACTGGCCCGCAGTCTTCGAGACCCTGAGCGAAGACTCACACCTTGCAGATCTCTGCCGACGCGAAGCCCACTGGCACCTCTTCCTGCACCAGGCGGCCCTGGTCGGTGCCATCCTGAATCTCACAGACAGACACCACCTGCTTGAGCTTGACGACCGCTACAACTATCCGCTCTTCTTCGACCGCTACCGGCCCGCCTCGCGGCAGTTCAATGACCTGACCGAGGTCGTCACCCTGCGATACGGCGACGCCTTCTACAAACCCAATCCCGAGTGGACCTCAGAAGTAGCCGCCAGTACCGAAATCCTGACCTGGCTTGCTCAACGGCTCGGCCAATAACCACCACTCGAAACCGCCTCTTGTCGCCATTGCAGCAGGCCGCGAAAACTTGGCAGAACCAACGCGAAGATACAGTTTCCCGTTGCAGATCGAATCTTGTATGCTCATCTTTCGATTCAGCAAACAAGGCGATCAGCTCGCCGTTGAACGCAACCGGAGGTCGAGGCAAACGAGATCACACAGCTTTGGCTCGGCTGAACAGATAAACTGAACAGAGCGACTGCCGGTCGCAAAGAGGAATCGTGAGCCGCGCACTACCGGCTCTCATAAAGACCGCCATCGAACGCAAGTGGATTGCCTGGTATCCCGAGGGAGAGTGCTACGTCAACCTCGCCGGAAGCTACGACTATCTGGAGCTGGCCTACTACACCTCGCAGGACTACGAACTCGAGGGGACCTGCATACATCCGACCGGCAAGGAGATGCTCGATGCCTACGTACCGCCACTGTTTCTGGAGCGTGCACGGCTGGCTGGCCTGTCGATACCAAACTACTACCTCAGCAACGGCTACTTCGAACCACCGGTTGTCATTGACCCCATCAATCCCTTCATGATCAAGAGCCGCGTGGTGCACAAGCCCGGACGAGAGAAGGCCATCGCCAAATCCATGACCCGTAATTTCACCTATGCCATTTGCTGCCAGGAACTGCCACCCGGTTCACGGGTCGTATACTTCCGCCTCGTTCTCGGATGGACCAGCTCCCCACGATTCCGCGCCATAGCGGCCCAGCTCTGGCAGTCGTTCGGTATACCACTGGCAAAAGTCAGGGTGATTGTCACCGCCGAGGGTGAGTACTTCGTCAGCGATCTTTCACCCCTGCCGCCAACCAAACTCAGTCCCAAAGAGCTGGCCCACCTGGAGAAACATATCCAATGGGATCGATAGGGATATACACCGAGCGCTACACCATCTCCAACTCATGGGAAATGAATGCCCTGATGCGCTTTGCCCAGGTAGCGCGCCGACTGGGCCATCGGGCCGACTTCCTGTTCCGACCGGACATGTACAAGATTCCGCAGTACGATGCCATCTTCATTCGCGCCCTGACCGATCCGTTGAACTCAACGTACGTCGCCGCCCGCATCGCGGACATGCACGGCATCATGGTCATCGATGATCCCGACTCGATCCGCATCTGCTGTGACAAGGTCAACATGTACCGACATCTGCAGCGAGCCGGCGTCCTCATCCCCGATACCGTCTATATCACCGAGGATGAGCTGACCGGCCGTCGCTGTAACGAACTCTTCCGTCAGCTCGGCAAACCCCTGGTACTGAAAGCTCCCAACTCCAGCTTCTCCATGTACGTTGACAAGGCCTCCACCTGCGATGAGTTCCTGCGCGTCGGTAAGCGCTTCTTCCGACGTGCCGATCGTATCGTCATTCAGCGCTTCACCCAGTCCCGTTTTGACTGGCGGGTCGGAGTACTCGGCGGCGAGGCCCTGTATGTCTGCCAATACACCATCCCGCGAAAGCAGTGGAAGATACTCACCTACCTCTCCGACGGCCGCACCGTCTATGGACCCGTTAAGGGCGTACCCCTGCAAGACGCCGACCCGGCCCTCATCCAGCGCGCCATCGAGGCCTGTAACGCTATCGGCAAAGGGTTGTATGGTGTCGACCTGAAACAGGTCAACGGCGACTACTATGTCATCGAAGTCAACGACAACCCCTCCATCGTCGCCGGCGAGGAGGATCAGAAGGCGGGACACCTGTACGAGCGCATGGTCCGTTTTCTCACCAGGCACCTCGAGGAGTCCTGATGCCTCAACCCACCATCCGTCTCGCATCCCAGCACGATCTGGACCAACTGCTGAAACTTGAGCTTTCCGCCTTCGCGGCCGACCGGTTCACCGAGGATCAGATCGAGTACCTGCTGACCAGAGCACGCTCCTCGGTCCTGCTCGTCGAGCAGTCGGGCCGGTTGCTCGGAGCGGCCTACCTCTTGTGGCGCCGCGGATCAAAAGCCGGCCGGCTCTACAGCATCGCCATCTCCCCCGAAGCCCAGGGTCGCGGTATGGGAACACTGCTGCTCGAGGAGTGCGAAAAGGAAACAGCCGTTCGTGGCCGAGAAAACCTGCTGCTCGAGGTAAGAGTAGACAATGAAGCGGCTGTCCGCTTCTACCAGAAACACGGATTCGCCATCACCGGGCGGTTGCCTCATTACTACGAGGATGGCACCGACGGCCTCAAAATGGCCAGGCGGCTGCCCGGCAACACCCCCGAGCAGCTCAAACGCCGCATCCCGTACTATCCGCAAACACTCGATTTCACCTGCGGACCGGCATCACTACTGATGGCCATGAGGCATCTGGATGACACCATCCCCGATAACCGCATTGAGGAACTGAATCTCTGGAAAGAATCCACCCTCATTTACATGACCTCCGGCGTCGGTGGGGCCGGACCATACGGACTGGCCCTTGCAGCCCGCAGGCGAGGCTTCTCAGCCCGCGTCCTGCAGTCCAGCGACCGCACCCCCTTCTACGCCTCGGTGCGCAGCGACAAAAAGCGAGCCGTCATCAAGCTTGTGCACCAGGACCTCAAACACCGCGCCGAAGAAAACGGCGTGGCAACCGCTGTCTTCGACTTCGGGCTGGAGGACATCATCAGCCTCATGGTGCGCGGCATGATTCCCATCACCCTCATATCAACCTACCGCCTGACCGGCGACAAGACCCCGCATTGGGTAGTCATTACCGGCTTCGACCGGCACAAAATCTACATTCATGATTCCGACGCTGAGTCCTATCAACCGCGACTCGAAAGAGCACGCCACATCGCCATCGAACGAAGTGAATTCCTGCGCATGAATCGCTACGGCAAGGATGTCTTCCGCTGCGCTGTCTTCATCGGGCCACGCCACGCCACTCGTTAGCACCTGTCCCGCCCCACTTACGTCAGACACCGCTTCCTGTGGACGTATCGTCATCCTCGTGAAAGCGGCCATCAGCCCGGCCGTCCGCTCGATCATGTTGCGCCTGCCCGATCCAGCCCGATCTCAGCGGCGTATCACCAACGAAAGCATCGACATACGGCTTGATATCCAGCAGCGGCGTGCCATCAAGCATATCAACATTGGCCACGTGCAACACATTCCCTTCAATCCGCTCGAGCACGACCACCGATATCCCAATAGCATTCGGCCGCCTCGGTGCCCGGGTGGCAAACACACCCCGCTCGACGGTGTCCAGGTATGGAACCACCTTGAGCCGATAACCCTCGCTTCGGTGCAGGTGGTAGACCAGCGTGATATGAGAAAACCCGTCCAGATCAGCCAGACCCTCGGCATACTGCGTCTCGACCACCACCCGCCCTTTACTTCCGGCTGCATATTTCGGCTGGATAGGCGTATCCTTGGGCATTGTGAAAGGCGTGTGAATAATCCCAACTGGATTGTATACAATTGACTCCAAATCACCTCCAGGGCTGATCGTCCGTGCCAACTATATGTCCGGCCGCCGCTCACGTCAACAAGGCAATACCAATCGCAAACCCGCATGTGCCGGCGAAACTATCGGTTTGGCAATAGTTTACCGCAGTCGTCGCATGTGTTTTCCTGTTGACATTTGGAAAAATTGCCGATACTATTCGAACGTAGAAACACGTATCCCAGGTGGTTTTTATCAAGGCTTGGCTCTGTCTGTCAAATCTTTGGAAAAAGCTGATGCAGGGGATCGTCGCGCAATGGTGCGCATGAACGTGCCCGTCTTCCCAACGTCGACCACTGGTGCGGCGTCTGGCAGAAGTGCAGGCGGGCAAGACCGGAGAGTAGAATGAATATCTACATCGGAAACCTCTCGTACGATACGACTGAGGAGTCGCTCCGCCAGGCCTTCGAGGCGTTTGGCGAGGTTACGAGTGTCAACGTGATCACGGACAAGTACAGTGGAAAACCGAGAGGGTTTGCCTTTGTGGAAATGTCCAACCGTGACGAGGCGATGGCCGCCATTGCCGAACTCAACGGCAAGGAAGTCGATGGCCGGACGTTGAACGTCAACGAGGCTCGCCCCGGCGGCGGTGGCGGCGGCCGTGGTGGTGGCCGTGGCGGCGGTCGCGGCGGTGGCGGCGATTATCGCGGCGGGCGCTCCTGGTAGGACGATCCAGAGCATTCGCCTTACCAGACCAATCCAAAATACTTCAAGAGACCGGCCTCGCGCCGGTCTCTGCGCTTTTTATCCCTAATCCTCCCTTGCTGCTCGCGGACCCGAAACCCACATCACCCCAATCCTCACCTGGCACTGCCAATCGGACGCGCGGGTTCCACCAGCACCCTCATACCGCTGACACGCCAGAAACCCACAGACCGGCCAGACTGCCAGTGGCTGGAGACGACGAGATCAGATGGATTTCGGGGACGTGCCGGATGCGGCAATTCCATCCGAGACACGCTATGCGCAGGTCAGCAAGAAAGCTGGCCCGACCACGTCAGTCGAGCCAGCTTCCGTATCAGACTATGAACTACAGAAATGTGCGGCTTAGTACATACCGCCCATACCACCCATACCGCCCATGCCCATATCAGGCGTACCGGCAGGGGCACTGCCCTTCTCCTCGGGCTTCTCAGCGACAACAGCCTCGGTGGTCAGCAAGAGACCGGCAATGCTGGCCGCGTTTTCGAGTGCCGAGCGGGTGACCTTGGTGGGGTCAATGACGCCGGCCTTCAGAAGATCCTCATACTGACCAGTGGTCGCGTTGAAACCGAAGGCATCCTTCTCGGAAAGCACGCGGTTTACAACGACAGAGGCTTCCATGCCGGCATTGGCTGCGATCTGGCGGATCGGTTCCTCAAGCGCCTTCAGGACGATTGTGACACCCACCGCTTCTTCGGGGTTGTCGCTCTTGAGCGCCTCAAGAACCTTCTTCGCACGAAGCAGAGCCACGCCGCCACCCGGCACAATACCTTCCTCGACCGCCGCGCGGGTAGCATGGAGAGCATCCTCAACACGAGCCTTCTTCTCCTTCATCTCAACCTCGGTAGCCGCGCCCACATTGATGACAGCAACACCGCCAGCCAGCTTGGCCAGACGCTCCTGCAGCTTCTCACGGTCGTAGTCGCTGGTGGAATCGTCGATCTGCCGACGGATCTGCGCAATTCGGCCCTTGATAGCCTCCTTGTCACCCGCACCCTCGACAATGGTCGTGTTCTCCTTGTCCACATTGATCTTCTTGGCGGTGCCAAGATCGGAGAGAACCGCATTCTCCAGCTTGAAGCCGACTTCCTCACTGATCACCTTGCCGCCGGTAAGCACTGCGATATCCTCGAGCATGGCCTTGCGACGATCACCAAAGCCCGGAGCCTTGACGGCGGCAACCTTCAAAGTGCCGCGCAGCTTGTTGACCACCAGCGTGGCCAGAGCCTCACCCTCGATATCCTCGGCTATGATCATAAGCGGACGACCCGACTGAGCAACCTTCTCGAGAATGGGCAGAAGGTCCTTCATGCCGGAGATCTTCTTGTCGTGAATGAGTACCATCGGGTCCTCAAGTACCGCCTCCATGGCATCGGGATCGGTCACGAAATACGGCGACACGTAGCCGCGGTCGAACTGCATCCCCTCGACAACATCAAGATACGTCTCGGCCGTCTTGGCCTCCTCGACCGTGATGACCCCATCCTTGCCCACCTTCTCCATCGCCTCGGCGATCAACTCGCCGATCTCATGGTCAGAGTTGGAGCTGATAGTGCCGACCTGAGCGATCTCTGTCTTCCCCGAGACAGGCTTCGACATCTTCTTTATCTCGGCGGTCACGGCGGCAACGGCCTTGTCAATACCGCGCTTGATGGCCATGGGATTGTGACCGGCGGTAACGTTCTTCAGACCCTCGCGAAAGATTGCCTGAGCCATGACAGTGGCTGTCGTGGTACCATCACCGGCATCATCAGAGGTCTTGGACGCAACCTCCTTGACCATCTGGGCACCGATATTCTCAAGACGATCCTCAAGATCGATCTCCTTGGCGACCGTGACACCGTCCTTGGTGATCGTGGGGGCACCAAACTTCTTCTCCAGCACAACATTGCGGCCCTTGGGGCCGAGCGTCACCTTGACCGCATCGGCAAGCTTGTCCACACCCTTTTTCAGACGGGCGCGCGCATCAGATTCAAAATAGATTAACTTACTCATAGCTATGTAACCTCTTAACTTTCCATTCTGTGGTCGGTTTACGGTTGCAGTCCCCGATGTCAGCCATTCTGCACGACAGCAAAAATGTCGGACTCACGCATGATCAGGTACTCGTCACCATCAATGGAAACCTCAGTACCGGAGTACTTACCGTAGAGAACACGGTCCCCCTTCTTGACCTCCATCGGCATGCGGGTTCCCTCTTCAGTGGTGCGCCCAGGCCCGACCTCAACCACCTCGCCCTGCATCGGCTTCTCCTTAGCGGTATCAGGAATGATAATGCCGCCCTTCTTGACTTCCTGCTCCTCGACAGGCTTGATCACCACGCGATCAGCAAGCGGTTTCACCTGCATTGTGTTTCCTCCTTCGATCCGCCAACTGGCGGTTTAGATGCTGTTTATAAGCCTCGAATAGGCTGTTCCTCAATAACACGTCCCATCTACGCTTGTTAGCACTCACACGACGCGAGTGCTAACAGCGATCAATGTAATTGTAACCCGGAAAATGTCAAGAGGTTTCCGACAATCACCCCAAAAATGAGAAGAAATGCGCGGCTCCTTGTATGTTATTGTATATAAGTGTCTTAGGCGGTTTGAACGCTCAGCCTGCGCAAGACGGGCGGAGACGACCGGCTGCCAGATTCTGTATAATTACAGTCGATCCGGCAGCCGGATGACTTGGTGGCGTAGGCGATTTGCTCATAGCAGCTTGATACCATGCATGCATGCCGTCGAGATCCATTTGGGTGGGTGTAGGTCAATTCTAAGGGATATGAGCAAATGGACCGAAACCATCTATGTCAGCAGTTGTTGAAAGGAGTGAACAAAGCCCCTGACAAGCGGCGCCTTGGGATGGTTTACTGGTGGAGTACGTTTCTTCGAGAGGTGGCAGAATGGTTCAACTCATTAAGAACACTAAGACATTTCGACTGTTTGCTCGCCCTTCATTCGTTGAAGGCATGGCAAGAGTTCTGGATTTGGGTTCAACGTTGAACACATACAACTACAGCAAGTCAGCGGAGTCTGCAGATCGAATTGCCATAGCAGATGACTGGATGATGGTGGGCGTCGATATGAGGGAGGCTCTCAAGGAGTATGCAAGAGCCGGAAGACAGAAGTCCCATTCCTGAAGAGAAACTGTCTGGCGACGATCAGTCCAAGAAGACTATGGTGGAGATCGGGGCATCGTATTCTGGCCCCTTGCCCCTCCCTCAGCAATTACAGGGCTACGAAGAAATCGTTCCAGGTGCTGCTGATCGCATCATTAGGATGGCCGAGAAACAATCGGCCCACCGCATCGAAATAGAATCCAAAGTTATCTAGTCTGATACGACGAATTCTCGCCTCGGTCTCATCTTTGCCTTTGTTCTGGGGTTGTTAGGAATCGGTGGTGATACGGCCCCTCGCACGGCTAATAGGGCGGCCACAGTATCGGCAGCAACACCACCGACACTATCAACGCAATGATGGTAATCGGGATCCCCACCTTCAGATAGTCAACAAACCGGTAGCCGCCCGGCCCCATAACCAGCAGATGAGCCGGATGTGACAGGGGACTGGCGAAACTCGAAGATGCCGCAATGGCAACTGTCATCATCAACAGATGCGGAGAAATCCCCAGCGTGCTGGCAGCGCTGAGTGCAACAGGTGCCATCAGCACCACCAGAGCCGCTGTCGGAATAATCTGAGTGCACAGCACCGTCACCACAAACAGCGCGGCCACACCCCAGTGCGGACCAAAATCTCCTACTGCCGCGATTAGGGCAGAGGCTCCCATCTGGGCCGCCCCGGTGTTCTCGATCGCAGCACCAAGCGGCAGCATACTTGCAATCAGAAACACGACCTTCCAGTCGATCGCCCGATACGCCTCCTCCATACTCAAACAACCCACCAGCACCATCAGGGCCGCACCGGCCAGCGCTGCAATGGCTATGGGTACCAGCCCCAGAATGGCACTCAGTATCACGGCTACCATTATGGCAGCGGCGATCGCCCCCTTCTCTGTCCGGGGAGCCTGCGCAGCAGCTTCATCCAGCACGAGAAAATCCGCATCCCTCGCCAGCGCTTCCAGATTGCGCCGCTGCCCATAGACAAGCAGCGCATCGCCAAACTGCAGCGGCATGTCCTGCAGGCCCGTGCGATACGCCTGACCCCGTCTCCAGATCGCCAGCACCCTGATACCATACCGCTCCCGAAAGAGCAACTCAGCCAGGGAACGCCCGGCCAGCGTCGTCCGGGGCGAGAGCAGTACCTCCGTCACACCGATCTGCTGCGACTCCAATTCAGCCGTCTGGCTGTACGTCTGCTCCTCGATTCTAAGCTGCTGCAGACCTTCAAGAATCTCAAGATCCCGCGGCGACCCCTGTAAGACCAGCAGATCCCCCTCTTGCACCTTCTCGTCCGGTGACGGCATGCAAAGCAAGTCCTCGTCCCTGACAATCGCCACGACCGTCAAGCCGAACCCGTTGCCCAGACGACTCTCTAAAAGAGCATGACCAGCCAGAACAGACCCCTGCGGGACCCTCACTGTCAGCAACTGCGAGCGGCCCGCGGTCAGATCGGCAATATCGCTCATGGGCACGTCTCGCTGCGCCGTCAGAAACCCCTGGCCGGCCAGCGCATCCAGACGCTCACGCTCACCCTGCAACAACAGCCGCTCCCCGGCTGACAATCGGTGGTGGCCCAGATCCGCGATCTTGCTGCCACCGGGCAGGTGGACCGCGACCACATGGACCCCGTACTCCCGGCGCAAGCCGATCTCGGCCAGCGTCTTGCCGACCAGTGGTGAACCTTCCGGAACCAGCGCTTCGGCTGCCAGCAGGCGCTCGGCAAGCACACCCCGAACCGCCTCATGCGACTCGACAGACAAGTGCTGACTGGCCTGAAAGCGATGCAGGTGATCGGGCTGACCGTGGACGATCAGCACATCCCCTGACCCAAGCACATCACTCGGCCGGGGAGCAAGCATCAGAACACCCTTGCGCTCGAGTGCCAGCACGTTCAGGTGAAGAGCCGATCCCAGCCGACTCTCCGCCAGCGTGTGCCCGTCGAGCGGCGACCCACTCGGTATGCGAGTCGTGAATATGAAAGCGTTCAGTTGGTATGACGCCCCCAGAGCCATCTGCCCCTCGCGGTCAGATGTCGATCGTCCTTTCGGCAGCAGGCGTCGCCCGAGAACCACCATGAAAGCTATCCCGCTGATCACGATAGCAGCAGTAATGGGGGTGAAGTCGAATATGGCAAACGGCTCCAGGCCGGCGTTGCGAACTGCGTCGGTAACCAGAATGTTGGGCGGTGTGGAAATACCGGTGAACGGGCCACCGAGCAGACATCCCAGCGCCAGCGGCAAAAGCAACCGGGAAGGCGGCCGGCGGCTGCGCCGGGCCAGCTCCATCGTTGCCGGCATCAGGATAGCCGCAACCGTGACAGTGTTAATCAACGCCGACAACAGACTGGCGGTGACCATCAGCGCGGCTATGAGGGCAGCTTCCCCTCCCTTGGCGAAACGTTGAAGCGGCTGCCCCAGAAGATGGGCAATCCCTGTGCGCGCCAGCCCGGAAGTCAGAATGAAGAGCGCCCACACCGTGACAACCGCCGGGCTGCTGAAACCGGCCAAGGCTTCCTGCGGCGTGACCAGCCCGGTCAGGGCCAGGGCCGATAACACCAGCAGACCCACCACATCCACACGCAGTCGACCACTCACAAAAAGAACAAGCGCCGCCGCGACTATGACAAGCAGGACAACTATCTCACCGGACAACGTGATTTTCCTTCAGCAAACAGCAGATACCGGCAACGATCCACAACTGCCGGGAAAATAGCAACGACGCGCCCCACAATCAACAACCATTGCGCACCGAGTTTGGCGCCGACGATCGGCACAGAAACTTGTCCCGCCATTCACCCTAAGTAGCAGATGTCCAATGGCCATCACAGAGGGCACAGAAGTTTCTCGGGCAACGTGAGGCGTCAACCTGCTGCCGGCCAGCATCACATCAGGGAGAACTCGAAGTCCCTCAGTCCGGAACTACGCAGCCTGCGATTCCTGCTCTGTTTCCACAAGGCCTCCACTGACAATGGCCGATGAGGCACCACCCCGACTCGGCCACGGGCGGGTTCCACTTGACTTCATGGAGGCAATGATCTATTCTGGCGTCAGGACAACTCCACCCCCAGTAGGCAGGTCGTACTGCGCTGCCTGTACACCACAGAAAGGTTCATATGCACACTCGCAGGTTCTTCGTACTCGCCGGGATCTGTCTCATGACAGTTGTGGGCATGCTCGTAATTGGCTGTTCGGATGATGACAGTCCGGTCGGCCCGGTGGAGTTGGCATGGTCGCCGCTTGGATCCGGTTGCAATGGCGAAGTGACCAGCAGCACCTTCTATGCCGGTAGACTGATTGCTGGTGGCGGCTTTGACACTGCCGGCGGTGTGAACGTGAACTACGTCGCCTCATGGAATGGCACTGCCTGGACGCCGCTGGGCTCGAGTCTGAGTAGTACCGTCTCCGATCTCATCGTATACGACGGTCAACTGATTGCCGGTGGCTGGTTTACGACCGCCGGTGGCACCACCGCGAATTACATCGCCGCCTGGGACGGTACCTCGTGGTCCCCCCTGGGATCGGGCATGAATAATGCCGTCTGGGCTCTCGCCGTCTATGACGGAAAGCTGATTGCAGGCGGGCAGTTCACAACCGCCGATGGCACCAGCGCCAAATACATTGCCGCCTGGGATGGTACCTCGTGGTCAGCTCTCGGATCGGGAATGAGCGCTCAGGTACACTGCTTGACTGTCTGGGACAATAAGCTGATTGCCGGT
Source organism: uncultured Ignavibacteriales bacterium (assembly GCA_964627305.1). Classification (GTDB taxonomy): domain Bacteria; phylum Zixibacteria; class MSB-5A5; order GN15; family FEB-12; genus WJKG01. The sequence continues at coordinate 86,961 of CAZVHP010000002.1, read as the reverse complement.
GGCTGGTTTGCAACCTCTGGCGGCGTTACCACAAACTGCATCGCTGCCTGGAACGGCTCCTCATGGTCAGCCCTGAGCTCCGGTATGGCCGACGGTCTCGGCAATCTCGGTGTCTACGGTCTGGGCGTCTACCAGAATACGCTTGTCGCCGCCGGCAGATTCCTGAAAGCCGGTGGGCATAACGTCAACCACATTGCTTTCTGGGACGGCTCAATGTGGGGCAGCCCCGGATCGGGTCTGAGTGCTGCAGCCTTCGCCCTTGAGGAATTCGATGGCAAACTGGTCGTCGGGGGCGAGTTCGTCACGGCCGGAAGTGTCGGCGCCAACAACATTGCCGTATGGGATGGCACCGAGTGGAGCCCGCTGAGCTCAGGAACAGACGGCTATGTGAGAAGCCTGTTCACCATTGGTACACGCCTGATTGCCGGAGGGAGATTCACGACCGCAGGCGGGGTAAGCGCAAGTAGCATCGCGACCTGGGGACCCCGATAGCATCTCGCGCTCATTGACCTGTATCCGACGGCGAGATACCACGACATCATTTCCCGTACACCGCCGCAGAATCCGGCCCTGCATCACGTAGGCTGCCCCGGTTCCAAAGGCGATAAGAAGAGAGCATTCTGACGTGCGTCACCCAGCCGTACGGCAGGCACGTCAGTTCGCGCGACCGGCAGGCACGTCAATTCGCGCGACCTGCCGCGGTAATGCAACGACACCATCGACCCCCTGCCTACTTCAACAGCAGCATCTTCTTCGTCTCTACGTAATCACCGGCCTGGAAACGGTACAGATAGATGCCGGTTGCTGCCCGATTGCCCGTATCGGTGGTGCCGTCCCAGGTAATCGTGTACGCGCCGGCTGACTGCTCCCGGTCGATCAGGGTGCGCACCTTCTGACCCATGATATTGAACACATCAATGCTCACCTTATGGCGTCTCGACAGGCTGTACTCGATCGTCGTCGACGGATTGAACGGATTCGGGTAGTTCTGCGACAGCTCGAACCGATACGGCAGGGCACCGCCATGCCCACCCTCGACCGCCGTCCCGATGTCGGAAATCACTGTCAGAGAATCATCCGGCACGTGATCACCGTCGGTATCCACATACACGATACAGATATCCCCTTCAAACTCCTCCCAGACCGGCGTAATGATATGCCCCACCCCGGCATCGAGTGGCACCTCGTGAGCCAAGAACATGCGCTCTTCGTCGGCATCAACCTGTCTCAGCCACAACGTATAAGTGCGCGCCTCGCCCGGATTGGACAGGTACCAACCGGATATGTCAATCGGCTCCAGCTCCAGCGACCCTCCCGTCCCGATCTGAATGTCATCCACCACGATTGCTCGCTCGCCCGGCGCCATCGTTCGTACCATACGAAGCTGCGCGATCCGGGGCGCCTTGTCAGGATTGACCAGCGTCAAACCATCACCAATAACCAGCTCATCGGTCTGTCCCGAAACAGCGTCATCGCGCGCATAGCCAATATAGAGCGAATCGAAGAACGCTCCCACCGAGGCCATCCCGTCCTCAGTCATGTTGAGCGTGACCGCATACTCGGACTCAGGCACGGCGAATCCGTAGGGGGGCGCGGACTCGCCCTCAAACACTATGAGGGGGGTAGCCCCATCAATGGTGTTGATCATGCCGGAGCCGCCCGAGACCACCGAGTCGCCGGCAACATCCGTAGCCACGAAATCGGCACCTCGACTAAACAACAATTGCAGCGCATGACCTTCCCTGTCGCCATCCTGGGCGAACACAGCCTCAAACTGCGCCCCCTTGAACTCGGGGTCACCCAGCGCATGGCGGACCGGGTACAACACCAGGAAGTGCTTGCTGCCGCCCCAGCCGGCGAAACCGGAGTAGTACCAGGTGTTAGCCACTGTATCAACCTTGATGGTCGAGGTGTCAACACCCGGCCTGTTGGGATCGTAGACACGAACGCTCTTGCAGTTGGCGTCAGCATGTGGTGCCACTTCATACGCAGCCATGGCATGCCAGCCATCTCCGGGCTGATTGCCTATTCCGACCATCGCGACATCACCGGCACTCTCCAGGAGCATTGCCTTGATCTCCGACAGCGTGCCGACCGGCGTCTTGGTGAAGTTGTCGGCAAAAGCTTCGCGCTCGGTCTTGGCGAACTGCCGCGTCTGGTAGTAGTTGACCAATATGCGGGTGCTGTCGTCAATCGCTTGACTATGCAGCGTATCCGGCAGAGCACAATCGGGCCACTGGACCTGCAAGGGGTCACGATTGCCGAATGCCAGCAGCGCCGATGAACTCAATCCGACACAACTACCGTTCCAGATCGTTCGGATTTGCTCCCAGAAATAAATCGCGCGCATTACATACATCAGTCCCGAGGGGGTATTGTGGTAGCACGCATCGGCCCCGAACGTGCGCACGAACAATGGCCAGTCTGGAAATATGTCGCCACTCACGGACCCGAAGTGGTACGCCGTGTCAGCGCCGGGATAGGGCCGGCTTGTATACGGGTCTGTCCCGGTCGTGTAGTCAAACTGGCTGTGCCATGAAGCGGGCCACAACGTGCCGGCCTCATTCGGCAGTTGCCAGGCATGTACCGACGGCACAAAGCGTTCATACGTGCTGTCGGCGGTCACCCGAGTCAAACACGAAGGCTTGATGTGGAAATACCCGCTCTCAACCTGATAGCCCGACCCGGAGGCATCGCGAATACGGACCTTCGTGCGATATGACAGCGTATCAGGCACGACCCATGAAAAGAGATTGGGCGCAATCGGCACACTCGTGGCAAGCACCTGCCATTGAGGCGCCTGACCCGCGGCAATATCGAGGGCAAAATCAATGGCGACACTGTCAACCCCCTGCGTCGCCCACACCACCCAGACCTCCGCACCGGGCGTCAGGATGCTGTCGGTCTCCGGTCGCAGAACCCACAAGTGGATATTGGTGCTGTCCGGATTGAACTCGTCCGCTCCGGCATCGACCGTCGCGGTGCCATCCTCGTTACCGTCGATCATCCGCGCATCGCCGTCGACATCGTACTCGGTGGTCACGTAGTCGTTGCGGCCAAAATCAATCGCCGGAGAAACCGCCGCAAGATGGTACTCGAAGACCGTCAGCGTATCGTGAATGTTGACCACCGACGAGATATCGCCCGCGACATATATGGTATCAGACGTGTTGCGAAGGACATAGAACCATGCCGTGGTGTCACGGTGGCTGGGTAGAATTGCCAAGCCGTCAAGCTGACCCGCCTGCAGGCTGTCGCCGTCGACATAGATCGCCGACTGACGCAAAGTCTGGTTATACTGGTTGAATCTGATTACATCGCGATACTCTGACTTGAGACCCGGCGCGAACGCTTCGTTGGTCAGGCCTACCCCTCCCAGCGCCTGCAACTCGACCACTGTACTGATCGTGAAACCGTCGGCCTGGATGTCCAGATCGTTACTACCGTCATTGTTTTGCCAGAAGACATTGTACGCAATCGCCGGCACGGTTCCGCCATACTTGGCATAGCAGTACAGCCCGTAGCGGTCATTGCAGGCAAGAATGTTGTTGGCCACCGTGCCCGGCTTCTGCGGCTTGTAGGGATACGACAGCCCCATCTGACCATTGAATACGGAGGTGTTGCCGATAGCATCGACGAACCCGGTCCTCACGCTCAAACCGCTGCCGCCATTGCCGATCGCAACGTTGTTCTCCAGCCTGACATCCATGGAGTCACAACCATTGTCGGCCAGATAGAGTCCATTGCTACCGTTACCAACAATACGGTTATTGACGATCACCACCGAATCCGCCGGCGGACCGAAATTGCCGTAAATACCGGATCCGCTATTGCCCGAGATCACCGAGTTACTGATAGTGATATTGAGACTGTCCTCGAGCGGGCGCCCGTTTCCACCGCCGATATGAATACCGTCACCGCCAGACTGTGTGATCCAGCTGCTGTCAATGAGAATCCGACCCGAGGCGGAGTCGAACGTGCTGATGCTCAGATTGAATCTGATGCCGGGTGCCGTGCTGTAGAGCTGGTCAATCGTACTCCCACGGACTTCGAGTCGACTGGGACTGGTCGCCAGCATGTTGATGCCCCCCCAGCACTGCTCGATAGTGCTGTGATCCAGCGTCACCCTTCCCTCTCCTGAGACGGGATACTGCGTCCATCGCAGACGTGCATCGTTCCGCAACTCCAGCGCAGCCCCTGGATAGACCTGAATGCCATACCACTTGTAAACGTCGCTGGGTACATCGGTTGACACGCCCGGGGTTAGTACTCCGTACGTGTTATCCAAAACCGACGTTATAACAGCGCTGTCCACAATCATACTGCCCTTCACATGCATCGTGGCAGCTGGACCCATTTGCAGAACCGAACCCTTATCCACGAACAGAAAAGCATTGGTATCGACCAGAAGGTAGTTCGGAACATGTATGGTGAAATCATTGTTTGACTGCCATCGAGCGGAGTCCCGCACGTAAACATTGGAACTGGAGAGTCTGATCCAGTTGCGGGAGTTGCCACTTCCGCTCAGCCCCGTAATGTCACCGATCGCGGCGGCGGAGTTGATCTCTATCAGTCCCAATCCGGTGCTATTGGCAACGTCATAAAGGCAATTCGCGAAGTGTACACCGTGAATCTCGATGCTTCCGATGTCGTTGAGTGCGACTGGTCCCCCCCCGGGGCCGCAGTCGAAGCCGGAGAAGCTGCAGTTGGACATCGTCACATCCCACACACCGAAGCGCTCGGCCAGGAAACGAATAGCCCTTGTGCCCCCAAGTAGCATACAGTTGTCCAGATGCAAATGCCCCCCTCTTACGTCGAGCGCATGCCCACTTCCCACGACTTGTGAATTCACGAACCGGCAGTGAGTGAACTGGAAAGTATAATCCTGCAGATCGACACTGCCCGGTCCGCCGCCATAGGGGCCGTACACCTTATAATCGCCGCTGAAGATGACTGGATCACCGGGGCGGCCAGTCGCGATGAGATCTCCATTGACCGCCAGCCCGCCATAGCCGATCTTTATCACAAACGGATCACCGCCACCCCAGCTGTTGTCAATATTCAGTGAACCCCAATGTAGTACCGTACCATCGCTGTTGTATACATTCTCGATGGTCACACCGTACTCGATAATGAACGGAGGGCCGGGCGGATCACCGACACAATCGCCGTATTCATTCTGGTAACCTCGGTTCAGGCTGAGCGCCTCGCCATACAGGTGCAGCGGCTCCACTTTATACGTGAGCGGATCACACTCTATCAGAACACGGTTCAGGTAGACCACGCCAAGACCTGATTCAGCCATCAGCACGACAGCGGCGAGCACGAAGACAACCTTGACAACCAGACGCATTGACAGACTCTCCCTTCTTCATGCGGAGCAAACGCCGGCATCTCGTCGTTGTCATGGTGCAAGGATCGGAAGCGGCCAGTACCCGGCGTCAAACCCATTCGAGGATATGAACTTCTCGGCTAAGCAACGAACGTGCCTGCCTTTCCAATATACCAATGTATACCAAATTGTCAAGATTCTAACACTCCCGCGGGCAAGAGAGGCTTCTGCCCCCAACAGCCACTCGACCGCTCAAAGCACAAGAAAGCCCGGATCGTCATGATCCGGGCTTCCGGGCGTGCTCGGCCCTTCCTACTTCCAATCGCCAGTGATCTTCGGCGGCATCACCCTGAACGAATTCGCCCCGAAAGCCGCTGTATTGACGGACACAACGCGCGGGCGAGTCCTTACTGGTGCCAGCCCGGCACTGGCCACTGGCCATTGAGGGACACGCGTTCCTTGAGCGTGTCTCTGTGGTTGAGCGACTGGGTGTAGAAGGGAGGCGCGGTTGCACCATCGAAGCATATGGGCGAGGTGTCCAGACGCACACAAGGTTTCTTCTGGAGGGCCACCTTAGCCCGCTTACTCGCCACCTGAGCTCTGCTCCCCCCCATGAGACACGTGCTGCATGAGGCGCCGCATGAAGCGCCGGGAAGCCTCCACATCGACCATCCGCCCCCCTTTGTCGACTTCCTTACAGCTGCGATCCAGCAGCATCTTCACCGGCGTGCTGAGCTTGTCCCAGCTCAGCTTCCTTAAGTCTCGCTGGCTCAGGACGCGAACCCAGCTGCTTATACCCTCCAGTTTCATAGCCCAGTAGACATCAGCCGAGTCCTCACGCAGCGCCCACAAGCTGACAATCCCATCGTTCGCCGCAAGAGTATCACGGAGCTGGCGCCACGCATCCATGTCCTCCGTGCAAGTCAGGCAGGCATGAACATCCATGAAGACTATCAGGCGCCACTCAGGCGACGTCTCTGCCGAATCCGAATCCGGGCAGAATAACTCCTGAACTAAACACCTTTGATCGCTCCCCTGAACCTCTGCCGCTAACTCATCCGGGATCGAACAGAAGGAAGTCATCACGACGAGTCCAAACAAGACGAAACGGCACGATCTCTCCCGGCTTATGGGAAAAAGCGCAATCATGATTCTCCCGATAGGTTCACGACTGACAAGCAGGCCACCCTGCGCTCATACCGGATTGATCAGGGTCAACCCGGCCTTCTGGCGAGGATGACAAACGTGTATCCGCTTTCAAACATTGTCAATGTGAGCTTTGTACCACTGACTGACCACTGGCCACCATCAATGGGTATCTGCCCGCCACTAAGCGTGAAGGTCGAGCCGCTCACGCCGAATGCTCCCGAGTCCTGCCATACCACAGCCGAGTCATTGTCCTTCTCATAGTAGCCGTAGGTGCCGGCCGCAGCTATCACAAGGACGGCATGGGTGGTCCTCGATTCCCATCCGAGCATTGTGGCAAGCGGTACCTGCACGCCATTGACTGTACCGGACGTCAAAGTCCAGCTGGCTACCAGCACGCTGGGGACAAGGTTGTCCTGGCTGCTGGTGCCCTTGTCATCGCCGCAACCAGACACAACGAGATACACCAGTACCGGCAACAGGAATCTTCTGAACACTTTCATGAAACACCTCTACTCAGAGTACATGCGTTGGGGTGTCACAACATAAGATGAATCCACCTGCAGTTCTGTAACCTTCAACTCTATCGACCATTTGTCGTGCTTCTTCTCGAAGTAACCGAAAATGCAAACACGATCCGCCTGCGTCCCCGCCAACTGCCAGGAACGTGGGATATCAATCTGCAACCGCTCTCCCTCGGCCGACCACGCTACAGACCCAAATTCTGCTCGGACCGGCACACGATCTTCATCCTTCACCAGCGTGTACTGCAGGATGAAAACACCCTGGCCCGTGCAGCGAAAAGCATGAATAGGTGTCCACCCGGCCGCCCACCTTTCGAACACCGCCGCGGACTTGATCCGCGATGGAGGTGGTTCCGGAAGCGTGAAGCCGGGTCCGTCAACTGGCAGACTATCGCAGATGTCCCCCGACCAGTTGATGACAAACAGCCAGGGATATCCCTGCACGGCGACCCGGATTGTGCTGTCCGCAGGATACGTTGCCGGCAGGCAGATTGCGCGATACAGACCAACAGAGTCCATGTAGGGCTTGAGCTCGCGGCCATATCCGAATGCGTAACGGTATGTACCGGGCTTGTGAATATCCATGACCGCAAGGAGCATATCCGGGTCGTTCGCTCTGACTCCCGCAATTATGGTTGAACCGTTGACGGTAATACTTGACAGAAAGCCATCATGACTGCTCCCTGTCACTAATCGCCTGTGACCCAACTGACTACTACCCCTCAGATCCAGTTCCAGCAACTGACCGCACCATGAGTCGAACAGACCAACCGAACCGCTTCGACCAAGCCAGTGCAACGTGCTCGGGATGAAGACCCGTGCTGAGTGAGTGCCGGGCATGCAGTCCGACCACCAATCTCCTCGGCTCTCTGCTGCGAGTAACTTGACTGTCGATGTTTCATCATGTCCAATTAGCCACGCCCCTCCTTCAGAGCCCGTCAATGACACGATAACGGAACCGGTATCAATCTGCAAGGCATTAATGGTCCCGCCATCCTTCGGCTCGGACTCAAGTGGCAACGTATACGATGCCGTGACGCGCAGTTCAGCCTTAGCGGTCGGCCGATCGTTAGCGAGTGTGCTTGCGCACACAACCCCAAGAGCGAGAAGGCAAAGCCAGATGACATGATCGGGGGCGTGGAACAGGCCATTGCGGATATCCAGACACTGTCCCGGCCGCGCGGGCCGGGACAGTGACCGCAGGCGTCGCAGTATACTCTGGAACATCTGAGCTACCGGCGAAACCAGAATTCCATTCCCACGACACACTGGCGCCCCGTCTCCTTGCACGAGAAACTGACGTCATAAGGGCCATTCCAATCACAAACCCACCGTCCGAAATGACTCTTGCATCCACTATTCCCGATCGCGCCAACAATAAGGAATAGTACCAGTGCGATTCTTCCGAGAAACTTGCGTCTGGGCATTCGAACCCCCATGCTTTTGAGTTACTTCTCACACGCGTGTCTCTGAGCGCCGGTCCGGCGGCCGGCTACCCGGACCCCGACCTCGCCAGAGTAGCACGCACCCGACAACGTTCAACGGTTGAAGACGTCGCTAACCAACTGCGGTCTCTAATGCACGCAACCATCATGCCGAATGCGATGAGAATGTGACATGAACCCGCTAAGTGGTTGCCACCACACGAGAAGAAAGTCCAAATGGGTTGAATCATCGGACGACTCTGCCCAGCACGGATGCCGCCCCTGACAGACGAATGTTACACTTCCCGGGTTTGGTGTTACACTTTCGCCATAAGATGTTACACTTTTGCGATTTGGTGTTACACTTCAACGATTCGGTGTTACACTCGACCGCTCAAAGCACAAGAAAGCCCGGATCGTCATGATCCGGGCTTCCGGGCGTGCTCGGCCCTTCCTACTTCCAATCGCCAGTGATCTTCGGCGGGCATCACCCGCCGCAGCCTCTCCGGGCCTCAGGCCTTGAAATTCCTGCCGGCCTGCTCCCAGTTGATAACCTTGAAGAACGACTCAATATACTCCGGCCGACGGTTCTGGTAGCGCAGGTAGTATGCGTGCTCCCAGACATCAAGACCAACCACCGGTTTATGGCCGGTCACCAGCGGCGTGTCCTGGTTGGCCGTCTGGACGACTGACAGTTTGCCGCCGTCGTCTGACACCAGCCAGGCCCAGCCCGAGCCAAACAGGGTGGCCGCGGCAGTCGAGAATTTCTCCTTGAAAGCCTCAAACGAACCAAAATCACGCTTGATCGCCTCGGCCAGCTCACCAGTCGGCTGACCGGAGCTCTTGCCCGTCAGAAGCGGCCAGAACAAAGCGTGGTTGAAATACCCGCCGCCGTTGTTGCGGACCGCGCCCCGGATTTCCTCCGGCAGTGAGTCTGGATTGGCCAGCAACTCGGTGATGTGCTTCCCGTGAAGGTCAGTATGCTTCTCCAGCGCCGCGTTGAACTTGTCCGTGTAGGCCTGATGATGCTTGGTATGGTGCACCTTCATGGTCTCCGCGTCGATCGCAACCTCAAGAGTGTCATAATCATACGGCAACCTGGGCAGCTTGTAGGGGAAACTCTCATTGGCCCCGGTGGCAATAGTCCCGTAATCGAATTTCAGAGTGGCAGTCGTCATGGTACACCTCCTTGCCGCCGACTTTTCAGGGCGGCCGTCTATCTGCGTTGTGTTGCTTCGTTCTCGTGCAGATTAGAACGGACGGCGCCGCCGCAGGTTCCCGTAAAATGGCCTCGATGGATCAATTATGGAGATGATTAGCTGAACCGAATCTTCAATTCACGCAGCATTCTGAACGTATCGACGTAGTGGACGCCAAATTGCTGGCAGACGTTGGGGATTTTGATCTTCGACTTCTTTTCTGGTGGTGCCGACACCTCGTTCGTCACTATTGTGCATTGATTGGCTATTGCGAAGGCTGCGAGCCATCCATCGGCACCCGATGCGAAGTCCTCCAGGGCCGCTTCAGTGAAGTGGTTCTGGCCCTCGGCCCAGTTCATCACCTGACCATATGCTTGTACGACAGCACTACTATCAGTAGACAAGAATCCCCCAAACCTGTCCTTGGCCCACCGAGCAAGTGCATCGTTGCCTTTCAGTAGTTCCTCCTTCACCTTGTCAATACTCGCAACCTGTCCAGTGTTGCTCCCGGCTATCAGTTCTTGCCAGAACCGAGGTGCAAGATCGAAGGCGTAGTACCGTCGCGCTGCTGCAATGAAGACGTCTGCATCAAGGAGAAACTGCCGGGTAGCGGTCAGCATCAAGCCCCATAGCCAAGGTGTTCAGCGTATCGCTCAAACTTCTGTCCGTGAAGACCAGTCAATCGATACGCGTCATAGTAGCTCAATTGTCCCCCCCGGGCGGCATGAACCACCGCTTCAGAGAAGCGAGTCCCCAACCTGCTCCTCTGAGCGTCATAAAAGCTGCCTCCGCTGTTCGGCTTCTTGGATTTGTTAAGCCTGGAGACATAGCTTCTGTAGAACTCCAGAAACACTTCCCTATCTATGAGCGACAGATCAAGAGCCCTGCGTGCGACGACAATCTCGCTAACCTTGAACAGGCGCGCGGCGACTTGAAACGGCTGCTGGGCCGCCCCGATCTTGGGCCACGCACCCAAGATAGCAGCTTCAGGAACCAGGAACTCCGCGGCAATGTCGTTGCAGGCTCGCTCGTCAGCATTGTCGGATGGCTTGAGTTCTCGTAGATCGAATGCTGCACTGCTACCAAGAAACACATGCGCAAGCTCGTGAGCCAGGGTGAACATCTGAGCGGCCTTACCGTCGGCACCATTCACAAATACGAGAGGAGCATATTCGTCCACGAGAACGAACCCCCTGAATTCAGCCACTTGCAGCTTGCGATGAGTGTTGTTTCCCACTACCCCATTCGTGGCAACCAGAATCCCCGACCTCTCCATCGCCGCCTTGAGATCTCGCAGTGCATCTTCCCACTTCCCGAAGCTGGAAGCCCAGTCGGCATCCAGCACCAAAGTCGACCTAATTCTTTCGGCGACATCGTGCCTATCCTGTTCGCGATTCGCTGAACCTACGAACTCAAGCGGTTCGGCACCTTCATCCAGGAGAAACTCACGCATCCAAGCCTGACGTCGCTGCATGGTGTGGACAGTTTCGATCAGATTCGGGCTGGGGATATGTGGTGAATCAGAGTTGATTGTGCGATAGTGCGGAATGGGAAGCCGGATTTCGGGCGGCTTCTCCATGAACAGGTACCCGAAGGGCGTTAGAGTCACCTTCGCGAAGTTCTCTAACTGCCTGAGTGTCGGACTCCTCTTACCCGCCAGCCACTCGTGAATCTTGGGGAACTTACCATGCAGATCGGCAATACTCCTTCCGCTCCGCTGCAAAGCCCACTCAAGAACATCGCGCCTGACTTCAACTCTACTCAAGTCAACTCCCTTACACGCAATTGACTATACCAGCCAGTTGGATCCTTGGACCCTCTCTCCGGCGACCTGATTCGAGGAAGCTGCCAAGTCGCACCAAACCTCCGCCATTGCCGATTCTTCTCGATCAAACCTAATGCGGCTCTCCGGGAGAGTACCGGCAGGTCTCTGCGGCAGCAAGAAAGAACTCGGGGTTGCTTTGGGCTTGCCTCCGTGAACTCATACCTTGCTTGTCGCTCGCCTCCAAAAACACACCCCTCGCTGGCGCGTCTTTGCCCTTTCGCGTAAAAGATATAGCGAGCTTGGCAAACCGTCAAGCAATCGATCGTCCGCCGGCACGGCCGGAAACCCCGGCCCGCCCGCCGTAGCCGACCGCCCCGCACTATGGTTCATCACTCACTTGCTCGCCAGGGCCACAAACGCGTCCACGTCCGCAAGGGCCTGGTCAACTGCATCCTTCCAGAAGTCCTCCTTCGTCAGGTCAACCCCGAGGTGCTTCTTGGCAACATCCTCAGTGGACATGCTGCCCGTGTCGGCCAGCAATGCCGCGTACTTGTCCGCAAACGAGGCGCCCTCCTGCCTGGCGCGATGGTACACGCCGCCTGCAAACAGAAACCCGAACGTGTACGGGAAGTTGTAGAACGGCACGCTGGTGTGATAGAAGTGAAGCTTGGAACACCAGAACAGGGGATGGTAGCCATCCTCGGAAAGCATACCCTGGAAGGCCCGCTTCTGAGCGGCCAGCATCAACTCGGTCAGACGATCAGAACCGACCACACCGTCGGCGCGCTCATCATAGAACGCTCGGTCGAACAGGTAGCGGCTGTACAGGTCGGTGAACATGACATACGCCGCCTGCAGCTTCTGCTCGAGCAGCATCAGCTTCTCCTGATCACCGGAGGCCTGCTCAAGAGCGGCATCGGTGACCACCGTCTCGGAGAAGATCGAGGCAGTCTCGGCCAGTCCCATAGGGTACTCACCCGCAAAGTAGGCCCGGTCGCGAAGCACCCACCCGTGGTAGGCATGGCCAAGCTCGTGCGCCAGGGTGAGCAGGTTCTCGAACGAACCGGCAAACGTCATGAAAACGCGTGACTGCCGCAACGGCCCCAGCGACGTACAAAAAGCCCCACCCGCCTTGCCGCCGCGATCCTCGGCCTCGACCCAGCGCCTCTCTATCGCCATCCTGACGAAACTCCCCATGTCGGCCGAGAAGCGCCCGACGTTGTCGGCCACGAACTGCCCAGCCTCGTCGAAAGCGAAGGTGCGCTCGACATCTCCCACCGCCGCAAACTCATCATACCACCTGAAACTCTCTATTCCGAGCAGCTTCTTCTTGGCCTCGATATACGGCTTCAGCCGCGGCGTTTCGCGCTCGACCACACTCCACATGGCCTCCAGTGACTGCTGAGAGAGGCGGTTCAGACGGAGCGGCTCCTTGAGAATGGAGCCCCAGCCGCGGTGCTTGTAGAGGCTCAGCCGGAACCCCGCCTGCGAATTGAGCGCCATCGCGGCAAGCTCCTTGCGGGCTTCCCACGCGCCGAGGAGCTTCTCAAACGCCTGCCTGCGGATGCTGCGATCGGCCGAGGACATCTTCGTGGCCAACTGACCCATCGAAAGCTTGCGCACCTGGCCGTCTTCCTCGAAATCGGCCTTGAGTTCACCGGCCATCTTCGTGTACAGCAAATCCCACGCATGGTAGCCATTGACAGCGAGATCCAGCGCCAGTTTCTCCTGCTCAATCGGCATCTTGCTCTTTGCGATCTCACGCAGCTCATTCAAATAGTAAGCAACCTCTTTGAGGCGGTCGTGCTCCACCAGCTGCTTCCAGGCAGAGTCACTCTGCTTAAGAGACATAGCCTCGAGTGCGGTCTCAACTTTCTGCCACCTCGAATACAACTCATAGCCCTCGCTGCGAAACGCAAAGGCCTTGGAGTCATCGGTATTCTGCGCGGCCAGACAGCCGGCGAAAGCAAGGATCAGTTCAATATTCTCGACACAGGACTGCATGGCCAGCAGAAAGCCGGTCCAGTCGTTCAGCGTGTCGGGCGACAGAGTCCGGGGAAGATTGTCAAGGGCGGTCTCCAGCTCGCTTACCTCGCCCTTGACTTTGCTGCGGTACTCAGCGAACTGCTTTGATTCTGAGCCGCCGGGGAAAATGGACTCAAGGTCCCAGGTGGGAGCCGGCGGTGCTTGTGTCTTCGTAGTCATGGTTTACTCCACAGGCAGGTTCGTTTTCTGACTTGTCCGCTGAAAATAGGCAAAACCGGCCCAAACCGCAAGGTGGCGAAGCCACCTTTATGCAGCAAGAACGCCCACGCGGCTCGAACCATCCGACACGAAACCAAAAAGCCAATACCTCCTGCCTCCTACACATCCGGCTCCTCGTACTTCTTCACCCACCGCGCATACAACCACATGCCGAGCGCCGAGACCAAACCGATAGCGGCAAACTGATACCACAGCCTGTACGGATCGTACGTGTCCCAGAGCACCTGGGTCGCCTGCTCGGCACTCATCCCGGTAACCTCCTGCAGTTTGAGCATCGCCTGCGGGCGCGTGATGTCGGTGACGTTGTGTACCCGCGAAAGATAGTCGATCGCCAGATTGGCCTTGTCGCCCATGCGGTCGTACACATGACCCGCAAACAACGATCCGACTCCCCAGCCGATACCCTGCGGGATATTGGCATAGCCCATGTACAGCCCTTTCTTCCCGGGCGGCGCAATCACACCAAGGTAGTCGTTCATCTTCGGCGAGGACATCATCTCACCCACACTGAACACCAGAATACCCATCAGACACAAGTAGCCCGAGGTCGTGAACCCGGCCAGCAACAGACCCACCGAGGCTATCGTGATCCCCAGCGTGATGGAATGCACCCGCCTCATGCGGGCCACCAAATGCGAGATGAACACCACCGCCAGCACAATCAGCCCGGGGTTGGCATTGATCAGCCACTCCTGCGACACCTGAGCGCCGCGGTCGGAGTTGTATTGCAGCATCCATTCCGGCAAGCCCAGGTCTCTGACCATTTTCGAGCTGTCAACCCAGTCGACAATGAAATTGGGCAGCATATCGAACAACTGCATGAACATCAGCCAGAACCCGGCCATGATAACAATGAAGACCGACAGCCGGAAGTTCATCAACTCTTGCAGGGTGATCATCAGGACCTTCAAAGGGCTGCCCGTCTGCTCATCGCCGGAGGAGACTTCCTTGTATGTGAACAGCATAAGGAAGTTCAGCGATACGATAATGGCACAGCCATAGAACACGGCCGGCCACGAAATGCCATACAGAAAGTGAGCCAGCGGCGGGCCAAGAAAACCGCCGATATTGACCAGCATGTAAAATGTGCCCCAACCGACCGACGAGTTCTTCTTCTCCAGCGTCTGGCACATGGTCCCCTGCACTCCCGGCTTGAACAGGGCCGTGCCCAACGCCAGCACACAGCAGCCGATCAGGAACGGGAAAAACTCCCGCTGCGTGGCCATGAGGATGTACCCGAGCACTTTGACCGCGACCGAAACCGCAATCGTCTTCTTGTAGCCATAGCGGTCAGCAAACCCCCCGGAAAACATGGGCGTGATGGACTGAAAAATCGCCCACCAGAAAAAGATGATGCCCTTCTCTGTCTGGGTGAAATGCAGGCCGCCGATTTCATCGGCCTGGGCAATGTAGATGGGAATAACAACACGCACACCATAGTAAGCGAGACGCTCGAACATCTCCATGATGTTGACCATCCAGAAGGGCCGCTTCAGGCTGAATAGCTGCCGAAACAAACCCTCCTTGACAGTCGCAGCCGACGGAGTATGGCCTTTCACTTTGGCTCCTTATATTCATGATTGATGAGCAGAATGCGTTCGCCGGAAGAAACAGCAGCTTCAAGCTCCGGTCAAGCGGGGAATAACCGCGGCCCCATCGACCCTTGCCCGCCAGAGGGCCAGATGCGATATTGCCTTACCTGACCCACAAGGAGCCAATATGAACACCGACGATGATGCCATTGAATACCCGATCGACGGTACCCTCGACCTGCACCAATTCTCGCCCAAAGAAACCAAAGCCGTGGTGACCGAATACATCGACCAGTGCCTGCGGCGCGGCATAGTCACCCTGAGGATCGTGCACGGCAAAGGGATCGGGGTGCAGCGGGAAATTGTCCGCTCGCTGCTGACGTCGCATCCGCAGGTGGCGTCATTTCGCCACGAGGGCGGCACCGGCGGCAGTTGGGGGGCAACAGTCGTCGATCTGAAGCCCGCACCAGAGCAATAGCAAGGCGCCCTGCCGCTCTCAGACTTCTCTGAGCAACAGGGCGCTCGTATTTGCCTATGACTCTGTGTTTGCCGATCAGCCGCTTACGGGCAGTCGGCGCACGGTGCCGGGCCGTCATCGAACAGATAGTTGATCAGATAGGTCATGTCAGACACATTCACAACTCCATCGCAATTGACATCGGCCGCCTGCTGTGCCACCGGGTTCGGGCCACCACCGAACAGATAACTCACCATGTACGTCATGTCCGAAATGTTGACCACCAGATCACCGTTGACATCTCCGCAAATCGGCTGACACAGACTCCAGCACGTACCCGCCCAGTCAGCGGCCGGCCTACGACTCGAACCGTCGGACATGGCCCACAGCCACTCACCGCCCGGTGGTAACCAACATGTGTCGATACAGAACTGAGTGGCGCCGCTTGAGGCATCGTCGAAGGTCACGGTGAAAGACATCGGCTGGACCATCGCACCGTCCGGTAGGCCAGGCATGAATAGTCTCCAGCCGGCGTACCTAATGGTGTCGCCAAACCCACCGCCGGGTAGATCGAAGATGTTGGCACGCAGCTCGTCGAAATAGGGGCCCAAGGTACTGAAGAACTTATCTGAGCCGACATCCAGTGTGAAGGCATCTGGAGCATCCATGGAGACTTCTATGCCTTGTGTGAATCCGTCCAATACCAAACCCGTACTGTTGTGCATGGCCAAGTCAAACGTATAGCTCGACCCGTACACAAGGCTGTCCGGCGGATTCAGCAAACTGACCTCGCCGCCAACAGCGTGCTGCGCATTAACCATTCCGCACGCCACCAACACCATCCACGCAGCCAAAAGAACAATCTTCCTTCTCATCACTTTCCCCCGAAGATTAAAGCGTAATCAGCTTTTCTGAACTTGTACTAAAAGATACACATTGCTCACCGCCTATGCAAACCATTTATCCACACTAAAGCGCCTTGCTACGGACAGGCAGCAAGGCGCTTTGGACAGTTAGTGGGTCGTGGGAACTGACCCACAAAGAGGTCTTTCCAGATCGTCTACTTGAGCAAGACCATCTTCCGGGTGTCGCTGAAATCGCCGGCCTCAAGCTTGTAGAAGTACACACCCGACGCATAACTGCGGGCATCCCATTGTATCTTCTTCATCCCGATATCCTTGCTGCCGGAGAAGCGCTCGACCGTCTGGCCGAGGATGTTGTAAATCGTCAGCTTCCAGTCGGTCGTCTCCTTGAGCGAGAACTCTATCGTCGTCACCGGGTTGAACGGGTTCGGGTAGTTCTGTGACAGGCTCCACTCACGAGGCAGATCAGTCACCTTCACGTTCATAACCGCACCCTCAATACTGCCGGCCTCGATACTGACTATCTCCGGCGCCCCCTCCAGGGTGAAGACAGCACCCTCACCAAGCCAGGTATCACCGGCCATGTTGTACACCAGAACTCGCGTATTGGTACCGTCGAAGCTGTAGCGCAACTCCATCCCCTCGGCGTCATCGTGAAGCACCGGCGCCACCTCACCCGACAGCACCATCGACAGCGCACCGACCGCAACATCCGCGCTGGCAATACTCAGGACGCCATCGGCCAGGCGCACCTCGGCCGTGTGTTCACCCAGGGGACTGAGCTTCGCTGTGGGCGGCGCATCGCCTCGGATAACCCGGATCAGGTAGACCAGGTCGGCCACACTGAGCGTGATCCCATCAGCATTGACATCAGAGGCCGCAATCTGACCGGCCTGGTTGATGACAAACACCGAAAGCCCGTAGACGAAGTAGTTGCTGTACAGGACAGCATCGGCAATCTCAAACGGGATCTCATTGAGATTCAAATCGGCACGGGCGTCGATAGAGTCCGCACACACAATGTCAACACCACCGTTCGTGAAATCAATACACCGGATGGGCTTGGGCTTGCCCTCACCACCGCCCACAAGGCAGGGATCGGGCGCGCCGAACTTACCGGGGAAGCCCCAACTGTAGTTGGTGATGTTGTTGTACTCGAAACTGTACACCTCGCGGGACACCCACAACGTATCGCCGAGTTTGCTGGAGATGGTGTTGTCGCCGCAGTCGAGCCAGAAGAACTCGACCGGTGCGTACTGGCACTCAAGCGTGGCATCGCTGGATACCAGAAAGTCGATTGTCGCCAGTGCGCCGACCACGTCACTCAAGAAGCAACTCGGATGGTTCGGTCCGTTGTTGGTCTCGGCAATCGAGATAATCCGCAGCAATCCCGACGGACAGCCCGACCCGCAGTTGCTGGCGCCGAAGCTGTACGTGAAGTACTCCCAGCCACAGGCCTCAATCGCCGCGCCGGGGTGGACGTTGGCGACTGTCAGGGCAGACTGATCGTACGCGATCAAAAAGTCAAAGCCGCCAAGCTCCTTGCCGCTGCCGTTGAGCACGATGTCCACGTGTTCCACAAGACCCTGATACGAATTGTGCGTCTTCTCAATCTGCACATGGATACATTCATCGATCAGCACCGACACACAGACCGTATCCACAGCATTAGCCCCACACGCGTCGGTGGCAGTCACAACGAAACAGTACTCGCCGAGGGTATCGGCGGTGAAGCAAACTCGCTGGGTGGCGCTGCTGTATGTTCCGTAGGGCGCCACCGACACGCTGGAAAGGTTGCCATCAACGTCGTGAGGGTTGACATCGAAGCAAACTTCACCCGGCTCATCGAGGTACACAATGAAGCTCGGGGGCGGGTTGAGCGTTGGGGCAGAATTATACTCAATCTGGATATTTACCGTATCATAGCCGATCGCACCGCACTCATCCGTAGCGGACACCACAAAGGTGTAAGTCTGAGGCGTGGCCCCCGGCGTGAAACAAATCTCTCCCGTAACATCGTTGTAACTGCCGGGACCCTGAACAAGAGCCACCTCCAGAAGGTTGTCATCCTCATCCGTTATGTCCACCGGCCAGCAGTACGGCGACGGCCCGCACAGGAACAAGGTTGTATCTCTTCCCAGATCCACCACCGGCTTGGCGTTCAACTGGATATCCACCGTGAACGAATCAGTGCAGACCGCACCGCAGTCGTCGATGCACATGATACCGACCGTGACAGTCTGATCCACAGTCGGCGTGTATCTCCAGTTGCCACCAGTCAGCGTGCCCGGCCCAAAGATGATCTCGCAATGGCTGAGATTGCCATCGACATCGCTGCCGCTGACCGGCAGAAGTATCTGCGTCGGCGTGCACTGGAAGAGGCCGGTATCGGCCGGCACCAGACACACCGGCGGCGTGTTGATACCAACAGTGATCGTAACATCGTCAGCCGCAGTCAGACCACACTCGTCTATAGCCTCAACCACAAATCTATACACTCCGGCCGTGTCGGCCTCGAAACAAAGCTGATTCCCGTTGATATATCCGAGACCGCTCGTGACATAGACAGAATCGAGGTTATTGTCGGGATCCGATACCCCGATCGCCTGGCACAGCACCTGCGGCTCACAGACAAACCGCGAAACACCCGATCCGGCATCAACCACCGGCGGCCGGTTCATCTGCACACGCACCGTGATGACATCACTGCTTTGCGCCCCGCAGGCGTCGGTTGCTTCAATCGCAAACTGATAGTGACCAGACGTGTCTGCAGTGAAGCAAACGGTATTGGCTGCGGTGTCAATCGTGGCATCGCCGCTGATCAGAGCCTCCTGGACGATGTCGCCGGCGTCAGCATCGCTGACAGTGTAGTTCAGGCAGATCTCCTCGTCTCCGCAGATAAAGAAGACTGAATCGGGGGCGAAAGCAATCTGCGGCGTGCTGTTGAACGTGACGTTGTACGTCAGGCTCACGGTGTCGGCCGCGCCGCAGGAATCGGTGACGGCCGCCGTGACGGTAAACGTCCCCAGACGACCGGCAGTGAAACACCACAGACCATCCGGAGTAACCGTGCCGTTGCCGGAAAGGCGCAACCAGGCAAGGCTGCCGCCATCGACATCGCTCCCCGTGAACTGGTAGCAAATCTGCGCACTCTGGCACAGGAAGGTATCGATCACGGCCGGATCAGGCTGTTCGGCAACCGGCGGTGTATTGATCGTGATATCGGCAATCACGGTGCACGTGTCGGCGCCGCAGTCGGTCGTGGCGATCACCTCAAGCTCGTAATGGCCGCTGGTATCGGCCGGGAAGCAAATACTGCCGGAGCTGTAGCTCCCTATCGGGCTGACCGTGACCGTCGCACCCGGCGTCACCACCGAAATCGGAATGCACTCCGTACCCGGGGTGCACAGGAACATGTC
This sequence comes from uncultured Ignavibacteriales bacterium, assembly GCA_964627305.1. GTDB lineage: Bacteria > Zixibacteria > MSB-5A5 > GN15 > FEB-12 > WJKG01. The sequence continues at coordinate 67,035 of CAZVHP010000002.1, read as the reverse complement.
CAGTGGCTCCGGACAGACAATCTGCGCCGCCTGGCCGATATCGACATTGAACGTCAACTCGCAGGTATCCGCACCGCACTCGGCCTCGGCGATCACCTCAATCGTATAGACCCCCGACGTATCCGCAAGGAAGCACAGCTCCCCGCCGGAGTAAGTACCAAACGATGTTGTCACAGAGGCTGTCGCAGGCGTAATGCCCAGCATATAGCAAACCGTCTCGATCTCACACAGCGACACATTGACCGGACCGGCCGGGCAGCTAATCTGCGCCGCCTGGCCGAACGTGACCGTGACCGTCGCAGTATCCAGCCCCATCGCGCCGCAGGGGTCAGTGACACTCAGTACGAACTCGTACGTTCCGGCCGTCGTCGGCGTGAAACAGACCTCATTGGCCACAGTATCGAGAGCGCCATAACCTGACTCCATCTCCTCCACCAAACCGGCAGCACCATCGGCATCATCGACCGTGTAGCTCAGGCAAATCGGCTCCGGCTGGCAAAGCTGGATAACAAGGTCGTCATCGAGCACCAGCAAAGGCGCACTGTTGACTGTCACCGCTATCGTAACCGTGTCAACGTGCTGCGCGCCACAATCGTCAACCGCCTGCAGCGTGAAGACATAGTCACCCGAACTGTGCGGCGTGAAACAGATCGAGGAACCATCATACGTGCCCGGACCGTTGAAGATACAGTCGGTCAGATTGCCATCGACATCGGAACAGCCGGCCGGCCAGCAGATCTCTGCCTGGGTGTCGCACACAAACAACGTTTGATCCGCACCGGCGTTGGCCACGGGAGCGGTGTTGGTCTCTACCGTCACCGTGATCGTATCGGAGTCGGTCTCGCCACACTCGTCGGTAATGTGCAGCACAAAGCTGTACTCACCCGCCATTGTCAGCGTGAAGCAAACCTCGCTTTCAAGCTCATTGAGCGTACCCACCCCCGGCTCGAGTTCGAGCGTGACCGGACGGCCATCGTCGGCATCACCGGCAACATACGGCAGGCACATCTCTTCGGCGGCGCACTGGAAGACTGTCGTGTCGTTACCGAAGTACACAAATGGTTTGGCATTGATGTCAAATTCGACGGTGAAAGTCCCCTCGCAGTAGGCGCCGCAGTAATCCTCAAATCGAATTGTCACCGTAACCGCCTGATCATTAGTCGGCGTATAGCACCACTCGTCATTGATCAGTTCGCCCGGACCGGAGATGATCTGCGCCGAGGTGATATTCTGGTCTATGTCGGTGGCGTAAGCCGGCAGACACACCTGTTCGATCTCACACTGGAAGATGAGCGTGTCGTTCGGCACCGTGCACACCGGACCGCTGTTGATGAAGACCGGGAAGTATACCGTATCCCGATCAGTCAATCCGCAGGCATCGGTGGCTTCCAGCACGAAGACGTACTCGCCGGTCGCGGTCGGTGTGAAACATATCTGATTACCGTCAAAGGCTCCCGGCCCCTCAACAAGGGCGCAGTCAACCAGGTTGCCGTCAGGATCGGTACAACCGGCCGGCCAGCACAGCTCCTGCGGCTCACACAGGAAGATACTCGTGCGGGTGCCGCCGGCATTCGCCACTGGCGGACTGTTCAACGTGAAATCGACCAGCACCGTATCACGCATCTCCAGACCGCACGCATCCACACCGCGCAGGACAAAGGTGTACTGACCCGTAGCAGTGGGCGTGAAACAGATCTGGCTGCCATCGAACGTGCCCGGCCCCGAGACCAGTTCGGCAAGAGTCAGATTGCCGTCAGGATCCGAGACGCTGGCCGACCAGCAGATATCTGTCGGCTCACACTCGAACACATTCAGATCCGCACCGGCATTGACCACCGGAGGGCTGTTGAGGTTGATCGTCACATTCAGCGTATCGATATCTTCCGCACCGCACTCATCGGCGACGCGCACAATGAACTGGTACGTGCCCGGTGCTGGCGGCGTGAAACACAGCAGGTCATCGTCCGGCTGCAGCGTGCCAGATCCAAACAGCAACTCGACCACATCCAGATTGTCGTCAGGGTCGCTCAACGTGTACGGCAGGCAAATGCTTGAGAGATTGCACCGGAAGAAGCTGGTGTCATTCCCGAGCGCCAGAGTCGGCGCGGTATTGATTGTCACATTGTACGTCATCGAAACCGTGTCAGCCGCACCACACGAATCGGTAACAACCGCAGTAACGCTGCGGCTGCCGGTGGCGTTGGCGTTGAAGCACCACAGGCCGGCAGGCGTCACCGTCCCCGCTCCCGACACACGGCTCCACGTCAGCGGCCCGCCGTTGGCGTCAGCAGCATCGAACTGGTAGCAGATCTGAACGGGAGCGCACAGGAAGGTGTCTACCGGAGTCGTCGGATCGACAGCAACAGGAGCCTCGTTCACCGTGATATCAACCATGATAACACATGTATCCGTGCCGCACGGTGATTCCGCAATCACCGTAATCTCGTACTGGCCGGTCGTATCCGCCGCGAAGAACACATTGCCCGCCTGATAGTACCCAATCGGCGACACTGTCACCGTCAGATCGCTGCCGTTGATGCCGACCGGAACCGCGACCGTGTCCATCTCACACAAAAACAGCGTCTGCGGCGACGGGCAGCTTATCTGTGCGGCCTGACCGATGTCAACCTGGAACACAACCAGACAGGTGTCCGCGCCGCACTCGGCCTCGGCAATCACCTCAATCTCGTACGTCCCGGAGGTGTCGGCCGTGAAGCAAAGCTGATCATTGGACCAGTTCCCGAAGGACGTCGTAACAGCGGCACCATTCGGCGCCACACTCAATTGCTCGCACACCTCATCGACCGCACAGAGGTTCACGACCACCGGACCACTCGGGCAGGCGATAGCAGCCGACTGTCCCAAAGTCACCGAGACAACGATCGTATCCGCCGCCTCCGCACCACAGTCATCGGTAACGCCAACCACGAAGGTGTAGTCACCACCGGTTGTCGGTGTGAAACAGATCCGGTTGGCGGCAGTATCGATCGTGCCATAACCCTCAAGCATCTCCTCAATCAGACCAGCGGTGCCATTGGCATCATCGACTGTGTAGTCAACGCAGATCTCCTCCGGGCCGCACAGCAGCAGCGATGTATCCGCCCCCAAGGCCACAGTCGGGGCCGCGTTCAACTCGATATCGAATGTGACATCAGCCGTGTCCGCCGCGCCGCAGGAATCGGCCACCTGCACTGTCAAAGTATAGATGCCGGTTTGATCCGGCGTGAAGCAGGCCTGTCCGCTCGCGCCGATCGTCGCCCCGGCCGGACCGTCCAGTAAACTCCAGACCAATGTGCCCCCCTCATTGTCATTGGCGACAAACTGGTAGCACACCTGATCGGGATCACACTGGAACAGCTCGAACGTTTGCGACGGATCGACCGCCATCGGAGGCGTATTTATCGTGATATGGTACGTGATCGATGTCGTGTCGGCCAGACCGCACGAATCCATGACCGCGACGGTGGCCGTATAGCTACCAGAGATATCAGGAGTGAAGCAGTACTCTCCCGCAGTCGTTATCGAACCGGGGCCGCTCAGCAGCGTCCAGGCCAGCATACCACCATTGGGATCAGTGGCCGCGAACGTGTGGCAAAGCAGCTCGGACTCGCAAAGGAACAGCGTCACCGGCTGTGGATCAGTGGCCACAGGCGCGCTGTTCTTTGTCACCGTTACAACGACAGTGTCATAGCTGCTCAGGCCGCAGTCGTCGGTAGCGCCAACCACTATCGTATGAGCACCGCTACCGGTCGGGGTGAAGCACACCTGACCGCCGGAAAGCGTGCCGGGGCCGGAGTGGATGAAGCTGGTCACAAGGTTGTCATCCGGGTCGGAAATACCGACGCCAAAGCAGATCTCTTCAAATTCACAGACGAACAGGTTCAGATCCGCGCCTGCGTTGACAACCGGCGCACTGTTCAGCGTCACATTCACCGTCCCCGTCCCGACCCCGATGTTGCCGCAGGCATCTGTCGCAGTCACGGTGATCTGGTAGACGCCGGAGGTGTCCGCCCAGAAACAGATGTCGGAGGTCGTGCTCGAGGGAGCTACACGAGCAGCGAAGGCATCGACTTCGAAACTGCCCGAGATATTCTTGATATAGACCTCATTGAACGTCAGTCCATCCGGCAGATCGAGCGTAATGCCCCCCATGCCGGATCCGGCTGTACCGCCCGGAACGGTGAGCACAACGGTGTCAACGGGCGTACCGTTGGCGCGGAAGATGACACGCGCCGTGCCCGTTGAGGCAGTATTGGTGAAGATAACAAAGTCTGTATTGGCCCCGTTACAGGTAGTGATCATCTGCGGGAACCCGACCGTCACCCACTTGCCGGTGGAAAAGTCACACGAACCATCACCATCGCCTCCATCCGGGCCACCGGGGCCGGGAAGCGTAAACGTGAGATCTGTCGGAGCACCCAGCAGTTGGCCGGACGCCTGCGCGTGGCCGAGGCCGGAGGGGAAAGACCCGGTATTGACCACGGTCGAGGCGAACACGAAGTTCGGCAGGCTGACCGATACCCCCGTCTGAGAGTTAACTGAGCCGACCCAGTCCGCCGCCGTGAGCAGCGTCTGACCGGGTGCGCCGCCACCGACCTGTGTGACCGTCGCGCCCAGATCGTTCAGTCGCCCAATCTGATCAAACATGCTCTGCGTACCCGTGTACGTACCGAGATTCGTCGTGACGGATACCACATCGCAGTCAGCATCGAATATATCGACGGGAAGACAGATTTCCGCCGGGCTGCACAAAAACAGCGCACTGTCCGGCAGCGTGACCTGCGGGGGAGAATTGACTGTTATATCATAGGTTACGGTAACCGTATCGGACAAGCCAGTACCATCCTCGACAACGAAGACGACCTCGTACAGACCGCTGGCGCTCGGGGTGAACTCATAGAACCCGTAGACAGGTGATGTCGAAGCTGCGCTGGTCAGTGTGCCGGGGCCTGAGAGCAGGTACATCTGAAGGGTGTCGTTTGGGTTAGGGTCAGTGGCCACGAGCGTATCATAAACGGTGGTGCCGAGACAAATGGATCGAGCCGCGGTGTGATTGTCATCGACGAAATTCGGGGGCTGACTACAGGCGCCAAATTGCGTCGAGAACTGCAAACCGTTCGCCGAATATACCCAACTCCCGGAATATCGGTCTCCGTAAGTTGTCCCGGGAAGAATCAGACCATTGACGTTGTAGGTCTCACCCGGGAGGCTTACTGCGGAGAAGCGGCTGGTATTGGGATCACCGTCAGGAGCGTTGACTTGGTATTGATCGGAGATGCCTGGAAAGAAATCGACAAAGCCGGGGACATCGGACAGCCGCACGAGGTTCTCGCCCAGATAGACTTGGTCGGGACCGAACGGAACGCCGTGTCCGGATGACCAGATATTGAAATCAATAGCCATGCCGGCAATAGTTATGGCGAGAGTGTCCCGGAAGTCACCGGTGTCGTGGGGCTTGGTGTAATCGATGGTAACATCCCACCAGATCTCATACAGGTTCGGCGCGATAGAATCCGGCCACTTGGCCCAGCCCCAACGATCATTCTGCTTGAGGTTGCCGGATAACTCGAAGCCCATTGGCCAGATGTTCACATCGGGAGTCGGGGCCTGATCGAGAATGGCAAGAATTGAACCGTGGAACTGCTCAAGCGAGTTGCCGCGCGAATAGAGAAAATTCGCAACATGCCATTTGCCACACGACGGGTCGCGGTAGATGTAATACCCTCCGGAATCGTTTGCAAGCAAGTCCGGATACGTCGGAACACCGTGGAAATAAATGGAATCCACCGAACCGTAGTTCGGTGGCGGGCCAGGGGGTTCGTTGCCGTTGTAAGGGTCATAGTAGAGCGCCTGGCTCGGCGTTTCTTCTTTCTGTGCCATGACGCTCGCCGCCATGATGATCGCTATCAATGCGATCAAGAGAGTCAGTGTGGGAGTTTTCCGAACCATTCTGTCAGATCCCCTGCAATTATCGGATTGTCGATTCGCTTCCTGTCTGTTGTCCTTCAAATACCCGGAGCAGCTTGACGCCTTCGTGCAACGAAACAGGCACAAAACCTCGCTCTGTGTATTGACAATGTATTTACATGTGTGTTGTGATATACGGCGGGACGTGAACAACCGTCCATATACTCTCCCTGTCTGTCAATTACCTGATCGTGCGTCTACCTGCACGGCTCACTCAGCTGCAACTTTCGCACTCCCCAACAATCCCTCAAGTGCAAAGCGCCAAAAACAGCCGATTGAACACTTTTCGTCCAAGCTTATGGTAAGTGACAAACCGGCATAAGTCAAGCTGAAAGCTGCCCTAACACCTTGATTCTCCGGCACTTTTTGGATCAGATTGCCGCCCCCAACCCTCCGGCAAATGAAACGAAACCTCTCTCTGGGCCGTAGTTGAGAGTTGTGAACACAAACCCAACCGGCTATCTTGCAGCATCACGGGACAACACCCAATGGAAGGAAAGCCTGTTGAGCTACGTAATCGAAGTGCAATCGCTGATACGCGACTTCGGATCGCATCGGGCTGTTGACACCCTGTCCTTTGGCGTGAAACCGGGCGAAGTCTTTGCCCTGCTGGGACCTAACGGGGCCGGAAAAACCACCACTATCAAAATGATGCTGGGCATGCTCCGGCCAACCGACGGCAAAATCCTCTTCAACGGGCAGCCGCTGTCATTCGGACAGGTGGACTACAAAAGCCGCATCGGCTATGTCCCGGAGTCGTGTGCCCTGTATGAAACCCTGTCCGGGCGAGAATACCTCGAACTGGTCGGTAACCTGCATCACATGCCCCCCGACAGAATCTCCGATATGGCCGGGCAACTACTTGATGCATTACAACTTAATAACGCCGCCGGCGACCTCATCCGCACCTACTCCAAGGGTATGAAACAGAAAATTCTCATCGCCTCAGCCCTGCTTCACGACCCCGATCTGATCATTCTCGATGAGCCATTCTCCGGACTGGATGCCAACGCTGTGGCCGTGTTCAAACAAATCATTCGCGAATCAGCCCGCTCGGGCAAAGCCGTGATCTTCTGCAGCCACATTCTGGAGGTCGTGGAACGCCTCGTGGACCGGCTACTCATCATCGACCACGGCCGTCAATTGCTCACCGGAACACCCAAAGACGTCGCCGAGACAACCGGGCTGACCTCCCTCGATCAGGCCTTCGGGCACCTGACAGGCGCCGCCGACAGCGACGATCAGGCCCGTCGCATCGTGCAAATCATACGGGCCGAAAGCGGGGGCCAGAAGACCGAGCGCGGCGATGGCTGAGCGATCGCACACCACGGGGCAGCCCCAAACTGTCGACTGGCACCAGGTGCGCACCCTGCTGCGAGCCTCGCTGCGCATGGACTGGCGCGGCGCCAACAACCCCTGGGACTTCTCCGGATCCAAAAAAAGCAGTTTCCCGCCGATGCTGGTTGTCCTGCTGGTGAATGTCATGTTCAGCATCATGATCTCCCTGCTCGCCCTCCTGCCGGACAAGCCCGGTGCCATCGTACTGGGAGCAACTGCCGCCATGCTGTTCGTGGCCTTCCAGGTACTCCTCGAATTTAGCAACATACTGATCTCGCCCGACGACTACCATGTCATTGCCCCACATCCCGTCAGCTCTCGTACCTTCTGGCTTGCCAAGATGCTGCACCTGTTAACCTATGTGGCCATATTGACCGCGTCACTCTCCCTCATTCCGACCCTGGTGATGCTGTTCGCAGGCGGCTTCGGCCACACCGTGCTGCTGGTAGCCAGCTACAGCGCAGCCTGCCTGTTCGGGGCAGTCGTCGTGATGAACCTGTACACTCTGCTGATGAACACATTCGGTCGCGGACGCATGGAGCGCATCCTCGGCTACGTACAACTGGTCTTCATGCTCCTGGCCTACGGCGCCTACTTCGCGTTTACCGACAAACTCAGGGATGTGTTAGAAGGGCTTGATCTGGGCAGCGCCTGGTGGATGCGCCTTCTCCCCCCTGACTGGTTTATGGGCTGGTACCGCTTGGCCACCGGCCGGGCCGATGCGGTGGACATCGTGCTGGCTATCGGCGCCACCCTCGGTTTCGGCCTGCTGATCCGGCTGGGAATGGCGAACCTCTCGCTGGGCTACGCTGAGTCGCTCAGCGAACAGAAAACGACTCCCGAAAAATCGGCCATCAGGTCCTCAGGGGGCGCACCCCGCACGCCCTGGGTACAACGGCTGGTAGGGACGACCCGACCGGAGGACCGCGCCGTGCTCCTGCTCACGTGGTCACATTTCAAGCATGACATCAAGTTCCGCCTCGCGATACTGTCGGCCATTCCGCTGGTGATCCTGTATCTGTTCCTCGGATGGAAGGACGGGATGCAAATACCCGACCCGTTCACGATTGCTGCGGCGGAATCGACCCGTTCCAACTTCTTTATCGTCCTCGCCTTTGCCATAATGCCGATGATCTTCCAGGGAGCGGTAGGCTTTTCAAGCCATGCTGCGGCATCATGGGTATTCCACACCACACCCTGCGACCGCCGACAGCTCATGCTGGCTGGCAAACGGATTGTGCAAACGGTCTTCATGGCGCCGGCTATGGTGATGGTGATCGGCATCTACTGGTGGGCCTTTGATCACCTCGTCCATGCTCTCATGCATGCCGCGCTTCTGTATGCAATCGTACTGACCGTGCTGACTCTCATAAACCTGGCCGCCGCCGGGCTGCCATTCTCGGCGGAGAAAAACGCCTCCGGCTCATCCGGACGCAATGTGGCCTCGTTCTTCCTGGCCATCGTGCCGGTCATTCCATTTGCAATCGTGTCCGCGATCGGCTACGGCAATTACATCGTCTGGACGATTATGCTGGGCATGATGCTGCTAATCAACTACCTGCTGACCGGCTGGCAGAATCGCCGCCTGGCCCGAACCTTGTACGAACTCGAGTTCCTGCGGCAGATGTGACTGAAAATGACAAACGGGCAGCGTTGGCCGCTGCCCGTCATCGCTTCACCGCCACCAAACTGGCAACACGTCCTACGCTATCGTCACTTCCTTACTCAGAAAGACATCCTGAATGGCGTTGAGCAGCTTCACACCGTCCTTCATCGGACGCTGGAATGACTTACGCCCCGAAATCAGGCCCATGCCGCCCGCCCGCTTATTGATAACAGCCGTGCGCACCGCCTGAGCCAAATCGTTCTTTCCACCGGAAGCACCACCGGAATTGATCATGCCGATACGTCCCATGTAGCAGTTGACAACCTGGTAGCGCGTCAGATCGATCGGGTTGTCACTGGTCAGTTCGGAGTAGACTTTCTCATGAGTCTTGCCGAAATCAATGGCCTTGTAACCACCGTTGGATGTCGCCTGTTTCTGCTTGATGATGTCAGCGCCAATCGTCACGCCGATGTGATTTGCCTGCCCGGTCAGGTCAGCGGCAGTATGGTAATCCGTCCCCTCCTTCTTGAAGGCGGGATTGCGCAGGTAGCACCACAGCACCGTAAACATCCCCAGCTCGTGGGCATAGCTGAAAGCATCGGAGACTTCCTGCAACTCACGGCTGAAGTTCTCGTTGCCGAAGTAGATCGTCGCACCCACCCCCACCGCACCAAGGTTGAACGCATCCTTGACACTGGCGTACATGATCTGGTCATAATCGTTGGGGTAGGTCAGCATCTCGTTGTGGTTCAGTTTCACGATAAACGGAATCTTGTGCGCGTACTTCCGGCTGATCGCTCCCAGCACACCGAATGTGGACGCCACCCCGTTGCAGCCACCCTCAATCGCCAGCTCCACAATCTTCGCCGGATCGAAGTAGATCGGGTTGGGAGCAAACGAGGCACCGCCGGAGTGCTCGATCCCCTGATCGACCGGCAGGATCGACAGATAGCCTGTCCCACCCAGACGACCGGTGCCAAACAGCCAGTTCATGGATCGCAGAACCGACGGCGAGCGGTCCGTGTGAGCAAAGACGCGGTCTATGTAGTCGGGCCCCGGCAAGTGGAGCGCAGACTTGTCGACCGTTTTGCACTTGTGGGTCAGAAGGTCCTTATCTGCACCCAGCAGCTTCTCGATCTTGTCGATCATAACCATATCTCCTTACGGTTGGAATTTCCCTGTTCACACGGTATTACTAATGTGTCGGCGTCTCAAATGCAAGCCTGAAGACACCAAATCGTCGACCAGCTTGCCTGTATCACATCCTTGACCTCGGTCACATCAATCACTATGTTGCAAAGGCTCCCGTAGACCGTTTGACACGGCAAAAAGGACGTTCCATTATGCCACACTCTCACCTGACACCGATTCGTCCTCTGCCCCTGACCCATTGCAAAGGATAGCACCCAGATGATTCCCTCCGCATACAAAACCCGACACTCTCTCAGTGTCACATGCCTGATTCTGCTCGCCACCGTAATCACCTTACCCGGCGGCCCGGCCGCAGCCGCCACGCCGGCCCCCGTGAGCGACGCCACCGATGCCTGCCTGATCTGCCATGCCTCCGTTACGCCCGGCATCGTCGCCGACTGGCAGCGCAGCCGCCACGCCCTCGTCACACCCGCGCAGGCACTACAGGGCACCCAGCCCTACCGCCGCGTCTCCGCCAGCGACCTGCCCGATTCGCTCACCACCATCGCCGTCGGCTGCGCCGAGTGCCACACCATGAACGCCGACACCCACGGTGACACCTTCGACCACAATGACTACCCCGTCCACACCGTCGTCACCCCTGCCGACTGCGATACCTGTCACCCCGAAGAACGCGCCCAGTATGCCAGGAACCTCATGTCACACGCCCATGTCAATCTGGCCCACAACGATACCTATCAACTGCTCATCGAGGCCATCAACGGTATCACCTCGTGGACCGGAGACTCCCTCGTACAACATGGCGCCGACAGCCTCACCGGCAGTCAGTCGTGTTTCTTCTGTCATGGGACCGACGTTACCGTCGCCGGCCTGACCGAGCGCGAAACCATGTTCGGCGAAATGACCTTCCCCGATCTGACCGGCTGGCCCAACCGGGGCGTCGGACGCCTCAACCCCGATGGCACCATGGGCGCCTGCACCCCCTGCCATCCCCGGCACGAGTTCTCCATCGAGGTTGCCCGCCAACCCTACACCTGCTCCGAATGCCACAAAGGCCCCGATGTTCCTGCCTACAAGATCTACTCGGTCAGCAAACACGGCAATATCTTCTTCAGCAACAAGAGCACCTACACTATGGACACCATTCCGTGGACCATCGGTCGCGATTTCAACGCCCCCACCTGCGCCGTCTGCCACATCAGCCTCCTCGAGGATACCGAGGGCGAGGTGGTGGCCATCCGCACACACCAGATGAACGACCGACTCCACACCCGCCTGTTTGGCCTGCCCTACGCCCACCCCCACCCGCTCTCGCCCAACACCTCGACCATCGTCAACGCCGACGGCCTGCAGCTGCCGACTAACCTCGATGGCACCCCCGTCACCGAGGCGCTGATCGATACTGCAACTCAGCAGGAACGCAAAAAGACGATGCAGCAGGTCTGCCGCTCCTGCCACAGTGATCAGTGGGTTGACAAACACTTCGCGGCCCTCGATGCCGTCATTTCATCCACCAATCGCCGTACCCTGACCGCAACCGAGGTTCTTCTGGCTGCCTGGCAGCAGAACCTTGTGCCCGGACCAGCCTCCAACGACAGCCCGTTCAACGACGGCCTGGAAAAGCTGTGGGTGGAGCAGTGGCTGTTCTATGCCAACTCCGTCCGCCTGTCGGCCGCGATGGCCGGCGCCGACTACGGTGTCTTCGAAAACGGTCGGTGGTACCTCGCGCGCAACCTCCAGGATATGCGCGACCGCCTGAGATTCCTCCAAGCCGCCGCCCGCAAATAATTGAGGTAGGTCGAAATCCCTGCGGTTTCGACACCGCTGACGTAGGTCGAAACCCCTCCCCCGAAGCTGACGTAGGTCGAAACCCCTGCCCCGAAGGGGTCGCGAAGCGAGGTTTCGACATCCCTCTGCCTTAGGAATACGATACTTCGTGCGCGGCAGGCCTCCCGGCCTGACCGGTGCGCAGCCCGGGGCCACCGCCAGGCAATCACCTCTCTGACCGCGTCCGCTGCCCGAATGTCTGGTACAGCGCGGGCAGTACCAGCAGTGTCAGCGCCGTCGAGGTCAGAATCCCCCCGACGACCACCGTCGCCAGTGGACGCTGCACCTCGGCGCCAACGCCGGTCGATATCGCCATCGGCACAAAGCCCAGCGCCGCCACCAGCGCTGTCATCAACACCGGTCGCAGACGCGTTACCGCGCTTTCCGTGATCGCCTGCTCGATCGCCAACCCGTCGGCCCGAAAGCGCTTGATGGTCGACACCAACACCAGCCCGTTCAGTACCGCGATACCCGATAGGGCGATAAAACCAATGCCAGCCGATATCGAAAACGGCATCCCCCGCAGAGCCAGCGTGACAACACCTCCCAGCGCCGCCAGCGGCACACCGGAGAATATCAAAGCAGCATCACGCGCCGATTTGTACGTCCAGTACAACAGCGCGAATATCAGTCCCAGCGCGATCGGCACCACGATCGCCAGCCGAATCCGGGCACGCTCGAGGTGCTCGAATTGCCCCCCCAGTCGCACGAAGTAGTCCTGTGGCAACGCGACGTCGCGACTCAGCCGCTCACGAAGCTCGTCGACAAACGAACCCATGTCCCTGTCGCGCACATTGCACTGGATCACGATCCGCCGCTTGCTCCACTCGCGAGTGATACTCCCCGGCCCCTCATCGAGCACCGCCGATGTCACCCGGTCCAGCCCCACCATACTGCCGGTCGCCGAGCGAATCAACACCCGGTCGATATCCTCCGGGCCCTCAAACAGGGTAGTGTCAATCCGCACCGCCAGGTCGAAACGACGCTGCCCCTCGAAAACCTCTCCCACCGTGATCCCGCCGATACTCTCGATAGCCGTCAGCACCTCGCGGGCCGTCAGACCCAACCGCGCCAGACGTTCCCGATCGACCACCAGCCGCAACTGCGGCTGCCCTGTCAGTTGCTCCACCGTCACATCTGCCGCACCATCTATCTGCTCTGTCAGCGCCGCTATCTCCTCGGCCTTCTCTTCAAGTACTGCCAGATCGTCACCGAACAACTTGATCCCGATGTCGGATCTGATACCCGCCACCATCTCGTTGACCCGCATCTCAATCGGTTGCGTGAAGATGCGGTTCTGCCCCGGCAGGTCAGCCAACTCGGCATCAATTGCCGCTACCAGCTCCTCTTGATCCGACGCCCGTCGCCACTGCCCCCGCGGCGTGAGTGTGATAAACATATCGGAAAGCTCCAGCCCCATCGGGTCCGTCGAAAGCTCCGCCGTCCCCACCCGCGTCCAGACATGCGATATCTCGTCCGGGAAACCCTCCAGCAACTGCTTCTCTATCCGGGTGTTGTAACTGATCGACTCGCCCAGCGATATCCCCGCCAAACGCACGAAATTGATCACGATCGTCCCCTCGCTCAGCCGCGGCACAAACTCCGCCCCCAGTCGCGTAAACAAAAACACCCCCCCGGCCACCAACAACACAGCCACAACCAGTACCTTCCGGCTGTGCCGCAACGACACCGCCAGCAGCGGTCGATACGCCCGCCGCAGCCAGTTGACAAAGCGCGGCTCCCGCTGTCTTATCCCCCGCTTCAGAAGTGTCCCCACCAGCGCCGGCAGCACCGTGAACGACAGGATCAGTGACCCCACCAGCACGAACACAACCGTCAGCGCCATAGGGCGGAACAGCTTGCCCTCCACACCCTGCAGCGTGAGGATGGGCAGATACACCATGATGATGATCAACTCGCCGAACAAGGTCGGCTTGCGCACCTCCAGAATGGCATCGCGAATCACCTCCAGACGCGTGCGGCTGTCTTCCGGCTGTGAGAGACGACGAACCGCGTTCTCAACCTGGATGACCGCATTGTCCACCGCCAGACCGAAATCGATCGCCCCCAGACTCATCAGGCTCCCGGCAATACCGAAACGGGCCATCATATCGAAAGCAAACATCATCGATATCGGAATCGCCGAGGCCACAATCAGCCCCGCCCGAAGATTGCCCAGAAACACAAACAACACCGCTATCACCAGCAGCGCGCCATACAACAGGTTCGACCGCACCGTTCTCAGCACCTGGCGAACAAGCTCCGTCCGCTCATAGACCGGCACCGCCCCGACCTCGGCCGGAAGATTACCCTGCGCCACCGCCAGCCGCTCCGACAAAAGTCGAGTCACCTCAGCCGGGTTCTCTCCCGTGATCATGAACCCCAGCCCCAGCACCGCTTCCCCCCGCCCGTTATAGGTAGCGGCGCCCCGTCGCAGTTCATGACTGATCACCACTTCACCCACCTGCCCCACCGTGATCGGAACCCCTTCAGGTGCCGCCAGCACGATCCGCTCGACCTGCTCAATCGATTCCACCGTGCCCACCCCACGCACAATCGTCATCTCGCCGCCGCGCACAACCTGTCCCCCCGGCACATTCCCAAGGTCCTCCCTGATCGTCCGCACCACCTGATCGATCGACAGACTGTACCGGGCCAGCGCATCGGGATGGAAGACAACCATGTACTGCCTCTCGAACCCACCCCAGCTGTTGATCTCCGCCACCCCGGGCACTGCCTGAAGCTGTGGCTTGACGATCCAGTCCTGCGCCGTTCGGGCAGCCGTCTCATCCTCGGCGTCACTATGCACGATATAGTGAAATATCTCTCCCAGCCCGGTCGATACCGGCCCCAGCTGCGGTACTCCCACCCCCGCAGGCAACTCCGCGGACAGCAGTTTCTCACTCACCTGCTGGCGCGCCAGGTACAGATCGGTGCCGTCGTCAAAGATCGCCGTCACCTGGCACAACCCGTACTTGGTGACCGACCGCACCTCCTCCAGACCGGACAACCCGGTCAGCACCTGCTCCAGCGGATAGGTCACCAACCGCTCCAAATCCTCCGGCGCCCACCCCGGCGCCGACACATTCACCTGGACCAGCACCGGCGTCGTGTCCGGAAACGCGTCAAACGGCAGGTCGTACAGCGCCACCAGCCCGACAACACACAGCAATCCCGCCAGCACCAGCACCGCATACCGATGCACCAGCGTAAACTCTACTAATGTCTTCAGCATAGCGCCACTCAACCTATCGGGTCAAGGCCGCAGCAGCCGGCGCCGATACTCGATTTCTTCAGCTCTGTCTTCAGCAGAAACGCCCCGTCAACCACCACCTGGTCACCCGGACGTACCCCCTCGCTCACCTGATAATAGGGGCCATCCGAATCGTACAACTGCACCTTGCGCGGACGGTACCGGTCCTCGGTCTCCCTGACAAACACCACGTTGCAACACCCCTCCCATTGCACAGCATCCTTCAGCACCAGCGTGACCGATTCAGGATGCGCCTGTACAACCCTGACTCGCCCGAACTCACCGGCGCTCAGACCATGTGCAGAATCGACTACCCGCGCCCGTACCGTGCCCGTTCGCGTGTGCGGATCCAAAAAACGCGATATCCAGATTATCTCACCACCCACCCGGTGCATCCCTCGCCCGTCAGAACTGAACGTCAACTGCTGACCAGGCGTGACCCATCGAAGCTGCCGCTCGGTGAGCCGCGCCTCGATCCACATCGCGTGCGGATCGGCAATCATGGCGAACGCTTCCCCCGCCGCAAGCAGATCACCGGGCTTTGCCATCCGCTCGACAACCATCCCGGCCTCGGGCGCCCGAAGCGCGAACTCATGCGACAGGTCTCCCGCCTCGATGACCGCCGCAACGTCACCCGAATCAAGGCCCGCCGCCAATAACAACCCCCTGGCAGCGGTCAGCCTCGTCCGGGCATGCTCTGTCAACGCCAACTGCCGATCCAGCTCTGCCGCACTGATGAACTCCTGCGCCTTCAAAGATTGCCGACGCTCCAGCTCCTTTCGCTCCACTTCATACTCAGCGTGCGCTGCCAACAGGGCCGACTTCAACTGCGCCATAGCCGGAGACTTCACCATCGCCAGTGCCGTCCCCCTGACCACCACCTCGCCCGGTGCTACCAGCCAGCGAGACACCAGCGCCGGCACGGTCGAAGACACCACCGACAGCTCAGTCTCGTCAAAGACAACCTCCGCCGGAGCCTCCAGTACCTCCTCGCGCTCCGACGAATAGACCGAACTGACCCTCAACCCCGCCCGCCGGGCTGTCGCAACCGACGCAAACTGGATTATCGCCCCATCGGTGGCACACACCTCGGCGTTCGGCCGAAAGTTCAGCATTATCTCCAGCTCCCCTTCGACCAGTTCCGACGCTCGCGCCCGAAGCTGCTCCTCCTGCTCGAATCTGATTCCCGGATTGCACAGACGGCAGTGCGACTCCGGCAGACCGTGCCCGGCGCACCAGTCGCCACTCGCCCGGAACCGCCCGATCAACTCCGGATGACAGGCCGTACACTCCGATTCCGGCACGGCATGCTCAGCACACCAGTCGCTCACTTCCTCACCTTCGCTGCCAGGGGCCACTACCAGCCCGTGCTCACCCGGTCCATGATCGTGCCCCTCATGACTATCGTGCTCATAACTGCCGTGATCGTGACTATCATGATCGTGACCATCAGCGTGCTCATGGGCAGTGTGGTCACCATCACACCCGCTCAGGACAAGAGCGACCGCAATCAGCAGCATCAGGCACGCGCGCATCGCAAACATACTCATCATCATCTCTCCGCACATTGACAAGTCCCATCCGCCGCCATCCAACTCGACCCGTGAACACTATCGCCCCACACGCGTCAACACCATGGCTGCGGACACTCAAATACTCTCATTGATTGAGATAGCAGAACCGGCAGAGCCGGCCGAAAAGAAGGATCAGCAGATATTCTGGGGAGGATGATCGATACCGCCACCGGCAGCCCCGTCGAAGGACAGCGACACACCGAAGACATTCCCTGCAGGCATCAGCTCACAAGAGCTCATCTTAGACGAAACCACAACCAGCATGTGCAGCGTAGGCAGACAGTGTATGCAGTCACCACAGCCCTCGCAGGTGTCGGAACACTGGTTCTCGCAGTCGGCATCACAGTGACCCGACCAAAGCTCACCTCCGGCCAGGGCAATCAGGACTAGCACCAGACCGAGCACTATTGCCCGCGCCGCCAGACGCCATCCGAAATGACCTTGTCCATGCTGCTCCATATCGCCTTGAACCCCTTGCCATGCATCTGAGTTTCACATATCGCCGATAATATACCCATATAATCCAGATTGCCAAGCCAAATCTGCCAACACTCTCTGCCGAGCCCTCAAACGACGATTTGATATAATTGTGCCCCAACAAGATAGCATGACACCTCAAGCCACCGAGCCGGACCAGTCAACGCTCACCTCTCCCCCAAAAACACCGGCGCCCCGATCACAAGGACCGGGGCACCGTTGCGGCAGAGACGGTTGCAATGGCGACTGGTCAGGCTGCCGGACGGATGACGATGCTACGTGCATCAAGGAGGCCGACGCTGCAGCCCGGCCTGTCTTCTGCCTTACTCTCCAGTAATGCTGTCCCTTCCTTCAAAACTCGCTCAACTACAACGACACCTGGAAACCACCATAAATAATCCGCCCGTAAACAGGCGCGTACATGAAGGCGGCATCCTCAATATGCTTCTCCTTCTGGGTGTAATCGGTCAGGTTCCTCGCCCCCACATACACCTTGTACCGCTCCATTATCTTACGGCTGAGCCGGGCATCCACCGTCACGAATGACTCCGTCTCGTGAATCTTCACGTCCGACTCCTCCGCCGGCTCCAGCAGGTCGATATACATCTTGCCCTTATAATCGGCATCGACCACCAGGTGCCAGCCAGAAGCCCTCCAGTCCGCCTTCATCCCTGCGGACACTCCGGGGTAACGGGAGATGTGGCGACTCACACTCTCGTACGGTGTCCCCGCCCAGTCCTCACGAGGACTGTCGTATTTCCCTTCGAACAGGTCCAGCCGAACGCCCAGCGTCAACCCAGAGCTGACCGCCACCGACCCGTTCACCTCCGCACCCATCACATAGGCATCATCGACATTCCGCCACTGATATGTATAGCCCATGTCCGCAACCGCCTCATCGGCATCCGAAAACGCGATGGCGTCCCTAAGCTCGGTGCGGTAGCAGTTGACACTCGCCGTCACCCGCGACAACGTGTAATCGGCCGAAAGCGAATAGCTCAATGACTTCTCCGGCTTCAGCCCCCCGCCCTTGTACACCCGGGGTGAGCCACTGCACAGATGCAGGTCCTCGGAGAACCCATAGGGAACCCGAAAACCACTGCCGATCGAGCCGCGAAAAACCAACTGGTCACTTGCCGCGTACTTGATCGACACCCGCGGATTGACCGTCGACTCGTCATATTCCAGCGGCTCCAGACCACCGGGCAAAACGTCCCCCGAACCGCGGAACTCATCTTCCGAAGTGTGATAGTCAAAACGCAAACCGCCCACTATCTCGAGTCGGCTGGTCGCCTTGAATTCATCCTGCAGGTACAGCCCCACATCCGTCCCCTTCTTGTGCGAGGTCGAGGTGTACGGGTCGCCGCTGTCAATGTCGACATACATCCCGCTCTCCTCCAGCCGGTTGTGCGATACCTGTCCGCCCATCAGAAGACTGTGCTTGCAACCGATCGGCTGCACCACATTCACATTGAAACTCAACAGGTCCTCATCGGCTGTGTACGGTCGCAGCAACTCCACCGGCGGATCCGTACCATGCACCTCCTGGTAATCACCAAGGAACGTGTCATTGGTCGCATCCCGCTTGTGACCAACCAGCGCCACACTGGTGTTGATCTGGATCCCGCCGCTCATCCACAGCGAGTACTCCGCCTGGGCGGTGTAACGATCCGTGATGACACGCTCCGATCCCTCAGCAAACGGGTTTTCGAACAGATTGTCCTCCAGCCAGCCGCCCAGACGCGTCTCCGACATCGCCCGCCCCCTGAGTATCAGCCGATCAGTGGACACCAGATCATCAACATGCAAACTGAATCCCGCGCTTCGCGCCGTGGAGCGCACCCGGTCCAGCCAGCCATCCGGTTCATCCACACCATCAGGGGCATTCATGTCACCTGTCGCATCAAGCTCATCCTGCTCCGTCTGCTGCGCGAACAAGAACAGGCCCACATTATCCTTGCGAGTGCTCGCCGAAAGGCTATAGGCGTTTGTGCCGTACTCACCTGCCTCAACACCGAACTTGGCCTCGGTCTGCCGCGGCACCGCCGAGACAACATTTATTGCCCCGGCCACGGCATTGCTGCCATACAGCGCCGAGCCTGCCCCCTTGACAATCTCAATACGATCGATATCCGTCGTACTCATCTGCTGCAACCCGCACACGGCGGCCAGCCCCGAGTACACTGGCTGACCATCAAGCAACACCTGTGTGTGATCGGCCCCCAGCCCCTGCATGCGGAGCACCGCGAAATTGCACCCCTGGCACTGCTGCTCCACCCGCACACCGGACTCCCCCTCCAAAGCATCAAATATGTTATGGGCCGACTTGGCCTCAATCGAGGCCTTCGATATCACCTCCGTGAACACCGGCGCATCCTTGACAAAACGCGGCGTGCGTGTCCCCGAAACCACTATCCCGGCCGACTCCAGTTGCGTCGCCTGCAACGCTATCGCCAACTCCGCTCGTCGCGGCGGACCAACCTCAACCGTCATCTTCCGGGGCAGATAACCCACCGCCGAAACCACCAGCACATGCTCACCGCTCCTTACCCTGCGTATCACAAATCCCCCGGTCGAATCAGCTACAGCACCCATACTGGTACCGTCAATCTGCACCGAAACAAACGCTACCGGCTCGCCCGATGTGCTGTCAGTAACTTGCCCCGATATCATACCGGCCTGCGCCGATCCGCCAACGACAATCACTACCAGCGCCGTCAGCACCCATCTGACCAATCCAGCCATGTTGGCACCTCATCGTCTTGTTGTGTTCATCAAATACTGCCGCGATGCGCGCTCGCCCGACAAACGGACTACGCGCTGAGAGTGCCGGCAAGAGGTGGGGCACGAAACGCCAACTGGGTGCCCTGATAGGAGAGAAGTCGCTGCTCAGCCGCATCGGCAATGTAACCGGCCGACAGACCAGCAAAAATGGGGACTAACTGAGGCAACGGCTCATCAGCCTGAATCGAGCTGACTGCCGCCTTGACAAGTATATACTCACCGGGGGTGTGGTCGTGCCGCCCCCCACCCTCTGAGGGCCCGTCGACAGGATGACTGTGAACGACAAGCCTCCCGTCTGGCAGCACGTGATAATGCAACGAGGTGGCCGAAACCAAAACAAACAAGCCCAGCGACACCAACACCAGCATCGCCGCCAGACTGCGAACGGTGCTGCGAGTTTGCTGATCTGAGTGATTCGGCCTGCCGGTCATCTTCCGGTCCTAATTGCAAGTGAATTTCATTTTCAATAGGGCCATTCTAACCTCTCCGTCGGTTCACGTCAAGCGAAAATTGTGACTTTTTTCACGTTTTGCGCCAAATCAGACCTTCCTGCCTGTTCCGGGATCCCCTCCCACCGCAAAAAAAAGGAGGCGCCAGGCGCCTCCTTCCCTTCACCGACCTTGTCGACTCCGCAGACTACGAGTTCTGCGGATCCAGCGACTCATCGACACAGATCGAACGCAACTGCTCTTCGCTCGGGTTGTCCATCTTCGAAAGATCCTTCACCGGACAAAGGTACGTTGTCCCGGACGATGCCTTGACCCACTTGTAACTGAGGTCCTGCTTGTAGTTGTTCATCTCGTTAGTCATCGCATTTGCTCCTTGTTTGAGTTTCACGTTCCACGATGGTCGTGTTTGCGCTATTGTCCAATTGCTTGTTCTGTCTCTATCCCGTCACGTCGGTCAGAGTGTTCCCTGAGTGTCCCGTAACCTGAGCCTCCGAACCACGCTCCGCCTCAGCTCGAAGCCGCTCCAAATCAACCTGCTGAGCATACTCAATGATCCGCCCGATCTCTTCACCACTGAACCGTCCGGGTTGCCGAAAGACTAAAACTCCCCTTTTCGCCACCAACAAGGTCGGCAGATAGCTTATCTCAAGCCGCCTGGCCAGCTCTGGTTCGACCGATACATCGCAAACCCCGAACCGCGCCTCACGATGGCTCCCGGCAACCTGCTCGAAAACCGGCCGAACCGCCCGACACACGCTGCATTCCGGCGACTCGAAAAGAACCGCCGTGACGCCGTCCCTCCCCACAAAGCTCAGGAAACTGCCATTACCCACATCGCTCAAGTATAGTTCGCTCATCAACTATCTATCCTCGTTTGTGCTGTCATTGTCTAACTTATACCCTAAACGTGTTCACCTACTGTCAAGGTTCCCGACAATGGGTTCTTTTGCCAAAAAAGAACGCATATGCTTGTATAACAACACTATAGCGACAGCTCGACACACTGATGCCCTTGGCCCGTAATGAAACCAATATAGACCGCCCTTAGACATTGCCCCATGCACCACCTCCCGCACCAACAGCAATACGATCAGCAATCCCCCTCAAGTAAGACTTTGTATTTGACACCGTCTAAGAGAATACCTATTCTGAACACAATGCACGATGCCATCTCCATACTCCGCAATCTCGGCGTGCAACCCACGCCCCAGCGCATTGCTGTAATCGACTGCGTCCTCCACAATCACAGTCACCCAACCGCCGAACAGCTTCTCAAGGCCGCCCGTCAACAGTGCCCCACCGTCTCCCGGGCAACCGTGTACAACACCCTCAATCTATTGGTAGCCAAGGGACTAATCAGAACCCAACTGCTGCGCGAAGGCGTTGTCGTCTTCGATCCCAACCTCGAACGCCATCACCACTTCATCGATGAAGAGACCGGCGAAATCCACGACATCCCCTGGGAATACCTCGGCGTCTCCGGAGGAAGTAACCTCAAGGACTTCCACATCCGCGACTATCAGGTCATCCTGCGCGGTCGCAAAAAACAGGAATAGCGCAGCTCTTTCTCTAACCCGCCATTAGATAATGTCTAATTATGTAGCGCGTCCAGATCGCCCCGAGTACGACGGCACCACTACCAAAACCCACCAGGAAGCGTCAACTACCGGCCCTCCAGCGACGATAGCTGTTGATTGTCAAGAGAGGACTATGTAGTATATGTTTACTGAGTTCACTATGGCCTGACCAACCATCAACATAAGGAGGTGTCTATGGCCGATGAAGCTGTCGGTTGTGCCAAACCGACCGGCACGGTCGTTGGCGAAAAACCAAATCAAGACAGTCAGCCGAAAGGCGACGCCAAACCAGAAGGAGTCTCAGATATGGTCCAGGTTCGCGTCGGCCGCA
This sequence comes from uncultured Ignavibacteriales bacterium, assembly GCA_964627305.1. Taxonomy (GTDB): domain Bacteria; phylum Zixibacteria; class MSB-5A5; order GN15; family FEB-12; genus WJKG01. The sequence continues at coordinate 44,700 of CAZVHP010000002.1, read as the reverse complement.
AGGCCCCCGATTTCGAAGCCCCCGCATGGCACAAAGGCAAAATGACCAGCGTCAAGCTGTCCGACTACGCCGGCAAATGGGTCCTGCTCTGCTTCTACCCCGGCGATTTCACCTTCGTCTGACCCACCGAATTGTCGGCGGTCGCCGGCAAGTTTGACGAGCTCCAGAAGCTCGGTGTCGAAGTCCTCAGCGTCTCTGTCGATTCCACCTTCGTCCACAAAATCTGGGAAGAGGTCGAACTCTCCAAAATGACCAAAGACGGCATCCCCTGGCCGATGGTCTCCGATGGCGCCGGCAATCTGGGCCGCGTCTACGGTGTCTACGATGAGGCCAATGGCGTCAATATCCGTGGACGATTCCTCATCGACCCCGATGGCGTAGTGCAGGCAATGGAGGTAATGACACCTCCGGTCGGGCGAAAGATCGAGGAAACCATTCGCCAGGTCCACGCTTTCCAGCACGTGCGCAAAATGAAGGGTGCCGAGGCCACTCCCGCCGGATGGGAGCCGGGCGATCCCACCCTCAAACCCGGACCGGACCTCGTCGGCAAGGTCTGGAAGGTCTGGCAACCGAAGTAGCCCGTCACCTGACAACTCGATTCAGCATATGATTCCCCCGGGAGGTCGCCCTCGGGGGATTTCTCTGCTGGCGAAATCCCGGTGCTCGGGCCGCACGTGACACCACCTCAGACCGATGTCCAGTTTCACGCCCGGCCGGTGATCGATATCGTCCGCGATGCCATCTCAGGCAGCCAACGCAATCAAGTGCGCAATCAACTTCCCGACGACTACGCCCCGCTGTTCGAGCGAGTTGCACCTAACGAGCAGAACCAGATAAGCTGTCTTCTGGCTCGATCGCCAACCATTCTCTCAGTGAGTCTGCCCGCTGCGTCTGGCCGCCATCTTCGAGTATACGTACCAGTCGCGCTCCTGCCTCCTGCGGCAGCCGGTGCTCCGCACCCATCCTGATCCTCAGCGGATCGAGAGACTCTTCCAGCAACGGTATTGCCTCCGTCTCACGTCTCGTGTCTGCCAGACACAGCCCCAGCATAGCTCGTGCCTGAGCCACCTGCCAATGGTCTGCTGGCCAGGCAGCTTCTCGGATACCCAGTGCTTCGCGCAGCAGCGGTTCGGCCTCGCCTGAGCGGCCCTGCATCCGTAAGGCGTCCGCAACCCCTACCATGGCACCTGATGTGTGCACATGGCGGGGGGGAAGAACGGCAGTGAAAATGTCAAGAGACTCGCGATAGTATTGCTCGGCCCCAACAAAATCGCCCCTGCTCAACAAGACGTGCGCCAGCGAGCCCGTAATACCGGCGACATAGCGATGCTCTTCGCCTACCATCGTATGCAGCAGCTCCAGCGCTTCGCGATAGAGCGCCTCCGCCTTGTCGTACTCTTTGAACTGAGTATGAAAGCGCGCCATGTTGCCCATACTGGCAATCGTTTCGAAGTGGTGTGGCCCGACAAGCTCTCGACGAATCTCCAGTCCACGGCGAAGCAGCTTCTCTGCCCGCTCGTATTCTCCCTGCTCGCGAAGGATGCCTCCGAGGTGATTCATACTGTGGGCAACAGCAAGATCCACCTCACCGGTGAGTCGCAAGCGAAGGTCCAGCGCCTTCTCAAACATCTCCCGCGCTGCATCCAGGTCTCCCTTGCGCTTGAAGACGGCGCCGAGATTGTTGATATCCTCAGCCACCGTGGCATGTTCCTCGCCATGAAGGTTGCGGTTGATCTCGAGCGCCTCGAGGTACAGAAGCTCTGCTCGATCATACTCAGCCAGGTCATACGCCACCACGGCCAGATGGTGAACCGTCCTGGCCGCATCGGCGTGGTCCAGACCGGTATGCTCCTGCCATATGCGCATTGCCTTGGTGAGGATCGTATCTGCCTTCTGAGACAGACCCAACTGGTGGTAGACATTGCCCACCACCGTCATCATCGCGGCCTGAGTCTCCGGTTGGTCGGCCAGATCAATCAAGAGGCGCTGTGCACCTTCATCCAGCAGTTCTCGGGCGGTGACCGTCTCGCCCACCGACTCGCTTGGGTCAGACACCTCGAACAGACCGGCCAGGAACTGAGAGACTTCCTCTGCCTTGCGCGCCTCCAGTTGCGCTCGATCTCGCTCCTGCTGAAGCTTCATCGTGTACACTACAATCAGCGAGGCGATCAACGCCACGAAAACCGCCAGGGCCGCAACCCCCACCCGGTAGCGCCGCAGAAACTTGCCAGCACGATATCGCAACGAGTTACCACGAGCCCGAACCGGACGACCATCAAGATGCCTCGCGATATCGTCCGCCAACTGCGACGCCGTCTGATACCGACGGTCCGGCTCCTTGCGCAAAGCCATCAGACAGATGTTGTCCAGATCTCCCGACAGTTGTCGCCTGAGCCGTGGCAACACTGTCCCTCGCGCCCGGCAAACGGCAGCCCGATCAGCATCCTCCCCAAGCCCAGCTTCGGTCCCTGTCTGATGGCCGGTTACCGCCGCGCTGGGCCGCTTGGGATCGGTCTGGCAGATCACTCGCTCCAGTTCCAGAGGTGTATCACCGGTCAAGTGATAGGGAGCCGATCCCGTCAACAGACGATACAGTACCACCCCCAGAGAATACACATCGCTCGCCGTCGTCACCGCTTCCCCCCTGACCTGCTCCGGCGAGGCATACCCCGGTGTCATCACCCGCAATCCCGTGCGCGTCAGATCAGCTAGCCCGTCATTGCCCTGTCCGGTGCCAAGCAACTTGGCGATGCCAAAATCCAGCAGCTTGACCGTTCCTTCCGACGTCACCAGGATGTTGCCGGGCTTGAGATCGCGATGCACCACCAGGTTCTGCTGAGCATACTGCACTGCCCGGCACACTGTCAGAAACAGCATCAGGCGCTCCCTGATCGTCAGTCCCCTCTTGTCACAGTAGGCATCGATCGGCTCGCCGTCCACATACTCCATTGAGAACCAGGGCACTCCCTCAGAACTCAAACCACCATCAATCAGCCGCGCGATGTTCGGGTGACTCAGATTCGCCAGGATCTGACGCTCCGCCGTAAACCGGCGAATGATCTCATCAGAGTCCATCCCCCGCTTGATCAGCTTCAACGCTACCCGCTGCGTGTACTGACCGTCGATACGCTCAGCAAGGAACACCAGCCCCATTCCCCCGGCAGCGATCTTCCTGATCAGGCGATACGGGCCGACCAACTGCCCTTCAGAGTGCTCGATCGACCTGACCTCGAACAGGTCCATCGCCTGCTCGTCAAGAAAGCTGTGCTGCAGGTTGTCGGCTGCAATCAACGAAAGGACTTCGCTGTACAGCAACTCATCGCCGGCACACTGCTCACGAAGAAACGTCTCACGCTGCCCGGTCGGCAGATCGACCGCCCGGTCAAACAGCTCCTGTACCCTGTCCCAGTGACTCAAATCCACCCCTCGGCCCTCAATCAACCGAATTCAGCTCGCGCGCCAGCCAGGCCCGGGCCAGCCGCCAGTCCCGCTTGACCGTCGCAAGAGAAATCCTCAGAGACTCGGCGATCTCGTCTTCTTTCAGGCCCGCGAAAAACCGAAGCTCCACCACTTTCTGCTGCCGCGGATGAACCTCTGCCAGACGGTTCAGGGCATCATCAAGCTCAATAATCTGCTCCGCCTTCGCCTCAGCCGACATGAGTTCCTCATTGAAAGTCACCAGTACCTGATCGCCTCCCCGCTTGCCGGCCTGACGGCGACGGGCATAATCAACCAGAATCCGCCTCATCGCACCCGCCGCTACGGCATAGAAATGCACGCGATTCTGCCAGTTGACCTGCGTCTGATCCACAAGCTTCAGGTACGCCTCATGAACCAGTGCCGTCGCGTTGAGCGTGTGGTCCTTCCGCTCAGACTGTAACTGGTTCCGAGCTATACTCCTCAGGTGATCATAGACCATCGGAAACAGCACGTTGGCCGCCCTTTCATCGCCTCCGACCACCTGGCTGAGCAATCTGGTTATCTGTACCGGGTCCGACATAGTCTGCCTGTCGAGTGCTCTACGGGTAAAGGGTTCAATCTGCCTCTATAACCCCCTGACAGCACAACAGTTTGATACGGCACCGCACTTTGTGTGAATTTCATTGAGCCATTTACTCCACATTGTGCGCGTTAGGGGTAGCCAACAGCAAACCAACAACTAACACCATCAAAGGAGATTGACATGAACGTCTCCAAATACCTCGCTTCCGGCGCCGGCATGACCGTTGTGGCCTTGCTGGCCGTATTCGCCATCGGCTGCAGTGGCGACGACAACTCCCCTACCGGACCAAACCCCGGGCCAGCTGTAATCTATGATGACATAACTGTCTCCCTGGACCGGCTTGATGTGAAGTATGACTGTGAGTTCGACGTCGCCGGCGTGACCAACCCAGGGGAGTTCCGCTACAAATTCTTCGTCGATACGCTCTCCGACAACGGCTCCGACTGGATTCGCGTCTCCGGGACACATGAGTCCAGCGCCTCGATCTCGAACGGTGGCTATACAAACATCTCCAACCACAAGGCATCATTCCGCTTCCCGCGCAACTCCGGCCAGGCCTTCCGCGTTGTAATGTCTTTGCGGGAGGTGGACCCCGACGCCAATGACTTCAACCGGTCGCACGCCGTGACACACATCTATTCCCCCTCCAGCACCCAGATGTACGCACCCGACGGCACCAACTACTCCAGCTGGAGCAACGCCACCAAGGTCGGCACAATGAGCTGGAACATCAACGTGCGCGACCGCTCCTGGGTCCTCGGTGTCCTGACGGTCGAGGGCTGCAACGCCACGATGAAGTACTCAGTAACCGTCCGCGAGGTCAACTAAGCTCTCCAGCGCTGCTGCTTTCCGGACTACCACCAAACCCCCGCCAGACCCGGCGGGGGTTTGCTCTGCTGCTGAATCATCCGATCGCACAGAATCAGCCGCAGGGAGGCCAGCCTCGAACTCACCAGAACTCCTCGAACAGCAAACTACTGTCCCAACCTCGTCTGTGCACCAACAAACGGCACCAGACCAGCCCTCCAGGCTGCTCTCTCAGCAGTCTCCTCCGTCCCCAATGCGCGAATCTCTTGCGCCGAGAGATATCATTGGCTACCTTTCGACACTACCGGTAGCAGATTGTCGCTCCTGCCTTCTGCCACTTGGTGTCGCCATCAACACCAACGCCAGACAGCCTCACCATCCGAGAGCCCGGTAGATAAGCGGCTAAGACAGTTGGAGACCTCCTGATGGACGCTGCCTCACTTCACCTGCCCAGACCGCCCGCCCACAGCGGCCCGGCGCAGTTTGTGACCGGTCATCGCGCAACCGACTGCCGCTTGGCCGCTATCTTCGGTTTACTATTGACAGCGTCTAATAGTGTACGTATTCTAAGCCATGCTCGAGGACCAGAATCAGAGACTGCGCGCATAACAGCCACCAGACAGGCCAACGAACCCTCTGCTTGAAAGGCCCTCATGATCAGCCGGGAAAGCACTGACTACGACCAGCAACGCCCGACGGCCATTGGGACTGGGGTTAGAACCTATCTTAGAAATAGTCTAAGGGATTGCCGACCAACACCCGGCTGGCCACGCAAGCAAAGCAACTACTCAACAATATCTCCGGAGGTCCTATGGACAAGAAAAAGAAACAAAAGCAAATGACCACCTCGGCGGGTATCCCCATCGGCGACAACCAGCACTCCCTGACTGCCGGGCCGCGCGGACCGCTGATGGTTCAGGACTGGCAGTTGTTCGAAAAGCACGCCCACTTCAACCGCGAACGTATCCCCGAGCGGGTCGTCCACGCCAAAGGCTCTGCCGCCTATGGCACCTTCAAGGTAACCAAGAACATCACCAGGTACACAAAGGCCTCGATCTTCTCCAAAATCGGCAAAGAGACCGAATGCTTCCTGCGTTTCTCCACGGTGGCGGGTGAACGGGGAGCCGCCGATGCTGAACGCGACGTGCGCGGCTTCGCCCTCAAATTCTATACCGACGAAGGTAACTGGGATTTGGTCGGCAACAACACGCCTGTGTTCTTCGTCCGTGATCCCTACAAGTTCCCCGATTTCATCCACACGCAGAAGCGTGACCCAAAAACCAACCTGCGCTGCAACACCATGCAGTGGGACTTCTGGTCACTCTCGCCGGAAAGCCTGCATCAGGTGACCATCCTCTTCTCCGATCGCGGTTTGCCCCGCAGCTACCGCCACATGAACGGCTACGGCAGCCACACCTACAGCTTCATCAACGCCAGGAATGAACGTTTCTGGGTGAAATTCCATTTCAAGACGGTGCAGGGCATCGAGACCATGACCGGAGACGAATCCGCCGCCATCATTGCCAAAGACCGCGAAAGCCACCAGCGAGACCTGTTTGAAAGCATCAAAAAGGGCGATTTCCCCAAATGGCGCGTGATGGTGCAGATCATGCCCGAAATGGACGCCGAAAAGACCTGGTACAACCCGTTCGACTTGACCAAAGTCTGGCCCCACGGCGACTACCCGCTCCACGAGGTTGGAGCTCTCGAGCTCAACCGCAACCCCGAGAACTACTTCGCCGAGGTCGAGCAGGCCGCATTCTCACCGGCCAATGTTGTCCCCGGCATCAGCCACAGCCCCGACAAGATGCTCCAGTTCCGAGTCGTCTCCTACGCCGATGCTCATCGCTACCGCCTCGGCGTCAACTATGAGAGCCTCCCGGTGAACCGCCCCAAAGTCGAGACCAATACTTACTACCGCGATGGCTCCATGCGCTTCGACGGTAACTCCGGCGGCGATGTCAACTACGAACCCAACAGCATGGGCGGACCAGTGGAGGATCCCCGGTTCAAGGAACCGCCGCTGAAAATCTCCGGCGACATGGACCGCTACGACCACCGCGAAGGCAACGATGATTACACCCAGCCCGGCAACCTGTACCGTCTCCTGTCCGATGAGGAACGCGAGCGGTTGCACCAGGCTATCGCCGGCGCGATGGAGGGCGTACCAAAAAAGATCATCGATCGCCAGCTCGAACACTTCGCCAAGGCCGACCCCGCGTACGCCGAGGGCGTCAAAAAGGCGTTGAAAAACAGGTAGCAATATCCATTATTACCGATGGCGGCGTGATTGCGACTGATGACGCCGCCATCGAATGGAATGTATCGCCGAACTACTCTCAGGAGGACGCCATGCACGAGAAGAGCCAGAAACTCTTGAACGAGGCGGTAGCTGATGAGCTTACCGCCGTCCACCAGTATATGTACTTCCACTTCCACTGCGATGACCAGGGCTATGACCTCCTGGCCGATCTGTTCAAGAAGACCGCCATCGAAGAGATGCTGCATGTCGAACGGCTTGCCGAGCGCATCCTGTTTCTGGGCGGCGATGTCGATATGACTGTGGGCGGCGAAGTCCAGCGCGTCCACGATGTCCGCCAGATGCTGGAAATGAGCAAGAAGATGGAAGAGGACAGCTCCATAATGTACAACAAGTTCGCTAACGAGTGCTCTGCCCACGCCGACTCCGCCTCGAAGAAGCTGTTCGAAGACCTCGTTCTCGATGAGGAGCGCCACTACGACCAGTATGATATCGAGCTGGCCAATATGGACAAGTTCGGTGACCGCTACCTTGCCTTGCAGTCGATAGAGCGCAGCAAGGGCCGCGCCGCCGGCCGCCCGACCGAGTAGCGACAACGGCTGAACGCCTTCAGCATTCTGCCCTACCTATATCAGTCGCAAGTGACATGAAGCGACGTAGGGCAGAATCCCGTCTGCGGGGTTCTGCCGTTTTCACACGAGCGTTCTATCGATGCAACGGCAGAACGCCTGCGGCATTCTGCCCTACCTATCAGTCGCAAGTGACATAAACCGACGTAGGGCAGAATCCCGTCTGCGGGGTTCTGCCACATCGACCCTACAGCGGCGACATCACGATGGCAGAACGCCTTCGGCATTCTTCGCTACATCTCCTGTTGCCAACTCCCCTCTTCTCTCGTATATACCACCACATGAAAGACTACTACGCCATACTCGGGGTGGCTGACTCGGCCGACGAAGAGCAGATGAAGTCCGCCTTCCGCAAACTGGCCATGCAGTACCATCCCGACCGCAACAAGGCGCCCGACGCCCACCAGAGGTTTGTCGAGGTAACTGAGGCGTATGAGGTGCTCCGCGACCCGAACAAGCGCGCCCGCTAAGACCAGATCCGCCGACTGGGGGGCACGCAGCAGGCGTATGAGCAGTCGCAGCGACGCGACCGATCATTCCACCAGTGACAGCAACAGGCCCGTACCCGCGGCTCTGAGTATGCCGACATGTCCTACGAGGAGTTTCAGGAGGCCATGATGAAGGCCTTCGCGCAGATAGGCGCCCAGGCCGTCCATGAGGTCAAACTGGGGTGCATGCGCTGGGTGTGGATTGTCGCGGGGGTGCTTCTGGGTATAGCGGCGCTGGTGATGTGGCGACGCAACCCGATTGTGGCGCTGGTGTGTATCGGGTTCGCGGTATACTTCCTGATCAAGGCCTCGGTGGCGAAGTCGCAGTCACGGATGCATTTCCATTACCGAAAGGGGCCGTAGGGGTCATTCACAGATCTCTCAACCAAGTCATTGCGAGGAGCGTTGCGAAGCAGCGACGAAGCAATCTCAGACAAGTAGCACCAACCAACCGCGCCGGTCCTGCCAGACTCAACAGGTCTGAGATCGCCGCTTCCGCCGATGGCGGACTCGCGATGACTTGGATCAGTGCGCCCATCTTGAATCCCTCCGTCACTTTGAAGAGCGTGACTCCACTTCATCTAGCTGCTTCAGCAGCCGCTTGTGCCCTTGCTTGCTTAGATAGTACTTGGTTCCTCCAGAGTCCTCTACAAAAATGCGATCCGGACGATGCGATATGGAATCTAAGTTATCAAATCGAATTCCGATTGGCTGGCCCTCCTCAAGCTTCATTGGAAACAGACCGCCATCGAGCACAGCCCAAACCTGCGCATTGGGACCCCTCATACAGCAGCCCAACGCTTTCACCCAGATAGGTCTCCTACCGACGTTTGTGATTGTGTAGAATAGATAGTCCTTGTTGCTGGGATCCGGCTCCGCTTTCATGATCGCGACGCGCAGCTCAAGCCTTGCTTGATCTGCACGCCACTTAATGTATCCCAGGACAATCGCAATAGTAGACACTATGCTTCCATATGCGGCTAACCACGGAGTCACTTCTTCCATTTGTACCCCAATTCAAATCGTGCTTGAAATTAGCACTGTTGAGTAGACACGAGATGCCGCAATTGTCGATATCCACATGAGTTTTCTCAAAAGGGCCTGATCCCGTCTGCGGGGGTTCTGCCACTTTCATGCGAGCGTTCTATCGATGCAACGGCAGAACGCCTGCGGCACTCTGCTCTACCTATCTGTACGCCCCCCCTTACCCCCGCAACCGCCCCAGCTTCTCCAGCAACTCCGCCGCCTCGCGACGCGATAACCCCTGCGCCACCAGCTCATCCTCGGTCGGATCAAGCTCAGCCAATGCCCCCGCAAGCACCCTCAACTCCGGACCGGAAAAACACAGCGCGTTGAGCCGGTAGTCCTCAAACGCTTCATACGCCATTGGGCAGACCGCCCGGACCATCTCGGCTATCACGAAAGCGTACTCGCGAATCTCCTTCTGGGCATGCGGGTCCAGCCGCAGCGACAAAAAGTGCAGCAGGTTGTGCAGGTCAATCTTCCAGTACCACTCGGTATACAATGACAAGGGCAGCGCAATCCGCGCCAGTTCCCGCGCCATGCCGTCCTCGACCTGCTGCGCGTAGCCCGCATACAAATCCCGCTGGGACTGCTGCAGAAACTCCACGAACTGCCGCTTAACCTGTTCGGGCACTTCTTCTTCGCTGCGCCCCTGCTTGTTGACCGTGGACTGGTAGCGGATATCCTGATCGGCCGGAAGGTAAAACTCCTCCTTCATCACCGAATAGCGCCCCGAGTACTCGTTAACACTGGCCGTACGGTGCCGAATCCACTGGCGGGCCACAAAAATCGGCAGTTTGACGTGAAATTTGAGCTCCACCATCTCAAATGGCGAGGTGTGCCGATGACGCATCAGATACCGGATCAAGGCCCGGTCTTCCGAGACTTTCCTGGTGCCCTTGCCATAGCTGACCCGGGCCGCCCGGACAATCGCGGCATCATCGCCCATATAGTCGATCAGGCGCACAAAACCATGATCGAGGACGGAATACTCCTTGTCCAGCATGGCATCGGCCGGAGATGAACGTGCGCAGGCCATGTGGGCAATATATCGCCGCTCAACCGACAGCACAAGATTACCGATCAAAAAAACAAAACTTGTGGCCATCCGATTGTGTTACAGGTATTGTCCGGAATAACCGCTAACAGCTATATGACAGCTATAAAGGACAACAATGATGCGCAAGACTCACTTCTCCGTGCTCTGTTTCGGGCTGGCCCTGACTCTCATGATTGCCGGGTGTGGTGGCGATGATCAGGGGCAGGCAAGGTCGTCCGACCACACCGCCATGACCAATGTCGGCCAGTCCGCTCAACTGGTGGCCACAGACTTGCAGGGCAACCCGCACCAGCTCAACAAGTGGCTCGGCAAGCAACCGACAGTTGTCAACTTCTGGGGCACCTGGTGTGCGCCGTGCCGGATGGAAATTCCGCACATGGTCGAAATCTACAACGAGTACAAGGACAACGGCATCGAGATGATCTCACTGGCGGTCGAGCGCGGCTCGGTCGACCATGTCGGTTCCTTTGCCAGCGAACACAACATGAACTGGGTCATGCTCGTCGGCAACCAGCAACTGATGGAGTTCTTCAACGCTACCCGCGGCATACCCACGACAATCTTCTTCGACGCCGACGGGAACGAGGTGGAACGCTTCATCGGCGCCCGCGGCTACGCCGATTTCAAGAGGGCTTTCGAGAAGGCCCTGCGCTCGTAACACGCACGTAAGGACAGGGCATTGCGCAAGGATGCGACCGGGCCGGACCGCCGCAAGGCGGTCCGGCATCTGTTTGTTTTCCATCAAACCGAACGTCTATCTGCCCGCCGTCAATCACTCCAGCCCCGCTGCCCCGCAGCCCTACGCCTCCGGCGATTCCCGCTTCGAGAAGTAGTGAATGTCCTTGTGAAACACGTAACCGCACGACACAAACAGGTCCATCGAGGGGAAATTCCACTCCTCGATCAGGCACGCGATCACCAGCGCCCCCCGGCGCTTCAAAAACAACTCACACGCATCCAGCAGCTTGCGCGCCAGACCCGTGCGACGATAGTCAGGTTCCACCGCCACCCGGTTGATCCACCCCTTGCGGCCGTCATACGTCGCCAGCGCTACCCCGACCAGCCGCTCATTGACAAACGCCCCGAAGTACGCCGCGTCATCCCGCGCCATCTCCTGCGTTAATCGCTCTTCGCTGTCGCGCCCGGTCGGCCGCCAGGTCAAACCGGCGTTGCCCCACACCCGGACAATGTCATCATAAGCCTCAATCCCAAGCTGCTCGATCCGCTCAATCCGCTCGTCCATATTTCTCCTGCAAAATCGCCCGCAGCCGATCCAGGGCCAGTTGCGGCGAAAACGGTTGGTCGTTCCAGTGTTCACAGCCGCATCCTTCCAGCAACACCCCCCGCGCCGGGACCCCCACCTCGTGCGCCGACCGCATCCCCGAGGCAAGCATCAGCACACATGCAATCCCGACCACCCCAAAATCACCCTGCGTCTGCTGGTAATGCTCCAGTTGCTGTTCCAGCTTCCGCTTGGAGAACACAGAACTCACACCGAACTCCGCCCCCACATCGCAAATCTGCGACGCAAAACAATCCTCGGTACACTGACGGCACACATCGCCGGTCGGCAGGTCAAGCTTGTCGCAGTTCGGGTTGTGAAGACTCAGGCAGTCAGGCATCACAATGAGTGTCTTGTCGGCGCGATTGAACGCCTCCCGGTCCAGCCGGTCGTAGATCTCGAATGACACCAGTTCCAGCAAATACCGCGCCTTCTCGCTCTGGCGCAGCCTGTGGGCATCACGTTGGGGCGACTCGGTTGCCACCGTCTTCAGAAAGTCATCGATACGGCCAAACTCAGGCGCAAATGTCGCGTACCCTGTATCAAGCAGTTGATCAACGAACGCAGTCAGTTTGCGGTACGTGTCGTCCTCAAGATGATAAGTCGGGTAGCGAGGCTTCATCCCCTGAGTATAAGCGAGGCATACGCCGGCGGAAACAAGATTCTCCCCCGGTCGTCCGCAGATAATGGGCCCAGCGCCAAAAAAGTGTTTGAATATGCGCCGCCAGGTACGGTATTATGAACAACAGACAGCTTCACTAAACCGGGCTCATCAGCACAAGGAGAGAATGACAGATGACATACGCTTCCATGCCTCCCCCGTCCTATAAGAACGCGGGCCTCGCGGCGGTTCTCTCGTTCTTCTTCATGGGGCTGGGACAGATCTACAACGGCCAGATTGCCAAGGGCATTATCTTCATCGTTGCTTACGGCATCTCGTTCCTGCTCATGTTCATTTTGATCGGCTTCATCACCACCCCGATTCTTTGGATCTACGGCATGTGGGATGCCTACAAATCGGCTGAGAAGATCAATATCGAGCTGGCCCGGCGAGTCGGCGCTCACACTCCGCCGCCCGCGGGTTGATTAGCCCCCAAGGCGCCCCTACGGCCACAACGGCCCGGCGCTCTCATCGCCGCCGCGGAAGGGAAAACTGAACTCCGTACGGACCGAAGCATGGCTTTTGCTGATCACGCGGACTGTGAATTCGTAGTCTCCGGCCTGAAGCGGCATACCGGCACCATAGGTCTGGATAGTCGTAATCTCTCCGGCAACACTATCAAACAGAGCCGCGATATTCCGTCCCTGCAAATCACGGAAATAGCGCCCGTTGGCAGCAGCAGCGATCTCGCTTAGCTCCTCCTGGTCGATCCCCGCACCAAAGCCCAGAACATGAACATGATCCGGGCCCTGCTCACCGCTCAGCGTGGCCAGCAGAGTCTGCTTGTCCGTGGCGGGGTGTCCCTGTTGCCAGTACTGCAGGGTGGTCCCGGGGATAGAGTGAAGCACCCTGGGGTTGCCCTCGTTGTAGTTGTCTTTCCAGCTATAGTTGTCCTTGCCGTCAGAGAAGACGACCATCATGTGGTGATCCAGCGGCCCGATTGCAAACCCGTTCTCGCCGGCTCCGGCACCAAGCTGATACATCTGCCCAGCGGCATACTCCACCGCTCCGAGCAGTTTGGTGAACGCCCCCTGGCTCGGCTGGGGGATCCTGGCGATATCGCCAACCGCCCACTGGCCGTTGGGATAGTGTAGCTGATCGTCAAACCACAGCAGCCGCCAGCGAACCTCACCGCTGCGGTCTTTCCACGAATCAGCGACCGACTTCACCAGCGAGGCCGCTGCCGCTTTCATATTCCCGAACTCCTTGCCGATAACCATCGAGTACGAGGCATCCAGCACCACGTACAACAGCATATCCGATCCCAACTGCACGGAGGTGCTGTCAAACAGCGCCTCTTCATCGACCGGCCGGTCGTCCAGCAGCAGCTCGACGCGCAGACGGTCAGGATTGACCGCTACACCATGCTGATCGCGGACCACGAATTGCACCGTCACACTGGTAACAGCCCGCAACGGGTCGAAGGCAATCGCCAGCGCCGAGGTGTCAACATCAATGTGCAGCGCCTGGAGAGGCAACTGATTGGGATCGCCATCAGGGTTAGTCACGAAATCGTCGTTGGAACAGCCGAAAAAGGCCGACCCCACAACTGTCAACATCCCCCCGAGAACCGCAATCACGAACCAGCGCTTCATGGCACACCTTTCCATCATTTCACTGTCACAGCGTCCAACATCTGGCCCCCGCGACCCACACCCGACCAGGTGTCGTCCGGAAATCTTCACTGCCGTAGCTTAGGCCTAAACCCATCCGTGAATCAACAAAAACTCCTCCGGAGCAAGACCGCCAATTGACAAGCGTCGCCTCCGGCACAATATTGTGCCATGCTGCTCGCTATCGACATCGGCAACACCAGCGTCCGCTTCGGCATCTTTCGGGATGATCACCTACGGGCCAGTTTCCGCCTCGCCACTCGCACTGCTCTGTCAGCCGATGAAGCCCTGCTGTTCATTCGCGGCTGTCTGATACATCACCAAATTGAGCCGACCGGCATCACCGAGGCCGCCATAGCCTCGGTTGTCCCGCGCCTGACCCAATCGATTGCAACCGCTGTCGGGCGTTTGTGCGACTGCCCCTCGCTGCTGATCACTCACCGCGTCAGGCTTCCCATAGACATCGATATGCCCGCCCCGGAACAGGTCGGCGCCGACCGCTTCGCCAATGCCGCCGCTGGTTACCACCACTATGGCGGCCCGCTTATTGTTGCCGACTTCGGCACCGCGACCACCTTCGATATCGTCAACGATCAGGGAGCATACATCGGCGGCGTGATCACCCCCGGACCGGAGACCTCCCTGGCCGAACTGGCCCGCAAGGCTGCCCGGCTGTTTGAGGTACCCATTGAGCCGCCCGAACAGATCGTCGGACGCAACACCGTCGAGGCCCTCAAATCGGGTCTGTTTTATGGCACTGTCGGCCAGGTGGACTACATCATTCAGAGGATTATCGGCGAGACCGGCTTTCAGGAGACGAAGGTCGTCGCCACCGGCGGACTTGCCGGCAGCATCAGCCAACACAGCCGCTACATCACCGAGACCAACGATACCCTGACGCTCGAGGGCATCCGCCTTATTGTCGAGGCCAACCGCTAAGCCCCCTTAGAGTAGTTGTGCACAAGAATCAGTAGGACGCTTTTTTGTTGAACTCAGAACCCCAAATGTCGTATAATGGGGTAATCCAGGTAACTGGAGGTGGATGGTAAAGCCATCGGGGCCCGTTAAGGGCCCTTTCTTTTTCTGGGGGCCTCTCCGATGTACTTCTTGCCGAAAACTTTTCCAGAACGCTGGTAGTACTTCTTCTGGAGAACGTCTACAATCTTCGCTGCAAACGGCGGTAGCGGTTTGACCGACTGACCGTTTTCAAGAAGAACTTCCGAACGACTTGGATGTGCCATAATATTCGCCAGTTGGAGACCGGATATGTTGTTGCTCTTAAGCTTGACCTTGAGCTGCCTCGAAGTCAGGCAGGCGGCAAACCTTTGGTGTGAGATATAGTCGCTGCCACTAAGCCAGAGGCGAGAGTACGAATCCTTCAGGCGCCGGTCCTCACTCCCCCCTCGTGATTCTGCCATTACGTCGCCGACGGCGTGCAGTCCTTCCAGATACAGGACAAAACGCTCAAGAAGGATCATCATGCAGTAGTGATACGGTTCGAATCTCCGTACCCGATAAGTCTCCCGATGGTACAGTTTGTCAATGCAGACAGTTACCACGCAGTAACGCCACTGCTGCAAAAGTGACAAGAGCCGTGAATCGAACGCTTGCCTCACCTGAGCATCCCTGAGATGATGAAACGGCCAGCGTGCATTGACCAACTCCTTCCGGCGGAGGACCAGTGGATCATCGGGATGGGAAGCGAAAAACTCTGACTTCAACTGCTCCATCTCCGGATGAATCGTCTGCTCACGTACTCCAGATCAATCATGACACCGGTAAGGCTCAAGTATCTGTGATTTGGATTGCCGGAACTGCCCAGGTCGGGGTTTCCAACCTCATCCACGTACATTCGGTACTTCGCCACCATTAGCCCTTCCTTTTGTCGCTAAGCCCCCTTACATCCTCTTACATCCTCTCCAGCAGCACCTGCACTATCCGCTCTGCCGCCCGGCCATCCCACAGATCAGGCACCGACCCTCGCTTATACTCCCCCCGCATGACAGCATCGACCAACTCGAGTATCTTCCCGGTGTCGGTACCGCACAACGTATTCGACCCGCGCTGTACCGTCTCCACCAGCTCAGTGGACGTACGCAGTGTCAGGCAGGGAGTATTCAGGTACGTGGCCTCCTGCTGAATCCCCCCGGAATCCGTCAGGACAATCCGCGCCGATGATTGCAGCCTGACAAAGTCAAGGTAGCCGAGCGGCTCGATAATCATCAATCCGGGCGGCAATGACTCCTGATCGATACCGAACCGGCGCATGTTCTTGCGAGTGCGCGGATGACAGGCAAACACCACCGGCAGCCGTCGGCTGATATCAGCCGCACACGCCAGCAGGCGGCGTAAGGTGTCGGGATCGTCGACATTGGTGGGACGGTGCAGAGTCAACGCCGCGTATGACTTCTCTTTTAGCCCCAGCCGCAAAAGAACATCCGAATCCCGCGCTGCATTCAGGCTGATCATGAGGGAATCGATCATGATATTCCCCACAAAGAACACTTTCCGGTCGTCCACTCCCTCCTGGCGCAGGTTCACCAATCCGGCCGGCTCACTGACAAACAGCAGATCCGCCAGCCGATCCGTCACAAGCCGATTGACCTCCTCAGGCATCGTCATGTCGAAACTGCGCAGCCCCGATTCCACGTGCGCCAGCGGCAGACGCAGCTTCGAGGTCACCAGGGCCGTCGCCAGCGTCGAATTGACGTCACCAAAGACAATCACCAGGTCAGGCTGAAGCTCACCCAGAGCCAGCTCCAGCTCTATCATCATCTTGCCGGTCTGAACGGCGTGAGTTCCGGACCCAATCCCCAGATGCAGATCCGGCCGCGGCAGATCAAGATCGTCGAAAAACACCTGCGACAAGGAGTGATCATAATGCTGACCGGTGTGGATGAGGATGCTGTGGAAGCTATGGGGGTGTTTCTGAAGCTGCCTGACCAAAGGCGCCGCCTTCATGAAATTCGGGCGGGCACCGACTACTTGTACGATTCTCATGGGCGATATGTCCTCACCTGTTGCAACCACACTCGCAGCCGCTCACCGATCCCTGAAGGCGGCATCGGGCCAATATAGGCAAAAGGCGCCCGAAAAAAAGCAGAGTGTTAGGGAATAAACCAGCCAGCGGGCGAACAAGGCTACATGCTGCGAATCAGGGTCAGGTATCGTTCCGCCCAGACTTCACGACGGTGATACCGCGCGACATGATCGTAGTAGCTCCTGCCCAGTTGATGACCATCGATCTGCCCCGTCTTCAGCTTAAGAATCAAATCAGCCAGCGTCTCCGGATCCTCAGCCGGGAACGACAGCGCCCCACCGGCCCTCTCAAGCTCCTCGATTGCCTCGCCACCAGAAGAACCGTAAATGATCGGCTTGCCTGAAGCCATATACTCAAACAACTTGGACGGCAGGGCCACTCTCGTCAGCGGGACTTCCTTCATGCTGTGCACCAGCACATCGGAGGCCTGCAGGAAATACGGGATCGAATCAAGGGGTTGCAGGCCGATGAACCGGACATTCTTCAGTCCGTAATCACGCACCATCGCCTCCAGGGCTCCACGCTTCTGACCATCGCCGGCAAAGACAAATTCAATATCCGGCTGATCAACAAGGTGACGCGCCGCCTCAATAACTGTCTCAAGACAGTGCGCCCAGCCGATTGTCCCGGTGTACATCACCAGAAACTTGCCTTCCCAGCCGAACTTCTTCCTGACGCCGTTGCTGTTAGCCGCCAGGAACTCGTTGGACACCCCCGACTTCACCGTCACCAGCTTCTCGCGGGGAATCCCCACGCTTTGCAGATACTCCGTGATACCGTCAGTCACCGGAACGACATAGTCTGCGCGACGGTACAGCCAGTGCATAAACTTCTTGAGCAGACGGGTGAGAATCGATGGCTTCAGGTTGCCGAACTCCTCTGAAGACTCCGGCTGAAGGTCCCGTATCTCGATCACCAGACGAGCCTTCTTCAGTCGGCTCAGAAGCCACCCGATCACCGGCGTAGTAACCGGCGGGGTCGAGGCAATCACCAAATCGAACTTCTTGTTGATCCGGAAGGAGTTAACAACCGATGTTATCAGAAAGACCACAAACCCGATCATCCGCCGCCCGGGATAGTTATTTGGAGCCGGAAGCACGTAGCTGCGATACACCGTCACCCCGTCCATATCCTCAACGGTGAAGAACTTGCCCCGGTATTCCTCCGGCACCACACCATCCGGATAGTTCGGCATGGCCGTCAGAACCGACACATTCTCCCCCTGCAGGGCGAAGAACCGCGCGAACTCGTACAACCGCCGTACTGCCCCCTTCTCCGGCGGGAAATGCTGGGTTACAATTAAAACGTTCATACTGTGTTCGTCGCCATTCTACGGCAATTTAGGTGTTTGTGCAAGGCATTTCTGAAAACGTAACCTCTTAGACACAAGCTGTTTGAGGTCAGCGATCGGCAATCTCAACAGCCGACATGCCCACTTAAGGCGGCTCCGCCTCCCGGGCGCCATGCCCGATATACTGACGGTCGAACTTAACAGGGTGTCAAACATCCCGCCGCCTTCTTTCTGCGCATGTGGGCAGCGGTGCCACCGATGATGAACGACAATGCAGGTACGTGTGGTGCCGGTCTCAGCCGGCTGTCAATGGAAACGTCCGGATCGAAACCCAGCGCATCCCGGTAACCGGCGCTATCAAATCAAGTGCCTTCACCTGAAACGTCTCATCCGGAAGATACGGCGCAATCTTGTCTTTGACAAGCATCACACGATGATTCGATATCTCCCGGGCAACAGTGACGTGCGGTATGTACTCCTTGAACGGTATCGGAATCTCCAGCCGGGCATTGATACGGTAATACAACGAGGAGAGCTGTTCGTTCTTCCTGACCGACCAGTAAATCACCGGGTACTTGGGATAGAAATCGCCGATCGAATGCATCTGCACCGTAACCGCCGGCTGAGTCAGAGTCTCGCTCAGAATGGTGGCCACCAGCTCGTCCTGATCTGTCTCGGCCTCGAAGGGGAAGACGATCGTTATGTGTGAGGGAAGCTGCAGATACAACGGATCATAACGCTCTCGCAGCGGCATGATGAGTTCATCAAGACGCGGCGGTAAGATGGCAACCAGCGCATACGTGTTGTGCCGACGCTCCATCAGGTTCTGTTGAATGAAATGCAAGTGTGTGGTCACGTCACCGGTCCCGCTCTGCTATTTATAGAACACTATCTCCACTCGGCGATTCCTGGCTCTCCCCTCGGCGGTTTCGTTGGAGGCCACGAAGTTGGTCTCGCCCCGACCGTAGACAGTCATTCTCTCAGCCTCGATTCCCTGCGCAACAAGATAGTCCCGCACCCGGTTCGCCCGCTTTTCACTGAGTGCCTGGTTCGCCTGAGCCATACCGATGTTATCGGTATACCCGTTGATCTCAAGCCGCATATTGCTGACAAAGTGCAGCAACCGTGAGAGACGCTTCAGTCGCTCCTTACTGGTCGGATCGATTTCGAACGAGCCGGGCGTATAGTCAATATTCAGCACCATCGGCTTATCGAAGACAGACAGATCTATACAACCGCGACCATCCACCTCCACCCCGTACAGCGTGTTCGGACAGTCATCCAGACCGTCGGGCACACCGTCACCATCGCTGTCGATTGGACACCCAACACTGTCCACATGTGCCCCAACCGGGTTGTACGGACACTCATCAAGGTAGTCGGGGATTCCATCGAAATCCGAATCCACCGGACAGCCGAACATATCCACCATCCCGCGCGCCATTGCCGGCGTGTCGGGACAGTCATCCAGACCGTCGGGGACCCCATCACCATCGCTGTCAATCGGACACCCATCCATGTCGACGACGGCGCCCAGCGGTGTATTCGGGCACTTGTCCCGCTTGTCCGGCACGCCGTCTCCGTCGCTGTCGACAAGATCACGCTCCGAACGCTGCGAGGGCGGCACCCGCGCCCAGCTTGGTTCAGACCGCCACTCGACCTCCTGCCGACGCGCCCCGAAACTCATCTGCAAACCAAGGCGCACCCCTGCCACCAGTCGATCCCGACCCTTGTTAACCTCGTCGGCGAAGTCCGCCCCTATCGCCGTCAGGTAGTCCGCGTGTATCTCCAGTCCCAGCCCCAGTCGGCCCTTAAGATGCAGGTCAATACCGGTCATTGCCCTGACAAACAACTCACTTGATTTGAACTCGCGCTTCTCATCCCCCGTGCCCGGCACCGTCCACGTCGTGTCCCCCCGGGGATCCTCACCACGCCAGAACATGACCCCCACCCCCAGACCCACCGGAACATTGACCGAGGCCTCGGGCCGGAACAACAGCTTGGTGGCTGTCACCCCCACCCCAACGGCGCTGTAGCGTAAGACAGCATGGTCATCACCTGACCCGAATGCGAAACTGGAACTGGCGGTGGAATCACTGTTCCATCTGTAACGAGAAAGATCGAAATCGAGCGACCACCCCTTCTTCAGGTAGTACCCGAACCGCACGCCATAGTCAAACTGCATGGGAAAGGTAAGCGAGTCACCGCCGGTAATCGTGCTCAGGCCGCCCCAGGCGCCGATCGTGTACACTCCCGGTTCAGCCGCCCCGGCTCCCGCCATAAGCACCAGCACCAGGGCCGCTGCCCGCAGTATGTTCAGCAAAGCTCGCATCCTGTGCCCATGCTACGCGCTCACCCTCGCAAAATCAATAAAAAGCATTGTCTGGCTCAGTACAGCTTTCGCAGCTCGACGCCGGTATAGAAATGACTGAGAATGCGGCGGTAGTCCCATCCACGGCGAGACATCTCAATAGCCGAACACTGGCACATGCCAACCCCGTGCCCGTAACCGCCGCCGTCAAAGGTAACCCGCACGATGTTCCCGTCGGCATCACGCAGGATATCCAGATCGAAGCGGGCCGAGGGGAGAATCAGATCAGGATTGGACGACCGACGAAACGCCCAGCGGATGCGGTCCTTGTACAAACGATAACTGTCCGACCTCGTCCTGACCACCAGTTCCATCACCCGGCCACCCGGACTGCGCTGCATAGTCTGAAGATCGACAATCGGAGACAGCCGCACATCGACCCCGCGCTCGGCAGACAGATACTGCTCCAGCCGCTGACGCAGTTGCGGCTCACTGAAGTGCTCCTGCCAGCGGTAGTATTTCGACCACGACGAGGCTCCGCTGTCGGAGACCGCTCGCAAATAGGGCAGGTCGGGACGATCCCAGACATCGCCAATCGCATCGGTCATGCCGCCACTGGTCGAGTGGTAATAGGCCTGAATGAATTCATCATTGTACATGGCCACCCAACCGGCTGTCTCACGCGCGGCCCTGTCGACCAGGTCATACTCCACGGCCGCTCCGCCATACACCTGATCCATGATGTCTCCCTTCAGATCGTACCGCCCGTTGGAATACTGCCCCAGGTGTGCCAGGGCATACGTTCGGGCCGCTACCGCCTGGGCCTTGATGGCCTCCACCTCATTGCGCTCCCGCTTGCCCAGTTCGGGCGGTATGACTCCGCGAAGGTAGTCTTCCATGGAGACCACATTGATGACCTCCACATTCCCCGGTCCTGAAGGTACGATCTTGAACAACCCGCGATACGGCCGCCCGCCCAGCAGCAACGGCCGCCGATCCTGCGGCAGGATGTTGATCTCCTCCAATCCCTCTTCCAGCAACAGCCCGTCGCGGTTGGCTACCTGCAACCGGCCGGCGCGATTCGTTATGCGCACCGGTCGCGAGGATTGGTACAGCGTCTGCCTCTTTGCCAACAGACACTCCACCGTGAACAGGCCCTCCGAGGTGACAACCGCCTCCGGCGCCCCGCTCTCGATGAGGACCCGCACAAAGGGAATGTCAATGGCGCTCGGCCGCTCCGGCCCCCGCAACCCCGGCGGACCGCCACCACACCCCGTAACACCCAGCAAAACGATGATCGTCAAGAGCGCCTGCAGCTCGGCCCACACTCCCGGCAGGCCTTGTCGATGATGTCTGCTTCTGGTCATACTACTCGCCTGATTTCCTCACTTTTGTCTGCTCACCTGTTATACATCCCGCTGAGGGTTACTGCACTATGCGTCCGCAAACAGCGCAATGTGCCTTCCCTCGATACACTCCCAGGTCCAAAGCTTCCCCACGGATGGCCGCCTCACCCATCACCGCATAAGCCGCCGCCTCCACCAGATCGCCGTCAACTCCAGTCTCGTCCACGCTTCTGATCGGGATATCGGGCAACTGGTGTCGAAGGCGCTTCATGAAGTGCCTGTTCCGACGGCCTCCGCCAAAAACCAGAACCTCCGTAAGCGAGTCGTCACGACTGACGATCGGCCATATGCGTCCGACAATAGCGTTGACAGTCAGTTCGGCGGCGGTTGCCAGCAGATCCTCTATCCTCAGGCGATGGTGCTTGCGGAAGTCCAGCATCAGTTGCTCCATCGCCGGCCCGAAAACCTCCCGCCCGGTCGACCGAAGCTTCCCGCGAAAGAACGGATGGGCCAGCATCAACGACAGCAGCCGTTGCGACACCGCCCCCGCTGCCGCCCTCCGACCACCCCGGTCATACGGCTGCCCCAGCAGCCGACGAGCCAGCAAATCGCTCAGACAATTCCCGGGACCACAGTCCGCCGCCGACTCTTTCCCCCGCGAGTGTGCCGCGGGAAAATAGAAATAGTTCGCCATACCGCCAATATTCACCAGCAGCCGTGACTTCGTCTTCTCGGCAAACAAGCGCCTCATCGCCGAGGTCGTGATCGGCGCTCCCTCCAGCCCCCGCGCAACCGCCGCCTGACGAAAATCCGCCACAACCGGAAGCCCTGTCCGCGCGGCAATGACCTCCGGCGACCCCAGTTGCAGCGTACCACTCACCGTGTACTTGTCCCGCTTCACTCTCTGCGGCGCATGCCGCACCGTCTGGCCGTGACTGGCGATCGCATCCACACGCACCCGCCCGCGCTCCAGCTTGCGGACCATCCCCGCGGCTGCCTCGGCGAACGCCTGACCAAGAGCCGAATCCAGGTGTATCACTTCGTCCAGACTCACCGACGGCGCATCAGCCACCCGCCAGATCAGTTCCTGCAGCTTCGGACGGTACCGACGCGTCGCCCCGTCAACCCAGTGCCAGGAGAACTTGCCTTGTTGTCGCTCCAGCCTTAAGACGGCCAGATCTATATTGTCACCCGACGTACCGGAGTTAATCCCCAGCACCGTCAGGCGCCTGCCTGTTTGCAATCGTGCCAGCTTCATATACGCACACTATCAGTAACCAGCGCCACAGCAGCCGGCCAGTTTTAACTGAGTTTCGACTTCAAAGCGGCCACCCGCCCCAGCGCACGCTTCATGCGCTCAGGGTCAACGTCGCCGCGCCTGACCGCCTCGCGGACGGCCTCATACGCCACCATCGCCTGATCGACCTGCCTGCCGAACAACAGCAGATCGTGCCCGGCCACCAGCGCCGCCACAGCGCGATGACCGATATTACCAAGCTGCCCCGCACCATTCATCAGCAAGTCATCGGTGATAACCACCCCCGAAAACCCAAGATCGCTGCGCAGCCGCTCCTGCACAATGCTGCGTGACCCGGTGGCGATTGTCCGATCCCAGCCGCTGACCACCACATGGGTCGTCATCACCATCTCAACCCGCTCGGCAATTGCCGCAGCAAAAGGCTGTCGTTCCCGGGCACGCCACTGATCGATGGAATAGTCAACCACCGGCGTTGCCAGGTGGGGATCGCTCCGGGCCGGCCCCAGACCGGGGAAGTGCTTGACACAACTGATCAAACCGTTGGCACGAGCAGTCCTCACCGTCGCTGCCACGAACCGCGATACAACCTGGGGATCATCGGAAAAACACCGCGACTTCAGACACGCATTGTCCGCACTGACAAAGACATCACCTACCGGCGCGAGGTTACAGTTGATCCCCAACCGGCGCATGTAGGCGCAACTGGCCGCGTAGTCCGTAAGGTACTCATCAAGACGCTCGCTGCGGCCATAGTCCGCCACCGCACGTAGTTCCACCGGATGCCCTCGCAGACGACTGACCCGCCCGCCCTCCTGATCAATCGCGATCAGCGGCTCGGACAGACGGCTGCGTCGACGCAGATCCGCAAGGACCTCGCCCAGGGCGCCATGATCGCGCCCGTTGTGCTCAAAGAGGATCAGCCCCCCAATGTGCTCGCGCTCCCACCAGCGCAGGAACTCGCGATCGGGATACGCATCCGGGCATCCCACCACGAACAACTGCCCCAGCGGTACGGCAGAAACATCCATGTCTGCTCCCGTGGCGCTGACCCGCCGGCAACGGCGGGGTGCTCACCAGCTGCGTGCGCCTGCAGACGCACGTTCAGAGCGTACAGACCATATTGCGACCGTCGCCCTTGGCCTGATACAGAGCCTTGTCGGCGGCATCAACCAGTTCATCCTCGGATCGGCCATTCTCCGGGTAAGAGCTGACACCGACACTGACTGTAATAGTGCGGGGGCCTGACTCCGGAAGATGAACCTTGTGCGCCTCGATCTGCTCCCGAATACGCTCACCTATCACCCGTGCCGCCCGAAGGTCCGTCTGCGGCAGCACAATCACAAACTCCTCGCCCCCATAGCGGGCGAATATGTCAACATCGCGAATACATCCCTTGATGATCTTCGCCAATTCTCGCAGTACGACATTGCCGGCCTCATGACCGTTGGTGTCATTGAATCGCTTGAAGTGGTCAATATCAACCATAATGATCGACAGCGGCATCTTGTAGCGCGCCGCTCGTTTCTTCTCTTCATCAAGCTTCTTCACGAAGTGACGGTAGTTGAACGCGCGGGTCAACTCATCCATGATCGTCAGCTCCTCGGTGCGCTTGTGAAGCGCCGCGTTCTCCAGGGCCATCGCCGCCGATCGGGCAACAATCGACAGAAGCTGAATATCGCGCTCGTTGAAATGGTCCCGCTCCGCCGATTCGGCCAGCAACACCCCACTGGCATGGCCGCGAGCCACCATGGGGACAGCCATCGCCGAACGAGTCTGCCTGCCCAGAGCCACATAGTCCCGGCGACTCCGGGTGTCAGGTATCCGCACCGGCTCGCCTATGTTGCCCACGCGACGAATGATCTCCATCTGGCAAACATCGACATCCTCCGGCGTATAGTTGGCCACACCATCAATACAGCGAACACGGTACTGGTAGCCACCCTTGGTAATCAGAATGATAGCGTAGTCATTATATGCGAAGACCCGCCCCATGATGCGGTCAACGGCCAAGACCAGCCCCTCGGTGTCCAGAATCGAGGCCAGCACACGCGAGTTCTCATAGATGTGCTCCAACTGCGCCTGCGACTTCTCCAGCTCCGAGGTACGCATATTCAAGGTATTGAACAGCTTGAGCATCCTTGATTCGGAGCGACGGAAATAGTCCAGAGCGTACGATATGACCAGGTAGTAAATCCATATGAACCCCAGTCTGACAATCACATTGAAGTAGTTGTCTGCCGTCAATTGCGGAAAGACAACCGTCAGGTATCCGGCCGACCCCAGAATCACTGTCGCGGATGCAACCGGGAGCGTGAGCACATACGCCGCTATTGATACGGTCAGGCAGAACACAAGATAGAAGGAGGAATCAACCCCGCCGGTGTGGTAGACGAGAAAGGGAACCAAGGCCAGATCATACACCAGCGACACAACATAGGCCGGACGAATATCCAGCTTCCTGGCCGTCGACACGAGTACATAGCCGCTTTGCAGCAGGAATGTGCCCAGGATCACTGTCCAATAGATTCGGGGCGCTGACTCGCCCGGACCGAAAAATGCGTACCAGCCAATGACAACAAGCAGCATCAGCCGCGCCAACACGTAGATGGCGTCGATCCGGGGCAGTAGCGTTCTCTTGCGGTCGATGTACAGTTCCATTCAGCTCCACCCGGTTATATGTTAGTGTATCGACCCCACCACACAATTCCTTCGTAATCAGTGACAACAAAAGGCGTTATAACCGGCTGTCGGATGCCGGGCGCGGCCCACACCTATATGCCCCCACTGTGCAAAACCTGCACAACCGCGCTCCGATTGACTGATTTTTTCCTTGTTGCGGCTATCCGGGTGTAGTTGTTTACGGTGACCCGGCAACTATGCCCTGCCGCAATGCGTATGCCATAACTGGGCAGCGAATGTCGTGTCCGGAGCACTCTTATGACAGCACAATACCTCAGTCATACTGTTCGCACTCTGACCGCCGCCACTCTGATGTTGCTGGCTCTGCCGCTGCTTGCCGGGGCAACCATGTTCGAGGCCGGCGAGAAGCTGAATATATCCCCCCTGCACACGATCGATGACGACCTCATCGTCTGGGTTTCACAGCTCAAAGTCGACGGCACCATCAATGGCGATCTGATCGCGGGTGGCTACAACTCCGATATCAACGGCACCATCGGCGGCTCCGCCTCGCTGTTTGCCTACCAGCTCAAATTCGCTGGCCGCTGCGATGGCTCCCTGAGGGTCTTTGCGAATTTCGCCGACATCACCGGCCATGTCGGGCGCTCACTGCTGCTTTTCGGCTCCGAACCGAGAGTGTCCCCCAGCGCTGTCATTGAAGGACCAGCCGACATCTACGGCGCTACGGTCAATGTCGAAGGAACCCTGCGCGGCCCGGTCCGAATCGGCGGCGGCGAGATCACCATTACCGCCACCATCGAGGACGAGATTACCGTCAAGGGCGACCGAATCGACATCTCCCCCCCGGCCGTAATCATCGGGACCCTGACCTACACGACCAAACAGGAGAATGACCTGGTCATCCACCCGGGGGCCACGGTCACCGGTGAGGTCGTCTATGCCCCCGCCATACCCGATGACACAGACCAGGAGGATTCGTTCGTCAACCTCGCCTCGGTCGTCCTGGCCATCTCCAAACTGCTGGCAGCCTTCCTGTTCGGAATCATCCTGCTGTGGCTCTTCAGGAAGTATGCGGAATCCACGTTCCAACAACTGCGCTCGCGGTTTACCATCGCCACCGCCTCAGGGTTCGTCACCGTCCTGATCGCAATCGTATCCGTGCTGATCCTTCTGGTGGCACTGGTGTTCTCACTGGTAGGATTGATAATGATAGAGGGCGAAATGGCCGCCATCGGTGCCGTACTGCTGATCTTCTCGCTGGTCCTTGTGCCGGTCTCCAGTTTCGCCGCGGTCACCGGGGGATTGCTGTTCTATACCGGCAAGGTGATGTTCGCTTTCCTGCTCGGCTGGCTCGCAATCCGGCTTGTCAAGAAGGAACCAACGATCCTGTCCCGGACACAGCTGTTTACGGGATTGATCATCCTCACCCTGCTGATGGCCATTCCGTACATCGGCACCGTCATCTACCTGCTGGCAAGTATCATCGGCTTGGGAGGTATCGTCCTGGGTGTCCGCCACTGCTACATTCCGTCTTCAAACGGCAATCAACGCTGACCCGGCCGTCAGCTCAGAGGCCAACGCCAACACCGCCACGGCGAGGGTCCGACGCCGGAGCCATCATCCCTGACTCGTTGATGAAGATCAACTGCATGTCACACCAGGGGGCCTGCTCATCGATCATGTGCCCCATCGAAATCAGCCCCTGTTTCGCATTGATGTCATAGCGCCCCTTCTCCAGCAACAGCTTGTCCGGCAACCATTGATGATGAAACCGCGGTTCTTTGACAATCTCGTTCGGCTGCAGGCCGAACCGCGCAAACCCGATCAGCGCCTGCGCCACCGCCGTAATGATCCTCGAACCGCCCGGCGTGCCCACCACCAGGCGCGGCTGCCCATCGTGCATCACGATCGTCGGTGACATCGACGAAAGCATCCGCTTGCCGGGCTCTATCTTGTTGGCCTCTCCCCCGATCAACCCATAGGTGTTCGGCACACCCGGCTTGACCGAGAAATCGTCCATCTCATTGTTGAGCAGAAAACCCGCCCCCTCAACCGTCACCTTGCATCCAAAAGGACCGTTCAGCGTGTACGTCAGCGATACCGCAGTACCATTGCCGTCACACACCGAAAGGTGGGTTGTCTCTTCCGCCTCCATCACCGGCGGGCTGCCCTCGCGGATGTTCTTCGATGGCGTCGCATGGTTCGGGTCGATCAACTGCCGACGGCGGTCCAGATACTGCTCATCCAACAGGGTCTTCGGAACATCGTGGAAATCCGGGTCCCCAAGGTGAGTTGCGCGGTCGGCGTAGACCAGCCGTGAGGCCTCCGCAAACAAATGCATGTACTTCGGCGACTGCGGAAACAGCGCCGCGAAATCCATCGGCTCCAGCAGCTTCAATATCTGCCCCAGCGCGATACCACCCGAACTCGGCGGCGGCATGCTGTAGATATCATAGCGATCAAACCGGAAGTGCAGCGGATCCCGCCAGAGGGCCTCGTAGCTCTCAAGGTCCTCGCTGCTGATGAGACCACCATACTTCTCCATCGTGGCCACAATCTTCTCTGCCGTGCGCCCCTTGTAGAAACCATCGGCTCCCTCAGCCGCAATGGCGAACAACGTCCCGGCCAGATCCGGCATCCGTATTCTCTCTCCGGACCGAACCGCACGACCCTCAGCAAAGAACAACACACACGAGCCCTCAAACCCGCACAGCTCCTCACGGTGAGTCTCCAGGTCGGCAGCCAGCGCGCTGTCCACCACAAATCCCGTGTCGGCCAGTACCGCTGAGGGTCGCACCAGCTCCTCCCATGGCAGCGAACCATACGCTTCCCACAACGCCCGCAGGCCGGCGACGGTCCCGGGCACGCCGGCCGCCTTCGGCCCCAGCAATGAGGAATTCTCGATCACCTCACCAAGGCTGTCCAGAAACATCGTTTCGGTCGCCGCCAGCGGTGCCTTCTCGCGGAAGTCAAGCGCTGATATCTTGCCCGTCTCAGAATCATGCACAACCGCAAAGCCACCGCCACCGATGTTCCCGGCCCGCGGATACGCCACCGCCAGGCCAAACCCAATGGCAACGGCCGCATCGACAGCGTTGCCCCCCTGTGCGAATACCTCCCTGCCGATCTGCGCCGCGATCGGCGAGGTGCATGCTATTGCCCCCCGCTCGTAGTATCGAGTAACACCGATATCGGAACACCCACCGCTCAATCCCACGCACATCACCGCCAGACACACGACAGCAACGGCACCGCTTATCCACTTACGCATGCCAACACTCATCCTGCTTTTGAAAGTTAACGACGTTCGATCAAAAAGATCGCACCGTCGGGAAACTTGGTCGACAGGGCGATGCCCCCCTTCAGGTCCTTCGCAGTGGTCTTGATCGGCTGCGCCGACTCGCCCTCAAACAGGTTCGTCAGCTTCACCCGCGGCGCCTTGAAACCGGCTGTCTTCAGGTCCACCCGGACAATGATCTCCTTCTGTCCGGCCTCCAACCCGTCCGACAGCTCACCCGCCGGCGGAGCCACCAGAAACAACAACCCCTTCTTCTCCGAAAGCTGCAGCGACATATCCACCGCCGGGTCCGAGCAGTACAGCAACGAGCCGATACTCTCCCCCTCAAGAACCGATTCCAGCAGATTGATCTTGTGGTGATCACCACCGGAGGCTATGTCGAAGCTGAACAGGTACAGGTTCCCCTTGTACCGCGAGGAACACACTCCGACTGTCTTCGCCCCCACATTGGCGATCTTGCGCACTCGCGAATCATCGGTCGAGCGAACCGAACCATACAAGTAGGACAGAAACTGCCCCCCCTTGTGCTCGACAGTGCCGATCCGGTAATCAACCGTTGTCTTTATCCGGAAGTGATTGGCCAGCACCTGACAATCCCGGAAGCTCTCATCCCACTTGGGCATCAATCCAGACAGAATCACTGTCACACCGCTCTTGGCCAGCTCCACAATGGCCTGCTGGTCCGCCTCGGCCATCACCTCACAGGTGGGGATGAAGATCACCCTATAACGCGACATCGATTCCCAGTCCCGATTCTCCCGTACCCCGAAATTGACCTTCAGGCGCATCAGGTCGCGACAAAAGCCGGTCGTGGTAGCATCCACCAACCGCGGCAGGTACGACAACATCTTGTCGCTGGGCATCATCCGCAACCACGTGTACAGGCGGTTACCAACTACGGCCACCCGGACATCGTCCTCCATATTCTCCAGACCAACCCGCTCTTCCAGCGCGATATTGAAATTCTTGACGATCTCATATCCGCTGGTCACCGTGCCATCATTGCGCAGGGGCGCCCCGTACCAATGCTCACGGTCCACGAACATGTACTGATTGAACCCCTTGAACCCGTTGGCCAGCGCTCCCGCCAGGTAGAACCGACGTTGATTGTCATGCACCGGCGCAATCTGCTCCTCACGAGCCGCGTTCTCAGCAGCCGTGCCGGACGCAAACGAACACGCAAACGCAAAACCATACTCGTGCTTGAGAAAACGAGCCTTGGCCGCCAGATCGAAATAGTTCCCCTCAGGAAACACATTGCTGCCCAAAAACGGCGCCCGGTCCTCCGGAACAAGATTGAACGCCGGCAAAAGATCACCCGGACGGAAATACAACGAGCGGAAAATCAACGGCTCCACCGTGTACGCCTTGAAAACATCCTCAAGATTCTCAAGGTACAGCCGAAGCATATACTCCCGGAACCGCATCCAGTCCAACGCCTTCGGGAAACCCTTCTGGTCCAGATTGACAAACTCCCGCGGCGGCTCCACCTCGCCAAAATCCTTGTTCTTCTCCTTGTAGAGCTGGTTCAGCTTCTTGATATCCCCCTCGTACCGCTGCTCCAGAAACGGCCCGTAATACTTCTCCAGGACGTCCGGGTTATAGTCAGCGCTGCCCGGCTCGAGTTGCCGGCCATATGATGTCTCGTAATCCAGCTCCACCATAAAGATCGGACCACGGGGATGAACATAGTTCTTGGTCGTCTCAATGAACGACTTGAAGAAATTCTTCAAATGATACTGATAGTTCGGATGCAGATAGCTCGGCAGATAGCCCCCCCTGGCACCGTAATCGGCCGGCAACTCCTTCTCCTGCCCGGTAGCGTCACGCGCAAAGATCTTCAGGTCACGGAACAGATACTCCGGCAAACCGCCGTTTCTCATCTGCCCGGCCACCCAGGGACCCGGCCTCAGGATGACCTTGAATCCAAACTCCCGAGCCAGCTCTAAAAATACGACTAAATCCTTCTTCGGATCAGTAATTCCCGCAAAATCCAGCGACTTGTCCTCGGCCTGATGAACATTCCACGGCACCGCCGTCGCGATAATCTTGTACCCTGCCCGCTTGATACGCTCAAAGCAAATGGACCAGTAACGCTTCTCTATCCGAAAGTAATGTAACTCAACCGCGAACGGGGAGTACGTTTCCTTGCCAATGCTGAACCGGTTACCTATAACGCCTAACATTCTAATGCCTTGTATATCAACAAGTTAACATCTTCGCGTCGACTGCAGCTAACTTCGAAGTATACCCAAATCGTACCACAAAGTCAATAATTAACACGTAACATACAGTAACATAACAACTTACACGACCGCCCCAGACAATGTGCCCTCCTGTCGCCCGGTGACTCCCGACTGGCCCCGTCCCCACAGAAAAGCCCCGACGGTGCCATCCGCCGGGGCCTGAATCATGCCCTTGTTGCCAAGACAGCGATTTACTTCAACAGCAGCATCTTCTTCGTATCCGAGAAGTTCTCTGTCTCCAGCTTGTAGAAGTAAATACCGGTCGAGAAGCTGCTGGCGTCCCAATCGGCCTCGTACGTACCCCGTTCCATATGCCGGTCAACCAGCGAGGCTACCCGCTGGCCCAGCACATTGTAGATATCCAGTTTCACATGCCCGGCCCGGCCGACATCGAAACTGATCGTCGTGGTGGGGTTGAACGGGTTCGGGTAGTTTTGGTTGAGCTGGAAGGTCTCCGGCTTCTCGCCGATGGTCACATTCTCAACTCCCGTAGCCTCATCAATAATCAGCCAGCAATACGGCCCGCCCCAGGTTGGCTCTGGGTCCCTCTGCGATGCCGGCGGGGCGGTAGCCCACAGCCACTCACCACCGGGCGGGTAGAACGCAGTGTCCACGCACAGCGAATCGCCGTGACTCTCTGGAACTGCCGCTATGGGTCCGATATGGAGCACTGCCGAGACCTCATTGTAATCATATTTCATCCCGGGGGCGCCAGTTACGTAGAAGGTCCCCAATCCAACCGTATCGGCACCCACTCCATCGACGCTAAAACTATTGATGAAGGTGGCAGTCCACAGCCCTGTGAACTCTGCTTCCGCAACAATTGTCGCCGGATTTGCCGGTAACGGTAACGATAAGTTCCCCCGCACCGCGGCACCGTCACCATGCATATCAACCGTGTATACCTTGTAACCGTTCGTCATACCAGCAAAAAGCACAGTATCGAGATCAATCCAATCATTGTTCGCATTGTAACGCCAGTACAGCCGTATCTCCTCGCCAGTCCTCACCGAGTCGCCGAAATCTTCAAAGGCGGCATAGCCCGGATCAGCGGCTTTCGAGTAGATGGCCTCGACATTCACGCTATCCAATACGACCTCAGGATTCTTGATCACCGTGAACCGTAGATCGCGGAAGGCCGACCCGTCCGCATTAGTCGCCGTAAACCTGATTATCTCATACCCAATCCAAATGTCGCTTGGCGCTTCGACACGCACCATTGTAGAACCAAGGCTATCAAAGATGGAGACAGATAGCTCGCTATTGCCGGAATAGGACCAGTCAACCCCAGTCGCGTCACTTAGGAAGAGGTCAAGGTTAGTAACTCCGAAAGGTCTGCCCTCAACCGTTACTTTACCCTGAAGTCCTGATGTTATTATAGGGGGTGCCGCCCAGACAGAGCCGCCCACCAACAGGACCAGCGAGAACGTAATCGCTAACAGTTTTTTCATGCTCTTAGGCCTCCATGCATTAAGCTATATTCACCACACTCTCATGATCATTCACCATCACCGAAGAAACAATTCGTCCGGGCAGCTTCACTTCTGCCGAGTTGCCCTTGCAACGCTGTTACCCTTGCAACGCCGTTGCCCATGCATAAGCGCTGCCCATCCGACAATGCTGCCCGTGCACCAGTAGTGACGTATCACCGGGCCGCAATGTGCAGTCGGTCGGGCATGGCTTCACCCGTTGCAAAAATACCCTTGGTGTTAAAGGGAGTCAATGAAAAATCCTGCCGCTTTGGGAAAAACTCTGTTGACTGCACAGAAACTAACGAGCCGCACGCAGAAAAGAGAATGCGGGTCGAAAACAGACCCGCATTCTCAGCAACACTCTTGTCTGTCGCAGCTTCTGCGTCACTACTTGCTCGGTGGGGGCGGCCCGCTGGCAAACAGGTAAGCGACAAGATACGTGACATCGTTGACATTGATAATCCCGTCACCGTTAACATCACCCCCCTTGGGGTCAACCGGCGCGCCGCTGCTGAACAGGAAGGCAACCAAGGTGGTCAGATCCTGAACATTGACAACACCGTCACAATTGACGTCCCCATGACCACAGCCGCCGACACTCAGCACGGCCGGCTCAAAGTACGGGAAGTAGTCACCCCAGATGGTCGACAGTTTCGGATTCTTGCCCGACGCGGTCACCGTGTCAATGGTGAGGTCACCCTCGGCACCCGAAGGAATCGAGATATGCAAATACATCACGATTCCGGTGTCGATCGGCAGGTACTGCGACTCACCCGATGCACTCGACTCCAGCAGGACAGCGAAGCGGCCAAAGAAAGCATCATAGGCCGTCAACGACACATCATGGAAGTAATCCGTCCGCAGTCCGCTTACCGAGGCATACGGCGGAACCGGCTGGGCACCCATAATGCCGGTCAGCTTGAAGGCGAACTGGATCGACTTCACCAGTTGCGTGTTCCGCAGGTACACGGGAATCACAGCCGTCTCACCTGCGTCGATGTCCATCGGGTCAATGCGAATCGTATCGGCGTGCGCCCAGATGTAATGCGGCTTGATCTCCAGACCATCGCCAAGCCCATGACCAACATCGGCGCTCAAACTCACCTCGTACATGCCGGGCACCGTGTACGTGTGCCCCGGATTCTGTGCGGCAGAATTGCCACCATCACCGAAATCCCAGCTCCACGCGCTCGGAGGATTCGGAGAGGCCGGCGAGAGATCGGTGAAGTTCACCTCCAGCGGTACATTGCCAATTGTCACATCGGCCGAGAAATCTGCATACGGCAAATCCGCCAGGGCATTGCCGACATTCAACCGTCCCGTGCCCAGCTTGCCAAGGTAGCTCGGGTTGAGGCTGTAGATGTCGTCGGTGGTCGCCAGCAGAATCGAATCGACCTGCGCCTTCGTCAATGTCGGCAGGGCCGAACGCACCAACAACGCCCCGCCCGCGACCATCGGACACGACATCGAGGTCCCCTGGAAACTGGCCAACCCCGGCACGTACTCATCCGACACCGTCGAGAGGATGCTCACCCCCGGGGCCGACAGATCAATCCAGAACCCGTAGCTGGAGAAACTCGCCTTGATATCAAACTGGTTTGTTGCCGCTACCGACAGCACCGTCGTGTACGGATCCGAATCCAGCCAGTCACTGTTCTCATTGTTGTCGTTGCCGGCCGCATGGACGACTGTCACGCCATGAGCGGCGGCAAGCTGCATACCCTGAGCCATATAGCTGTTGTACTGCGAACCCCAGCTGCAACTGATGACATCAGCGCCGTTCTCCACCGCGTAAACAATAGCCTGACCACAGTTGTTGGCATTCATGTAACCGTTGCCATCACTCCCGGTGGCCCCGGCACGCAGGCACATAATCCGAGCGCCGCGCAAATGACGCTCACTACCCCAGCCACCGGCAACACCGGCAACATCAACGCTGTTGTTGGTCACCGCCGCGGCAATACCAGCACAGTGGGTGCCATGGCCATTGAAGTCATTGGGATCGTTATCCGGCGTGCCGCCATCCTCACCCGGCCAAACGGCAAAGCCGCCTGAGAAGAAGTCCCAGCCGACCAAGTCATCCACCTTGCCATTACCGTCATTGTCAATGCCGTTGATGTCATCAGAATCAAACACCACCATGTCACCATCGAGATCTTCACCCGGGTTTACCCAGATATTATCCACCAGATCCCGGTGCAGATAGTTGACCCCGGAGTCGATCATCGCCAGCACAACATAGCGCTTGCCGGTCTCCTTCTCCCAGGCGGTCTCCGAATCAATGTCCTTGTCGCTTCCCTGCTCATGGTGCCATTGATTAACGAACTCTGGATCCGTGGGACTCGCCAGCACCGGGAACGCCCAGTTGGGTTCCACAACCTTGAAGTTCGGATTCTGGCTGAGTGCCTCGATCACGTCCTGCACCGGGATGCTCTTGTCGAAATGTAACTCGAAATAGCGGTCCATTTCCGCCAGGGCACCTTCGAGCACCACCCCCGCCTTTCGCGGCGGACGCTCGTACAGCTTGCGAGCCTCCGTTATCTGATGATCCGCAAGCAGCTTGTCCAGACTCGGAATGCCAAAACTGGCCTGCGCAAATCCATTATTGTAGGCGCTGTAATCCACGCCCTCAGCAAACTGAACCGTCACCATACCTTCAATTATGAACGGCTTGGGCTGCTCAGTACCGGGATCGCCAATGAATCGACTCGACGCCGTCGGGGCTGCAACCAGCACAGCCAGAACCACGGCGATAACTCCAACGATACTCCTGCTCACACGCGACATATGCGTACTCCACTTTCTCTCGGTGAACCGAATTGCCTTCTTTCTACCATTATTAACGTCATCTTAAGGCAGGCCGTTTACCCCATCAGGGGAGATTTGCCTGAGAAACAGGTACTATACGGATCCTGGCGCCTGAACTCATGACCAACGTCCAGGCCCGGTCGGTGAGGGAAGAACAGCACTGGCCGCCCGGCTATCCATGTCTTGCAAGCGGCGAGGTTCTCATCAGTATAACGACAGCGGGCGTTCCCTGGTTGGTCAAAATCTGTGTTGTCCGGTACGGCGGTACTATTATAGGAGACGTAACCAGTTACAATATAGCAGATTGGCCCCTGTTTCCAAGCAAAAAAAGGCCGCTCTCGTCAAAGAGCGGCCTGTCTATCGTCAGCTTCGACTAAGCCGAAATCCCGACTCAGCCAAAGATGCCGTTCAGTTTAACACGGTACCGGAGCAGGACCACCACTGAACAGGTGGGCGATCAGGTAGGTCATGTCAGAGACGTTGGTATTGCCGTCACCATTGACGTCACCATGCTTGGGGTAGCACGGAGCAGGACCACCACTGAACAGGTGGGCGATCAGGTAGGTCATGTCAGACACGTTGACGTTGCCATCGCAGTTCATGTCACCACGCTTCAGGCAGTCAACCGGACCACCACCACCACCGATACAGGCATCCGGGTCAGCCATGCTGGCATACCAGGCAGCAGCCGCATCGACCTCAGCCTGCAGAGCAGCAAGGTTGCCGTTCATGACACTGGTCGTGACATACCAGAACACCAGGGTGTCATTGGCACCGAGGTTGTATCCGGGATGGAAGGTCATGACCATGTGCAGGTCTTCAACCTCATCGGCAATCGCAAAGCCGCTGCCGGTGGTCATGTTGGTGTACAGCTCGTCGGGCTTGAAGCCAAAGTCATTGCCGTACACGAAATCGGCGTTCAGAGCCGTGTAGGCGCCATACGGAGCCGTGCCCTGAAGCGCGCCATTCGCGAACCAGCGCAGGAAGGCCATACCGCCATAGCGGTTGGCGTTCGGCTGGCACTGCAGACCAGGCTCAGCAGTAGCAGTGTCGTTGGCCCAGTCCACACCCTGACAGTAGATCAGGTTGCGGGTCGGGTCGAAACCGTCATCGTTGTATGCCGCCGTATCCGACGGAATATCCCAGTCGATCGCCTCACCAATGACGACGCCGGTATGAGCATTGCCATCATAGGAGAAGACTTTCAGGCGGTGAACGATGAAGTTGCCGGCCGATGCATCCGGGCCATAGTAGGTCTTCTGCAGACCGATCGAGGAGTCAGCCGTCACGAACGTACCGGTGTGGAACACCGTGTAGTCGTCGTTGCAGTTCTGGGCCTCGACCTTGTTGGTATCAACCACGCGGAACGACCACTCGTTCAGCCAGCTGTTACCAAACAGCGACCAGTACATGTTGGTCGCAGACCAGCCAACAACCGCCGAAGCGTCATACAGATAGACGTCGGTCTCACCAAGCTTCTCAGGGACCTGGTCGCAATCAATATGGAAGAAGTCCAGATTGACGTTGCCCACCCCCTGACCGCCGCTGGAACCATTGGTGCCAACGTGCAGACCGTAGAAGTCGGTCGCCGGATACGAAGGATAGGTGCCCGGCAGATCGATCACGGCCAGCGTGTCGAACTTGGGCGAGAGGATCGTGTCAACGACCAGGAAGTTGATCGGGAACGCAAAATCATCAAACGGGGCCGGAGCGTTGGTGGTGAACTGCAGCTCACCGACCAGCGATACCGCCGTGCCGGGATTATTCACACCGCCGCCAAGGTTCAACTGAATCGTACCCGTCTCGGTGTTGCCCAGACCCGAGCTCACGGCACCGCTGAAGCCGGTAACACCCAGCCAGCCGGAACCGGTGATCTCGTTGACCGTAATCGAGTAGGTCAGGTTAGCGTTACCGGAGTTCTCAATCACCAGCGAAGTGTCCTTCTGCTGGCCATGCTGAGCATACGCCGGGAAGGCGATAGCGTTCATCGACAGAGAGATCTGCGGAGCCTCAACCTCGCTCACGCAAGGAATCCGCATCCACTTCACCTCGGCCTCTGACCAGAAACCCTCTTCCTGAACTGAACCACCAGCCTCGGTGTCGCGAATGTACTGAACATCCAGCCACCAGCCAGCGTTATCCAGCGGCTGACCCACCCAGTCGGTGTTCTCCACACCGCTCGGGAAGGAACCAGTCGCATTGGAGCCGAACGTGGCCATCGACGGCCAGTTCTCAGAATCGCAGTAACCGGCGGTAACCTCAGCACCAACACCACACAGCGGCGTGAAGCTGTTGGTCACGTTGCGGGACTCATCCCAGGTCACACCACCATCAGCAGAAATGGTGACATACAGATCACCGTTGGCAGCACCCTGATCAAGGCCAGGACCACCGATCTCGGTGGACGCACCCCAGTAGGCACAGTCATCCAACCGGCCGGCCGGACCATCGTTGTACTGCACAAAAATCACATACAGACGACCGTTACACTCGGACATCTGCGGCTTGCAAGCCTGCATGTTCCACGCACCCGGAGTACAGTGCTCCTGGTCCCAGTTGGCGTCGTGAACCGTACGGACCGACTGGACGACGTCGTTCCAGGTGAAGATGCGGTTACGGAACAAACCGGCCTGACCATCCTCAACGGCGTTGGCCGGCCAGTAACGGGCAGGCCAGGTCACGTGCACAACATCATCCGAATCAATCAACACGTTAGCATCGGCATACGCACGGAACCCATCCTGCGACTCGCCCGGATACTTGGTGATGTTGATACGATTCTGCCAGGTGGCACCGGCATCGGTCGAGATCTGAACATACATGTCATTGTCCATCTGGTTCAGACCGCCCAGACCCGGCCACGGCTCCAGCGGTGAACACGTGTCGCACTCACCGTAAACCGCAGTACCAGCCGACCAGGCAATGGCAACCTTACCGGACGTCTGCGAAGCATCGATGTCGATGCTCAGCGTCTCAGTAGTGTCAAGAACAAACACAGCAGACGGGGTCGGCCACGTCGCACTGCCACAGTCGCCCACGCGACGAATATAGAAAATGGCGTGGGATTCGGTGCTCGGCGGAGCCTCAGTACCGGCGATGTGCATGTAAGTCTGGCCGCCCCACTCCTGATAGGCAACCGCGGGCCAGATCACCTCTTCAGCGCCTCCCTGTGAAGCCGGCGTGAAGTGGGCACCGTTGGCGGCGGCCACCGCATCCGGTACACGCGAGCGGCACGAGAAGAAGCCCGTGAACGGGGCAATATCGTCGTAACCAGTGGTCTGGTTCTTGGCGGCCGTCGGCACCTCATGGCCCCAGACCGTCATGCGGTTGTCAGGCATGACGCGGGCGGCCACATAACCGGCCCAACTGTCAGAATCCTGAATCTTCACCGCACCACCGGACAAATAGCCACTGACGGCACTGAACGCATTGTACTCATAGCTGCGAGCCGACAACGCCGATGACGGCAGGTCCATCCAGGCGAAGTGGGCCGTGAAACCGTTGGTGCCATCAGTACCCCAGCCGTTCATGCGCGGCACGCGGCCGTTGTGCTGATACTCATACCAGGTCAAACCAACAACAACACCCGGCGAGGCGGTCGCGTCCTTGGAATAACCGGGAACAAACGGGCTAACTGAGACAGCATCAAAAGCTGTCGAGGGAACCTTATCGGCAAACGAATACTCCTGGGCCATATTACCCAGCAGGTACGGGTTCGCCTTCTGTGTAACCGGCGCCTTGGCGGCAAAGGCTGAGACCGCCAGAACGCTGATCACCAAGGAGAGGACTAACAACAAGGAAAGCTTCCTCATCATTGCAGCTCCTTTCGAGTTTTCTCTTAGAAAGTTCATGACCAATCTCGTTATTCGGAAACGAAAGCAGTCAGTTCATTTTCCGCAAACCACCCGGGTCACGGGCGCCCTGCGGCACAACTTAACGGAAATACCAATTGCTACTCGTGTCTGTGGGGGCACCTCCCTTCTTTTCGTCCTTTGCGCATCCTCACGAGCATATCATGCCGTCAGAACACTGCGGATACAAAGGTTTACATCTGGTCAATAGGTTGGCTTTTTGAAGTACACGTTTTAATGCAAGTTCGCTACCTGAAACGTTCTACGTTCACCAATGCAGACCTGCCGTTCCTTACAAGCGCATCGCGCTCAGGTCGTGGCACAACGAAATGGATCAGGGCAATAGAAAACGGCAGGACCGCTGCATCCTACATTCTGTTTCAAAATATGGTCACTCGCCTTGTGACAGGCTAACGTAATGATAGCACGAACCCCCTTTATTGTCAAGCCTTTTTGCCGATTCGCATCCCCAATAATGTCACCACGTTACGGCCATCAAACAGCAGAAAAAACAGGGAC
Source organism: uncultured Ignavibacteriales bacterium (assembly GCA_964627305.1). GTDB lineage: Bacteria > Zixibacteria > MSB-5A5 > GN15 > FEB-12 > WJKG01. Next base: position 4,794 of record CAZVHP010000002.1, on the reverse strand, counting down.
TGCCGTCACTGTTACGACGGCAGTCCCTGAGCGATATATGGCTGTTGTCGCGTCGCAATTACTGCGGGGGACGCGGCCCCTGATTGTACATGAAGTTCACCATGTAAGCGATATCGTTAACACTGATTGTCCCGGACATGTCCACATCACCCGACTCAAGCGGCACCGGCGCCGGACCGGATCGGAACAGGTAGTTGGCCAGCACTATTATGTCGTTGACAGTGTACTTGCTATTGCCATCAGTATCACCGCGCATCAGCGCCCGGACCGAATACACCGTCGTCACCGTGTCAGCCGCCCCAAAGACATCGGTCGCAATGAACAGCACTGTGTAATCGTTGTCCACATCGGCCGAGGTCGGCTCATAGGTATGTATCAGCGTGCCGTCACCCTGATCCACAACCGTCGCACCGGCCAGGATCGGCTCAGCCGTCATGATCACCGAATCGCCATTGGGGTCATCGGCCGAGACTGTCGTCTCATACACCAACCCGGCGCCGCAGATCACCGTGTCCGGCGGAACCAGTGTGAACACCGGCGGCACGTTTCCGGCATCGGTTACCGTTATGTCGATCTCCACAGTGTCACGGGCGAGCTGAGCATCGGTCGCGATGAACCGGACAGTATAATCGCCGGCCTGAGTGAAATCAGGATAGAACCGGAAGGTCTTGATGTTCTGACTGCCGGTGAAGGTAGCATTGACCGGCAGGTTCTCCGCCACCACGGTCGGAAGTCCGGTAGCATCGATATCGGTTGCCGTGACCGTGAATATCAGACTGTCACCCTCGGGCAGGCTGAACGGCCCGGTGCCCTCGCTGAAGCTCATCGTTGGCGGGAAATTACGGTTGTAGACATCAAACCGTCGGGTCCCGGACTCCGTTATCAACGTCGGATCATCCGCATCGATCGCCTGCATACGGACATAATAGAAGGTCGGGTTGTTGTTCCCCTGAGTGTGATCAGGGATAAATACCAGTTGCCCGGTACCGTCACCGTTGTCAACCACCTCCATATTAGGGGCGAGCGTATCAGAGCTCTCAATTCGGGCACCGAGAATCGGAATCGTCAAGTCATTGTCCCATGCCTGCATGCCGTAAATCAGCGTGTCGCCCTCGAAGCCGGTGTTGTTGACGGTGGTGACAAGCAGGAACGGCACTTGGTTGGAGTCGATCACAATGATATTCACCAACTGCGAGTCGAACACCCCCGGGCGGGTAGCATCCTCGGCATAGAACATGATATCGTAGGAACCGGCATCGAAAAAGTCCGTCTGCCACGAGAACCGTCCGGTACCGTCGCCAAAGTCGGTGAAGGTCGCCGCACCCGGCAGCGGGGTGGAGGTCGACAACACCGGTGGATCACCATCCGGATCAGAGGATGTTACCGTGAACTCCAGCAACTGCGACTCAGTAACCGTCTGATCAGCAATCGGATCGAGCACCGGATCCTGCGGCCCGGCGTCAATCACAGTGATATCAACCGTCGCCGTGTCTGTCAGATCGCCGTCAGAAACGGCAATTCGAATCAGGTACGGCGTCTCTGAGGACTGCGTATAGTCCGGCGTGAAGAATATCCCGCCGGCACCATTGCCACTGTCGGCAAACGTCAGGTTTGGCGGCACCGTGCCATCATCCACCAGCGCCAACGTCACCGCTGCTAACTCCGGATCGCTGGCATAGATCGCGGCCTCGAGCGTGTCACCCTCAACCACACTCAGGCCCGTCGGGATCGTGTCAAACACCGGTGCCTGATTGCCGGCATCGTAGACCTGAATTATCACATTTTCCTTGTCAATCGCGATCCCGTCGTACGCCTTGAACGTCACCGTGTAAAGACCCGACTGCAGGAAGTTCGGTGTGAATGTGAACACTCCGGTGCCGTCACCATTGTCCACGAACTCAGCGTTTGCGGGCACTCTCTCAGCCAACAACTGCAGCATCGGACCATCGGGATCGCTCGCGCTGATATTCACTATCAACGTCTCCCCCTCAGTCACCGTCTGCGGACCAATCGGGTCGAGCACGGGCGGGAAATTGGTTTCGACCACCGTGATCTCCACCTTCCGGCTGCCGGTCAACGCCGGCGAACCTTCATCCACCGCAATAAACGTGACCGTGTCCACACCCTCGTCACCCGGCTGCGGCACCCAGAAGAACGTACCAGTATTGTCGCCGTTGTCCGAGAACGTTGCACCCGGCGGCATGTTCAGTGCCGACAGGAACAAACGGGCCAGCGGGTCGGGGTTGGCGCTATCTGTCGCGACAACGATGAACTCCAGGGTGTCGGTCACCTCAACCGCAAACGGCCCCAGCGGCTCTATGGTTGGAGGCTGATTGACATCGATCGTCGTCACTACCATAAGCTCTGTTGTTGTCGTCTGCGGACTGCCGTCATCCGTGGCAAAGAAGCGAACCGTATCCACACCCGCCTGAGTGAAGTCGGGGCTGTACGTGAACACTCCCGTACCATCGCCATTGTCCACAAAAGTATGGTTCGCCAGACTCGTGTTCACTGACAACGCCGGAGGACCACCATCAGGATCCGTCGCAGAGACATTCACGATCAGCGTGCTGCCCTCGGCGATACTGGTGTCGGCCAGCGGCACGAACACCGGCGCCTGGTTGCCGGACTCACCGACAATGATCATGACCTCTTCGCTGTCAACATAAGTCGGATACTCCGCATCTGTCGCGAAGAAAGTCACGTAATACGTGCCAGCATCCGTCGCCGACGGGGTCCAGTCAAACAGCCCGCTTCCATCACCGTTATCGGTGAACGTCGCCGTGCCCGGAAGCGGCGTGCTGGTCGAGAGCACCGGCGGGGTGCCGTCGAGATCGCTGGCTGTCACCGTGAAAGCCAGCGTCTGCAACTCAACCACTGTCTTCGTGCCGATCGGGTCAAGCACAGGCGGGTTGTTCGATGTCACCGTGAAAGTGGCATCGTCCGAGTCAAACAGACCACCCGGATCGGTCGCAGTAAATGTGATCGTCTCGGAACCAGTCCACTCTGCAAACGGTAGCGTAACCGTAGCAATCCCGTCGGTGATGTCAACAACCAACTCGGTATTGCCACTGTAGGTCCAAACCAATTCGGCGGGCGAATTGTCAGGATCGTAGACATACAGACCAAGATCAATCGCCTCAAACGTACCCAATTCAGGCACTGTCTGATCAGGGATATCACTGACCACCGGCGGGTCATTGACCGCTGTCACCGTGAAGGTGGCCGCATCCGAGTCAAACAGACCACCCGGATCGGTCGCCGTAAACGTGATCGTCTCCGACCCGTTCCACTGAGCATCAGGAACCGTGATCGTGGCCACATTGGCCGTGATATCGACCAGCAGCTCGGTATTACCTGAGTACGTCCAGATAATCTCCGTCGCCACGTCATTGTCAGGATCAGTCACATAGTCGGTCAGATTGATGGCCGTGAAGCTGCCCCCCTCGGCGATCGTCTGATCAGGGATATCACTGACCACCGGCGGGTCATTGACCGCTGTCACTGTAAACGTCGCCGCATCCGAGTCAAACAGACCACCCGGATCGGTCGCCGTAAACGTGATCGTCTCCGACCCGTTCCACTGAGCACTCGGAACCGTGATCGTGGCCACATTGGCCGTGATATCGACCAGCAGCTCGGTATTACCTGAGTACGTCCAGATAATCTCCGTCGCCACGTCATTGTCAGGATCAGTCACATAGTCGGTCAGATTGATGGCCGTGAAGCTGCCCCCCTCGGCGATCGTCTGATCAGGGATATCACTGACCACCGGCGGGTCGTTGACCGCTGTCACCGTGAAGGTGGCCGCATCCGAGTCAAACAGACCACCCGGATCGGTCGCCGTGAACGTGATCGTCTCACTGCCGTTCCACTGAGCACTCGGAACCGTGATCGTGGCCACGTTGGCCGTGATATCGACCAGCAGCTCGGTGTTACCTGCGTATGTCCAGATAATCTCCGTCGCCACGTCATTGTCAGGATCAGTCACATAGTCAGTCAGATTGATGGCCGTGAAGGTACCACCCTCGGCGATCGTCTGATCAGGGATATCACTGACCACCGGCGGGTCATTGACCGCTGTCACTGTAAACGTCGCCGCATCCGAGTCAAACAAACCACCCGGATCGGTCGCCGTGAACGTGATCGTCTCACTGCCGTTCCACAGAGGGTCAGGAACCGTGATCGTGGCCACATTGGCCGTGATATCGACCAGCAGCTCGGTGTTCCCTGCGTATGTCCAGATAATCTCCGTCGCCACGTCGTTGTCAGGATCAGTCACATAGTCAGTCAGGTTGATGGCCGTAAAGCTTTCACCCTCGGCGATCGTCTGATCAGGAATATCACTGACCACCGGCGGGTCATTGACCGCTGTCACTGTAAACGTCGCCGCATCCGAGTCAAACAAACCACCCGGATCGGTCGCCGTAAACGTGATCGTCTCCGACCCGTTCCACTGAGCACTCGGAACCGTGATCGTGGCCACGTTGGCCGTGATATCGACCAGCAGCTCGGTGTTCCCTGAGTATGTCCAGATAATCTCCGTCGCCACGTCGTTGTCAGGATCAGTCACGTAATCGGTCAGATTGATGGCCGTGAAGCTGCCCCCCTCGGCGATCGTCTGATCAGGGATACCACTGACCACCGGCGGGTCATTGACCGCTGTCACTGTAAACGTCGCCGCATCCGAGTCAAACAGACCACCCGGATCGGTCGCCGTAAACGTGATCGTCTCACTGCCGTTCCACAGAGGGTCAGGAACCGTGATCGTGGCAATGTTATTGGTGATGTCAA
>CAZVHP010000001.1:442475-677637 GCA_964627305.1 uncultured Ignavibacteriales bacterium | reverse complement strand
GGATGGAGTGACGTTCAAAGACGGAATCGAGGTCAGAAAAACGACAAACAATCAGGCCGAAAAGCACGCTGCTTGAAAAAACAATTTACACAACTCTTGACATGAACTCGATTGCGTCCATCATTATCATCGTGAAGAAACTTCGCGGGTCAACTGCGATGGTCTACGGGCTCGTCGCGGTGGCGTGCTGGTTCCTGACCGCGCCGGCGTCACTTCTTGGCCCGGTGTACGGTATAGACATGATCACCGTCGGGATCATTCTCACGCTGCTGGGCCTGATTGGCTGGGGATCGTTCGTGGCTATGCTGGTCAAACTGCCGGTCGGAGGCCCAAAGAGCAGCGACGAACCGGCGGCTAGGCCGACAATCGAACACACCGTTGAAGATCACTCGCAGGGGAAGAAGCCCGATTACGTTTACCTCCTCGGCAAGATCGGCGCACTGGCCGGTGCCGTGGTCTGGGTATTGATCGCCGGTTACCAAAGGATGTCCGATGGTGACATTCTTGCCGCAGCGGGGTGGGGTTTTGTGGCGGGCGCCGTGGGTGGCGGAGTCGGCGCCTCAGTTGGTGCCCTCATCGACAAACTGCGGTCGTAGAGCTGGTTAGTTGATTGGTGCAGCGGCCCGAGCGGTTGACGGTCTCCCCCCTCCCCCCCCCAACTACTCGATATACTCCGCCGGAATAATGCTGTTACTCCGCAGAAGGTCCGAGCTTAGCTGATACAACGCCCCCGCCCGCAACCTGATACTGTCCGCCAGCATCGTATCCTGCGCGGCGATGTTCGTACCGAAATCCCGCGTGCGAAGGTCATACACCGCCGGCCTGCGGCCATCCAGCCCCACCAGCGCGATGTAATCCTTCTCCGCCCAGCCGACACCCTGCCCGGCCACCCACAGCGCGAAACCGTCCTTCTCATCCACACTCAGCAGGTCCCGACCAAGGGCCGCGCGATGCGGCAGGTCCAGCAGCGCGGCCACAGTCGGCAAAATATCCACCTGGGACCCGATAGTCGCCCGTACACCCGGCTCGATCAACCCCGGCGCATACAGCAACAACGGAATGTGCTGGTTCTCGAACAGGTCGAGATTGCCGCCGTGGTAGGTGTGGTCACTGGTTATGACAAAGATCGTATTCTCAAGGTATCCGGCCGCCTGCGCCTTCTGCAAATACTCCCCAAGCGCCCAGTCGGCATAGTGACAGGCATTGAGAAACGCATGGTCGGGATGATGCGACTCATCGAAAATGGCAAAACGCTCATCGGGCAGGTCATACGGAGCATGACTGCTCACCGTGAACACCATGCCGAAAAACGGCTGATCACCGCAGCGCAGGAATTCCTTGTGGGCACGGCTGTAGATGCATTCATCGGCGAACCCCCATGCCCCCTCCATGTCGTCACACCCCCGGAAATCCTTCTGCCCCACGATCACATCGAACCGTTCGTGCACCAGCATATTGTCGACATTGTCAAAATCCAGTGCCCCGCCATACACAAAGATATTCCGGTAGCCCTGCTTCCGCAGCAGGTTGCTCAGCGAGCCGAAGTTGTTGCTCAGTTCGGCGCGACGCATCACCGGTTTGCCCACCTGGTCACAAATCCCGGTCAGCGTACAGAACAGCCCCGAGGTCGACCGAAACCCGCTGGCGAAAAAGCGATTGAACAGCAGCCCCTGCTCGGCCAGACGATTTAAGCGCGGCGTGACCCCCAGCGTGTCGCCATTTGGCCCCACGAACTTCCCGGCCCAGCTCTCCAGGAGTATGATCACCACATTGTACGGCAACGCCGTGTCTGACTCGCGGGCGGTTCTGACAAGTATCGGGTAGTCCGGATCGATCACATCCTCACTGCGAATGCCCAGCATCTGCGTGGCGATACGCCGGGCCTGCTCCGAATCCATCAGGTTAACCCGCACCTGCTTGCCCAGCGACCGGAAAGCAAGATAAGGGCCGTTGATCGTCAGAGTGCTCACAGCACTGTGCGAGCTGATGAACGAGTCGGATATCCCCAGGGGCACTCTCTGGACACCGCCCCTTGCAAAGACAAACAGTACCGGAGCCAGAATCAGATACACAAGGACATACGTCTTCCACGTCACCGGTTCAGGGCGGATCAGATCCATCCGGCGAACAACAACCCGCGCCAGCAGGACGAACACGGCCAGGAACACCAGCGCCAGTACTATATAGTGGGGTTGGTCCGCTGCAGAGGTTCGCAGAATCGGCAGAATGCTGCTATCAAGATATGCAAACGCCTCGTAACCCAGCCGTTTACCCGAGTGACGGAAGTATTGCAGATCGGCCACCGACAACAGGAACAGCACCGCCACCACGCCCGTGGCCACGAGTATCCACAGCCAACGGAACAGATAGATACGATTCACCACCGGCAACCCGGACAGCACCAGCGCCCCGCCCAGCCCAATAGCGCAAGTCGCAGCATCGAATCGAAGACCGTGCACGTGAGCGAGCAGTATCTCCCCTGCAGGCACACTGCCGAAATGAGTGCCGTAGACCAGCAGGAACAGAAGCCGGAAACACGTCAACATGAGCATCGAGAAGACAAACACAAGCCCCAGGAATCTCAACTCCCGGGTAAGTAGCCTTGGTTTCCTTGCCACGCTGTTTCCTCCTTCTTGCCCCTGAAGCATCAGCGCTGAGTCCTTCGGCGCCGCAACGTGCAGCACACGTAATGACGATCAGCTCCCGCGATCCGGGCGTGTCGATCTCAAACGCCGTATCATCGTACGATTGGCGGCACTTGGCAAGATACATCTTCCTTCGAGATTGGTCCGGAAGCTCAGGCGGCAGTCCGGGCCACCGCACTAAATCCTTGACTGCAAACCCCTTTGGGTCCATCTTGCGACATTCATAAACCTCTCACCCCGGACACGCGGAGGTATTGTGGCCGACTCCAACAATGCCAGTTCATTCAAGCCATTCATCTCAGCAGACAGGATTATCCCCGAGGTCACCTGGAAAGCCGTCATACTTGGCGCCATCATTTCCGTGCTGTTCGGAGTCGCCAACGCTTACCTCGGGCTGAAGTTCGGCATGACCGTCTCGGCCAGTATCCCGGCCGCCGTCATCTCCATGGCCATATTGCGCATGCTTTTCGGCCGCAAAGTGACGGTGCTGGAAAACAATATCGTGCAGACAGTCGGCTCAGCCGGCGAATCTCTGGCCGCGGGTATCATTTTCACCATTCCCGCGTTCTTCATCTGGGCCGCCAATGAACAACTGGTCGCCGCCGGGTACCACCACGAGGTCTCCAAGATGCAGATATTCTGGCTGTCCATGCTGGGCGGCTCACTCGGCATCCTGCTGATGATCCCGCTGCGCAGATACCTCGTGGACCGCGAGCACGGCAATCTTCGCTTTCCGGAAGGCACCGCCTGTGCCGAGATCATCGTGGCCGGCGACGAGGGCGGAGACAAAGCCAAGACCGTCTTCACAGGCATCGCCATCGGAGCGCTCTATAAAATCGGCATGAATATGCTTAAAGGGTGGTCAGAATCAGTCAGCTACGACTTCAAGGGCTTTCTCAAGGGCGGCTATGTCGGTATCGATGCCACCCCTGCCCTGCTTGGTGTCGGGTTCATCATCGGCCCTCGTATCGCGGCCCTGATGCTCTCCGGCGCGGTACTCGGCTACCTCGGTGTCGGCCCCCTCATCGCCTTCATCGGTGAGCAGATCCCCGGTATCATCATCTCACCCGGTGAGATCCCCATCAACGAGATGAACACCGCCCAACTGCGTGACTACTACATCAAGTACCTCGGCGTCGGCGCCGTTGCCGTCGGTGGCTTCATCTCGCTGATCAAGTCTCTGCCGGTGATTGTCAACTCCTTCAGCGAGGGCTTCTCGCAACTGCTGGGCCGCAAGACACACGAAGGAGCCGTCCCGCGCACCGACCGCGACCTGCCCATGAAATGGGTCCTGCTCGGCGTTACCGTCGTTATCATAGCCATCTGGGCCCTGCCCAACACAGAACTGCACATCCTCGGCGCCTTCATGGCCGTGCTCTTCGGCTTCTTCTTCGTGGTGGTTGCAGCACGGATTGTCGGTATCGTCGGATCATCCTCTTCCCCGGTCTCGGGCATGACGATCGCCACCCTGCTGGTCACCTGTCTGATCCTGCTGTATTTCGGTGTGAGCGGCGTTGCCGGCATGGTGACGGCCATGTCTGTCGGCACTATCGTCTGCATAGCTGTCTGCATGTCCGGAGACATAGCCCAGGACCTCAAGACCGGCTTCCTGCTCGGTGCCACCCCCCGCAAGCAGCAGCTTACCGAGTTCATTGGCCTGCTCTTCCCGGCTCTGGCGATGGGATTCACACTATACTTCCTGAATGAGGCCTTCGGTTTCGTCGAGGGCGCCACCACTCGCGACCCACTGTTGGCGCCGCAGGCCAATGTCATGGCTACGGTTGTCCAGGGAGTGATGAACGCCAACCTGCCCTGGCAGCCAATCATTGTCGGCGGCATGATCGCCCTTGCGGTCGAGCTGCTGGGCATTTCGTCGCTGCCGTTCGCCATCGGGCTCTATCTGCCTTTGTCACTCTCGACTCCCATCATGGCCGGCGGCCTGATCGCCTTCCTCATGCAGCGCACCGCCCGCTCTGTCAAGGACAAGGGAGCGCGAAGCCTCCGCGGAGTGCTCTTCTCATCCGGAATTGTGGCCGGTGACGCTCTCGTTGGGGTCTTCGTGGCCTTCCTTATCGGTGTGAACTTGTACTCATATGCCGACTTCTATGATGCCCATGACGGTATGATGATCACTCTCACCGGCGCCTTCGGTCCCTATGTGTCACTGATCTGCTTTGCCGGATTAGCCTCACTGCTGGCCTGGATGGCCTACCGAGGGTTCAGCTCAAGACGGTAGGAAGCGTGTATAACCTCTGACGATGCTTGACAGATTCAAACAATGGGCCTATGACAACCGCTGGCTGCTGATTGTTGCCTGCTCGGCCGCCCTTGTGCGCATAGCGTACATCATCGAGCTGAGTTTCCGGCCCGGTTTCACCGTCCCTATGGTTGATGAGCGCTGGCACTGGGAATGGGCGCACGAAATCCTCAGGCAATCCTTCTGGGGCGAGGGGACCCTCTTCCGCGGGCCGCTCTACCCCTACTTCCTTGCTTTCTTAGCCTGGCTCACCGGCAGCTCGATCTTCTGGGCCAAGGTCCTGCAGGTTCTCATCGCTTTCGGTACCGGTGCGTTTATCTACCGCCTCTCCGAGCACCTGTTCGACCGGCGAGTTGGTGTCGTCGCAGGCTTCATGTATGCTTTCTACGGTGTTCTCGTCTTCTATGAGAGCATGTTCCTCATCCCGGTAATCTTCCTGTTCTTCACCGTCTGGGGAATGTATCGCCTGGTTCGATTTCGCGAGTCGCCTTCAATCCGAACCTGGCTGTTCACCGGCATCATCTTTGGACTGGCCGCAATCTCCCGCCCCAACATCCTGATTACCATGCCGGTTCTGGCAATCTGGCTCTACTTCGCCTTGGGACATCTAAGCTCGGTCGTCAGGCGGATCCTGCCGGTGGCGGCCCTGACCCTGGGAGTACTGCTGGCAGTACTGCCGGTGACCCTCCGTAACTACCTCGTGGCCGACCAGTTTGTGCTTATCTCCTCGCAGGGCGGAGTCAACCTCTACCTCGGCAACAATCCTGTGGCCAATGGCCTGACCATGCTCATGCCGGAGGTCGAACTAAACGAAAGCGTCAGTTGGCGGCAGTTCATACCGGCCACTAACAAGGCCGCCGAAAAGGAAACCGGCAGAACGATGACCGATGCCGAGATATCCTCGTTCTGGAGTGCCCGGGCAATTGACTGGATGGCAAGCAACCCCAGAGACTTCATCGCGCTGACCTTCAAGAAAGTGGTGTACCTGCTCAGTGGCTTCGAGAACAGCGACAACGCCGACATTTATCACGAACGCCACCAGTCCCGGCTCTATTCCGCCCTGGTCTGGCATGCAGGACTCTACTTCCCGTTCGGATTGCTTCTCCCGCTGTTCGTCGGCGGTGTCATCATGTACCGCCACCGGTGGCGCGATTTGCTGCCGATCTACCTGTTCATCCTCGCGTATATCCCCAGTATCGTCCTGTTTCTGGTGACCGCCCGCCACCGGCTGCCGCTGGTACCCTTCATGATCGTCCTGGCCGCAGCACTCGTCGTGGGGCTGATCGTCAACTGGCCCAAGATGTCCGGCCTGCGAAGGATCGCCCTGATCGCCATCATGCTGGTTGTCGCTCTGATCTTCAACCGGACCTTCTTCGACACGTCACTCGGAAGTGAGTTTCAACGCCATTTCAATGACGGCCTCAGATCTGACCGCCTTGAGGACTATCAGAGTGCCGAAAAGGCTTACCTGAGGGCCGTCGAGGCCAACCCGTTCTCGGCCGTTGTTCACAACAATCTCGGCTATGCCCAGTTCAGACTTGGTAAGAATCAGGAAGCCAACCGGAACTATCATCGGTCGATCGAGATCAACCCGGAATATGCCCTCCCCTACAACAACCTCGGCCTGCTGATGATGCGTCAGGAAAGACTGGATTCAGCCATTACCCTCTTCCACACCGCGGCCCGACTGGTTGATACGGCTGTTGAGAAACCCCGGAACGTCGCCCAGATCTGGCTGAATATGGGAGAGGCCTTCGAACAGCTCGGCCATGTCGACTCAGCGGCTGTCGCCCACATGAAGGCTGCCGAGGCGGCTCCCCTGTGGGGCGAGGCCTGGTTCCGTGGCGCCGCCTTCTTCGCACGAATAGAGCAGTATGAACTCACCGACACCATGTATGTCCGAGGAATGCGCGTACACGACCTCTCCGCCTCCGATTTCTTCAACTGGGGTCTGTCACTTGTTGAGCGACGGCAGTTCAGTCAGGGTGTCAACATCCTCAGACGCGGACTCAAGCGCGATCAGACCATGCATCAGGCATACTACGTCATCGCTGTCTCCTACCTCGAGGGCGGCATGCCGCTCGACAGCGTCATGAACAATCTTGATCTCTGCCTGCACTACGAGCCGACCTACGAACCGGCCAAGCAGCTCAAAAACTACCTGCTGCAGAATCCGCCCGTGCGGCAGACCGAACCACATCCAGCGCCGGGCGAAGGGCTCGATACCCCCTGACATATCTCTTGTGTTTGATAAGAACCGGGATGCCGCTCTGACAACACCCTGATCAGTACTTCTGTCGACGTTCCACCATGTAGTTGGACCCGTCCTTCGCCTTGACTGCCTTCTTCAGATCTGCCAGCATTTTCGACAACTCCCCGGGATGGCTGAACGTACCATTGCTGTTGGTGATAACAGCGATCGACATACTGAGAATCGGAAACTGCTCAATTTCACCACGACGGTTGGTCGTCGTGATGAACCCGCAGGTCCTGTCCTCCTCCGCATACCGGTACGGAATGAGAGCATCGAAAGTGCTGATAACACGTGTACAGATGGAATCAATGACATCGGGCGAAACGATGAAGATGAAATCATCACCGGCGATATGCCCCACAAAACCGCCCCGGCACAGGTCGAACACGATGTCCTTAATCACCCTTGCGGTCAACTGGATCACCTTGTCGCCATAGTAGTAACCATAGTAGTCGTTGTAGGCCTTGAAATTGTCAAGGTCGGCATAGCAGATGGCGAACTCCTCCTGAAGCCCTATCTGCCGCCGTATCTCCCGCTCGATCACGGTGGGACCGGGTAGTCGCGTCGAGGGATTCACAGACAAGTCGCGACGGCTTCTCTCTATCACCCGACGAATCCTCACCTCCACCAGCTTCTCCATCCACATACCGTGAATGAAATCCTCCACGCCGTTCTGATATGCGGCCACGATGTCGGTATCCTTCGGGTCCGGGTGATACACGATTATCGGAATGATATCCAGGAACACGTTGCGCTTGATCAACCGTACCAACTGGATCTCATCGGTAAAGTCTTCACGGCTGCCCATGACAATCAGGTCGATCGCGAAGCGCTGGCAGACCGTAATCAAACCATCCATGTCGCTGAAGTAGTGAATAGCTATCCTGTTGTCACGAAAGAACTTTTCCAGGTGGAAATCAAGATTCACTCCAACCTGCTTGACCGCGAAATGATAGACCGGGTTATTCGGCGGATCGGGATTTAGGGGTCCCTGCCAATTCTCGAGGATGGTAACGTCGGTGTTCCGCAATGAGATATTCCCGGTCAAGGGTGGTATATATCTGTGTTGTAGATATATCGGCATGTCCGAGCATTTCTTGTACCATCCGCAAATCAGCGCCGCCGTCCAGCAAATGGGTCGCAAAGGAGTGCCTAAACGTATGAGGCGTAACGCGTTTAGTCACACCAGCGCGGACCGCACAGCGCCGGATCAGCTTCCACAATCCCGTCCGCGAAAAGCGCTTTTCCCGGTTCGTGCGGACAAGATATGACGAATTCGGACCTGTATCGTCCAATTTCTCCCGACTCAGGTAATCCTCGATCGCCTGTCTGGCAATATCCCCCAATGGAACCAGTCGCTGTTTGTCCCCCTTTCCCGTAACCCGCACAAACCCCGCCTCGAACTCGATATCCTGTATCCGCAGATTGATCAACTCCGAGAGGCGCAGCCCGCAACCATACAGAAGCTCGAGTATCATGCGATCCCTTCGCCCTGATACTGCCGCGGGATCCGTCGCCTCGATGATCGAGGCTACCTCTGTCGGTGATAGGTAATCCGGATGGTAGCGTGCAATCCTCGGTGCACGGAACGCCAGTATGGGGTCGCCGGCCAGCACTCCGGTTTCATACAAACGGGCCGATAACTGCCTCACGCTGGACACCTTGCGGGCGATCGTTGCCGGCTTGCGGCCGGCGTTCGTCAGGAAAGACAGATAGGCGTTCATCAGCCGCGGTGAAAGCTCCTCCGGGCGCCCAATCTTTGTCACCTTGACGAATTCGGCCAAATCGCTGCGGTACGCCTGGACGGTATTTGCGGACAGTCCCCGCTCAAGCCGCAGGTACTGCAGGAAGTCCTCGGTGTGCTGTGTCATCAACTCGTTCATTGCACTACCTGCCGTGCGCCAACGCTACACCGGCAACCACCTCAAAACCACCGCCTTCGCAGGTTCGAGCCACCTCGCGTATAGTCGAACCTGAGGTCACCACATCATCGACCAGCACCACCCGAAGGTTGTCCTCGCGCGGTTCATCGGCGAGGGCGTAGACCCCGGCGACATTGGCCGCCCGCTCGGCCAGCTTCAAGCGTGATTGCGGACGCCGCCCCGAAGTGCGCGCCAGCAGGCGACCATGCAGAGTCAGATCGAGCTGCTCGGCGATTTGCTCCGCGATCAACTCGGCCTGGTTGTACCCCCGCCAGTACTCCCGATTTGCCGTCAGTGGTACTGGTGCGATCACCTGCGGCTGGCACCGAAGCAGGGCCTCGCCAAAACGCTCGCACCACTGGCGGGCAAGTACCTCTGCTGGCGTTGTAATCGCTGAGAACTTCAGCTTGTGGATGATCTCTCGGACCGGTGACTCATACTGGGCCAGCACAAACAGCGGACAAGCCCCCTTGCCGCAACTCAGGCAGTTCCCCTGCTGATCCAGCAACTCCAGGCATTTCAGGCACAATGGCTGAGAGTAATAGTCGATGCGCCGCAGGCAGTTCGAGCAAACAGCAGTATTGCCCGGCACCAGTTCATCACAGCCAAGGCAAAGTGGCGGAAATGCAAACTCCAGCATGTTCCGCACAAAGGGCCAGGTTGTTACGCCGCTGTGCTTCATACACATAGCAAAGGGAGTCGACATGCACCTGTAAAGGAAAAACTACACCCGCTTACGAGCGTACTTGACAAACGTGTAGCCCACAATGACCACTGCCAGGATCACCGCACACACCACGGAGAACCAATCAGTTGACCCATCGGCAGCCGCGGAAAGATACTCAACTGACACCCCGAGCGCACCATACAGATAATCCACGACCAGCCCGGCCAGCACCGACATCACCAGGATTGTCGCAAGGTATCGCCACATTCCCCAGCCCGAGAGTATACGGCGCAACACCACCAGCGAAGCGACATTGGTCGCCGGCCCCACCATCAGAAAGACCAGGATGGCCCCGGGCGTGAACCCCGCCGCAAGCAGTGCTGCCGCCAGTGGGGTTGAGGAGGTCGCACAAATGTACATCGGCAGTCCGATCACCAGCGCCCCCAGATACCCACCCCAGCCCTGCCGCAGAAACTCGGGAATAGCAGCCGAATCCGGCGGCAACAGCACCGCGACCAACCCTGCCAGCAGATACCCCAGAACAAGCAGAGGCGCCATATCGCGCAGCAGATCGTCGATTGCCCCCATCACCTGCCGCACCTTTCCTCGCTCCTCCGTCGGGGCCTCGCAGCCGCATCCGTCCTCACACCCGCAGATCTGCTCCAAAGCGCCGGTGCCATCATCCGCAACAGCAGCTTCACCGGGACCGGATGCCGAGGTCTCCCAGAACCCGGCAACACTTGCCGTCACCATGGCTGTAACCGGCCGCGCAATTGTCAGCAACGGGTCGGTCAGTGAGTAGGTCAGCAAGATCGAATCCACACCCGATTCAGGAGTGGAAATCAAAAAGGCACTCGTCGCCCCCCGACTCACACCTGACCGCCGAAGCTGATACGCCACCGGAAGCACGGCACAAGAGCACAGCGGCAGCGGCACCCCCAGCAGGCTGGCACGTATCACAGCGCCATAGGACCGCCCGCCGACAAGCCTGACTATATTCTCGCGGTGAAGCAGCAGATGGATCAGTCCGGCCGCCAGGATCCCCACCAGGAGCCAGAAGGCGGAGTCCAGCATCATGGCCCAGACGGCCAGAATCCAGTCCTGCACAAAGGCGATCATGATTCGCTGTCGAGAATCTCCAGAAGCTCGCGGGCGGTCGGGGCCGCACGACCGTCCGGCTCAAGGGTAAGATACCGCTTGGCATAGACGCGCGAGGAGTCGGCCTGGCCTGTCGCATATGAGACCACGGCTATGTTGAAATTGGCGATAGCGTGGTCCGGCCTGGCCTCGAGCACCTTGCGGAACTCCTCCAGCGCCCGACCGGACAGCCCCATACCGTGCAGGCACGTGCCGAAATCGACACGAACATCCGTATCGTCGTTCAGCGCCAACGCCCGCCGGTAGCTCTCTGCCGCGATCGTATATTCCTGCTGATCCATGTACCGATTGCCCATAGCCACCAACGACTCGTAATCTTGCGGGAACTGCAAACTCCCCGATGTCCCCGCCATGTCACTATGTGGCACCTGTTGCTGCCGTTGCGGTCGGTGACCCTCAGCCGTCGGCACCATCGGCGGCGTGCGCAACACGAAATAGCCCACGGCAACCACCAGCGCTATCACCGCCAGGATGGCATAGTCCCTGCTGTTGCTCTTATCCCTTGACACGTTAGTCACACCTTCTGTTGCATTGCATATCTTCTTTGCCGATGTCTACTGGTCATCGTCACTGCGGTCGAGAATCGATCCGCAATCGGGGCAGAAACTGGCGCCATCATGAACGCGGTAGTTGCAGTGTGGACATCTTGTGGAAGTCATTATCTCACTCCGTAGGCGAAGGTTGCTCTGTCGCTTTTCTGGAACAACTCATTCGTCGCTAAGTTCGACTTAAGATATCCACTCTCGAAAAGGCCCTGACAAATGGACACCGGCTGTCTATATTCTGAACCTGAACAGTAACTGCGCCTGACCGGAAAGGCAAGCAAGAACTCATAGTCGACGAAAGAGAGAGTGAAGAGAGAATGACGCCCATGACTCGCCGCCCGATGATGACACTCGGCCTCGCCGCGCTCTGTCTGGTGCTGTGGCCAACCATAGCCACTGCTTACACCGTTCAACCTGATTCACTCTACAAGCATATCGAAATCCTCGCCCACGATTCGCTCGAGGGCCGGCTGGTCGGGTCTGACAGTGAATACTCAGCAGCGCAATACATCGCCCGCATCTTCGCCGAGGCCGGCCTGGAGCCTGACGGGGACAATGGCGGCTGGTTCGAACCGTTCACGTTCACCGCCGACATCGCACCGGTCGGACCGAACACACTGTCAGTCAATGGCACTCCTCTTGAAATGGGCGCGCACTACCTGCCTCTCCCCTGGTCCGGAAACGGACCGTTCCGCCTCGACCAGATCATCGATGTCGGCTATGGCCTGCAAATCCGGGTGCACGGGTTGCAGCGCGATGACTACGCCGCTGTCGACGTGACCGGCAAGGCTGTGCTCATTCGCCGCGGTGCCCCGCCCTCAGACAATCCGCAGATCGACCTAACAAGACATGCCGGAATCGTCGACAAAATCAATACCGCCGCACAACACGGCGCGGCCGCGGTTCTGCTCATTACGCCCCCCGAAACCGAGGACACCCTGATACTGCCCGACCCGGCCGCCATCACTGCCCGCGAGATCCCGGTGCTCTTCCTCAAGCATGCTGCCCTGCAGGACCTCGGGCTGAGCCTTGAGGCGCCCAGGATCCACACAGTCGAGGGAATCGTCACGATGCAGCAGGTAATCGACACCGGCTACAACGTCGTCGGCTACCTGACCGGCCGCTCCGACACCAGTATCATCGTCGGGGCGCATTACGATCACATCGGCTGGGGCGACCGGGGCTCGCTCTATCGCGGTGACGAACGCATGATCCACAATGGCGCCGATGACAACGCGTCCGGAGTGTCCGGGCTGCTGGAACTCGCCCGACATTTCGCTTCAAGGACAGACAGCCTGCACTTCAGCATGACCTTCGCGGCCTTCTCCGGTGAAGAATCGGGCTTGCTGGGCTCCAAACACTATGTGAAACGGCGCAAACCCGGGCCAGGGAGTGTTAAGCTCATGGCCAACATGGACATGATAGGACGCCTGCGGCCTGAGAAGAAAGGTCTGATTATCTACGGCGCCGGGACAGCCCTTGAATTCGAGCACTATTTCGACTCCCTGTCGGCTCTGGAGGAGCCACCCGTCACATTGACAGTCGAGAAGTCCGGTATCGGCGCCTCCGATCACACCTCATTCTACAATCGCGAAATCCCCGTCCTGCACCTGTTCACCGGGCCGCACGAGGACTACAACAAACCCAGCGATGACGCCCACACCATCAATATCGATGGCCTGCACCGGGTCGCCGGTTTTCTCGCCGACTTCCTTTGGTACTTCCAGCATCACGAGGGCGGCCTCAGCTTTCAGAAGGTCAGTGCGCCGCCAATGAGTTCTACCCGCACCCAATTCTCGGTAACGCTGGGTATCATGCCTGACTACGCTGCCAACGTCGAAGGTGTCCTGGTAGAATCTGCTATCCCGGAACGCCCCGGTGCCGAGGCGGGCATACAGGAAGGTGACATCATAGTCAAAATGGGCCGGTTCCCTGTCCGTGACATCTACGACTACATGAGCGCCCTCGCCAGGTTCCGTACAGGAGACAGCATCACGGTCGTGGTTGAGCGCGACGGGACACAGCACAGGCTGTCGGTAGTCTTCTGATGACGATGTTGTGATGACAACGATGATCTGAAGTGTCTCAGGAATGCCGGGACTTGTACTACCGCGCAGCCATCAGTCAGGAGAATCCATACCGGTTGACCGCACCACCGACAACACTCCCTTAACTCGCCGCACCTTCTGAATGATCCGATTCAGGTGTGAGATGGAATTCACTTCAACCAGAAACTTCCCGACAGCCGTGGAATCCTGCCGCGTGTGCATCTCAGCCGCGCGCAGGTTGGTGTCAGCATCGGATATCGCCTGCGTGATGTCGCGAAGCATGTGCTTGCGGTCCTCCACCGTCAACTCCAACTGGACCACGAACGACTGGTCCGGCCCCGTATCCCAGCTCACTTCGATCTGACGCTCCGGAAACTGCTCCTGCAGGCTGGTGGCCGTGGGACAGTCCGCCCGATGAATCGTCACTCCTCGCCCGCGCGTAATGAACCCCACAACATCCTCGCCCGGAACCGGCTGGCAACAGCCAGCGAAACGAAACATCATGTTGTCCATTCCGTGAATCTTCACTCCCTTGGAACCGCGGATCTTCTCAATCACCCGGCTGACGATACCGGTTGTGTCTTTCTTCTGACGCAGGTCATCCGGAATGACCAGGTTCACCACCGCCTGCGCCGACAGCGAACCGTTGCCTACTCCCGCAAACAGGTCCTCAACCGACTTGCGGTTCAACTTCTCTGCCGCCTCCTGCAGCTTGTCATCGCCCGGTAGGCTCTGCCGATGCTCCCGGAGTCGCCGCTCGATGATCTCCTTGCCGAGCGCCACCGCCTGATCGAATCCCGCTTGTTTCAGCCAGCGACGAATCTTGCTACGCGCGTTCGACGTCTTTACCAGCTTCAGCCAATCGTGCGAAGGTGTCCGATTGGGGTTGGTGATAATCTCAACCGTATCTCCGGACTGCAACTCAGTGGAGAGAGGTTTCAGTCGGTTGTTGATCTTGGCCCCCGCGCAGTGTGTTCCCACCTCGGTATGGATCTGAAAGGCAAAGTCCAGCGGCGTCGACCCCTTCGGCAGATGCACCAGTCGGCCATTGGGCGTCAACACGAAAATGTCCTCGGAGTACAAATCAATCTTGAGATACTCGAGAAACTCCGACGGATTGGTCATGTCCTTCTGCCACTCCAGCACGTCCCGCAGCCATGCCATCTGTCGATCGGAACGGCTCATCTGCTGCCGCCCCTCCTTGTACAGCCAATGCGCCGCTATCCCGTTCTCCGCCACATAGTGCATCTGATGAGTGCGAATCTGGATTTCGACCATCCGGTTGTTCGGTCCAAAGACCGTCGTGTGCAACGAACGATACCCATTCTGCTTGGGGTTCGCGATATAGTCATGGAACCGCCCCGACACCGGCTTCCACATCGTGTGAATCGTCCCCAGCGCGTGATAGCACTCGCGCTCCGAGTTGACAATCACCCGGATGGCCAACAGATCGAATATCTTCTCGAACGGGACCTTGCGAATCTTAATCTTTCGGTATATCGAATCAAGGTGCTTCGCCCGGCCGTAAATGGTCGCACGGATACCATCTTCCTCAAGAGCCTTCAACATCGGGTCGGTGACTTCCTTGATGTACTTCTCGCGCTCCTCGCGACGCTCCTTCACGCGACGGACCAAATCGAAGTAGACCTCCGGCTCCAGGAACTTCAGCGACAGGTCCTCCAGCTCCACTTTCACCTTGTTGATCCCGAAACGATGCGCCAGCGGGCAGTAGACGTCGTATGTTTCCTGAGCAATCAGTTTGCGCTTGTCAATCGGCAAATGCTCCAAAGTGCGCATGTTGTGCAGACGGTCCGCCAGCTTGATGATGATGATTCGAATGTCCCGGGCCATGCTCAGCAGCATCTTGCGGAAGTAGTCAACCTGCTGCTCCTCGCGCGACGAGTAGTGCACACGCCCGATCTTCGTCACACCGTCGACCAGTTCCGCAACCTCATCCCCGAATTCCCGCCGCAGGTCCTCCACCGAGACTGCCGTGTCTTCGACCACATCGTGAAGAATCCCGGCCGCAATGGTGGTCGAGTCCATGTGCTGCTCTGCGAGAATCGAGGCCACCTCCAGACAATGCTCCACATAGGGTTCACCCGACTGCCGTTTCTGCCCGGCGTGGGCCTTGTCGGAGAACTCATACGCCTGCCTGATCAACGGCACGTTGACATTGGCATTGAATGATTCGATATGGATAATGAACTCTGCCAGGTTCATTGCTGTACCTTGCCGTCCTTCAGAATCCTGAAGTACAACTCCTCCACTTCTCGCGCCACCCGCTCAACCGAAATGCTGTCCATGCTGTCACCCTCTTGTATCGGCTGAATAACCCGACTTCCACGCCCCAGGGGACCCCATCGACGGGGCGAGACCGCCTCTTCTGACGGATACAGACCAATAACCTGCGTCCCGACAGACACCGCCAAATGCAGCGGACCGGTGGAGTTGGAAACCACCACCGACGCCCGCGACAACACGGCGGCCAGCGTGCGCAGGTCAGTCTCGCCACAGATCAACCGGGCACGGAGATCAAGCACCGACAGCCGATCCGCCAACAACCGCCCCTCCTCTTCAGAGCCCGACACCACTACCTCCACGCCATCCCTCTCCAGCTGTACGCACAGGCGCAGGAAACTGTCCACCGGCCACGGCTCGGCCGACCGCCCGGACAGCGGATGCACGACAGCGTACGGCCCCGTCACACCGGCCTGGCGTACTATCCGGGCCGCGTTGCGAAGCTCCTTCTCGCGGGGGTACACATGCGGCATGGTTTCAGTGGGACCGTCCTTGAAGAACCGCAGGAACTCCATGTTGTACTCAGATTCGTGCTTCTTGTTGGCTTTGCGGCTGTGCAGCAGGTGATAATTGAACAGAAAGGAATGGAAGCGTCCCGCCGTCCCTATCCTGATCGGAATCGCTGTCTTGTGAAACAGGTAACTCACGCGGCGCTCCGGAAGCAACACAACGACTGCCTTGTATCCACCACTTGTCAGCCGACGAACGAAATCCTTCTCATAGGCTTTGCTCAATCGAAGCTGATCATTCTGCACTCGCAATATGCGCTCAATACACGGATTGCCCTCGAGAATCGGGGAGGCATACAGCGAGGCCAGAACGTCGACCTCACACTCCGGATACCGCTGACTCAGGGTCTCCACAAACGGCAGCGCTAGGATCAGATCACCCAGGCGATCAGTGCGGCTGACCAGAATACGATCCCCCGGCTCGAATACCAGCGGGTCCTGCAAGCTCATGCTGTCTCCCCTTCCTGCCGCTTCCTGTAGGCCAGGTGCCGCAACTTGCTGTACTTGACCAACACGGCCATTGATGACAGCGCCGACAAAATGAAACCCTCCATGCCGTCCCGGAATCCCTGCTTGGACACGTAGTGCTTGAGAAACGACACCACCGGCCGGACAACAATGTCACTCGTCGACGCGCGCCGACCAGCCGCGAACGCCTCCTGGGCACCAATGGTCGTATACCGGTTGAACTTCTCCAGATAGTGTTCGAGATTCGGATCGCTGTAATGCAACAAATCGCCGGTCAGCATACCTACTTCACCGTCGACCTCCACGTACTCATGTACCACATCGTCTGTGAAATTGCCCCGGTCCCGACGAAACAACCGTAACTGGTAGTCCGGATACCAGCCGCAGTGGAGTATCCATCGGCTCAGAAAGTGCGTCTTGCGGGGGAAACGGTACCCAACCGGTCCCTCCGTCCCATTGACTACCTGTCTGATCTGGGCCGCCAGCGGCGCCGAAACCACTTCGTCGGCATCCAGCGCGAGCACCCACTCACCCTCGGCTCGCGCCACTCCCTCACGCTTGGCCGGACCGTAACCTTCCCAGTCGCACTCGCAGACGCGAGCACCCTTCTCCTGCGCTATCTCACACGTCGCGTCAGTCGACTGGCTGTCGATAACAATCCATTCATCAGCGAATCGCACAGAATCAAGGCAGCGCCCGATATTCGCCTCCTCGTTGCGCGTGATAATCACCACCGAAAGCTTCACTCGAGATCTCCGGCCATACTCCCGCGCAGCACCCTCACACATACCCAGGCGCCGACGCGAACAGCGCCTCCAGCCGTGTACCACTGGGCGTCATGCTCAGGCATTGACCCCTCCAAACTGGAGGTTGTACAAGCGATGGTACAAACCATGTGAATCGAGCAACTGCTGATGTGCACCGGACTCGACGATTCGTCCGTCCTGCATCACAAGAATCCGATCGGCGTTCTTGATGGTGGACAATCGATGCGCCACCACCAGCGCCGTCCGGTCGGTCATCAGGCGATCGATCGCCTCCTGCACCAGCAACTCAGACTCCGTATCCAGAGCCGAGGTAGCCTCGTCGAAAATCAGAACTTGCGGGTTCTTCAGAAGTGCCCGAGCAATCGCGATACGTTGCTTCTGGCCACCGGACAACATGATACCTCGGTTTCCAACAACCGTGTCGTACTTGTCCGGTAACTCTTCAATAAACCGATGAGCGTTGGCCATGCGGGCCGCCTCCTCTACCCGCTCCGGCGAGGCATGATCAATGCCGTATGCAATGTTGTTCATCACGGTGTCATTGAACAGGAACGTCTCCTGCGTCACAATCCCCATGAGTCCGCGCAGTGAACTCAGGCTGATCTCGCGGATGTCGACACCGTCGATAGTAATCTTCCCACTCTGGGGATCATAGAATCGCGGCAGCAAATCCAGGAGTGTCGACTTCCCTGCTCCCGATGGTCCCACGATTGCAACCACCTCGCCCACGCGGACCTCAAACGATACGTCCTGAAGCACCGACTCACGCCCTGTGTAGCTGAATTGCACCTGATCGTACACGATGCGATCAGTGAAGCGACTGACTGTTACCGGCCGGGCCGGCTCCTTTACCTTCTCATCCTCGTCGAGCACGCGGAAGATGCGCTCTGCCGCCGCCATACCCTCCTGAATAGCAATATGCACCGAACTGAGCACCTTGGCGGGCTGGATCATCGAAAACAGCGCCAGCAGGAACGTCATGAAATCACCCACATCGAAGCGACTGGTCTCAGTGAGAATCTGCGTCCCGGCAAAGAGCACCACCACGGCGCCTGCCGCCGTCGCGAGAGTGTCATTAATCGGCGAATTCAGAAGCCGAATACGGATCATGCGCAGTACCGAACGGAAAAAGTCCTGCGTGGTCGCAAAGAAGCGCTTCGTCTCGTACTGCTCCATGCTGAACGCCTTCACAATCCGCATGTTGCTGACCGCCTCCTCCAGCACCGAGTTCACATCGGCCATCTTCGCCTGGGTGCGACCCGAATACTTGCGAAGCTTACGCCCGAGGTACCAGATAAACCAGAACAGCACCGGCATGACCACCAGCGACAACAGCGTCAATTCCCAACTGAGAATCAACAGGAACGTCAGCATCAACAGCACCTGCAACGCCGAAGTAGTAGCCCGAGTGAAACCGATTTCCAGTGAGTTGTTGAGCACGATAACGTCATGGGTCACCCGTGAGATAACCTGCCCGGTCCGGCGACGGTGGAAGTAATCCAGAGACAGGCGCTGATATTTCTCGAACAGACGGTTTCGAAAGCCCTTGATGATCGACTGCTGCACGTACGACATCCAGAATCCCTGTAGATAGACAAACAGGTTCTTTAGCACCCCAATCATCACCATCAAAATACAGAAATTTACCAGCATTCCCTCACGGGAATCTGCCTCAACCACCGCGTATACCCAGCGCTTCATGCGGGCTTTAAGCTGCTCCACTGATGCCACCTCGCCCTCAGGCAGGATCAGGTTATTCGGGAGTAATGACTCCGGCTGCGCGGCAGGCGACGCAGTCACTGACGGATCGGCCGTATCCGCATCAAACAGGGTCATCAGCAAAGGCCCGACCATCCACACCAGCATACCTGCGAAAATGGCATGCAGGCCCGCCGAGACGGTCGCCGCCACAATCTGCTTCCAGTAGGCCTTGAAAACTGAGAATGTCCGCGCGTACAGATTCACTAAACTACTCCTGCCAGAGCCAAAATGCTAAATATGCTGCTGCCTTTGGGGGAAGTCAACCGGCTTGACGTCATACGCCAGGGCATGCCCTAAGGGAAAACTCGAAAAGCACCTTCCGGTATCACCACGCGAAATCGCGACAGCGGGACTCGCGCCTGCTCCCGAAGCGTCCGGCGCTGGCCGCGAAGCTCGAAATCCGGCTCAGTCTCAAGGCGAAAATCACGGAGCCACCAGCGCTCGCCACGTCGATCATACTGCAGGCGCAGACTCCAGCCACAACCATCGCGGCCAAGCTCAAACTCCGGACGGTCGGCGTTCCGGTAGTCCGCCACCACCGCAACGTCCCCCATGTCAATCGAGTCAGGCGTACGCACAAACAGCTCCCCCAGAGGAAACTCCTGCATGCCGACAGAACATGCCAGCGAGGCGAACAAATCCGCCACCGGCTCGATTGCGTACTCGTCGGTAGTCGGGAAGTAGACCACCAAAGTATCGTGCTCCAGCCTGCCGCGAAACGCCCCCTTGCCAAGATAACCCCGACCGTTGAGAGCGATCACGCTGTCAGTACGATAGATTTCCAGCCGCACCGAGGTCGGCTTGCCATCCCTCTTGACCCGGGCATCGAACAGGTAGGCCTCGGCAACAACCGCATCAGGTGCCTGCTCCGACACTCGCTCGGCCTGCTCGCTGCCTGTCCGTGGCCTGCCGCAGCCTCCCAGAAGGCACACTGCGGCCAGCACCGCTATCACGGTGACCGCCAACGAAGACCTATCGCCCAGTTCAGAAGCTGGCCAGGACACGGTAGACCACCATTATCGGGGTACCAATTATCCACCAGATACCGCCAAAGAGGAGCAGAGCCAATAGAATAAAGGGGCCGATCCGTTCGAACTGATCCAGCGAGGGCCCCATTGTGTCAGGCAGCAGACTCCTGAGGATGTGGGATCCATCCAGAGGAAACAACGGAATCAGGTTGAAGAACGCCAGCACTACATTGATGAGTACCGTGAAATCAAGAATCCTCAGGGCCGGAGCCGGCAGACCCAGGTCCAGACTCCTGATGGCGCCCAGTATCAGAGCAAACAGCACCGCCAGACCCAGATTCGAAAACGGCCCCGCCGCCGAGATGAGCAGATCATCGCGCTTCGGATTCCGCAGGTTGTACGGATTCACCGGAACCGGCTTCGCCCAGCCAAACGTGAAGTTCGAAAGCACTATCACGATTGTCCCCATCACATCCAGATGGGCAATCGGGTTGAGCGTCAGGCGACCCATATGTCGCGCAGTGGGATCGCCCAGTCGATCCGCCATCCAGGCATGAAAATACTCATGCACGGTCAGCGCCAGAAGGAACGCCGGAATCGACATCAGCGCCCGGTCTATGAAATTGCCAAAATCCATCTCTGCACCATCATACGCCCCGGGTCAATCGCGGTTCAAACAAAAACAAGCGGCGGCACGGCCGCCGTCGCCCACTGACACTCTCTTTGCAAAATCCATCAACCGTAAATACCCCGAAGCTGCACCACCTCAACCAGCCGTTGAATGGCCAGCATGAAGGCGCCTACCCGCATCGACACCTCGTGTTCACGCGACATGGCCAACACATCCGCAAATGCAGCTGTCATCTTTTCTTCGAGCCGGCGGTTGACCTCCTCCTCACTCCAGAAATACCCCAGACGATTCTGGACCCATTCAAAATACGAAACGGTCACGCCGCCAGCGTTGCACAGAATGTCGGGAATGACCATCACCCCTTTCTTCTCCAATACCTGGTCCGCACCCGGACTGGTCGGGCCATTCGCCCCCTCCGCAATGATGCGACACTTGATTCGACGAGCATTCTTCTCAGTGATGACATTCTCAAGAGCTGCCGGTATCAATACGTCCACCTTCGCCGTCAGGACCTCCGCCGGATCGATCTGCTTCGTCCCCTTGTACTTGAGAACGCTGCCGGTGCGGGCGACATGTGCGACAAGTCCGTCAATGTCAATCCCGTCGGGATTGTGGATTGCTCCCGTCACGTCACCAACATGAGTGAACTTCACGCCCATTTCGTGAAGCAGTTTCGCCGAAATCGATCCCACATTGCCGAACCCCTGAACCGAGGCCGTAGCTGTGGCCAGATCAAGACCCAGATACCGGGCGGCCTCACGGGTCGAAATCATGACACCGCGTCCCGTCGCCTCGGTCCGCCCGCGAGATCCCCCCATAGAGATCGGCTTGCCGGTCACCACCGCCGGTGAGGGATGCCCCTCGCGCATGGAGTACGTGTCCATAAACCAGGCCATCACCTGCGGGCCAGTGCCGACATCGGGCGCTGGCACATCCAGATCAGGCCCAAACAGGTTCATCAGGTCAGCCACGTAGCGACGCGTGAGCCGCTCCAGTTCACCGCGCGACATCTTCGTGGGGTCACATTGTACCCCGCCCTTGGCCCCGCCGAAGGGAATGTTGACGACGGCTGACTTGAATGTCATCCAGGAAGCAAGCGCCTGAACCTCATCGAGGGACACTCCGGGATGAAAACGAATCCCCCCTTTGGCCGGACCGCGGGCGATCGAGTGCTGCACCCGGTAAGCGGAAAAGATCTGGTAGCTGCCGTCGTCCATCAGCACCGGCAGGTACGCGATTGTCGAACGCCGCGGCATCTTAAGAAACTCCCGCAGGTGTGGGTCCAGATTCAACCGGGCGCAGGCCTCATCGACCTGTTTCATGACATTGTCAAACACCGAAATCGGAAGACTGGTGTTCTTGGTCGACACCAACCGCTTGGAATGGACAGGTGCCAAACCCGCCCTCGCCGCCTTACCGCCCGCTTTCCCCCTGCCCTTGCCTCTGGCTTGATTGGCCATATCGATCATTCTCCCGTCTTTGAGATAGTGCTTACCGGTCGGGACAGCGCCTTCGAATCAGGGTCACAAAACCGCCACAGGCGCCGCCTGCCCTGACGAATACCGATCCGCGGCGTCTGCACTACCCGGCTGGGTTCAGCGCTGTGGTCCTCAAAATACAGGGCATCGCCACGCAAATCAAGACCGTTATGCTCCCGTGTGATTGCCATGGAACGACATAACCGCCCCGGCCCCGACAACAATCGTGCCGGTTGCAGTTTGGGCGAACGGCGCCGCATGATCGATTCCCCCTCTGTCGGTTCAGCCGCCCGGATCAGCACCGCAGCCGCAAACCCCTCCCGCTCGGTTACGACATTCAAGCAGAAATACATGCCATATATGAAATAAACATAACTAAACCCGGGGGGGCCGAACATAACCGCATTGCGCGCTGTACGTCCGCGCGCGGCGTGACAGGCGGGATCATCCTGACCGATATAAGCCTCCACCTCGACCACCCGCCCGGCAACTCTTCCCTCCGGGCCAACCCGCACCAGCACCTTGCCGATCAGATCCCGAGCCACATCCAGAGTGTCTCGGGCGTAGAACGACCTTGGTAAACACGTCTTCTGCATTGAATAATCAGGAAGGCACAGCCGGCGGTGCCGTCTGCAGCCGACCGGCGGCGCGGTCGAAATCGAGGGCCAACTGCTCCGGATGATGCGCATCACTGCCCAGCCGGTCCACCATCACCCCCGCCTCGCGCGCCGCCATGATCACGGCATCCGTCGGATAGTAGTGGCCCCGCCCGTGACGAATCCCGGACGTGTTGATCTCCAGCGCCGTGTGCGTCTTCACACAGGCCGAAAAGAGCCTCTCCACGTGCCCCTCATGCAGCGTGAGCATATCGGCTCCATAGAACCCCGGGCCATACCTCAGGTAATACGGCACATGCGCCATCGCATCAAACAGACCGCTGGCAGCGGCAGCACGCGCCTGCTCAAAGTACTTCGCAGCAAAAACGCCCGCGTCATAGCGGCCAAAGCACGCCTTGACATTGTGCTGTGAACACAGGCAGATGTGCTCCAGTTCATGAATGCCACACAGGACATAGTCAAAGTCCCACACACGCCGAAGCTGCTCAACCTGCCCTTCACAGCCCGGATACCAGCCAAACTCCACACCCAGAAGCACTCGCAGGCCTCTGGTCCCGAATACCGCCCGTGCCTCTGATACCGCTTCGACATACGGCCGCAGGTTCTCTACAGTAGCGGGCCGGTCGACCCCGCCCACCCGGATGAAATTGACCAACCCGTCAGAGTCGGGATTGGCATCAAAGTGAGTCGTAAAACACAGCCCGGCCAGACCACGCGCAAGCGCCCGCTGGCAGAAATCCCTCACCGTCCCTTCGGCGTCCACGGAGAAATCGGGGTGCACGTGGTAGTCTGTCAACTCGCCCGTTCGCAACGGACTTTGATCATACTGCTCAGGCAAGACCGCCCTCCACCAGAAACGGGTTGCTCACCCGCTCAGCACCCACTGTCGTATGCGGACCATGGCCGGGATAGCAAATAATCTGATCAGGCAGGCGAAGAATCTTGGAGCGAATACTCTCCAGCAAAGTCCTCATGGAACCCCCCGGCAGATCGGTGCGTCCGATACCGCCGGCAAAAAGCGTGTCCCCGCAGAACAGACGCCCCTCGGACTCGTCCAGATAGCACACGCCGGCGGCAGTATGACCCGGCGTCATCAACACGCGCAGGGTCAGGCTCCCGATTTTGATCACCTGCTCGTCCTCCACCAGATGATCCGGCTCGGGCGCAACAATGGGAACGCCCAGGAAGGCAGACACGTTCGCGGACGGATTAGCCAGCAGCTCCTGCTCACCATTACCGACATAAACAGGGATCTCGAACCGGTTCTTGATATCCTCTACGGCAGCAATATGGTCCCCGTGGCCGTGCGTCAGCAGCACCGCCCGTGGCACAAAACCAGCATTGTCGACCGCGGCCTCTATCCGCTGGGCATCGAACCCGGGATCGATAATGACCCCGTCACCCGAACCGGGATCCCAATACAGATAGCAGTTGACCTCGAACGGCCCCACTACGATACACAGCAGTTCCATACTGCCGCCAGAGTATTCGCCGGACCGCCTTTTGTCAACCGAATTCGCCTTCTCAATCCGCCGCGGTCGCCTGCGCCCACAGCCGACTTTGTGAAACTATTCCCGAACTCGACCCGAAAGCCATTGACCCGACACGTCAAGGCCCCTATATTCTTCGTTTCTTGAGGCGAGAGGAATTATGGCACTTTTGACAGAGATAAAAGGACGCCTCCCGGAGCTCAAAGAACGCCTCGACAAACTTGCGGGGTTTCTTTGACTTGGATACGCGCCAGACGAAGATAGCACAACTGGAGAAGCGCTCGACCGCAGAGGATTTCTGGAACGACAATCAGGCCGCGCAGGACGTTCTCAAGGAGATCTCCGCTCACAAAAAGTGGGTGCAGGCACATGAGAGCATCGCTTCCGACTTGGGCGACCTGATCGAGCTGACCGAACTGACCGAGGACGATGACGGCGCCGAGGCGCAGGAACTCAAGAGCAATGCGGACAGCATCGCCCAACGGCTGGAGGAACTCGAGTTCGAGGCCCTCCTGTCCGGACCCGATGATCACCGCGATGCTATCCTGACCATCCATCCGGGAGCAGGCGGTACCGAATCCCAGGACTGGGCCGACATGCTCTTCCGGATGTACAACCGCTGGGTGGAACGAAGAGGCTTTGCGATGGAGCTCATCGACTACCAGCCGGGCGAGGAAGCCGGCCTGAAGTCCGCCGCCATGGAAATCAAGGGCGAGTATGCCTATGGCTTCCTGAAAGCCGAATCCGGCGTCCATCGCCTCGTCCGCATTTCCCCCTTCGATGCCAGCGCCCGGCGACACACGTCGTTCGTGTCGGTACATGTCCTGCCCGTCATCAGCAGCAACGTCGAGATTGAGATCAAGGATGAGGAAGTACGTGTCGACACCTACCGCGCCAGCGGTGCCGGCGGCCAGCACGTCAACAAGACCTCCTCGGCCATCAGACTGACGCACGAACCCACCGGTATCGTCGTCACCTGTCAGTCCGAACGGTCACAGCACAAGAATCGTGACGCCGCCTTTCGGGTCCTCCGGGCACGCCTCTATGAACTGCAGCGGCAGGAAGAGGCCAAAAAGATGCAGAAATACGAGGCCGGCAAAAAGAAGATCGAATGGGGTTCTCAGATCCGCTCCTACGTATTCCATCCCTACAACATGGTCAAAGACCACCGCACCGACGCCGAGACCGGCAACGTGCAGGCGGTTATGGATGGCGATATCGACCGCTTCATTGAGGCCTACCTGTCGGACCCGGAACTGAACGATGCCCTGAGCATAAGCGAAGGGAATACTAAAGACAAAAGCGAGTAACCACTATATTTACGGACCTCTGCAATGAACGTACTAAGCAAAATCAAAGACCGCGCACGCAAGGCGAAACGCCGAGTGGTGCTGCCCGAGGGTACCGAACCCCGCGCCATCCAGGCCGCAAAGAAGATCGTCTCCGAGGAACTCGGTGCCGTAACGCTTCTCGGCGATGAGAAGCAAGTCGAGAAACTGGCCGCTGAACACGGCCTCAATCTGGGCAAAGTCGAAGTCATCAATCCGGCCCATGGCAAGGACTTCAACCGCTTCGTGGCCGACCTTGTCGAACTCCGCAAGCACAAAGGCCTGACCGAGCAGCAAGCCGAATCCCTGATGATCAGCCCGCTGTATTACGGCGCTATGATGGTGCGCCACGATATCGTCGATGCCAGCGTGGCCGGTTCCGTCAACACCACCGGAGATGTCCTCCGGGCCGCTATTCATGTCCTGGGGCTCGCCCCGAACATTAAGGTGGTCTCAAGCTGCTTTCTGATGAGCCTGCCGAAGTTTGGCGACGAACTCGACAAACCCTTCATGTTCGGTGACTGCGCCGTTGTCCCCAACCCAAGTGCCGAGGAACTGGCCTCTATCGCTGCCAGTACCGCCGCCACGATGAAGAGCCTGCTGGATATCGAGCCACGCGTGGCCATGCTTTCTTTTTCGACCAAAGGCTCTGCGAAGCATGCCGATGTCGACAAGGTCCTCAAGGCCCTCGAGATCCTGAAGCAGAACCATCCGGACATCAAGGCTGATGGTGAGTTGCAGCTCGATGCGGCTGTGATCCCCTCCATCGGTAAACGCAAAGCACCGGACAGCGAAATCGCCGGACAGGCCAACGTGCTCATCTTCCCCGACCTCGATGCCGGCAATATCGGCTACAAGCTTACCGAGCGGTTTGCCGGGGCCTCGGCGACCGGCCCCATCATCCAGGGTCTCGCCAAACCGGCCAATGACCTGTCACGCGGCTGCTCCGCCGAAGATATCGTCAACGTTAGCGCCATTGCCATGCTGATGAGAGGGTAGGTTCATGAGTCTCAGTCAAATTGCACGGGAGATCGCCGAGTCTCCGACTCTTGTGATGAACGAGAAGGCCCGCCTCCTTCGCGAGAAGGGCGAAAAGGTGATCCATCTCGGAGCCGGCGAACCCAAGAGCAAGGTCCCTGTCGATGCCATCCTCGCGGCTGCCGGAAAGCTCACTACCGGTGAGATCCGCTATACCCCCACGGAGGGCATCCCGGCCCTGATAAAGGCCATCATTCGCTACACCGAGGAATACTACAACAAGATCGTCACCAAGGACAACATCGTCGTCCATGCCGGTGCCAAGCAGGCCTTCTATAACCTCATGATGACCCTGCTCAACCCCCAGGACGAGGTCATAATAGTAGCCCCCTACTGGGTCAGCTATCCCGAGATCGTCAAGATGCTCTACGGCGTCCCGGTCATCGTCAAACCAGAGGACGGGCGCTTCTATCCGCGCATGGAGGACATCGTTCAGAATGTCGGCTCCTATACCAAGGTGATTGTCATAAACAGCCCCAACAACCCGTCGGGAATTGTCTATCCCCCGGAGTTGATTAGAGAGCTGGTTGAATACTGTGAGAAGAAGGAAATCTGCCTGGTGATGGACGACATCTATCACCGGCTCGTCTTCGGCAAGAACAGATGGGTCTCGGCCTACGACTTCGCCAAAGACCAATCCGACAACTCCCGACTGGTCGTTATCAACGGTGTCTCCAAATCCTACGCCATGACCGGCTTCAGAATCGGCTGGACAGTCGCCAATCCGAAGATCACCAAGGTGATGATTAATGTCGCCGCCCAGAACACCTCCTGCCCGGCGGTCATCCTGCAGCAGGCAGCAGCGGGAGCGCTGAACGGCATCCAGTCCGGTATTGAGAACCTCCGCCTCACTCTCGAGAACAACTCCAAGGTGATGATGAACGAACTGAACTCCTTCACCGATGTGCGCACGGTGCCACCCGATGGCACCTTTTACTGCCTACCAGACTTCAGCGCCTACGAGAAAGATTCCGTCAAGCTGTCGAAGTTCCTTCTGGAGAAAGCACTGGTCGTCACGGTGCCGGGCAGGGAGTTCGGTTGCGAGGGGCACCTCCGCCTCTCTTACTGCGGCACCATCAAGGAGATCATGGAGGGCGTGGCTCGCATCAAGTGGGCACTCGATCCGGAATCACCCAACGAGATCTACATCGGCGATCGCAAGCTCAGGAGGGACTGGAAATGAACCCATACATCATCGACATCAAGTCGCCGACTCATCCTCAGCGAACCGCGGTCAAAAGCGAGTACGGGCTGTCCAAACACGGCCTGACCCACCTGAATAACGTGTACTGGAACCTGCCGACAGAATCGCTCTATGAGGAAGTCATCTTCCGCAGCGAGGGCCACATCTCGCACATGGGACCCGTCATCGTCAACACCGGCAAACACACCGCTCGCGCCGCCAACGACAAGTTCATCGTCAAAGAGGCCTCAACCGAGGACAAGGTCTGGTGGGGGCAGTACAACCGCCCCATCAGCCTCGATAAATTCAATCTGGTTCTCAACAGACTTCAGGGATTCCTGCAGGGACGGGATCTGTTCGTGCAGGACTGCTACGGCGGAGCCGACAAGAACTACCGCCTGCCCGTACGCATCATTACCGAATACGCCTGGCACAGCCTGTTCGCCCGCAACATGCTCATAATGGCAGACACCAACGAGGAACTGCGGCAGTTCGTCCCGGAGTTCACCGTTCTGGCCGTCCCCTCGTTCAAGGGCGTCCCGGAAATCGACGGCACCGTCTCAGATACGTTCATCCTGCTGAACTTCGATCAGAAACTCTGCATCATCGGCAACTCCGGCTACGGAGGCGAGATCAAGAAGGCTGTGTTCACCGTCCTCAATTACCTGTTGCCGCTTGAGGGCGTCCTCACCATGCACTGCTCGGCCAATGTCGGCCACAAGGGCGATACCGCGCTGTTCTTCGGCCTCTCCGGCACCGGGAAAACCACTCTCTCTGCCGACCCCAATCGCGGTCTCATCGGCGATGACGAGCACGGCTGGTCTGATGAGGGCATTTTCAACTTCGAAGGCGGCTGCTACGCCAAGGTCATCGCCCTCTCTCCCACCGCCGAGCCGCAAATCTATGCTTGCACCCGCAAATTCGGCACCGTGCTGGAGAATGTCGTCTTCGACCCCGTCACCCGGCAGCTTGACCTTGATGATGAAACCATGACCGAGAACACACGGGCGGCCTACCCCCTGCAGTACATTGAGAATGCCGTTCCGACCAAGATGGGCGGTCACCCGAAAAACATCATCATGCTCACCTGCGATGCCTCCGGCGTCATGCCGCCAATCGCCAGACTCACGCCCGAGCAGGCCATGTATCACTTCATATCGGGTTACACATCCAAGGTCAGTGGCACCGAAATTGACCTCGGCAAAGAACCGGAGATCACCTTCAGCGCCTGCTTCGGCGCCCCGTTCATGGTACACCATCCGGCCTACTACGCCGAAATGCTCAAGAACAAAATGCTCAAACACAACGTCAACTGTTGGCTCGTCAACACCGGCTGGACCGGCGGGCAGTACGGCATCGGAAAACGCATGTCGATCCGGCACACCCGCGCCCTGCTCAATGCAGCGCTCTCCGGGGACCTGCTGGATTGCGAGTTCTATACCGACCCGCTGTTCGGCTTCAAAGTGCCAAAAGAGGCCCCGGAGGTCCCCAAAGAGATCCTCAACCCGGCCAACACCTGGCACGACAAAAAGGCCTACAAGGATAAGTATCTCATGCTGGCCTCGTTGTTCATAGAAAACTTCAAGAAGTTCGCCGACGGCACGCCCGAGGAAGTCCTCAAGGCCGGGCCGGTCAAACGAGATTTCCAGCCGGGAGTTGTGGATTAGCAACATTTGGAAGTACTAACTCGTTGCCCTCTGTCGCCCCGCGGCAGGGGGCAACCGACCTTCGGGAAGACAACCATGCCAACTTACGAGTACCGATGCGATGCCTGCGGCCACACCTTCGAGGAGTTCCAGGCCATTTCCGCACCACCAGTCGATCGCTGCCCCAAATGCGGCGGCGTCCCCCGCCGCTTGATTTCTGGCGGTACCGGGCTGATCTTCAAGGGATCGGGCTTCTATATCACCGACTACCGCAACAAGAAACACACCAACGGCGATTCGACAGATGGCAGCAAGACCGACACCCCCGCGAAAACAGACGTCAGGGATTCAACAAGGAAAACGGACTCCGCCGCTACCGGTACCAGCAAACCGCCCGCCGATAACTGATTGTGGCTGTCGTGAACTACGATACACTCCGCTCCGCCCTGAGCGAGCCGGATCGCCTTGTCACTGACCTCACCGACTACGAGGCCTACACCCACGATGCCACCGCCGACACTGGCTTGCCCGGCGCCATCGTCTTTGCAGCCAGTGCCAACGATGTCCACACCACGCTCTCATTCTGCCACTCACACCACCTGCCCGTTGTCCCCCGGGGCGCCGGCACCGGCCTGTCCGGAGGGTGCGTGCCGAGTCAGGGCGCTCTCGTCCTGTCAACAGAGAAAATCGATCACCTCGAAATTCTGCCCCAGGAGAAGGTAGCCATCTGCGGACCCGGAGTCATCTCCTGCGACCTGGTCGAGGCCGCCGAGGCCGTCGGCCTGACCTACCCCCCCGACCCGGCCTCATGGACCGAATCGACGCTCGGCGGCAACGTCGCCGAAAACGCCGGCGGGCTGCGCTGTGTGCGCTTCGGCGTAACCCGCGATTACGTCCTCGGCCTTCAGGCTGTCACCACCGATGGCTCCACCCTAAACACGGGCTGGTTCACGCAACGCCCGAACTTCGAAATCG
This sequence comes from uncultured Ignavibacteriales bacterium, assembly GCA_964627305.1. GTDB lineage: Bacteria > Zixibacteria > MSB-5A5 > GN15 > FEB-12 > WJKG01. The sequence continues at coordinate 646,981 of CAZVHP010000001.1, read as the reverse complement.
GCGAACTGCTCATTGGCTCCGAGGGAACGCTCGCGGTCATCACAGGTATCGCCGTCGCCCTGATCGAGCCAATCGGCCGCGGCACGACCATTCTGGCCGCCTTCGCCAGACCCGAAGACGCCGCTCAGACCATCTTCGCCCTGCGCCAGGGAGGTGTCGTGCCGACTGTCATGGAGTTTATGGACGGCGACGCTATCGAGTGCTCCAACGCCTGCGAACCAGCCGAGGGGCTGCTGAAAGCCACGGCATTGCTCTTGTTCGAATCCGACCCCCGACGCACCGATATGGACAAACAGATCAAAGCCGCTTGTACCGAAAACTCCTGCATTCTCCTGAAATCCGAACCTGACCCAGCCCGCACCGACGACCTCTGGCGTATCAGGCGAAATCTGTCAAAGGCTATCAAGGAAGCCGCCGCCCTGCGCATTTCCGAGGATGTCGCCGTACCCATCTCGCGTTTCCCGGACCTGGTGGCCTTCGTCGGCCAGTTGAACCGAACCAGCCCCTACCGCATCAATGCCTTCGGCCACGCCGGCGATGGCAACCTGCATGTGAGTTTCCTGGCCAAACAGGACACACCGACAGCCCGCCAGGACATCGACCGCCTGGTGGAAACGCTCATGCACAAGACTATCGAACTCGGCGGCACGCTCACCGGCGAACACGGTATCGGGCTGGCCAAACGACGGCTCCTGCCGCTTGAGTTCGACCAGCCAACGCTGCAGTTCATGCGCTCCGTCAAGGATGTCTTCGACCCGTCCGGCATCATGAACCCGGACAAAATATTCCCCGTTTCGCCTCCTCCGTAACTTTTTGCCCGGGGCTCACTTGACAACAGTTTGGCGCAGTTGTATAATCGCCACGATGTGACGCCAGTCACCGTCTCAAACGGGAAGGTACAAAGAGCATTTCTTATAGGAATCCGATACACGGAAGGAGCCTTCGCATGGCAAAGACAATCAAAGAGAAATTCGAAAGTCAAATCCCTGCGCTGCGCGAGGAGCGCACCAAACTCGTCAAGGAGCATGGCGACTTCAAGATCTCCGACTGCACTGTCGCTCAGGCGATAGGCGGGATGCGCGGCGTCAAAGGTATGGTCTGCGACACCTCCGTCGTGGAGCCTGACAAGGGACTCATCATTCGTGGCGTTCCGATCATGGAACTCACAAAGAAGCTACCGGAAGAAATCTTCTGGATGCTCCTCATCGGCAAACTCCCCACCAAGGATGAACTCGCCGGTTTCCAGAAGGAGCTGAAGGCGCATGGTGAGGTGCCCAACTACGTCTGGCGCATCCTCAAAGCAATGCCCAAAACCTCGCACCCCATGGCCATGCTCGACACCGCGATTCTCGCCATGGAAAACGAATCCATCTTCCGCAAGCGCTATGCTGAAGGCATGTCCAAGATGGACTACTGGGAACCCACCCTCGAGGATGCCATGCGCGTGATGGGAACCATCCACACCATCGCCGCCGGTGTCTACCGCATCAAGTACAAGAAGGGTGATCTCATTGAGCCCTCCAAGAAACTCGACTGGGCTGCCGACTTCGCCAAGATGCTCGGCCTGCCGCCGAAGAAGGGTGAGACCTACGATATGATGCGCCTGTATCTCACCCTCCACTGCGATCATGAGGGCGGCAACGTGTCAGCCAACACCTGCCACACCGTCGGTTCCGCTCTGTCCGATCCGTTCTACGCCGTCAGTGCCGGCCTGAACGGCCTGGCCGGTCCTCTGCACGGACTGGCCAACCAGGAGTGCCTCAACTGGGTACTGGAGACCATCGACAAGTTCGGCGGCGCCCCGACCGAAAAGCAGATCGAGGAGTACGCCTGGGAAACCCTCAATTCCGGCAAGGTCATCCCCGGCTACGGTCACGCCGTTCTGCGCGTCACCGATCCCCGCTTCACCGCCTTCCTCGAGTTCGGACGCAAGAATCTCAAGAAAGACCCCGTCTTCATGACTGTCTCCCGCGTCTACGACGTGGTCCCGGAAGTGCTCAAGAAGCATGGCAAGGCCAAGAACCCGTGGCCGAATGTCGATGCCGGCTCCGGCTCTATCCTCTACAACTATGGCCTCAAGGAGTTTGAGTACTACACGGTTCTGTTCTCAGTCTCACGTGCGATGGGTATGCTGACTCAGCTGGTGCTCAACCGCGCCCTCGGTACCCCCATCACCCGTCCGAAATCTGTCAGCACCGAGTGGCTGAAGAAGCAGGTCGGCATGAAGTAAGCAGATCACTGCTGATTCAATATACGAAGGCGACCCCGGATGGGGTCGCCTCTCTTGTTTGAATATCATCCCCGGCAATCACGACATGCCGTCTTCCACCAGAAAACTGCTATGCTGAAACCAATGGCAGCGTCAACACAAACCGCGCCCCGCCGGTGTACTCCGTGTCCAGACGCACCTCACCGCCAAGATCAATCATGATCCGATCAACCGTTGCCAAACCCAGCCCCGTGCCACTCTCCTTGGTCGTGAAGTAGGGCGTAAACACCTTTGACTGTATGTCCCGCGGGATACCCGGACCGCTGTCAGCAAAGACCAGGTGCGCACGCTTACTGTCGGTCATCAATTCTATCGTAATCACCGTCTCCTCTTCCCCGGCAAGTGCCTCCTTCGCGTTGGCAAACAGATTCGCCAGAACCTGCCTGAGAGCATCAGGATCACTTCTGACAACCACCGGGCTCCCTGCTACCTCCAGATTCAGCGCGATCCCCAACTGGGCGGCCTCCGGCTCCCACAGGCGCACCTGCTGGACCAGCAGATCGTTCAGATCGACCTCGGACTTCCTGCGCCCATTCTCTCGAGCCAGCGCCAAAAAACGCGTGATGATGTCGTTCAGGCGTCTCGTCTCCGACCGAATCTGCTGCGTGAACAGCATGTACTGCTCCTCATCCTGCCTCGGCGAGAACTCCGAGGCCAGACGCTGCGCCGCGATCGATATCGTATTCAGCGGATTGCGAATCTCATGTGCCACGCCCGCCGCCAGATCTCCCAGTTCGGAAAGGCGTTCCCGACGGGCCGCCTTCTCCTGAAGCTCACGAATGCGTGAAATGTCATATACCACGGCCACAAACCGCGCTCCCGCTTCACCGGCGGCCTCCAGACGCGAAAGGGCAACCAGCAATGTCCTGCGCTCCTCTCCGCGAGAGATGGCGATTTCGATCTCACCGGTATCACCGGGCACCGAACGTATCCTCTCGAAGGCCAGCGCCGTGTCTGCGACCACACTATCCCACGGCCTGCCGACACACTCACCGCAAACAAAAATACGGTCGAAGGCACGGTTGGACATGGTAATCACGCCGGCCTCATCGATGGCCGCCACACCGGTGCGCATCTCGTCGAACACCTTGTCGGTCACCGTCTTGATACTGCGGTACTCCCGCCGGAACTGCCTCCCCCGCAGGCGACTCTGAATGTACAGCAGGATCACCAGAACCAGCAGAAACAACACCGCCGAAACAGTCACCATCTGCAGATCAAATCCGCGCTTCACATCATGATAAGTCTCCAGCGAAAGCCCAACACGCAACACGCCCACCGGATAATCCACTGTCGCGAACGGTCGCACCAGCTCCAGTACCTCCTTGTCCTGAAACACGTACGTCCGGTGGCTCACCGAATCACTGTCAAAGGCCCCCCGCAGAAAAGGGTCAGCCTCTATGGCCAGCAGCGGCCCCGGCTTGCGTGACGCAAACACAATGCCGTCTGTCGTCTGATAGATGATGTACTCCACCCCCTGTTCACGCGCCATTGCCTGAGCAAGGTAGCCAATCTGTGTCCTGCGTAAACCATCCATATAGAACAGCGCTTCCTCGGCAAGCAGTATGACGTAGCTAAGGTTGTTCGAGATCTGCAGGTAATACAACACCCCCTCATTGCCGTTCTCACTGTCCAGCAGAAGGCTGAAATTCGCCTCCGGGTTGGCCCACAGCTCAGCCACTTCCTCCTCGACAAAAGCCGGCAACGCCCCCGGCAATGGTCGAGCGATACCGCGCGCAACAAGATCAGCAGCCGTGTCAAACGCCAGCACAGCCAGTAACCCGTGCGACTGCGCCACACGCGTCAGAAACATATCTGTAAGAGAGTCAGGCTGCTGCTCGGTGATGCGGATGACAATCTCTCCGTACCGCCGCTGCAGCAGGTAGTCCGCAAACTGCTCGGCCTCCATGGCATTGTCCGACGCCAGCGCCAGAGCTTCAGTGAACGCCGTCCCCTGCTTGACCAGCAACAGAAAACTGTCGCGTCGGCTCTCGGAGATCGTTATCCACGTGAGCGCAAAAACCGCGACCGCCAACAGGATGGAGGCAATCACTATGAAGCGCGGGGGAAGCCCCCTGTCTGGGCGATCCGAGGAATCAATCATAAACGGAAGCTACCGAAGTCCTGAGAACTAATCAACTATGACTTCTACCGCCGGTCAGACTCCAGGATCCGCGCGGCCAGAACACCACTTTCAACCTGCTCGCCCATCTGGTCGATCGGCAAGGTGAATCGGAAACACGCCCCGCCATCACACTCGTATCCTATCTCACCCCCGTGAAGCTCCACCAGTTTGCGGCATGTGAGCAGACCAAAACCGATCGCCTTCCGCTTGGTGGTAAACTGCTGATCGAACAGCTTGGGCTGCATCTTCTCCGGCACCCCGGGACCATTGTCACAGACCTCAACGACGGCCTCGTGCCCCGGCCCCGGACGCGTCCGAACGGCCAGTTTCCTCCCCGATTGCCCCCGTGTGGCATCGGCCCCGTTGTGGAGCAAATTCACCAGGATCTGCTGCACAGCGGCCACGTCAAGGGCCACCAGCGGTAACTCAGCGGACAGATCAATCTCAATCTCAACATCGTCAAAACGGTTCTGGGGCCGCAGAAACGCCATCAGGTTCTGAATGAGCTGGTTCAGGTCGGTCTTGTAGAAGCGCATTTCATCCTCATGGTCCAGTAACCCGTCGGAGAACCGCGTAATGCGAGCTACGGTCGCCTTCATCAATTCCAGCTTCTGCTCGATCTTCTCGGTCTTGCCTTTCTTCATCAGAAGCGGCATCAACTCAATGTTGCCCTGAAGAATCGCGAGGTAGTTGTTAATCTCGTGAGCAATGTCTCCAACCATCTCACCCCGCGTGTAGTAGCGGTCAATCCTGATCATCATCTCCTGGAAGCTCTTGCTCTCGGAAATGTCCCGGACCAGCAGCAGCCAGGCCGGCATCTGCAACTCGGTGTGTTGCAGTGACACGACAGTCAGGTACGCCGGGAAAAGCTCGTCTTCGCGCGTCCGGCACAGCACCTCAAAAGCGCATTCTTTGGCCCCGGGCTCCATCTGCCCCAGCCGCTGGAAGCTCTTCTCATCGAACAGCCCCTCCACCGACTTCCCCAGCACCTCGTCTGCCTCCCACCCAAGCAGTTCCTGTGCCCGACGGTTGTACAGCAACAAGGTCCCGTCAGCAGACACTGTCATCACCCCGGCCACAGTATGGTCAATCAGTGTTCCCAGGAACGTCTGCCACTGCGTCAGCACGGCGTTGGTCCTGGCGTGCAACTGATTGGCCTCTCGCAGGCGGCTCTGGTTCGTCCACAGCGATTGCGCCATCTCATTGTATGCCTGTTCCAGCTCGCGCAACTCACCGTCGCCGCCGGTCTCAACCAACTGGTGAAGGCGGCCATCCCGGGTACTGCGAAGCCCGTGGATCAGACGACGAATCGGATCCTTGAACTTCCTGTCGACAAAGTACGCCGTCAACAGCGCTACCAGTATCGACACCAGAAGCAGCATACCCAGGGCATACACCAGATCGCTGCGCTGAGAAATGTGCCAGTCATGGCCTGCTCCAACCACCAGTACCGCCGGCATGGAGTCGAAAAGATCAAAGCGGTAATAGTAGGTGGCGTAATCAGAACTGTGAATGGCCGGGATCATAAACCCGGCCCCTCGTTCCATCAGGCTGCGAACGACACGAGCATCGACCTCCGGTCCGTCCGTCGACACGACCGCAAGCGAATCAGCCCCCGGTTGATCACATGAATACGACAACAGCGAATACAGCAGACCATCCGGCTGCGTAACGAATACCTCACCATAGAGGATATCGTCGAATTGCAGCAGCTCATTGGCAAACTGCGCCTGAATCTCCGAGCCAGACGGCTGGCTCGGATCTATGGGCATGGTGAGGGACTGCGATGAAAGCCACCTCGTGAGCACTTCGTAGCGCCCCTCCATCTTCAGCATGTCATCCCCGACAGTAAACCGCTGCTGGGGATAGAACAGAATCAGGGCCAGGGCAGCGAAAATGAAGGTTACCTGTATGGCGATCAGGTAGACGAATCGCGAATGAAGGGCCGGTCTACTTCTCACAACTACCGCCCGGAAGAGTGGGTTAGCGCTTTGGTATCGGCCTCGGGCCGGAGCTTCTTCCGTATCAGTCTATGTATCGGCAGGTCACAAGAATCCTGCGCCCGCAGCCGGGACAACAGGCATAAAAAAACTGGGAGTGGTGGAGGGGGGATGCCCGACGAGTACGTCAGGTGGCTGGTATTCCAGCGCACACCACTCCCAGGAATTGCTAACCCGGGATCTTCCTTATGGACTGGCGTTGTGCACATCAGTAGACAGCAACTAACGTGCCCACCGGTGAGGGGCCGACGGCAGGTTTCCGGCCGGCACCGCAGGCGGCTGACCGGCAATCACTTGGAGCCAGCACCAGACAAGTGCTGGCGGTGAAGGATCACGAGAGGAGAGTGTATTCTCCCATACACCCTGTGCAGCTGCTTTCAGGACACGCTCGTCGGACTTCCGCCCTTCTACTATACAGGCAGTATCCTGAAACCACACAGAAAACAGACGACTCACAAGAGTCGTCTGTTCAATACCTGATCACAGATTCAACGGAATCTCGTCAGTATTCAGGGCTGCGGCGCCGGAAAAATCAGGCGTTTCGAACCGGCGACTTCTTGTCCTCCAGTTCCTCCATCCGTCGCTCTGCCGCCACGGCGGCCGTCGTACCGTCGCCGACCGCGTTGGTGATCTGGCGCACCAACTGATGGCGAACATCGCCCACAGCAAAGATGCCCTTGACCGAGGTCTCCATCTTCTCATCAGTGAGAATGTACCCGTTCTGGTCCTTGCGGATCGATTCGCGCACCAAATTGCTGTTCGGACGAAATCCCAGGAACGGAAACACGGCCCCGACTTCAAGCGAGGACTTCTTGCCCGTCTTGACGTTCTTCAACGACAGATGGGTCACCTGCCGCTCATTGCCGTTGATCTGCTCGACAACAGTGTCCCAGATAAACTCTATCTTGGGATTATCGAACGCCCGCTTCTGAATAATCTTGGCTGCGCGGAGTTGATCCCGACGGTGAATGATATACACCCTCGAAGCAAACTTCGTCAGGAAACCGCCCTCTTCGACAGCCGCGTCACCACCACCAACAACCGCAATCACCTGATCACGAAAGAACGCCCCGTCGCAGATGGCACAGTAGGAAACACCTTTGCCCGTGTATTCTTCTTCTCCGGGGACGCCAAGATAAACGGGCGAGCCGCCCGTGGAAAGAATGACCGCCTTTGCCCGATACATATCACCGGAGGAACACTTAACAACCCGATCGTCACCGTCGCAGTAGACCTCCACCACCTCGTCGGTACCAATCTCCAGCCCAAACTTCTTCGCATGATCGGCCATCTTCATCGACAATTCGGCCCCGGAAATCAACTCGAACCCCGGGTAATCCTCCACCTCGGCAGTGTTGGCAATCTGACCGCCGAGCAGGCCCTTCTCAATAACAATCGTCTTGCGGCGCGCACGAGCACCATAAAGACCGGCCGTCAGCCCCCCGGGGCCCCCTCCCACGATAACTAACTCATAATGCTTCTCTTCAGCCATCTTCTCACCTCACGTATCGTCGCAACCCGGCCTCAAAGCCAACCGGCCGGAACTCCATTTTCTCCTGCAACAGACCATTGTCACCGGTGTTCCCGCCGACCAGCATGGCTATCTGGTCGCGAGTAATCGGCGCCGGAGTCAGGATGGTCTCCGCCAACGCCGCACCCATGCGCGCCACGAACACCGGCACCGGCACTGTCAGGCGCCTGTTTCCCGTAACCCGCATAATGATATCCAAAATCTGTCGATATTCAAGCTTTTCAGGCCCACCGATCTCAAAAATCTCCCCGTGAGTACTATCTGTAATCAGACCCCGCGTCATGACATCCACCACATCATCAATCAACACCGGCTGCAGGCGATACCGTCCATCCCCAATAACCGGTACCACAGGAGCCTTGCGGATCATCGAACGAAGCATCGTCACAAACCCGTCTCCCGGACCATGGATCATCGACGGTCGCCAGATGTTCCACGAAAGCCCCGATGTCTGCACGGTCTGCTCAGCATCATACTTGCTCCGATGATAGGCAGTCTTCGCACCGGAAGCAGTACCCATAGCCGACAAGTACACGATATGCCGCACACCGGCCTCCTTTGCCGCGTGCACGACATACTCGGTGCCCCGAGATACCGTGCGTTCAAACGTGTTGGTCTCCGTCTCGACGATGATCCCCACCAGGTGCATGACTACCTCGGCCCCGGCGAACGCCTGCACCAGTGATTCCTGATCATGCACCGACCCCTGCCTGGTCTCCAAACGTCCCGAAACAGCAGAGTCGCTCTCCAGCGGCTTGCGATGCCTGACCGCGATCACATCGTGGCCGGCATCCAGCAACTTCGAGACCAGGTGCCCGCCCACGAATCCGGTTGCACCTGTTACGGCTATCTTCACCAGTCGATTCCCTTCTGCGCCAGGATACCCTGCTGGTACGGGTGCTTGATCTCTTTCATCTCCGTAACCAAATCCGCCCTCTCGACCAGCCAGTCGGGCGCATCGCGGCCAGTGATGACCACATGCTGCTCCTCAGAACGCGCCTCCAGCAAAGACTCAACGTCGCCCCGATCTATCAACTCCAGCTTCAAAGCCACGTTCAGCTCGTCAAGAATCACCAGCGGGTACTCCCGGCTGGCAATCTTCTCGCGCGCAAACGCCACACCCTCTTTGGCTGCAGCGATGTGCACCGAGCGCTCCTTGGTATCATCAACGATTCCAACGAATCCCTCGCCAACCGTATGCAGCTCAACTTCCGGCGCCAGACGCCGCACCCCACGCAGCTCCCCGTACTTCCAGCTTCCCTTGACGAACTGCACTATGCACACCCGCCAACGGTACCCCAGCGCCCGCACGCACATCCCCAGCGCAGCAGTAGTCTTCCCCTTGCCGTGGCCGGTGTACACGATCAACAGGCCGCGCTTATCCTCGCTCTCACCGGGGTTGACATTGTCAATCATACCAAATCGCTCCTCCGTCATGTGTGCATTGGCTCTACGATTGAACACCACCAGTGTCCCTGTTGTTTCTACATGCGAAAAAACCTGACAAATTGGTACAAAAATACTTGCCATCTAATTGACTTCTTTGTCTATCTTATATTATTTGCTTGCAAGATAGGCAGGTGTCCTGTGTGACCGAGCCGCTGAAAGGGGCACCCGGCACGGTATGGCGGCTCTTGGAAGGAAGACTGACCATGCAATTCACCAAAGCCGAGGAATATGGCATCATGGGGGTTCTCTACCTGGCCGAAAAAAGCGAACCCCAGGTAACCCCGCTTTCGGAAATCTCCGAGGCCCGACAAATCCCGGAAAAGTTTCTGGCCAAGATATTCCAGTCATTGGCCAGGTCAGGTATCGTCAGATCGCATCGCGGTGTTCGCGGAGGTTTCACCCTGGCCCGGGACCCTTCCGAAATCGCCATCAAGGAAATCCTGGAATCCATCCAGGGTCCCTACCACCTGCTCAAGTCCGACGGTGATGGCCATCACGGCGAAGGTGCTCCGTTCAACGCCCTCCGCGAGTTGGTCATGATGGCCGAGCGACGGCTCTTGTCGGTCTTTGAGGAGCGAACTGTCGCTGATCTCGTTCGGTGGGAGAAAACCGAGTCGGTCTGCTGACATCGTCACCCGCGTTTCGCCCAGTTAGCCTGACTTTTCGGGGATATTCTGGTTTACAAGTGCCAGCCAAGGCCTTATCTTCCTTGCCCGATTGATATGAACTGGCTGACAAGGAGGATTTGGCTGTGCCCGTAATGCCGGATCGCTGGATCATTGACATGTCCCGAAATCATGGGATGATTGAACCCTTCAGCGAAAACCAGGTACGTCAAGGTATCAGTTTCGGCGTCTCGTCGTATGGATACGACATCTCCCTCGCCGATGAATTCAAGGTCCTGGACACCACCGGCCTCGCTGTCATTGACCCAAAGGCCGACCTCTCCGCTCACTATCGGGATATCACGGCGCCCTCCATCCTGGTCCCCCCGAATAGCTTCGTCCTGGGGCGCACCCGCGAGTACTTCCGCATCCCGCGTGACATTCTCGTCATCTGTCTGGGTAAATCAACCTACGCCCGCTGCGGCGTCATTGTCAACGTTACCCCTCTGGAGCCGGAGTGGGAAGGCTTCGTAACCATGTGTATTGCCAACACCTCCCCCCTGCCCGTCCGCCTGCATGCGGGCGAAGGCATCGCCCAAATCCTGTTCCTGCAGGCGAGCGAGAGCTGCCGCATCTCATATAAGGACAAGAAGGGCAAGTATCAGGCTCAACAGTCGATTACGCTCTCACGAATGACCGAATGTGTCGAAGAAGAAGATAAGTAGTTATTCATAGCTCAACTCTCAGGAGACAGTGTATATGCCACAGGAAACCCTTAAGGGAACATCACAAAGAAAATCCGTCGCAGGTGAAGGGAAACGGCAATTGGTCACTATCGACGGCAACACGGCGGCCTCATATGTCGCCCACGCCACCAATGAAGTGATCGCCATCTACCCCATCACGCCCTCGTCAGATATGGGTGAGCGCGCCGATGCCATGTCGGCCGCTGGTAAGTGCAACATCTGGGGGACGATTCCCGATGTCGTCGAAATGCAGTCCGAGGGTGGCGCCTCCGGTGCCGTCCATGGCGCCCTTACAACCGGTGCCCTGGTCACTACCTTCACAGCCTCCCAGGGCTTGCTTCTGATGATCCCGAACATGTTCAAGATCGCTGGCGAACTCACCCCGACCGTCTTCCACGTGTCGGCGCGAACCGTCGCCACCCACGCCCTCTCCATCTTCGGGGACCACAGCGACATCATGGCCACCCGATCCACCGGCTTCGGACTCATCGGCGCCAATTCCGTCCAGGAAGTCATGGACATGGCTCTCATAGCTCAGGCCGCTTCACTTGCCAGCCGGGTGCCGTTTGTACACTTCTTCGATGGCTTCCGCACCTCCCACGAGGTCCAGAAGGTCGAAGAGCTGACCCATGATGATATGCGCGCCATGATCCCGCAGGAGCTGGTCACGGCCCATCGCGAGCGAGCGCTGTCGCCGGATCGCCCCACCATTAAGGGTACCTCGCAGAACCCCGATGTCTTCTTCCAGCACCGTGAGACAATCAACCAGTTCTATATGGACGCACCACAGAAGGTGCAGGAAGCTATGGACCGCTTCGCCGAGATCGTCGGGCGCCACTATCACCTGTTTGACTATGTCGGTCACCCCGAGGCGGAACGCGTAATCGTCATCATGGGAACAGGCGCAGAGGTCGTCCACGAAACGGTCGAGCACATGGTCAACAAGGGCGAGAAGATCGGCCTTATCAAAGTCCGCCTGTATCGTCCCTTCTCAACAAAGCACCTCATGCAGGCCCTGCCGGCCACCGTCAAGCGGATCGCCGTCATGGATCGCACCAAGGAACCGGGCGCTATCGGCGAACCCATGTACACCGACGTGCAGTCAGCCATAAACGAAGCACTCGACAACGGTTTCGCTCCCTTCAAAGAGCGGCCGCTGGTGGTCGGTGGCCGTTACGGCCTCGGCTCGTCCGAGTTCAGCCCGCCGATGGTCAAAGCCATCTTTGACAACCTCGCCATCAAGGAACCCAAAAACCACTTCTCGGTCGGCATTACCGATGATGTCACCCACCTGTCTCTCGATGTTGACTACTCGTTCAATCTCGAAGGGCACAATTTCCGCGGCTTGTTCTACGGTCTGGGTGCCGATGGTACTGTCGGTGCCAACAAGAACTCCATCAAGATCATCGGAGAGAACACCGACCACTACGCTCAGGGCTACTTCGTGTACGACTCGAAGAAGTCCGGCGCTATCACCGTATCGCACGTTCGCTTCGGCGACGAATTGATCCGCAAGCCATACCTGATCACCTCCGCCCAGTTTGTCGCCTGTCATAACTTCTCATTCCTCGAGAAGTACAACATGCTCTCCGGACTGGTTGAGGGTGGCACCTTCCTGCTGAACGCACCCTTCGACAAAGACGAAGTCTGGGATCACATGCCGCGCGAGGTGCAGCAGCAGATCATCGACAAAAAGGCCGAGTTCTGGGTCATCGATGCTATCGAGGTGGCCAGGAAACTCGGTCTCGGCGCACGTATCAACATGATCATGCAGACAGCCTTCTTCCTGATTTCGAAGATTCTGCCTGAAGAGAAGGCCATCGAGGTCATCAAGCACATGATCAAGAAGACCTATGGCGCCAAGGGCGAGAAGGTCGTCAACATGAACTACGCCGCCGTCGATGCCGCCAAGCCACACCTGCAAAAGGTCAGCTACGCCGACAAGGTCACCAGCAAAATCTCCATGCCTCCAACCGTACCGGCTCACGCACCTGAGTTCGTCAAGACCGTGACCGCCGAGATCATCGCCGGGCGTGGCGACAAGCTTCCCGTGTCCGCATTCCCGAACGATGGAACATACCCGACCGGAACCACCCAGTACGAGAAGCGTAACATCGCGGTCGATATCCCCGTCTGGGAACCGGATATCTGCATCCAGTGCAACATCTGCTCCATCGTCTGTCCCCACGCCGCTATCCGGCCCAAGGTGTTCGAAAAGGAGATTGCAGATAAGGCCCCCGAAACCTTCAAGTATACCGAGGCTATGACCAAGCAGTTCAAGGGCCTGTACTACACTCTCCAGGTCGCCCCGGAAGACTGCACCGGCTGCGAAGTCTGTGTTCAGGCCTGCCCGGCTGTTGCCAAGGACGAGGACGGCAACAAGACCGACCATAAGGCCATCAACATGGCCCTGCAGGCTCCGCTGCGCGAACAGGAGGCGGAAAACTGGCGCTTCTTCATCGAAGACATCCCCAATCCTGATCCGGCCAGATACGGATTCAGCATCGAGAACACCAAGGGTTCGCAGTTCGTCAAACCGCTCTTTGAGTTCTCCGGCGCCTGCTCCGGATGCGGCGAGACACCGTACGTCAAGCTCATGACTCAGCTCTTCGGCGACCGCGCCCTCTGCGCCAACGCCACCGGCTGCAGTTCCATCTACGGAGGCAACCTGCCGACTACCCCGTACTGCCAGCGCTACGATGGCCGCGGCCCCGCATGGTCAAACTCCCTGTTCGAGGACAACGCCGAGTTCGGAATGGGCATGCGCCTGACTGCCGACAAGCTCAGCGCCTACGCCTTCGAACTGGTTCAGAAGATCGTGCCGGACATGTACAACGATCTGCGCGCAACCGACCAGAGCAGTCAGGACGGTGTCGAAAAACAGCGTGAACTGGTGGCTAAGCTCAAGGCCAAGCTGGAGACGCTCAACGGCAGCACCGAGGTGGCCGCTCTGAAGGCTGTTGCCGACTATCTTGTCCGTAAGTCGGTCTGGATCATCGGCGGTGACGGTTGGGCCTACGATATCGGCTTCGGCGGCCTCGACCATGTCCTGGCCTCGGGTCGCGATGTCAACCTGCTGGTGCTCGACACCGAGGTCTACTCCAACACCGGCGGCCAGATGTCAAAGGCCACACCGCGCGGCTCCATTGCCAAGTTCGCGGCAGCCGGCAAGCCGTTGATGAAAAAAGACCTCGGCATGATGATGATGGCCTACGGCAATGTCTATGTCGCCCAGATCGCCCTCGGCAAAAGCCACAACCAGACCGTCAAGGCCCTGGTCGAGGCCGAACGCTACAAAGGCCCCTCACTGATTATCGCCTACGGCCAGTGTATCGCTCACGGCATCGATATGACCACCGGCATGGATCAGGCCGCCAAGGCTGTCGACTCCGGCCACTGGATCCTGTACCGCTATAACCCCGACCTGATCGCCGAGGGCAAGAACCCGCTCCAACTAGACAGCAAGGCCCCGACGATCTCGTTTAAGGAGTATGCCTACAGTGAGACCCGGTATCGCAGCCTCAAGGCACAGAATCCCGAAAGGGCCAAAAACCTCATCGAGCTTGGCCAGCGCGACTGCGATTTCCGCTGGAATCTGTATTCGCAGTTGGCAAAGCTCAGCTATGAGATGGACAAGTCTGAGAAGTAAGACCACCTCAGGCAAGGTCCTGCACCCAGTGTGTCAGTTCTGAACGCGCGGGCGGGCACATCCAACCCGCCCGCGCTGTCTTGGCCCAAGGCAGCCTTCTGAAAGACCTGTGAACCGGTCAATCCGGACAGAGTATAACTCAATAATGCTTCGGCTCAGACCGATTCGGTAAATCAGAGGCCTGCCGATAACTGTATTAACCGGTTGACAGCCAACGGCTATGACCATTATTCCATGAAAAGAGTGTGGAATCCATCATATACGGGAGAACAAGGTTTGAAATCGCCAAGAATCATATGTCTGTTGCTGGCAGGCCTTCTGGCCCTGTCTGCCCCTGCAGTCCTCGCGCAGGATAACTTGCCCGCCGAACAGGCTGGCGAAATTGGTGACCCCGCCGGCAAGATCGCTTTCATTCGCGACGGCAACATCTGGGTCATGAACGCCAACGGTTCCGTACAGCAGGAAATGGTCCAGGCAATTAACGCCGATGGACGGCTCTGCTGGAGCAACGACGACAAACACGTCATGTTCACGCGGTCAGGCATGGTTGATGTCAAAGGCCCCGACCTGCTCGGCGGCCGACACAAAGTCTACGACCTGTTTGTCGGTTCCATGGACAGCCTCTACGCCAACAACCGCCTCTTCTGGTACCGCGTAACCACCGACATGGGCAGCCGCGACCCTGAATACCACCTCGACGGCAGCCGCGTTATCTTCTGGAAGGACATGTACGCCAACGACGTCAACGCCACCGAGCCAAACTACCAGATATGCACTATGGTTCCCGACGGCAGCTTCCCGAAGGTGCTGCGAAGCAACTGGCAGGGAGACGACGGCACCTACCTCGTGTCCCCAACATGGAGTTCGCAGGGCACAATAGCCGCTGTCCTGTTCTTCCAGAATCGCCCCCAGGGTTTCGTTGTGCTCACCGAAGGTGACCTCGAGAAACCTCTCGACTCACTCAAACCCAGAGCTATGGTCAACCACAACTTCGTCGGCCCGGCCTTCTCACCCGATGGCAAGTGGATCGCCTGCATCTCCAACGACATGAACAAACAGGGCGTCTTCATCGCCTCTCCCGATGACCTTGAGAAGAAATACCTGGTCTTCCGGCCCCCGATGGGCGCCTACCTGAACACCGTTGCACCCTCCTTCTCACCAGACTCCAAGTGGCTGACCGTCTCCACAACCGATGGCTCCATCTGGATTGTCAACATCGCCGGCGGTGGTGCCCGCCGACTCTCCGGCCCCGGAACCGACAAATTCCCGGCATGGTCAAGGACCAACGCCATGATGCAATAGCAGAAAAGGACTCACGCCAAGGTCCGCTAACTCCGAGACTGCCGCCTGAGAACTACACAGTGACATAGAATCAGCCAAAGGCCGCTCGATCAATAAGATCGAGCGGCCCTAATCCCTGCGCGAAGATCGGCCCCGCCCACTGTCACCCAACTGTCACTTGGAAGAACAGGGCCGTCTACGGCTTCTTCCAGTTGGCGATCATATCAACCATCAGGCGACAGCCAAAACCCGTTGTGCCCTTGGGAACATACGCCTGGCCATTCGGCTCAAGATCGACATACGCAATATCAATATGCAGCCAGGGCCAGTCTCCGATGAAGTTCTCCAGAAAGGCGGCAGCAGCGGCCGTTCCCGCCGGACGCCCGCCAGAGTTCTTCAGGTCCGCAATAGAGGACTTCATCTGCTCGCGGAACTCGTCCCACAACGGAAGCTGCCAGACCTTCTCCGCAGTATTCTCCGCCGCCTGACGGCACAGCGCAATCAGGTTATCACTATTGCCCAATATGGGCGCACCCGCGTACCCCAGGACAAACAAGGCCGCCCCGGTCAGCGTGGCGATATCAATCACCGCCTCAGGTTCGTACACATCGGCATAGGCAAGCGCGTCGGCCAGCAACAGCCGACCCTCAGCATCGGTGTTGAGTATCTCGATCGTCTTACCCTTGCGGGAGCCGATGATATCCCCCGGACGGTACGCTCCGCCCGAAGGCATATTCTCCGCCGCCGGGATCAGCCCCACCAGGTTCACCTTCAGTTTCAGCCGCGCCACCGTCACCAGCGTCGCCAGAACCGCCGCCGACCCGGCCATGTCCCCCTTCATCTCCGGCATCATCGCCGCCTGCTTCAGCGACAATCCGCCCGAGTCGAACGTCACCCCCTTGCCCACCAGTACAATCGGCTTGCGATTCTTCGGTCCGTTCGTGTACTCGAGAATCACAAAACGCGGCGGTTCGGTCGAACCCTGCGCCACGGCCAGCAGGGCCGCCATCTTCTCTCGCTGGATCGCCCGCTTGTCAAAGACCCGGCACCGAATGCCATGCTGCGAGGCCAGCTCCTGAACCTTGCGGGCATACAATTGTGGCGTCAGGTCACACGCCGGTGTCTCGGCCAACTGCCGCGTGAGTATCTGCCCCTCGGCGATGATCTGGCCCCGCTCCACCGCCACCGTAAGCTTCTTCTCCAGCTTCTTCTGATCGACGGCAAAGGTGACTCTCTCCAAACGATTGGAGTCCTTCGCATCCTCACCGGTCTTGTAGTGCCGGAACTTGTACCCCCCAAGCAGCAACCCCTCCACTACCGCCTGATAGTACGCCTCCTGCTCGTATCTCCCCAGATGAAAAACCGCGGTCCGGGAGTGCCGAAGCGGCCGATAGCGCGACAGCAACCCCGCCGCCTTGCGGAAACTATCATGATCCAGTTTCTCCCGCTTGCCCAGACCGGCCAGGATGACCCGCTTGTACGGGTACGCCTCCGGTGCCATGATTGTCACCATCTGTTCGGCCTTGCCGGTAAACTCCTCGCTCTCCACGACCGCCGAGACAGCCCGACGAGATGCTTGATCAAGCTTCTTCAATCGCCCATCCGCCAGCTCTTCAAACTGCGGCATCAGCAGCACCAGCGTGTCCGCCTGCCCTTCCAGATACGATATCGCCCGAACCGCAAAATCCATCGAGGCTGCCTCCTCACATTGACATCACGTTCTTGAACATGTACGGCAATATTAGGGCGAAATGCCTCCGAAGGCAACGATTTAGGCAAGCGGTGCCCAACCCCCTGGGAACTCCAAACCGAAAGAGTGTCAGGTAGCGACTGACGTAGGTCGAAAACCCTGCCCCGAAGGGGTCGCGAAGCGAGGTTTCGACATCCCTCGAACCTGTGCGCGGCAGGCCTCCCGGCCTGCCCGTTCCACACTCGGGGCAGCCTCTCCCCCCGATATCGTCTCCAACCGACAGCTCAGCGGACACCCTTCACCACCCGCACCCCAGCCCTAATAATCCCCCTCGCAATACCCCCGATACGCCCGCTCGATCTCCGCCATGTTGTCCCCCCCAAACTTCTCGAGAAACGCCTGGGCCACCGTGATCGCCCCCACCGCCTCACAAATGACAGCCAGCGCCGGCGTCACACAGTTGTCCGTACGCTCCACCATCGCCTCCGCCGCCTCGTGCGTCGTCACATCGACCGTCCGAAGCGGGCGGTTCAACGTCGAAATCGGCTTGCCAAATACCCGCGCCACAACATCCTCCCCGTTCGTCATCCCCCCCTCAATACCGCCGGCATTATTGGTCTTGCGGTAATACCCCTTGGTGCGCCCCGGACGCGACTCATCATAAAACACCTCGTCATGGAACTGCACCCCCCGGCGATCACTCCCCCGAAACCCCAGCCCGATCTCCACCCCCTTGACCGACTGGATCGACATCAACGCCCCTGCCAGACGCCCATCCAGACGACGGGACCACTGCGAGTAACTCCCCAGCCCAACCGGCACACCGCGAATAATCAACTCGGCTATCCCACCCAGCGAATCACGCGTCCTCCTGGCCTCCCGAATAGCCGCAATCATCTGCGATCCCACCTCGGAATCAATGCAGCGCACCTCGCTCTGTTCGGCAATCACCCCCAGAGCCTCAAGGTCCGAGGTGTCATAGCCGTCCGGCAGTCTCACCGGCCCGATGGCCACCACATGCGAAGCAAACTGCACTCCGAAGTGCTCCAGCAATTGTCGCGCAAACGCCCCCACCGCCGCGCGTGCCGCAGTCTCTCGTGCCGAGGCACGCTCCAGCACATTGCGCAGGTCCTTGTGGTTGTACTTGATTCCCCCGGCCAGATCGGCGTGCCCCGGACGCGGATACGTCGTCTGCTTCGCAAGTCGCTCCAGCTTCAGACCCAGCCCTTCCGGCGGCGCCTCGAACGGGTCCATGATCTGCGACCAGTTCTCCCAGTCACGGTTGGCAATCACGATCGTTATCGGACTACCCAGCGTGTACCCGTGACGCAGACCCGACACGATTTGTGCCCGATCACTCTCAATCTGCATCCGGCCCCCCCGACCGTACCCCTTCTGGCGCCGCGCCAACTGGAAATCCAACTGCTCCTGATTGATCCGAAGCCCCGCCGGAAAACCATCAATAATGGCGGTCAGTTGCGGACCATGAGACTCACCTGCTGTGAAGTACTTCAGCATATCAGACATAGTACGCAACCGACAGCCACGAAATCAAGAGAGATTGAAAGGACAAAAACAGAGGGAACTGCCTACTCGATCGGCATGGTCTCGAAATCGTCGGTCATGCTCTCCAGGCGAAGGGAGATTCGATCATCAATGTTCATCGCCTCGGACATGTTGTGGAAGGCCACCTCGTCGATCGGTGAGATCTGCTTCATCTCTTCCATCACCGCCACAATCCGTCGCACCGACTGATCAATCACCTTCAAATTCCCGGACAGACGTTCCACCAGTCGCTCCGTCTCGCCCTTCTCCAGCATCATGCGAAGAAGCTGCGAGCGGCCATAGATGGCCATTGCAGCATTGTTCATATAGTGTGACAGCGTGGCCATGGCCACGTTCTTCGATTCAATCGCCCCCTTGGCGCGCTCTTCTTCCAGCAGACTGCGCGACAGCTCCTGACGCTCTTTGAAGAGGTTCTCGATAATCAGATATGATTTCCATATCTCCTGATTGGCGGAAACCAGCATCTCCTCGATATTCCCGATGTCCAATCCGAGATACTCCGCCATCTCAATGGTACCGGCCAGTACTTGTGAAGACACTTGGTCAGCCTCATCCTTGCTCAGTCCCAGCGCCTTCGACGCCTGGCTGATCAAAGATAGCCGCGTCTCGAGGCATGGCTCAAACCCGGAGAACCGGTCATTGGTTAACAGCACCGCCATCCGTACGATGTTTGCCAGCGAATTGCCCTCGCGGGCATTCGGCCGCTCATGATGAGTCCCGATCGCCTCCAGCATATGGCCGGGCAGCCGCCACGCCTCCGCAATATGCCTGCCAACCTCAGTATGGCTGACACCGAATACCTTGATCTCGGCCTCCTCCAGCGATCGTGCCGGCACCTGCTTCTGCATGATCAACCGGTATCGGTCCGGGTGATGATGCAAAAAGAACAGAGTCCCGATCTCATTGAGCAACCCCGCAATCAGCGCCTCCTCCGGCGCACGATACTCTACCGCAGCAGCCACCTTCTCGGCAGCCGAGGCCACAGAAAGAACGTAAGTGAAAAACGCCTTGGTGTCCACGCCCGACTTCGATGCAATCATCTCCGGATGAAAAACCGACGTAGACAGCGCCATACACTTGACCGTCGTCACCCCCAGCATCGAAACCGCCTGATTAACTGTTGTGATCTTGTTGAATCGGGCGTAGAAAGGGGAGTTGGCCAGCTTCAGTATCCGCCCCGTCAGTGAGGGATCTTTCAGAACAATGGCAGCCAATCGATCCGGAGAAAAATCATCCTTGCCCACTTCCCTAAGAATTTCCGATAACGTCTGCGGCAGAGAAAGTAGTTGGCTATTGCCCCGTATCTCCTCAACAATCGAGAACTTGTCGGTCATGGGTGCCCTTTCCGCGTTCCTCAGGATGCTTTTACCTAAGTATCGGACTGGACACAGGTCCGGTTTAGCCACCAAAATGATGCTCGTCGTCAGCTGACACTAACGGATTTGATAATCTCTGTAAGTTGTTCAATCCTAAAGGGTTTATTGAGGAGCCTGGATATCCCCGCCGACGTCAGGTCATCCTCGGAAACCATCCCCTCCCAGCCGGTGACCAGGATAATCGGTATCCCCGGCTGCTCCAGATGAATCTGCCGCGCAACCTCCAGACCCGACATATCCGGCATCGCCAGGTCCGTCAGCACCAAATCAAAATCCTCAGCACGAGCCAGACGAATCCCCTCAGCTCCGTTGTCAGAAATTGTCACACGATGCCCCATCGAATGACACATCGCCGCGATCAGGTCCAGTATGACCGCCTGATCGTCAATCGCCAGAATACGCAACCCGCTTTCCCCCGGTGACGAGATCCCCGCCGACTCTGCGGCTGCCACTGGAAAACGGAAAGACAGATACGCCGGCGCCTCCTGACCCGTGTCAAGGCAGTAGCTGCTCTCTGAGTGCGCCAGCGGCTTCAGGAAGCGACGGTCGGAACGGTCAGCCACCTGTTGGTCCACTGCTCGGTAGCGTCCGAATCCGGCCACCTGTCCTACCGGCGAGAAATCCCGACGGTGTCGAGAGATATCCAGGTAGACAAATTCATCGCGCTCGTACGTCGAGACCGAAATCACATCGTTGTCTGAAGCAACCGCGCTAAAGTGCTCCAGGGCACCGACAAAGAGCTGCCGGGCGGCCTCTGACCTGATCCTCGCACGGTGTGCAGCCTCAAAACTACGATAGACTTCTCGTGCCTGACCGGCAATCATGTGCAAGTGTCCGGAGATGCGACAGCGCGACAAATAGTCCGCAATCACATCGCCCAGCGCCGCCTCCTGACCCGCCTCCCCCGCGGCCTGAGAATCCTGCGCCGAATCATCCCCCGAGACAACCTCCCGCAGGTACGCCGCCGCTTTCTCAGCCTCAACAAGAATACTGGTTATGTGGCGTCGAACATTACCCGAAAGCTCCTCTCGTTGCTGCGCCAGCTCAGCGTTGCCGATTATCGCCGACAGGTGGTTGTTGAACTCGTTGACGACAACCGCCATGTGTTTGTCCGCCGGACGTTCCGTCTCATGCCGCCGAAGCTCCTGCTGCAGCACGCTCACTGTCTGCCGCACCGAATACAGCCCCGTCGCCAGCGTCACCAGACGCTCCCACTCGCCGCGCTCAGACTCGGCAACATTGTAAACCATCGCCACCACCACCGAGGTTACCCGATCCATGTGCAGGACCGGACAAACAGCCAGAAAATCGGACAACCCCCGCTCGCCCAGCATGTGCATAATCGCCTCGCGATTCTGCGCCTCGACCCCCTCCACCGCCTTCGACACCTTCGCACGCCCAAACACGAACTTCGCCTGACGACCAGCCACCGCCTCACCGATCAAACCCTCGCCGGGCAGAAAGTGACAAGCGGGCAAGTCATCGGTCTGGTGATTAAAACCGGATGTCAGCACAAAAGAACTATCTGCCTGGCGTTCAACGACCAGCGTCACGGAACGATCAGGAAGGATGTCTGCCAACCGCTGAGCGAACAGGCTCAGGGGAGACTGATCAGGTGGCGGCGGCTCCATCCTCAGCAGCTCCACCACGCGCGCAAAACCCTTGCGACGTGACAACGCCTGCCGCACCGTCTGATCCCGCTCAATTCCCAGACGCGCCAGCCGCGCGAACATCCCCAGCGCCTTGAGATCGTCCTCACCAACCTCAATCGCACCACCTTCCCGACGAATCAGCAAGGCGGCCGGGCTTCTCTGTTCCCCCACAGGATACACCAGCGTTGATGTCGCCACATAACTGCGCCCCGACTCACCGGTCGCCTCCTGATTGATGATAAGCGGCTTGTGTCGATCTAGCGCATTGACCAGCGCCGTGCGGTAGTTCTCTCCAATATCCATCAATGGCTCGCTGTCTCCCAGAAAACTCAGTTCGCCGGCAACCACCCCCACCAGATGAACCGACCCGCACTCGGCCAGCCCGACCAGCGCCCGACAAAACTCCCGAAGAGCATCCGCCGATCCCAGCGCCACTGATGCCGCCGTCAGCCGCGACCACATATCTCCCTGCCGGGCACGCAGCTTCTGTACCAGCGCCTGCTCCGTACTGATCTCACGCGTTGCCCGAGCCACCCGTATCCGCTCTCCCAGCCACCCGGCCACGGGTGCCAAATGGACTATGTCATTCCGATCAAACGCCTCTGGCTCCGTGCTCACCAGAATCATGGCACCGATATGCTCCATCTCCGAAACCAGTGGAAGTGCTACGCATGAGGCGAAGCGCGAACTCATCAGCTTGCCATCCCGATCAACAAACTCAAATCGTCCTGAGATCAGCGGCTCGCTGCTCTCCACGGCCTGGCCGACCAGACTTCGCTCCATCGGGTAGTACTCCAGCCGCGCCAGTTCCTCACGAGTCAGACCTGCCGAGGCAGCCAGCACGAACTGGCGACGTGAGCGATTCGCCAGAAACACCGCCCCAGCCGTGTTCGGCAAATGAGCCACCACTTCCTTGATCGAAAGTTCCAGCAACTCCATCAACTGGTACGGCCGGCGTGCATCACGCTGTAACTCCATCAACAGCGACTGCTTCTGCTCGCGTGTCTCGATTGCCTCCCGACGCATCTGCCATGCATCCGAATACAGAGCCAGTCCAACACCAATGAAAACAGTCCCCAGCACAGCCAGCACAAACTGCAGCCCGTCCAGCCAGACATACACTCCCGACAAGAACCACTCCTGATAACCCGGAAGCCCCTTGACACCCTGCCAGAGGAGCACCAGAAAAATAAGTGCACCGCCCAGCACAAACCAAAGCCGCCCGCCGGACTCCCTCTCGGCAAACAGGCGCAATCGAATCGACAAGAATACGACCAGCGCCGCTGCCAGCACTGCCAGCACAGATGCCATCCAGCCTGTCATTCTCCCTCCCTCATCGGTGACCCGTGCAAGGTGAACGCATCGGCGGATTCTATCCGCACAGGCACCACCTGACCGATGGCCACCTCATTACTCGCGAACAGCACTGTCTTGTTCCCCTCGGTCCGCGCCCGCCACAGCCGATCGCTCCGCCGCGAGGTCCCTTCCACCACCGCCCGGCAGACACGCCCCACTTCGCGTTGGTTGCGCTCCCTGGATATCTCCTGCTGCCGATCAATCAGCTCATTGAGCCGGGCAATCTTCTCCTCTTCCGGCACATCATCGACAAGTTGCGCCGCGGCGGTACCCGGCCGCACCGAGTACCGAAACATGAAGGCCGAGTCATACTGCACCCGACTCACCACAGCGAGCGTCTGCTCGAACTCCTCGCGTGTCTCACTCGGAAAACCCACAATCAGATCGGTGGTCAGCGACACGTAAGCCAGCCTCGAACGAATGTACTCCACCACCTCGAAATAACGCTCCACCGTGTACCGGCGCCCCATCTTCTCCAGTACACGGTTGCTGCCGGACTGCAACGGCAGATGAATATGCGGCATCATCCGAGGCTCCTCAACCATAACGTCAACCAACTCCCGCGACAGGTCTTTCGGATGCGAGGTCATGAATCGCAGGCGCGGCACTGTGGTCCTTTCCAGTATCCGACGCAGCAACCCCGGGAAATCCAGATCCCCATATCGGTAGCTGTTCACGTTCTGCCCCAGCAGCGTGATCTCGACCACGCCCTCATCGACAAGGTCATTAATCGAACCGACAATTCGGTCCGGGGCATGAGCCCGCTCAACGCCGCGGACGTATGGAACAATACAATATGTACAGTAATTCGAGCATCCGCGCGATATCGTCACGAATGCCGAATACGAGTTCTCCTTGATGGGAGCAAGACGATCGATTTCCTCGTGCCCGAAGGCCGTCATCACCCGCGAGGTCCCCTCAAGGCCATCAATCACATCCGGCAATTCAAACTGGCGATCGGTACCGAGCACATAGTCGACGTGCGGTATATCTTCCACCAGCTTATCCTTGAGTCGCTGGGCCATACAACCCACCACGGCCAGCTTCACGTGGGGACGCTCCCGCTTGTAGCGCTGCATTTCGTTGAGCCGCCCGATTGCCCGCTGCTCGGCCTTCTCCCGCACCGAACACGTGTTGACCACGATCAGGTCGGCCTCTTCCTCCCGATCAACACGGTTCAACCCGCGCGTAAGCAACGCCGAAGCGAGGGTCGAGGAATCAGCCATATTCATCTGGCAGCCGAACGTGACAATGTGAAATGTCCGGGGTCGCTCAGTTGGCATCACAGTGTCCTCACTAACGATCAATGCAGGCGTGTACGAAGCTGACTTCTAACCATTTCGATGATATCGCCCCGCCCGCCCGATGCCAACAAAAAAACGGGCCAGCCATCACCCGGCCCGTCCACTCACCGACAGGATGTCCTGACTCGTTGAGGGGAGCCCCTTTCTTGCTTGCCAAACACCTGTTCGCAGAGCTATTCTGTTCCTGCTGGACGCAATACCTTTCACACGGCAGGAAGTGTCGGCGGTTGGAAGCGACAATGAGCAGTAGTACAACTCAGGATGCACCGTGAACCGGCAACGGCCGACACAATCAAGTGCGCTGCGGTAAACCGACTGCACGAGAAGGGCTTAGCGGAACCGATTGACTGTGTCGAGTCTTCGTCAGACACAGCTAACTCTGCAACAGACTCGGCGAATCGCGAAACCGGAGATCAACATGAGAATCGTCAAATTGGATGTTAGGGGGTTCAGGTCCCTTCGAAATGTCTCTTGGGAGCCCGGGAACCTGAATGTCCTCATTGGGCCGAATGCATCGGGTAAATCGAACCTTCTGAGACTACTGGAACTCGTTGCGGTGGCCGCGCAAGGTCGACTGGGCAAGCATATCCAGACCAGCGGCGGAATGGAGCCATTGGTATGGGACGGAACTGACGAGTGTATTGCTCTCCATATCAAGACCTCCCCGCTGGATGATTACCGTGAATTTGATCGGAATTGTCTCACATATAAGCTCGAGTTAGGAAGACTAGGCACAACGAGTGCGTACCAGATCAATCATGAACTCCTTGGCAACTATTATGACGTCGAGCAAGGAGAGAGAGAGCAGCCATTCAAGTTCCTTGAGAGACACCAGCTTCGTGCACATGTGTTCGATACCGGGCAAAAGGGCCTGACCGCCCCGGAGTGGCTCGTCCCTGAAGAAGAGACACTACTGTCTCAGGCTGCAGGACCCTATACCGCAAACCCTTTCATACCGCGGTTCCGGCGAGAATTGGCATCTTGGTGTGTGTATCATGATATCCACGTCAATCGAGATGCTCCGATTCGACAGCCATCTGTCTCTCGACCAGAGAGGCGTGTCGATCCCGATGGCCAGAACCTGATCTCGGTCCTCCACACCCTCTATACGAGTGACCGACTATTCAAGAAGGACATTAACGATGCGATGCAAGTCGCGTTTGGGGATGACTTCGAGGAACTGGTCTTTCCTCCAGCGTCCGATCAGCGAATCCAGCTTCGAGTTCGCTGGAGGAGCCTGAAACGCGAGCAGTCAGCGGCCGACTTGTCTGATGGCACTTTGCGATTCCTCTTTCTGATGACGGTACTCGCTACTCCGTCTCCTGCACCTGTGATTGCAATCGACGAACCGGAGACGGGCCTACACCCTTCTATGCTGCCGATAATCGCCGAGCACGCTGTAGATGCATCACAACGAGTACAAGTGATCCTTGCTACTCACTCCCCCCAATTCCTTGATGCCTTTGGCGATACACAGCCTGTGACAACAGTCGTCAAATGGTCCGATGGCGAGACGCAACTGCGGAATTTCGACAGCGATAAGTTGAGCCGATGGCTTAAGGAATATTCACTGGGCAGGTACTTCGAAAGCGGCGAACTGGAGGAAGAGGCGTGAGGTTCGTGCTCTTCTGTGAAGGCGCGACCGAGACGAAGGCGCTTCCCGCCTTCTTCAGACGGTGGCTGAATCGACGCCTGTCTCAGCGGGTGGGCATCTCTCCGGTGGGATTTAGGGGGTGGAGACACTTGTACGACGAAGTCAGGAGAAAGGCTGACCTGCGATTACAGGACAACGATGTTATCGCTGTGATTTCGCTGCTTGATCTGTACGGACCCACGTTCTATCCGGAACGCAAGACTTCAGCAGACGAACGTTACGATTGGGCAAAAAGGCACGTTGAAGGCAAAGTGGGAAGCGATAGGTTCGTTCAGTTCTTTGCAGTGCACGAGGTCGAGGCTTGGTTGTTGAGTGACCCGAAGCTCTTTCCGGAAAACATCAGGAGCAGTCTTCCAGGGAGAATCATCAATCCGGAGACCGTGAACTTCGACGAACCGCCGGCCAGGCTACTGGACCGGTTGTACCGAGAGAAGACAAACCGGAGCTACAAGAAGGTCACTCAGGGGAAACAACTCTTCGACAAACTCGACGTAGACATTGCACGAGGAAAATGTCCTCGACTGGCGGAGATGCTTGACACAATGCTGTTTTTGGCTCAAAGAGCAGGTCTTTCGTAGAGAGAAGTCTGCTCTGGACACAGTCGATGCCATTGAGTATTAAAATTGCAGTCCACATTCCTCACTGACAGAGGGCAACGATTGAGGCGATCTCTGCCCCCCGGGCGGATGCCTTCAGCACCGCCCTTTTGAGAAGGCTTCATCTGTCCATAACTCCATCTATTGCACACAACCCATGACCGGGGCCGGACCCGACTGGAACAGATACGAGGTCAGATACGTCAGGTCCTGCACATTGATCGTACAACTCGCGTCGACATCGGCCTGGTTCGGATTCAGTGGCGCCGGACCACCGCCGAACAGAAAATCAACCAGCGCCGTCAGATCAGCAACATTAACCGAACCATCGGGAATAACGTCACCCGGCAGCCCGTCTGATTCCACAACCGTGAGCGTGTACGTCCGCCAGTCAGCGCCCGTTGAGACATCATCAGTCACATACGCCTGGAAGCTGTAGTCCCCGAACTCCGTCGGAACACCGGACAGCACCCCGTCACTCCCAAGAGCCACCCCATTCGGCAGAGTGCCGCCCGAGAAGACAAACAGGTAGTCGCCCGTGCCTCCCCTGGCCTCAAGTGCATACGAGAACGGCGTATACTGAGTAGCCGTGTCGATCTCGTCGGCCATGGTAATCAGGCGCACCCCGAAGTCCTTCACACTCTGATACTTAAGCACCCAGTCAGCCGGATCGAGTTGCACGCTGGTGACATTGGCCGGTACATTCGCCCGCAGTATCTGCTCGCGTTGATCCACCCAGAGTTTGAGCGTATCGTTGCCCCCGCCAGAGTAGCTGACCACAAACGGAATCGGCATCGTGAACACCTGAGGCTGCGAGGTCTGCACCTGCTTTGTCCAAATGTACAGGTCGTAACCGGTAGAATCTGATAACTCAACCAGCCATGCCCAGTTGTAATTCGGACGATAGGTACCGTAGATCCACTGATCGAAGTAGAAATCAAGCTCCCAGCCGCTGGCTGCTTCCCAGACGTTCTTGAAATCCTCCGTCGTCGCCGATCCATGCTGGTGCTCAGAATTGTAGTAGGCATCGATCCCGACAAAAAACAGCGAGTCTCCCAGCATCCCCCGTAACATGTGCACCACCCACGAGGCCTTGTCATAAGACAACCCGCCATGGAAGATGCTCCACACATCGGTAGTGTCGGCGCGGTAAATCGTCCCGCCACCCGTGTACGCCATGCCATTCATGTAGCTCTGATAGGCACCCCAACCCTGCTCAGCCAGCGTCCAGACCGCCTCGGCATACGATGCCCAGCCCTCATTGAGCCAGATATCTGTCCACGTCTCACACGTTATCATATCACCCCACCACTGGTGCGCCAACTCGTGCGCCACCACCGGCAGCGAGAATCCGAAACTCGACCCCCCCATGCTGGACATCGTCTGATGCTCCATACCCCCGCCCCATTCGAAATTGGCATGGCCATACTTCTCATCTCGAAAGGGATAAGGCCCGAAGGCTTGCTCGAATATCGCCATGATATTCGGCGTCTCGCCATATCGCGGCAGCGAGTAGCTGTACCAGTCGGGATACACCGCATGCACCAACGGCAGCGTGTCAGCTCCGTCGTTGTACACATACTCGTCATACCAGACCGTGTACTTCGATATGGCCAGCGAGAACAAGTACGTGACCATCGGGTATCCCACGGAGTAGTAATAGGTATGCGTGTTCCCGCCGGGCTGCACCACAGAGTCCAGCGTCCCGTTGGAGGCAACATAGAACGACGTGTCAACCTCAATCGCAATGCTGTACGTATCCGCCTTATCATCCATGCGGTCCTTGCACGGCCACCATGATCGAGCGAAGTACGGCTCCGATAGCGAACTCATCACCTTCCCCGTCGCACGGGTGTCGAACGAGAATCCCTGAAATCCCCCTTCAGTAGGATGTCCATCGTAAAATACCGTGAAGGAAAACTGCTCGCCAGGACCAAACGCCCGCCCCAGGTCAACAGACAGAATATCCCCCGGATGAGAAAACGACAATTGTGAGCTGTCTGTCACCACGGAATCAACTGTCATATTGCCGAGCAGATCAAGCTCCACGATCTGCAGAAACATGTCCACCACCTCTGCCGTCACACCAACCTGCCCATAGATCCACTCAGTCGTATCATTGATCCGCATGAATATGTCATAGTGCAGAACATCATAGCCGGTCTGATTGCTGACCGCCTTCTCCTGAGCCATCAACTTGCGATAAAACTGCTGGTCCAGCAGGGCCTGAGCCTTGCTCTGCCCCAGACGCTCATGAATCTCCGAGGGCGATGCCTTGTCCCAATCAATCATGTCTGCATCGCCGGCGAACAGCCCAGAGGTACACAGAACTACGCCGGCCAGCACCAACCCGGCCAGAGTCAGTAATCGTTTAACAGATGAATTCACAATTGCCTCCAAAACAGCTTGTGGGGTATACGCATATTTCTCTGTATCGGTTGTCTGCCCACTTCTTGTCAGACCTATTGCCCGAGAAGCTCAGGACAGTGAATAGTCTCACAGATATATGTAGTCTCACACGATGGCGGCGACCGGAGTAAGTCGGCAGGTCCGGCATCAAGATAGCAATTGCTCACATATTGTCAATCATCAGTTCATGAACCGGCAAGCGTCCATCACTCGAAGGCATGACGTCCAACGCGACAGCGCCGCTACACCTAAGTATAACGGCGCTGCCAGCGATTCTGTTGAATCTGATTCGAGCCAGGCCTATCCAGCTATCCTCAACTCAGCCTACTTCTTATACGGATTGCCACACGGAATAGGCCCGCCGTTGAACAGATACTCCACCAAATAGACCAAGTCCTCGATATTGACCCGACGATCGCAGTTCACATCCCCAACCCATCGCTCCGGCTGCGGCATGGGACCGCTGAAATACAGGTAATTCACGAAATACGCCATATCCTGCACATTGACCGCGCCGCTGTAATCAACATCGCCCCGGAACTTCCACACCTTCAGATGCAGCGTAACGTCCAACGGCGAATTGGTCGCATCAAGCGAGGTGACCTGGAATGTCTCAACATACTCTCCGAACGGATAGCCGACAGTATTGATGATCAATTCAACACTACCGGGAATGTCCCCTTCAAGGGTGTCCGGATAGAACCAGCCAATAGTCTCATCGATCTCCCACGGCATACAGCCCGGGTTCAGGTTGAAGATGGGCAGCACCCCCTTGAGCACCGGACCCGAGTTCTCCTGGCTGGTAATGATGATACTGTCACTCTGGACATGTATCTCGGGCGGCTCGGTTGCTGCCAGCATGTTGTACTGTACAATCACCATCTTGGGGCTGTTAAAGGCCTTCGGTGCCGAAACCCAGATTGTGTCATAATACGTGCCCAATGGCAGATCATCCCGCAATGCCTTGACATACCCCTGGTCATTGGCAACACCTGAATCAAGGGTAACCGTAAAGAGATCTGAGTCGTAACCAACCCAATAGTACAACGGACTGTCATAACCGGCGTTATTGATTATCAACTGCTCCTGCGGCAGCCCCTGAAGGAACCCCTGGCTGCATTCATACACATTCAACTTCACCGTATCCTTGTTGACCCACAACATAGCCGGGAACTCAACATACCGGGTCTTGACAAGCACTCTGACCGGTGAATTGATCGCTTCATTAGAATACACCCACAGGGTGTCCGTGAATTGCTGGAACGAAGAACCAGCATCGGTGTCAATCCCGATATACGCCGTATCCGGCGCTGCACCTGAGCTCGGAAATACTGAACTGATGCGCGGACCGCCCCCTTCTATCCACCAGTTCATTGCCCCCTGGCCGGCGTTGCGAATGACCAGCGCAATCGGATCAACACTGGAAAGATAGTCGGGAATAACCGAGTACACCACCGGAGAGTCCACCTCGATAATAGGCAAATCGGAGGCCATCGTCAGCTTCACCGGGATCCGAACGGGGCTGTTCGTTGCCGCCGGATCAGTCACGACTACGGTATCGAAGTAGCTCCCGAATGTCAGACCGGTAATGTCGACCGACAGCTCAACATCGCCGGCATCGACTCCCGATGTCGGATCCAGCGACAACCACGATTCTGAGTTCGCCACCGTCCAGTTGAGCACCCCCCCGCCGGTGTTCGAGATCGACAGCGTCTTGGGCGCCGGATTCGCATCATTTACTATGGCATTGAAGAAGAACGCGTTGTCCGACACTCCGATCTGCGGCGGTGGCTCCTCAAGGGTCAGAGATACAACCACGTTCTGCGGGGAATTGTCTGCCCCGGCCGAGCTTACCACCAGCGTGTCGACGTACGTTCCCGCACCCAGACCAAACGTATTCAGCGACACCGTGATCGTCCGCGGTGTTGTCCCCGATATGGGCGATAACAGAATCCAGTCGGCATCCTCAGCAATATTGAAACTCAGCGGATTGTTCGAGGATGCCACCTCAAACTGCTGCGAGGCCGGAGTCGGACCACCGGCCAGCCCTTCAAAGTGCAACGAGTCGGGTGTGATCACCAGATTCGATGGCGGCGTGTAAGCCGTGTCATAAATCACCTTCCGACCCGTCCAGTACGGCTCGTACTCAAGCTGCCCCATGCCTATGTACAGGTAGAATGAACCATTGTTGAACTGCGCCGTATCCAGCACAATCGAGTCGCTTGGGCTCCAGTCACTCAGCGTGAAATAGTAGCTGCCCCAGAGCCGACGGTAAGGCGCCCCCACCAGTCCCGGAGGAAAGATCATTGCGCCACCAAACAGGAAGCGATCATTGGCATTGGAGATGTTGATGTCATTGTCTTCAAAAAAGAACGGACCAACATCGTACGCAGCGTCAATCTCAGGGTACGCCTTGGCGCTGTCCAGCGTCAAGTTGGGATTCTCCCACACAAACCCCGTCGACGATCCCACCAACTCGTTGGAATCATTGAACACCCAAAGGTCCATCTGCACATGTAGCTGATTCGTTGTGTAATCAGGAATCACACTGAACACCATGTCCACGGTGTCCGCAGCCCCAAAATCATTCGGGCTCTGCTGAAACTGCGCCGACGCCCCTGCTGCTCCAAATAGCAACAGTGCCAGCAACGCAAGAATTCGTACTACTCTCATTCTTCTACGCCTCCATGCCGGAACACAAACGTTCGATGTGTCCCATTGATCGTTATCGTGTCGCTCTGATTTGATCGTGACCGTCTACCCGATTCGATATCCAACCAACAGCCAACCTCACGTCTTACCTGCCGCAAACTCGCCGTTGGCCCATGATTGTCTTTGGTTACCGGGGAACCCCGACGCCGATGTCAGCGCCCCACCTGACTACTAAGTGTGATGCATGCCTGCGATGGCAGCACGGACAGACCGAAACGATTTGTACATTCAATTGCCGCTAAAGAACTTAACAGCTCGTCAACAAGATTCCTCAGCAACCCTTATACAGCAAATATAGACTCCGGCAGGTCTAATTGTCAAGTGAATTTGCCGTTAGCCCGAGACTGAGGTCAATCAAAGCGAGAATACCCAGGGCAGCAGACCCCGCACCTACTCCTTCTTCTTCGGACGGGCTGCCTTGGTCGAGGTACTTTTGGTCGTCTTCTTGCGCTTGCGTGTCGATTTCTTCGCCTTCTCTATTTCTTCAGCAAAGATTTTCTCAAGCGTATATGATGATGGTGTGAAATCGAGCAGGCACAACTCAAACAGCTCGTCAACCCGCTCGATCAACGTGAACTTCGTCTTGCGGATTATCTCCTTGGGCAGCTCCTTGAGGTCCTTCTGATTCTCCTTGGGCATGACAA
This sequence comes from uncultured Ignavibacteriales bacterium, assembly GCA_964627305.1. Taxonomy (GTDB): domain Bacteria; phylum Zixibacteria; class MSB-5A5; order GN15; family FEB-12; genus WJKG01. The sequence continues at coordinate 614,367 of CAZVHP010000001.1, read as the reverse complement.
CATGGTAGATGCCGGATCGATACGCCGCCGATATCTTCTCCTTGATCCCCCCCACCGGCAAAACCCGACCGCGAAGCGTCACCTCCCCCGTCATGGCAATGTCGTTACGAATTGGACGCTCCGACATAACCGAGGCAATCACCAAACAAACAGTCACACCGGCCGAGGGACCATCCTTCGGAATGGCACCCGACGGAAAATGCACGTGGATGTCAAACTCGTTGAAATCGTTGAAATCGACCCCCAACACGTCAGCTTTCGAACGCACATACGAATGCGCCGCCTGAATCGACTCGCGCATCACATCACCCAGCGACCCGGTCGTGAAAATCTGACCATCTCCGCGCATCTTCAGCCCCTCGATAAACATCAAATCACCCCCGGCACCAGTCCACGCAAGGCCGGTCGCGGTACCAATCTCCGGCATCGTCTCCGCCTTCTCCGGAATATACTGGGTCGCACCCAGATAGGCCTCGAGATTCCGCTCACCAATTGTCCAGTTCGTCTTCTTCTTCACGGCCTTCTCAAAGGCAATCTTGCGGAAAATCTTCTCCATCTGCTGCGAGAACTGAAGCAGCCCGGCCTCCTGCGTGTAGTACCGGATAACTCGAGATAGAATCTTATCCGCAATGCGAACCTCGCTCTTCTTCAACCCGTGACGCCGAAGCAGACTGGGGATGATATAGCGCTTCGAGATGACTATCTTCTCCCGCTCAATATATCCCGGAAGCTCCATAATCTCCATGCGAGGCACGAACGGTTCCGGCAGGTCCTCAAACGACCGCACCGAGCAAATGAAGAACACCTTGCTCAGGTCAAACGGTACTCCCAGGTAGTAGTCAAGGAACTGCGCGTTGCGACGAACATCCATGACATCCAGCAGCGCCATATTGACTGAGGAATCGTTGTCCATGTTGAAGTAGTCCACATCCTCAATCAGCACCACCGGATCAGCCGTCCGGGCATTCTGCAGCGTCCGAATGATCTTGCCCGGCAACGCCCCCAAAAACGTCCGCGGACTACCCTTAATGTCCGCAACATCAGAAATGCCCCCGACAGAGATGCGGATGAACTCCTTGCCCATCGCCCGACTGATCGCGCGAGCCAGCGATGCCTTGCCCGTCCCCGGAGCACCAATCAGACAGATCGTCGGACCGTCATTCTGACCGCCCATGAGCTTGCGAACCGAAATCCGCTGAAGAATCTGCTCTTTGACCGAGTGCGGACCATAATACTCGGTCGAAAGCACCCGCTCCACATCGGCAATCTCATAATTCTCGGGCGTGTACCGCCCCCACGGAAGTGCCAGCAGATGATCAAGATAGTTCTTGGTAACGCCATACTCCGCCGAGGCTGTGGAGAGCTGCTCCAGCCTGTCCACCTCTATCAACGCCCGCGCTGCAACTTCAGGCGGCAGATTCGGCGAGCTGTTGATCAGCTTGCGCTTGCGCGCCGCCTGACGCTGCTGTGGCGATTCGCTGTGAACCTCAAGCCCCGAAACCGCTGCACTCCCGACGCCCGGCTGACGCTCGCTCACCGGACCATCCGCCGGCGCCAGTTGCCCCAGCAGCTTTCGAAACTGCGCCATTCGCTGCGACTCGGCGTCAAGGTGATGCAAAAGCCGCTCCAGACGAAGCGACAAATCGACCGCCGACAACACCTCCATGCGGGCCGCCATCGACAAACGGAATATCACCGCCACACGGTCAGCAAACAACGAAGGGTCATCCTTTAACTCCCGAACCTGGTCCAGATGCTCCGGAACATAGGAGGAATCCATCTGAACAAGCTCAGAAAGCGTCGCCATGATCCGCGCCGTCTCCACCTGCTTGTCAGTCTCAATAGACACGGGCTTCAAACGGCTTGCCACCACCTTCGGCCATGGCTTGATGGCGCTGAACTTGCGCAGCACCACGCGCTGGACACCCTCAAGCGTCACCAGAAACGTCACACCGGCCCCCACCTTTCCATCAAGTACGCGAGCCAGACAGCCGGTCTGATGGACAGAGTACCCCTGTTCAGACTCCGAAACCCGCTCTGCCAACGCAACCACGATCTCCCGACTGCCTGACAAGCTGCGCTTCACCAGCTCTATCTGATCGGGCTGAACAATCTCAACAGTGAGTGCCTGCGCCGGGAACAGCACCTCTGCGCGCAGCGACAACAGCGGGTACTCTGTCGTGGTTTCGGCGACCTGAGCAGCCGAGATGTACGGATTCCGAATTATTTCCATGGCTTCCCTTTATTCTACCCTATATCGTCTTGTTCGGCGACAAATATAATACGCCCGACGACACAAAGCCAAGAAATAGGTAGCCCCTTGTCCTCCTTCTACTTATGTCTCGCCATCAATCGAGGCTGAACAGCAGTCATAAGTCTGCCTGCCTCCACAAATCGCGCCCCGCCAATTCTTCATCGCATCGGCACCTCCGAACATCCGGCTCAACTCGCCTTCTGCTCACCCGCCAACTGACGAATCTCGTAATCCTCGTGCTCATGAAGCCGATCGTGGTTAATGCTGATCTGCGAAGGCTCAATGTTCAGTCGATAATACCCCAGACGGTTATTCTGGACCAGATTCCCCATCACCGGCACCGCTCCGGCAATCTCCTGCTTCATCCGATACAAATACCGCGCCTGGTTAAAACCGGCCTCAATCTCTTCCTTGTACATCCAGCCCGAATCTCGATGGAGCCGCGACCACGCCAGCTTGACCAAATACTTGAACGACTTGCCCGTCAGCCTCACCGGGAACCCGTTGATCCGCACCAGATAGCGATCAGCCTGACACGCTCCATCAACCTCCAGCGACTCCAAACGCGAAACAACCGGCCGCACATTGCCGGTCCATACCTGCCCTGTCGACATCGATCCCACATCAACCTCCTGTTTATGTTTTGCTGTTATCTCATTGATTAACCTAACCTTATCGCAACACTTCAGAATCTGCTGAAGGCGCCCGCTATCAGTCTGACTGAGTGCCTCAAACGTATCCAGATCGGCCCGGTGAAGGGACGCCAGATCATGGCGGTCCAGTCCCAGGCTCAGAAATACCGCAAGCGATCCCAACTCCGGAATCAAACCACTGCGCAGACTGAATACCAGATTCTCTACTTCCTCCCGACAATCGCCGGAAAGCCCGATCTCCGAAGCCATCACTCCCGCGGCCGCCACCAAGTGCGCCACACTACCGGCCAATGACATCACCTGCCCCAGGTGCACCTGCCAGCGTTCTTCAAGGGTGATCGCCGACTCCATAGCACACCAGTCCTCAAGCACAAGCAGCGCCTTCAGGCCAGCCGCCCGGGAATACTCCATTGGCCGTTGCCTCCGGTCCGGGAATAACAGACGCTCCACCTCCGGTGGCAGTTCACCCCATCGATGATAGGCCTGCCGCAACGGCAGGTTATCGCCAAACTCGCCCCGCGAAAGCAACCCCGGCGGCAACTCCAGCCCCGGCGTCCCCACTGCCACCGCCAGCCAGCCAGCGCTGCCGGCGGGGATCCCGTCATCCAGAGCACGCATTATGTACTCCCCCTGCCGCCAACCCAGCCCCCGACACGCTACCACCCGTCCGGTCTCGCTCGCACGCAGCCGGCCCTCGGAATCAAGCTCCACAAAGCCCCCTTTCTCCAACTGACCAACCGCCTCGCTCACCCGCTCGGCGAAATCCCTCTTTGGCTCCAGGCTCGCCCACCAGGTATTTCTGTACGACGCAACCAGATCATCAACTCCACCGACCATGCCGCTGACAACAAGGTTCAGACACCAATCGGCCGCGTCCAGTCTCTCCAGCGAGGAAGTCAGCGCCACCTCGCCCTCCCCGGTCAGATAGGTCTGGCAGAGCACCTCCTGTTCGAACTCATTCTCGGCCAGTACCACCCCTCGCCCTTCGCAGCTCTCACCCTTACGGTCGCAGCGTCCGGCCCGCCCCACCATGTTCTCAAACTCGAATCGACTGATCGGCACCAGCGCCGGACGCTCCCGGTAGGCCCCGACGGCATATTTCACTGTCTCCAGAAACACCGTATCCGCCGCCAGATTGACACCCATCGCCAAAGTCGTGGTTGCCACCAGCAGACGGACTTCTCCCTCACGATATGCCCGCTCCACAATCCGGCGCTGCCGAGCGGTCATATCCGAATTATGGAAGGCCACTCCGCGCCGAAGCGCCTGGATCAGGCTGCGGTTCAAATGCGATGGCTCCAGTCGCTCAAGCCGGTCTATGGCCATTTTCGCCTCCGGGAAATCCACCTGCGCGGCTATACCAAGCGCCCCCTCCAGGGTATCACGGCGCGACTTCACGAACACCAGCACCTTTTCCGGCCGCGTGCTGACATACCGGACCAGGCTGCCGATCAGGTCCTCATCAAAGGGAAACTCCCCCTCACCCTGAACCCCGCTGTTGCAGCACCGATAGCGCCACCGCCCCCGGCAGGCGACCCCAACCTTCAAATCCACCGGACGGCTGTGCTCCTCAATCACACGAGCCTCCAGCCACTCGGCCAACTGCGCCACCCCCGGCTGATGCGACCTGAGTACCGCCGACAGCCCGATTAACCGCGGTCCGTACAGCGAGCGCTTCACCCGCGCCAGGAGCCGCTCCAACACCGGACCGCGACACGGATCCGCGATCAACTGCAACTCGTCAACCACGATCAATCCCACATTCGCCAGCAAATCAAAATTGACCGTCAACGCCAGGTCCAGCTTCTCGTAGATGGCAAAAGCCACATCGTATTCCCCCCGGCCAAAACAGGCGTTGTGGCTGGGATGATCCGAGGACAGCACCAGCGAGCGAAGCCCCATATCGCCGTACAACGACCGATAACGCGCCGCCTGCTGCTCCGCCAGCACCTTCAACGGTACCAGGTGGATCACCTTGCGACGCTGACTGAGCATCCTCGCTGTCGCCATCTCGCCACAAAACGATTTGCCGGCCGAGGTCGGCGCCAGAATCAACAGATTCTCACCGATTCCGTTCTCCCGACCACCCCTGTCCACCAACAGGCCCTGGATGATTGCCCGCTTCTGAATGGCCAACAACATCTCGCCCTGCCGCTCCCGCCACAGATTCACCAATCGCTCGCTTATGCCATAACGAACCAAATCACTCACCGTCATACCGCCCCCGTTAACACCGCTTTCTTGTCATCACAACATTGTGCACAACAATGCCTCTCTCACACCACCCTGTCGCCTGTCACATTCTAATGTCACCGTCTATTGTCACCGTCTATACGCTGCACGCCTGGTAGCCACAGCTCGGGCACGAGAAACAGCTCCCGAGCCGAACCATGCCCGAACCGCACTCGGGACACGTCGACACGTTCGCATAGCAGCATTCGTCCCGATGAAGATCATATGCCCATGCGGCATGGTAACCGCCGTCGAACCCGCCCAGGGACTCTGCCTGTCGCCCGGAACTACTGTCACGGTACACCTCAGCCTTCTTCATCCTGTCCGTCCTTTCCCTGTCAGATGTGCTGTTTATCCTGTGATCGGAGTATACTGCTCATTTGTGCAGGTGTCAAGTCAAAAAAGAGGCCCGGTGCCGTCACCGGGCCCTACCAACCCCCACATGGAGGCCGTACTCTACTGCCCCTCATCCAGTTACGAAACTGTCACTCGGGCTTGACTACCCCGGAGTTCTCCTTATCACCCAGACTGAACTCCATAGACAGGGAAATCCAGCAGGCAACCGGCTTACCATCGCTTGTGGCTGCCTTGAACTTCCCCGCCTTGACCGCCTCAGCGGCCGCCTCGCTCATCCCATGATCCGGATCGGGGGCTTTGGCCACCCTGACCTTCACCACCTGACCACTGCTGTCGATCAGTGCCATGACCGTGACCGCACCCTCAATTCCAAGCTCCTTCGCCTTATCCGGATACTTCGGCTTCGCCAACTCCACAATCTCCGGGAATGTCTCCACCGCCACCATATCCAACTCCGACGGCAGTGCCGGGTCCTTCTCACCAGAGACATCCCACAACACACCGTCATCACCAACAATCCATGCCCGGGCAATTATGGGATATTCGCTGCTGTCCGTCTGAAACAGCACCACCTCGGCGCTGCTTGTCCCCACCCAAACCCCGCACAACAGACACACCGCCAGAGCAATCCTGGCCGAGAGAAACCCGACCAATCCCACGCCATGTCTGTTTGACCAGTACCTGACCGTTTCTGCACACATACACCTTCCCCTTTCCAAGAGGTTTCGCTGTTTGTTACAACAGCCTGCCAAATCGCGCTATACGAACTCGCTGACCGCAGCCGCCGCGGGCTATCGATTCAGCACGAACTCCATCTCGTAGGTCACCCAGACCTTCACCGGACGTCCATTCTGAATACCCGGCTTGAACGTGTTCTTGTAGGCCGCCTTCACAGCAGCCTCATCAAGGGAGGCCACACCCGAGGACTTGCCCACAATCGCCTTGATCACATTCCCCTCTTCATCTACCAGCGCCTTCACCCATACCGTTCCGGTGATTCCGGCCGTCCTGGCCAGACGCGGATACTCCGGGACTTTCTTGTGAATGATCTCCGGAGATATTTCAACCGCCACAAAATCATCCGGCGCCGGCAAAAAGTCCTCATCGGCAATGTCCACCTGGATGTTGCCGCCACCTTCACCCATCTGCGTAATATCCGGTCCGACAATCTCCGCCAACTCATCACGAGTTGCCAGAACGACATCCTCATCCAGAACTTCTTCATCAGCCACCGGCTTCGGGATACCCACCCGCGGAGCGGCCACATAGGGAGCAGCTACCCTAACCTCCCTCTGCTCAAACCGCACCGCGGAAGGCAGAGGAACATCAATGATGGATATGACGGGTTCTGACAGGTTCTCAGCATAGCGATGGTCGGAGAAACCGGTAGCCACGACATACGTCCCTGCCACCAATCCCACGAAGACCACCATCGCCAGCGTACCGAGAAACAAGCTCCGCTGGTAGCTGGCCTTTAGCTCGTAGGCGCCATATGGCGAATACAGCGAGTTCTTAAACGCTTCTGACATAACACACCACCTTCACTACACGTTCGAAAGCTCACGATACCGCTCCCACAGCCCATCAGCCGGCTCAAGCATACCGACCGCTGTGTGCAACCGTTCCAACGCGTTTCACCGGGGGCGGATGCACCACCGCCCGATCGTCAGGCCTCATTCAGCCTGCGACAATGAGGGGATCTTCTTCCTGTGTGTGCTTGTGCGGGATACGAAATCGCTGATTGCAAGGTGTGCGGCACCTGCTGATCAGGTCAGATGCCGCATCGCAAAGATGCTTGTAACAAGGCAACCCGCAATACGGGCCACCAACTGGAGCCGCACTACTGGTTCAGCACGAACTCCATCTCGTAGGTCACCCAGACCTTCACCGGACGATTGTTCTGAATGCCCGGCTTGAACTTGTTCTTGTAGGCCGCATTGACAGCAGCCTCATCGAGCGAGGCCACACCCGAGGACTTGCCCACGATCGCCTTGATCACATTCCCCTCTTCATCTACCAGCGCCTTCACCCATACTGTTCCGGTGATTCCGGCCGTCCTGGCCAGACGCGGATACTCCGGGACTTCCTTGTGAATCATCTCCGGATATATCTCAACCGCCACGAAATCATCCGGCGCCGGCAAAAAGTCCTCATCGGCAATATCCACCTGGATGTTGCCGCCACCTTCACCCATCTGCGTGATATCCGGAGCGACAATCTCAGCCAGTTCATCACGAGTTGCCAAAACGACATCCTCATCGAGCACTTCTTCATCGGCCACCGGCTTCGGGATACCCACCCGCGGAGCAGCCACATTGGGAGCAGCCACCTGAACCTGCGGAGGACGCTTGGCTACCGAGGGCGGCGGACCCAGATCAGCCACGGTCTTCACAACCACTGACGGCACATTCGAATAATCATCCTCGGGAAGATTCGTAACAATGAAATACGTCCCGACGATAATCCCCACAAACAGCACCATCGCCAGCGTGCCAAGAAGGAAATTCCGCTGATACTTGGCCTTCAGCTCGTAGGCGCCATACGGCGAATACAGCGAACTATTGAACGCTTCAGACATTACAGTTCACCTCGCTCCATAGCTCCCCGAATCGCAAACTCCATAATCTTGTCATCGCGACTTTCCCAGTCGCCAATGGCATAGCGATACGAAAACTTGTCATCTTTGGGAAGCTTGTCAACTTTTACCCCAAGCTCTGCAGCCTTAGCGGCGTTCCAGGAACGCTCGATCAAGTCTATCTCGTCCAGAATATCAACCATATCTGCATACGTTGCCTCCGGATGAATCAATACCAGGGTGTTGAGCCTCGGGTTCTCCCGGTTCTGATGCACCAGCAAGCCCCGCAAAGTATCGGTGTCAAGTCGGTACACTACGGTATCCGATGAAAGTGGCGCGCTCGGCAGCACCAATGGCATGTTCTCCGGCGATGGTGTACGAAGATTCCACCAGTAGCGACCATCCTGATCAACACGGATCGTCAGCAGGTTGGACTCCTTGACCTCGACCTCGACCTCTTGATCGGCTGGCGGCAAATTGATCTCCATTGCCTGCGGCATCGAAAAGACTGTCGTCACCATGTAGAAAATCAGCAGCAGGAATGCGATATCTACCAACGGAGTCATATCAAGCTTGATTGCAATCCGTCGCTTGGGCCGTCGCCCACCCTTCTTCTGAGGCTTTTGCCGCTCTGCAACTTCGCCGCCCATTTATCTCACTCTCCTTCTCAGATCACACTATAACCATTGACACTACTTTATACACCGACCACCGGTGGTTTCTTCCCAATGCATCATCCGATGCTCTATACCTGTGACGCGCCAGGACTCAGATTCATCAAATCCAATCCACGCCAGGAATCATTGCCCTGACCGGCCGGAATCGCAAGACCCGCTATGGCTCCAAATCGCCGATCTCAACCTCCTGGTCCGTAATGATCAGGAAACGCTCCAGGTGATTCTCCTGCATAGAGCGCATAACCGCCTTCATCAATCCGAAACGAGCCCTTCGATCAGCTTTGATCACAATCAGGGCACGGGGGTTGATTGCACGGGCTCGGTTGATCTCGGAAGCCACGTTGTATACGTCGGCAAAACGCACCACCCGACCAGTAGTCGCCACCATCTGCCCGTCAATCTCGACCTCCACCGCACGGACATAGTCAACATACACCGAGTCGTACTGAGTCACCGTAATGTTGATGATATCCTTGTCAGGCAACTGAATCTGAGAATGCGAGGTCGGGAGTTCCACCGCCCGGGCTTCCGGCGGCTTGAACTGCGTCGTCGCCATATAGAAAATCAGCAGCAGAAAAGCGATATCGACCAGCGGGGTCATATCGAGCTTAATGCCTATTCGACGCTTCGCCATCGCTTAGATACCCTCTTTCTCCTTCAGAATCTGCATCACCTCAAATGTCGCTTCATCAGTGGTGTAGTTGAAGGAGTCAACCTTGTTCACAAAGAAATTGTAGAAGAAAATGCCCAGGATACCCGAAAGCAGCCCACCAGCAGTGTTCACCAGCGCCTCCGAAATACCTGTTGCCAACTGGTTCGCATCGATAACACCACCCTCGACATTACCGGTCGCCGCAAACGCGCGAATCATGCCGATCGTCGTCCCAAGCAGTCCTACCATCGTAGCAATCGACGCAATCGTCGATAGCGCAATCAAATTCCGCTCCAGCAGCGGACCTTCAAGAGCGTTCGCTTCCTCAATAGCATGCTGCGTCAACTCGATCCGTTTCTCTGGCGTATAGCCTTCGTGCTCCCGCGCCTGACGGTACCGCTCGATACCTGCCCGAAGGACGTTGGCTGTTGTACCACGCTGCTTGTCACATGCCGCCAGGGCACCGTCGAAATCGTCACCCTGAAGCAACGTCACCAGCTTCTTGAAAAACACCTGAACCGAGCTCTTGCCCTTGGCTACTCCATACAGCGAAATGTAACGCTCAATCGCGAACACCATGCACATGATGAAAATCATGATCAGGACCACTACCAGTGGACCGCCCTGATATATGGAGTGAACGATGGGGTTATCCGAGGTACGGAAGACACCATACCACAGCCCGAATCCGATAGCAAATGCTACCAGCGCGTTCAGCGTGACGAATACCGTCTGTTTAACCACCTCTTATTCCTCCAAAGTATAATGACAACTAAACCTAAATCTCAATACCTTTGACCGCCAGCAATATGAAACCACTCACCGTTACCGTCATGCCCCATGACAGCAGGTCAAACAGGACGGCTATCGAGTACGAATCCCCAAGGCTCGTGAAGTACGCGGCCGGATCGAAGCCGTACTCAGCACCTACGAACGCGATAACAATGACCGTAACAAACAGAATCACCGGAATCCAGTTGAGCTTCAGCATGCGCTTAAGCTTCAATGCCTTCTGGTCCTCATCTCCCTTCACCCCGTGCAGACCGTACAGCGTGTAGATCGGCAACCCTATCGAGGCCAAAACATATACCAGCACCAGGACAAACGTCAACATCAGGACGAACCCCGAAGAGAACACCAGAGGACCAACACTCCCAATACTGAACAGCGCTCCCAGAGCTGTAGCGCGCTCGTACTCGCGATGCACCCTCTTGCGGGCCTGCACGCCGACAATCACCTCCTCCGACTGGGCACCGTCGCGCCTGACAACCTGCCGCCCCTCAGCAGGCGCAGCCCGCGATGCGGCACTCTCGGCCTGCGCCGGTGGTGTCGTTGGCGCCGGCTCCCCCCCTTGCTCAGCGGAGACTGCCGCACCCGATGGATCCTCAGTATCCGCCATCACGTCAGCCAGACCGGGATCACCCGCTGCCTCTGGAGCCTGCTCCTGCAACGGAGCCGTGGCAGCAGGCACTTCGTCCACCGCAACCGTATACGCAGAGAACCACGGCAGGAACAAAGCACCCAGGATCACCAGGCAAGCTACCGTCAGCACCACCCGATCAAGACCGGACACCCGCTTCTCATACAGCTTGCACTCATCCCGTGTAACATCCCCCTTTTCGCGCCTGGCACGGATGGCGTCGACAAACTTGTTACGCTCGGCCTCCCCCTTGAACAAATCCCCGGGCTTGCCCGGGTAAACATCGAAACCGATATACCGGAACCGCTCGGATTCCGGAATACGCTTGTCGGGAGCCGATTTCTTTCCTTCTGCGGCCATTAACACTCCTGCTCGTATATCCACGAATATGGCTTGTACGTTGTCTTCACAACTGACAAATCAATCAATCCACAAACTCAAAACGGGTGTCATCCTGACCCTTCTTCGCATCCTTGTTGGTCGGGTCACACTTGAGTACCTTGCCGTACCAGTTATAGGCATTCTTGAAGTCCTCGTTGGCATTCTGCTTCGCCGCCATCTTCTCCGCAGCCCGGAGATGATAACACTGCGCAATCCACAATGTCAAGCTGACATCGCCACATTCTCCGGACTCCTTCGCTATGCATTGGTGTGCATCCAGAAGGTACCCCAGCGCCCGGCTGTAGTTCTTTGGACACACCCCGCCAAAATACGCATAACCCAAAGACCGCTTCGCGATGCAATTGGAAGGCTCCACCTCAAGCAACCGGGTGAAGTAGTGAACACCCTGCTCACAATCCGACAACTGATATAACGACGTCTGACCGGCAAGCTCCAGATACCTGCTGTCATCAGGAACGTATTCAAGGTACTTGTCAAAATAACCCACCGCTACCTGGAAATAGTCCGCCCCCGGGTCGATGTACTGGTCCGTCGAGGCAACCATAACGCCACCACCACCCATGGCGTCGATATCGTCAATATCGATATCATGATCCGTCCCGGATTCCAGATTGGCAATATTCAAAGCGCATGATCCCGCATTCTTCAGCACCGAGGCCGACCGCTCATCAACCCCCAGCGCTATGCGATGGTCATAGTAGTACAAGGCTCTGCCAAAATTGCGAATCGCGTGGTTCGCTATCCCCAGATTCAGCAAGACCCGCTTGTTCGTGGAATCAATCTCATAGACCTTTTCGTAGTAAAGAATAGCCGTCGCAAAGTCGTTCGGCTTGCGGTAATAGTAGCTGTCGCCCAGCAGCATGTACAACTCGTCATCGCGAATCACCGTCCGATAGTCACTGTCCTGCTGCGCCACCCAGTCGAGATGACGATGCAAAGCCTCCGCCGCCTTCTCGTAGTTCTGCTGCGTACCCCACAGCGCCTTGCCGTAATAGAAATAGATGTCCCTCGGCTCATACGGTATCGCCAGCACCTTCTCGAAATACTCTACAGCATCCTCGAAGCCGTTCAACCCAAGGTACGACATGGCGATCTCAAAATATGACCGCACGTGGGCCGAATCCGGCTGGGCGTTGGAGATCTCCAGATACTTCCGATACGACCCCAGGGCATCCCGGTAGTAATCCCGGCGCTGGTCCAGCGTACGTGCCGAGCGCGCCGCCCGGAAATATATCTGACCAGCACGCTGCCACGACCCGGCATGACTGGAATCCTTGGACAACACATGCTGAAGCTTCTCAATAGCACACTGGAAATCGCGCATCTCCAGACACGCCTCCGCCCAGTGGTAATAAACCTCAAGGGAGGCAGTATCAATCTCGATAGCCTTCTGATACTGCGAAATCGCCAGAGAAGGAACCCCCTGGTAGTAATTCGCGTCACCAAGATTGATGAGATACTCGGGATTGTTCGGCCGCTCAACCAAAGCCAGACGGAACGCACGATCCGCCTCCACATACTTACCCTGAGCCAGCAGCACAAGACCGAGACCGTTGTGAAACATGTGCTTCTCGTCCTTGGCCTTCTTCTGCCCCTCAAGCATTTTCTTTTTGGCCTCGTCGAAACGCTCCAGCTTCAGCTCAGCCAGCCCAAGATAATACAGCGACTCCCAGTCCTTGCTCTTCTTATCCAGCGCGGTCTTGAACTGCTGTCGGGCATCCTCGTAACGCTCCTGGTTATAGAATATGCGACCAAGCACGTAATAGTTGTAATGGTAATTCTTGTCCACCTGCATCTGCGAACGAAGCAGATCAATGGCAACGGTCGTATCCCCCGTACGCAGCGCCTGCTCTATCTCCGGCTTGAGGTCTGCCGCCGTCACCGACGAAACAGCCACAAATGCCAGCAACAGAACCAACAATGCAGTACTTCCTGCAACACATCTGGATACAACTCTGGACAAAATGAAATCCCTTCTTCTTGCAACGTTAAGACTTGCTAAATTACGTTCAAAACAAGCGATGTCAAGCGAATATTTCCTACTGCCTGTTAGGGTTACGTTCAGAAAAGGCTGTCGCCAAACGCTTGACCCCGATCCACTCACATCGCCTAAAACGGATAACTCCGTACACAATCGAACCTCCGGCGAGGGTCGTCTCCACCGCCGGCGACAACACCGCCGAAAACGTCAACACAACATAAATCGCAGTAACCATCAGGGTCACCACCGTGAAGGCGTTCAGGATTCTCGTTGCTCGTTCCATACAACACCTTCTTCCTATGGCTTATACCATCGAATCAAGGGTTTCTTCCGCTGATTGTCCTCACAATCCAGCCTGTCACGTCACGATACCATATACTCATCAAGTATCGTGCCAAGACCACAGCCCAAAAGGAACGTCACAACTACGTTATTGCCCACCAACATATTAGCGAAACAACAACGCAACCGCACCGCCAGCCGCCCAAAACCGGCGCAGTAACTGCGTCGGCGCCCCCCCCAAGACGCCACTAACTAACTGACAGATCGTTACTTACAAGAATACTGCCAACCCCTCTCAGGGCAGCCAGAAAAAACGCGTTCGTATCAGACCACTACCCACAAAACCCAACTCACCCTCCCCCTCATATGTCACCGGACGACCAGAATAATCCATGGCCGCATACATGCGAAACTTCCGACCAAACTCGTTGATACCGCTAATAATCTCCCTGGGCCACTGTCCCGGCACCCCGATACGCACCTTCCCCACCGTGTCCACACCTATCGATACTCCCACCAGACCTCGCTGCAGTGTGTGCGGCCCCCGAAATGAATACTCGTCCGACGGGAAATGGCGAGTCAGCGGCACCGAGAGCAGACCCAACGTGTCTGCAAAAGATCGAATCAGCAGCCGCTCGTACAACGATACCGTGTCGGCCCGGTCCCGCATCCACACACGACTTGGAAAATTCTGATGCGGCAGAAACGACACCAGCACGAAGACGCTCGCGGTGTCGGCCCGTCCCCGTATGACCGCTGGCTGAAACTCCGCGTACAGCAGTGCCGAGCGCACCTGCTCCCCAAAAGTACCCACGGTCGATCGCACTATCTCGCGGCTGACCGGCCGCCCCGCCTCGTCCAGGGCCACTCGCAGCAACGCAAACGGATAGGTTACATCGGAGGTGTCAAAACGCCGCCGGTCGAAATGGATCGACGGGAACCGCAACACCTCCGGAAGCGTCACACCGTTCGCAGCAATCCCCTCGAAATACAGTTCCCGGTCATGCACCAACCCGAGCGTATCGACCGGGAAATGCAACTGCGGCAGACGAACCCGATAACGAAACACGGCCCGTACCGGCAAGCTCATCTCCGCCGGCGCGCCTTCAATCGTCCCAGGAAGAAAAACTGCCTGCCTGAAGAACGTTCGCATATAGTCAGCGAATCGCGCCAGTGAATCCACCGGCGTTGTCACTGCGCTGACCCTGCCCTCGGTCGTCACGGTCAACACCAGCGGCACGATCTGCAGCGACATGACATGAGCGGCCTTACTGGCCGCAATAGTGTCCGGCAAGGTCTGCGGCATCGGCAGACACACACCAAAATGCTCCGGACGATTCACTTCGGCACTCGCGCCCACGCAATCCAGCAGGCACCACGCCACCACAGCCAGTACAACCATGAATCTACACATCCTGACTCTCCCGAACCGGCCTCGCATCTGCTACATCCGTTGACTGTTCCTGCCGCTATTGTGATTATAGTGATACCGACAATACGACGCTTCGCTCCCGACACAAACAAAAAAGCCGGCCTCGCAAACGAAACCGGCTTTCTCAGAATGGCCCTCGACATACCGGACTACCGCACTACAACAGCCCGGCTAATACTCGTCATACAGCTTCTCCGCCGCCTCGACAATCTTATCCACCGTCGGCAGACACGCCGTGTCACCATCCACACCGTAAGCAACCCGCGAATCGATCGCGGTCACAATCGACACCGGGGCCTCCAAATGGAACAGCCCCTGATCACGCGTGATCACCGAGGCGATCGTCGCGGCCATACCGCCCACGAAGCGGTCCTCGGTCACGACCATCACCTTGCCGCACTCTTCGGCGGTCCTGAGAATCGCCTGCTCATCCATCGGCTTGACCGTCCGCAGATCGACCACACGAACATGTATCCCTCTCTCCGCCAGCAACTCGGCGGCCTTGCGCGCCATGTGAACGGTCGCACCGTAGGTGATAATACCAACATCACTCGCTTGCTCGTTGTAGACCGTGGCCACTCCAAAAGGAATCAGCTCGTCGATCTCCGGAATCGGCGTCTCCAGCGGCACGCCTTCCCAGTCGCGCCGGTTGTACAGCGCCACCGATTCACAAAACAGCACCGGGTCGTCCGTTGCCCAGGCGGTCTTCAGCAACCCGGCCGCATCATAAGCGTTCGAGGGCACCGCCACTAACAGCCCCGGGATGTTGGCCCACGTCCCGAGATTGCCCTCGGAATGCCAGAACGCCCCGGCACCCTGCTTATAGCCGCCGTAGGTCGTGCGAATCACCATCGGGCACGTCCACTGACCGTTAGAACGCTGGTACATGGTCGCAATACGCTCCTTGAGCACCTGATAGGCCGGCGACATGTAGTCCAGAAACTGAATCTCCGGAATCGCTCGGTGACCCTGATAGGCATGCCCGACAGCGCGCCCCAGAATACCGGCCTCATCCAAAGGAGTATTGAAACAGCGCGCGTTGCCAAACTCCCGCTGCAGATTCTTGGACACCAGAAACACCCCGCCCTTGCCCTTCAGGTTCTTCTGAAGCTCCACTTTCTCGATCATGTCCCCCGAAAAATCGGCCACGTCCTCACCAAACAAAATCGTGTCACTCGTCAACCCGAACAAATCGAAAAGCGTGTAGTTGATGGCAAAGCGCATCGTCATCGGCCCTGTCATCTCCGGAACATCCGGAGATGTGAAATACCCCTTATCGTGGTACGTCTTGTACGCTTGCTTGCGGTCAAGCTTGCACGCCTCGCGGTAACGTCGCCAGGTGTGCTGCGCCTTATCGAAGTCGTAGGAGTACACTTTGGAAAGGATCAACTCGCGGGTCTTCGGAGTGTACCCCTCGACCGCCTTGCGGGAGTTGCTCGAAACCTCCTGGTCGATCTCGTCCCACATCTGGCCGATCTCCTCACCCGTCAGAACACCATCATCCATCATGGCCAGCGCGGCCTTGAGAATGCAGTCATTGTTCGTGTGCCAGTCGACCTCCTCCGGATCCATATAGAACGACTGATCATCACTCCCGGAATGCGACCCCTCTCGCGTCACTCGAATGTCAATCAGCACCGGCCCCTTGCTGCGAGCATACTCCACCGCCTCAGGCACCTTCGCGAGGCTCTCTTTGATATCGGTTCCATCGATGTGCATGATCTTCAGCCCGAAACGCTGGAAGCCCTCAAACGGCGTCGTCGGGTCGCCCTCGGGGAACTGCTCCTGCACCGACACCGAAATGGCCCACCCGCAGTTATAGATAGCGTAGATGTTCCTGGTCTTGTCGAAGACAGAATAAAACACGGCGCGGCTGAACTCCGGCGATGAAGTCGACCCTTCCCCGATCGCACAGACCGTTACGGCGTCTTTCTTGTATGCTCCCCCCGGAATATATGACTGCTGGCTCACCTCAATCGGGTGATTGATGGCGCATCCCAGCCCCGAAGCCTCCAACGCGTGCGAGCCGGTCGGCGAGGCCTGCGGCAGGACATTCAGATTCGGGTACGATGGATGCGCGGGAATCTGCTGACCGCCGCATTGCCCCCGCGAATCACCAATCGCCTCCAGCATCTTCTCCCATACACTCGCCCCCCGGTGCATATCAAACGCCTTGTTACGGTAATAACCAACCCAGGGATCGTCGGCTCGAAGGTAATCCGCCCAGCAGACGTCAATCAGCTCCTTGCCCCCACACCCAATAAAAAACCGGTTGTACCCCTTTCGCAGCAGCAGCTTCTCCTCGCGTTCGATACGACGGGCAAGCAACATCGAGTACATCAACTTGCGCAACTGCTCCGGGGTCTTGCCCGAATACTCGTCCAGCGGCTGGCCCGCCTTGGCCTTGGTCGACTTCGTCTTCGGCTCGTAATTGCGCAGCTTGTCAATGAGCGCCAGGACTTCCAAGTGACAACCTCCTTGCACAATGTGCGTGCCGATAGTGGGCACGCACCACCATGTATTTTTGCACCTATAACCGCCTTGCTCAAAAAAAGCTCCGCCCAAAATACGGTTTTTCACCAAAAAAACAACGGCAATCTCCCCCGGCCGGCCACACCCCAAAGACCGCATTCGAGCTTGTCAAATCCTTCCTCACAGCATAGCTTGACCCAAAAGCCGACAATCCCCTCACCTACGGAGCGAAGAATGCCAAAATCGACCCGCCAAGTCCGAAATAGGAAGAAACGCCCCCTCGGCGCCCGGGACCTGTATAGCCTGCGTATCGCCACCTCCATCAGCATCTCCCCCGACGAAAACCTCATAGCGGCCTCCGTCGAGCGCATGGATGAGAAAGACCAGAAGTACTACGCCAACCTCCACATCTGGAATCTCGCCGACAACACCGAACGCCAGTTCACTTTCGGCAAGCACAACGACGGCCGGGCGGTCTTCTCCCCCGACGGCTCCATGATCGCCTTCGTCTCCTCCCGCGATAAGAAAACCGGAATCTACCTCATGCCCACCGAAGGCGGCGCCGAACGCCAGGTCCTTGAAATCGAAGGCACCGTGACCAACCTGCAGTGGACGCCCGACATGAAATCGCTCGTCTTCTGTCTGCGGTATCACGATTCCCACTTCGAGAAGGATGAGAAGAAAAAGATAGAGCCCCCGCTTCACAGGCACATTACCCGCTTCTTCTGGCGCCTCGATGGCGCCGGGGCACTGCCCCGCGACACCTTCCAGGTCTACCGCCTGGCCATCGACGATGGCGCCCTTGAGCAGATCACCAAAAGCAAGCGCGACTGCACCCAGGTGGCCCTCTCCCCCGACGGCAAGCTGGTCGCCTACATCTCCAACCGGGCCAAGGACCCCGATCTTGACGACGGCTACGATGAGTTGTTCATCAAGCCGCTTGCCAAAGGCAAAGAGAAGAGCCTCCCGGCACCCGATGGCCCGAAAACGTCCCCCGTCTTCTCTCCCGATGGCCGCAATATCGCCTACCTCGGCCACGACAACGCCCACGATGCCTGGGGCACGACCCCTGTGCACGTCTGGAAAGTGAACGTCTCCGGTAAATCCCGCGCGAAGAACCTGACCGCCGACTTCGATCGCCAGTGCCACGATGAATCCATCACCGACACCGGCGAACAAACCGCCTACCTGCCTCTCGTCTGGTCGGCCGACTCCAGGCGCCTCTTCTTCCTCTCCAGCGATACCGGCGTGACCAACCTGTTCTATGTCCCGGCAAAGGGTGGCAAACCGACCCGCATCTTCCGCGGCGACTGCCATATCCGGGGCTTCGCCGTCAACGGCAAGACCCGCACGGCCGCCTTAATCCACGCCGACCTGTCTAATCCGTCAGAGATCCGAAGCTGCTCTGCCACCTACGGCGGCGAAAAGAAGGCCAAAACGCACTCCAAACTCAACCGCTTCCTCTCTGATGAAGTGGCCCTCGGTCGGACCCGCGAGATCCGCTTCAAATCGTTCGATGACACCGAGGTCCAGGGGTGGGTCGTCTATCCCCCCGACTTCCGCTCCACAAAGAGATACCCCGCCATTCTCGAAGTCCACGGCGGGCCGCGCGTTCAGTACGCCTTCTCTTTCATGCACGAAATGCAGTACCTCGCCGCCCAGGGCTACATCGTCTTCTACACCAACCCGCGCGGCGGTGCCGGTCGCGGCCGCACCTGGTCAGAGGCCATCGTCGCCTCCTGGGGCGATCTCGACTACAAAGACGTCATGGCCGCTGCCGACTGGATGGAAAAGCAAAAACACATCGACCCCAAACGCATCGGCATCACCGGCGGCTCCTACGGCGGCTATATGACCAATTGGGTCATCAGCCACACCAACCGCTTCCGCGCCGCCGTCACCCAGCGCTCGGTGGTCGACCTGCGCTCGTTCCAGGGCTCGTCAGATATCGGCTATGCCCTGCGACGGGAATTCGGCGGCTGGTCGTGGGAAGTCCCCGAGATCTACGAACGCTGCTCCCCTGTCACGTACTTCAAGGATGTCAAAACGCCCGTGCTCATCATCCACTCCGAGCAGGACCTGCGCTGTCATCATGAGCAGGCAGAGCAAATGTTCGTCATGCTCAAGGCCCTCGGCAAGAAGGTCGAAATGGTGCGCTTCCCGCAGGAACCGCACGGTCTCTCCCGCCATGGTCGGCCCGACCGCCGCATCGCTCGATTGGAGTGGATCGATAAGTGGTTTAAGCGCTACCTGAAGAGATAGATGAAGGGATAGCGCCCAACCAACACCGTCAGATACAACAAGGCCGCCGGTTTCCACAATGGAACTCGGCGGCTTCTTCTGCCCCTTGTCCGAAGAAGACGGCTAACGTCGAAAGGGCGTACCGGAGGGGGCGCCATTAGTGCTGAAACCCTTGTCGCGCAAAAATTTCTCGCCCTCCTTGCGGTCCCGAAACGTCCGCGATATCTCACGCGTACCACCCTTGTCGAACATGCGCTGAAGCTGCCCATAGGTCACCGGGTTATCGATTATATTCACCGACCACGCCATGTTATGCTCCCGACACCACCGCAGATGACGACCAATGATGTTGATCACCTCCGGCGTCGCCGTCTTCCAGTTACTCAGATCGCAAAGGCGCACCCATGGCTGGTCGATCAGGTCGGCGACCTCCTTTTCATACTCCTCCACGAACGATCTCGCCGTCTCCTCTTTCCAGACGCCGAAAATCTTCTCTGTGACGATCCGATTCACCGTATCGACATCGATCGTATATTCAAAATTCCACCCGGCCATGATCTGATTCTCCGATTCTCCGAAACGTGTTGCTATGCCGCAGTTGACAAGAAAGCGGTAAGGGAATTATGCGAGGTGAGAGCAATATATACCGCCTCAAAAACCTGTCAATCAAAAATTAGTTCCCTTTTTCACAAGGTCCACCTTACTGAACTCGCCATAACCAGTTTTCGCCGTGGTGATTAGCCGCTTAAGACTACCTCGAAAAACACTCAGGTATATGGAAAAGCCGTTGCAGCGAGTCCGCCGCGTGCACAAGGCTGCCGAATCCGGCCCCTTCCCCTTATGATGCTTGCAGCAGGTGAGCTACTTCTTAAACGCCCATCGTGAATGAAAAGTTTCTGCGATCGTGTGGATTCTGCTACCGCACCTCGTTTCACTGCCCGTGCGCGGCAGGCCCCCCGGGTCTGCCCGGCCACTCGGAATGTGAGTCACGACAGGATGCCCCCCTACCGCACCCACCGAGTGCTGAACATCGGCGGCGCCCCCCCCGAAAACAGAAAACTCACCAGATACGTCACGTCGGATATGTTACACTGCCAATCACCATTGACGTTCCCCCGCCACCGCGGCCACGGTGGCGCACCTCCGCCGAACTGCCAGGAAATGTAGCTCGTCAGGTCACTCACGTTCACCGTGAAATCACCGTTGATATCCCCCGCCACGTAATTGAAATCGGCATGGATCGGTCCGTCGCCGACCGCATACACCGCCAGCACTGCCCCCGAGGAATCGATCGGCTTGACAAAATCCTTAAACGTCCCCGTGAAACAACTGCCATCCTGATAGGCCACCGCCATCATGCACCCCGAATCGGTCACGATCGGATTGGCGGCATCATGCAGCGCCGTGAGCGTCCCGGCATCGTACGTGTACACCCAGCCGGTGTTGTCGACCCACGTTCCGCCCGCCGCCAGATACCCGATATTGTCCGGCCCGATACTCAGGTATCCCGGCGACCCCCCGATTGCCATACTGTCAACCACCGCCTCGCCGGACGGATCGATCACGTAGATCATCCCCCACCGCGACCAGTAATCCCCCGTACACACCACATGAATCCGCCCGTCGTTATCCAGGGCCAGGTACTGAGCGTTCCAGCCGACATTGATCACATTCGTAACGACCTCTGCCACGGCATCCACCACATATACCGTGCCCGTGCGGCCGGCGCCGTACTCCGTACATGCCACGAACACCTTGTCCCCCACAACCAGCACCCCTTCCGGCCACGCGCCGACCGAAATCGGCTGCCCCATAATGCCGCCGGCCAGGTTAACTCGCGCAACCGCATTCCCCAGTTGCAGCGACACCCACGCCGTCTGTTCATCCTGAAGATCCATCCAGAAGGGGTTGCTTCCGCTGCCGGTACTGATAAACCTCACCGTTGTCAGGCTGTTCAGATCGATAACCTGAATCTCATGCGTCCCCGATACCACCACGTACGCCAGCGAACCGACCACCATGATCTGGTTGGGATAGCTGAACACATCGCTGCCCAGCGTCACCAGATCGTTGTCCACTTGCCCGGTTGTAAGATTGATCCGGCTGAGTGTCTCCCCGGTGGCATTGATCACCCACGCTGCGGGATCAGCCGCAGCGGCCACACCAATCAAAGCCACCAGAAGCAACGCCGCCAGTGCGGCGTTTACTACCAGCCGAACGTGTCGCCTAATCATCCTCGTCCTCCATTGCAATCGTCAGTGTCAGCCCCACCGTCCACTCCCGGCCGGGCATGGGATAATGGCTGATCAGCACATAGTGTTCGTTTTCAATATTCGATGCCCGGTACTCGAGTGTGCACCGCAGCCAGTCAATCGGCTGCAGGTGCGCCCCCAGCGCCAGGTCGGTCACCCGATAGCTATCGAAATAACGCGTATTCGCCTGTGTCGCCCACCTCTTACCCACATGTCGCGAGGTCACGCTCGCGAAGGCGTGCCGATGCTCCATCCGCAACGACACCTGCTGCACGAAGGCCGGCACGAACGGCAACGCCTTCCCATAGGTCGTGTGCCCCGGCATACGGCTCTTGCTGTCGGTCACCGTGTTCTGATACCCAATCGTAATCAACCGCCCGAACAGCGCAACCCGCGCATAGTCCTCGTGCCCGGTGGCACGCTCGGCGGCAAGATTCACCGGCTGCCACACCCCGCCGTAGCCCTGCACCCACACAATGATATCGCGCGTATACCGATGGTAATACGTGACTCCCCCCTCAAATCTCAGCGGCCAGCCATCCGGCGCCAGGTGCACCCTCAGGCCCGCCTCGGACTGCTCCGCCCGTTCCGGCACCAAATCGGGATTGCCGCGCGCCCGCGCATCCCCCTGCCAGAACAGCGCATTCGTCGAAGGCAGACGAAATGACCGCCCATACGCAACTTCCCCCGCCACAGACAGCCAGTCACCACCCCGACTCACCGCTTCCACCGCAATATGTGGCGACCAGTTGCTGCCGTCCGCAGTCGCAGCCTTGTCCGCGTCGGAGCGATAACGATCAAACCGCACCGAGGGCTTGACAATCACCCGCTCGACCACCCTGCTGCCACCTGTTCGAATGATCTGCTCCGATTTCACAAACAAACCAACATCGCTGCGCTTCGTCCGCCCCAGGCTCCCGGCCGCACGCAGGTTATCCACGTGCTCGAGATGGTCCTGCTGCAGATCGATGCCCGTCCGCACCGTCTGCCCCGGCCAGAGCTTTCCATCAAGCACCACCCCGGCGCTGAAAACGTCATCCGTATAGTCGCTGTTCAAACCCGTGAAGGGATTCGCATCCGAGGGGTCTTCGAAATGCTGCTTCAAGCTGGTCCACCCGGCGCGCATGGTCACCTCGGCACCGCTGCCGACATGGCAACGCCCGCTCAGCCCGAGGATCAACCGCTCATCGGTGCGAAAGCTCGCGCTGTCCTGATCCACTGCCCGCCCCGGCAGTCCGTTCTCGCTCTCATACGCCTGCCCGGTGAAATCAACCGACACCCGGCGCGAGGCCAACCAGCGCCCCGACACGAACCAGTTGCTGGCCTCAGCATAGTTATTGACCCGCCTGCCGGTGTGTACCATGGCACCATCGTCGACCGTATAGGCGAAGGGATAGTCCCCCCTGGTCTGCCGCCGCACATACGACCCGCGCACGTCAAAGCGCTCCCCGTCCAGCGGGTTGCTCACGCTCGCCGCCACCCGACTCGTCCCCCAGTCGCCCGCCGCCCCCGACCACTCCATCTGCGGCGGATCTGCAAGGCGCGCCAGCCTCGTGATGACATTGACCGCCCCCGCCAAAGCATCGGGACCAAACTCGGCAGCCGCCGCGCTGGTGTAGATCTCGACCCGCTCGATCATCTCGGCCGGGATAGAGCCAGGATCAAACTCACCATCACTGGCTGTGTTCACCCGGTGTCCGTCAATCAGCACAAGCACCTGTTTCGAGGCGCTCCCGCGCAATGTCGCCCGCGCTTGCCCCCCTGCCCCGCCGGTGCGTGTCACATACAACCCGCCGGCGTCAGCCAGAATCTCAGACAAATCCCGCGCCTGAATCTCCCTGATCCTCTCGCGCCCGATCACCCGGAATTCCCGACCAACCCCAGCCACCGCCGTATCCACCACGCGAATCCCCGGCAACGGATAAGATCGCGGCGAAAGGGGCAACAAAAGGTCCGGCATGACATCACTATGCACCCTCACCTCGAAAGCGGCCGGGCAGTCAAACCCCGCCGCCTCAACCACCACCCGATAGTCCGCCTCCGGTACCTGCTCGAAACAGAACCGACCGTCGCTGTCCGTCTGAGCGCGCCAACCCGTATGCTGCAGATGCACGGTCGCCCGCGCCACTGGCAGCCCGCTGGCCTCATCGACCACCCGCCCGCACACATCCTGTACCGACTGCGCCCCCGCACCACGAACAAGGATTACCACGACAAGAAAGCACACGAGACCGACCAGAATGCCCCACCTGTCACGCGGCCTGGCCCGAGGCTTGCCGCGGGTGGCTCTATCAAGCGGTGACCCACCGTTCAGATGGATTCCCGACAACAACCCTCGTGTCGCCAACGGGTACCATGAAAAACGCCGCATGGACCTGCTTTCTCGGCACCACCGTGCGGCAATAACACTCACTCACCAGCCCGCGCCGGTGGCAGCCAGATTCGATAGAGTCACGGCAGGTTTCCTGACTTCGGCCTCCAACCCTGACAGGCGCCTTCCCCGGTCGCCCGGGTGGCATTGGGCCTGACAAGTAGCCGTTACAGTAGCGGGGCTGTTCCGGAATTGCACCGGATTCCCTATTATCCGCCCGACCGGCGGCACCGCAACGTTGTCACTCACACGATACGCCGTGCTGTGCATTGATGTCAAGGGCAAAGATAGAAGAGGACGACGTCGAAACCCCTTGTCCGTACGGGATGAAGACTGCGCAGCACGTGCGGGGTGGGCCGGAACTGACTCGGGAGACTCTCTCATCCTCGCCTGCGACGATCCCTGCAAACCAAAGGTGAATCGCGACGCAAGCGTGAGCCACCCCCTACTCCTGCACGTACACCTTGTCCCGCTTGTAGTCCACCGTAATCTTGTGCCTGAACAAAAACGTCGCCCCCAATATCCCCTCAAACTCCGCCCGCGGCGCCGACCGCCGAAGCTGCGTCAAATCCGCCACCACCACGGCGCAATCCTCGGTGACTGCCTCGCCCAGTTGCACCCGCGCCACCCGCTGCACCTCGCGCTCGGTGGTGTTCAGTTCCAGCTTCTTCGCCAACTGCGGACTCAGCGTCGTAAATGAGGCGCAGTAATCCAGGATCATCGGCACCGTCGTTTGGTCGTTGAACGTCACCTCGACCAGAATCAGGTGCTTGTACTTGTCAAACTCGACCGTGCTGTAGCGCTTCCCCGACAAGAACCGTGGCTCTGCCGTCTGCAACGTCAGCTCATGATTCGGGTAATCCACCGTCACATAGAACCGCCGCAGCACCTGGTGCCCGATCAACCCGTCCGGGTTCCCATATCGCTGATCCCCCGTCAGGCTGGCGATATCGATCCCCGAGGCCTTCAGATTGTACAGCCGCTCGCCGGCCACTTCCAGAGAACGAAGGCTGATCATAGTGACCTTGCTCGTCCCCTCCACTCCGACCGCATCGCGCTGCGGTGCGACATTGCTGATCTGCAGCCCGTTCGCACGCGCGAACTCCCGGTCGATATACAGATGGTCCGCACCGGTGTCGATCCCGAATACCCCCTTCACATTGCCGTTGAGCACTACCGGCACCTCCACCAGCCCCCGCATGGGGTCAAACGCTATTGTCCCCGCGAAGGCTCCTGCAGCCACCAGCACACCAAACAGCGCACACACAACCGCCCTGATAGCCATCGACTGTGATTTGAACAATGAGTGAAACAGAAAGTGCATTATCTGCCTTGTCGGCGCCGGGCTGATCACGCTTTATCGCGACACATCGGAAAAGCGACGGACATACACCACCAGCCCGCCCAGCAGGATTATCGTCGTCCCGAGCCAGACCAGGTTGATCAGCGGCCGCTTCGACACATCCAGTACCAGCCGGTCCGGCGCCGTCTGATCCGTCACACCCGGAAAAGCCAGCACCACCGCCTTCTGATCGGCCAGAATATCGCTGATTACCACCTGCCCTCCCGGATTGCCCGGCAACGGCGCCGGAACCTCGCTGAATCCCTGCGAACCCTGTTCCATCACCAGCGCCGGCTCGAGCCTGACCGTATCCCCACCGATAACAGCCGTCAAATGTGCCACCACACGCACATCACCATCACCGCTCGTGTGTTCATCCATGCCAAAGCGCTCGAACGTGACAGCATAATCGGCCACCCTCCGCGTCTGCCCCTGCCTGATCACCACAGCGCCCTGCTTGTCCAGGTCCTGAATCTGCTCCGGCGACATATACAGATCATACAGCAGCTCCTTCTTGATAAACGGCCGCTTCATCAACCCCTTCATCCGCTCGGAGAAATACAGCTCAGGACGTGCCTCGGTGACCTTCCCGTTCTCAGAAAGATCCAGAATCAGCCGGTTCCGCGGTTGCGTGATGTCATGCTCCATCCCCCGGTAGACAACCTCGCGACCGAATGCCGCTCCGGAACCGCCCCGGTCGATTACCAGCTTCTCACTACTCACGTATGCCGAGGAAGCCAGCACCCCGATCACCATCAGCGCAAACCCCATGTGCGACACCTGAGCGCCGACCGCCCTCCACCCCGAGGTGGCCACCCGCACCACGCCAATGGCATTAGCCACTATCGCCATCGCGGCCACGGCCAGCAGCGCCAGGGACATCGGCTCACGCACCCCCAGCAACACACTGATCACCAGACCGGCCACCAAACCACCAAGTGGCAGAACCATCCGCCTAAACAACTCACCGTGCAGCAGATAGATCAATCCCGACGTTCCCGCCAGCGCGATCACTACCGTCGCCACGAACGACTGCCCCAGCGCAAAGTAGAACACACCGAACGAAATCAACAGCATGGCGAAACCCACCACCACCAGCTTCAACGACCAGTTCTTCAGCGAATAGGCGGCCCCGGACGTCATCGGTGCGAACGCCAGAAACAGGCAGTACAGCACCGCAAACGGCAGCGCAAACGAGTTATATGTCGCCACATCAGCGGCGCGCGGATTGTCCGTGAAGGCCATCGTCAGAAGCGGCAGCGAGGTCCAGAACAGCACGATCAACGAAAACACCACCAGCAGCATCATTCCTGCAAAGAGCGAGAACCGCCGCGTAAAGAAATTGTAGTCGAATGGCCGCGAATCAGTCGATCCTGCCCGCCACGCAAACAGCACCAGCGACAGCACCAGATAGCCAATCAGAAACCCCGCCAGCCACGAGTTCTGCCCCAGATCGACAAACGAGTGCACCGAGAAATTCGCCAGGACCCCCGAACGCGTCAGGAACGTCCCATACACCACCAGTACAAACACAAATGCCGTCAGCAGCAGGTTAGTCCGCCGAAACGCTCCGGTGTGTCGCTCGATAATCAACCCATGCAACAGCGCCAGCGACACCAGCCACGGAATGAACGAGCTGTTCTCAACCGGATCCCATGCCCAGTAGCCGCCCCAGCCCAGCGTCTTGTACGCCCAGTAGCCACCGAGAATATTCCCCGCTCCCAGCATCAACGCCGTCATCGCCACCCACGGGAACACGCGCTGCGCCCAGTCGTCGAACCTCCCCCTCAGGAGCGCTGCCATCGCAATAGCAAAAGCCACCCCTGCCATCGAGTAACCCACGAATATCACCGGCGGATGGACCACCATCCACGGATCCTTAAGCAGCGGATTCAGCCCGGCTCCGTCAGGTGAGAAGAACGGCATTACCTCGAACGGTGACACCTTGACCATCAACACCAGCAAAAACAGGTTCACCAGCGACAGCACCGTCATCGCCGGCTGAGTGTACCGCCCACCGTGCCGAAGAATCTGGTAACCAAACAACGCGTTCAGCACCAGCCACAACAAATACGTCCCCGCCTGGCCCGCCCAGAATGCCGCCAGCTTGTAGAAGAACTCCTGCGTCGACGCCGAATACTCCCACACATACCGGAACGCGAAATTGTCCGTGAATATCAAATAGTACAGGTATACCGAGGCCAGCAGCGCGGCCGTAGTCAAAATATGCCAGGCCCGAATCCCCAGCGACTCGAACCGCCCCTGCCCGCGTGCAGCCTGAGCAAAGGCAAACCCGCTGACCAGATTGAATACCAGGGCAAACCAGATCAGCAGCTCGCCCGGTGCAGCTACATTCATGCGCTATACTCCCGAACCGCTCTGGGCCTGCTGGTGCTTCTTGACATCCTGGTAGTCCGGATCCCCCTCACCCTGGTACTTCGACGGGCACTTCACCAGGAGCTGCTCGGCAACAAACTCATTCCCATCGGCCTTACCCTTGGCCACAACCGAGGTCGCCTGGTCGAAATTGCCCGGCACCACACCGTAATACACCACATTCAGCCGCTCGGCCCCCGCCGGAGTCTCGGCATCAGCGTCATAGAGGGCGAACTCCAGACGAGTCCTCTCGGCATCATAGCGCTTGGTCGCAAAAT
The DNA here is from genome assembly GCA_964627305.1 of uncultured Ignavibacteriales bacterium. Lineage (GTDB taxonomy): Bacteria > Zixibacteria > MSB-5A5 > GN15 > FEB-12 > WJKG01. The sequence continues at coordinate 586,118 of CAZVHP010000001.1, read as the reverse complement.
CTATCTTGCCCATCACCTGCACCGTCCGATCCGCCTCACGCGCCTGCTCGATCGGCACATACTGAATGGTCGTCTTCATGAACGCGGTCGCCCCCCAAACGACAAATACCACCACGACCACCGCCCCGATAATGTATTTCGCTGTCACCTTACCTTCTTCTCCAGTTTGCTGACTTTCCGATCCAGCCGCATAATCATGACGAATACACCAATCCACACCACCAGGGTCACGATCAACGCCACGTAGTTCCCATCCATGTCACATCTCTTCCTTTACAAGCATTATACGCCGCACCGCCCGCAATCGGCAACCCAGCCGGAATAACCAGACGAACACTGCCGTGAACGCCAGCAGCGACGCGTACAGAATCACCCGCACCCACACACTCGCGGTCATCACCGAATCCGAGGGATGCAGCGATGGCATCACCCTCGGCATCACGAATACCAGAAACGGCACCGTAAAAAACGCGAAGATCGCATACACCGCCGAAAGCGTCGCCCGCTTCCCCTCACCGTCAAGCGCCCCCCGCAATGCAAAATAAGCGCCGTAAATCAACAACAGCAGGAATATCGAGGTCTCCCGCGGATCCCAGTTCCAGAAAGAACCCCAGGTCACCTTCGCGAATATCGAGCCCGTCACCGTCGCCAGAATGCAGAACACCAGCCCCAGCCGGGCGGCCTCCGCGGCTCTGTCGTCGTAAGCGATATCCCGCCGACGAAGATACAAAATCGAGTAGATCATCGAGGCCGCAAACGCCAGCACCGACACCCACGCCTGAGGAATGTGGTAGTAGAATATCCGACTGGCCTGCCCTATCTGTGCCTGCGGCGCCGGCATGGCAAAACTGGCCACGATCATCCCCGCCATCAGCACAAAAATCCCCAGTTTCCACCACATGCAGGCACTCTCCACTCTCGGTTCAGTCGTCTCGGGCAGCCTTATGGTCGCCCGGTCGCCGCATTTGCCGCTGATCCGCAGTATACGAATTGACCGCCGAAAGGCAATAAGATAAATCCACTTTCACCAACTTTGCGCTCTTGTCCCTGTTCCCGTGACCCATCGCTAACTCTGCCAGATGAACTTAAAGAGCATCAACGACAACGTTGTCATGACCACAATATACGCGATCAGAAACTGCACTTCCTGTGCCGGGCTGTCCCCGCCGCCAAACAGCTTCGCGGTCGCCAGCACCAGCACAATCAGAAGCGGCATCACCACCGGCAGCGCCAGCACCGCAAACAGCGCTCCCTTGATCGAAGCCCGCGCGATAATCGCCGCAACCAGTGTCGTCCCGGAGCACAGCCCCAGCACCCCCAGCCCGACCACCACTGACAGCAGCGCCCACCGGCCGGTCGCCGCATCCGTGAAAACCATAAACAACGGTGTCACCACCAGCGCAATCAATGCCAGCAACATGAAATTGAACACCATCTTACCCAGCAGCACCGGGGTCGCCTCGGCCACCAGCTTCAACGTCAGCGCGGTTCGCGCATCCTCCTCCCTCACAAACGACTGCGACAACCCGCTGATCGCCGCGAAAAACAGCACGATCCAGTACAGCGCCGCCAGCACGCGCGCCGACAACCCAATCTGCCCCAGCGTATACGATACCACCGTCAAAGCGGTAACCCCAAACAGCAGTATGGTATTGATCATGTACCGGGAGCGAAGCTCCACCCGTACATCCTTGGACAGCACCGCCAGCATCTTAGCCAGCAAGCGACACCTCCTGCTCGGCGAGAGCGACCTCATCGGCCTCGTTGGTAGCCACAACCAGCACCGATTGCGCCCGCACGTCATTGATCACCTGACGCATCACCAGCTTGCCGGACTCGTCCAGGTTCGTCGAGGGCTCATCAAGAAATACAAACACCGGCCGGAGCGCCAGCACCAGCGCCAGCTTCAGGCGCTGCTTCATTCCCGAGGAATACTCATCCACCCGGTCATCCCCCCGCCCCTCAAGCCCCACCCGCGCCAGGACTTCTGACAGCTCCTTGCCGGTCGGCGACAGATCGCGAAGCGAGGCGAAGAACTTCAGATTCTCCTCAGCCGTCAGTTGATCATACAAGCTCTGATACGGTGCCACCAGCAGACACCGGCGACGAAACTCATCTGCCGACAGCCGGCTCCCGTCTGCCCAATAGCTCACCTGCCCTCGGCTCGGCTCCAGAAGGCCCAGCAGCACCATCAACAACGTCGACTTACCCGAACCATTCGGCCCGGTCACCACCATCGAGCGCCCGGTCATCACATCAAAGCCGATCTCTGCAAACACCCGACGCGCCCCGAAACGATGGGACAGCTCTGTAGCTGTAAGCTGATACATGGCCCCAATATTCGCCCGCGAGCCACCGACTGCAAGAGAAAAGGCCCCCGGCCGGCATCGTCATGATGCCTGCTGAAGGCCCGCTTCCGAATGAGAGCACGAAAGCTACGCCGCCATCACGGCCGTATATGGCCGCGGGCAGTATCCTGTCGCTCGCAGTTTAGCGCCTGGCGCGGTACATCCGCTTCACCGGCAACGTGTACCGCGTGCGCATTTCGTCATCAAGCTCAAACGTAATGGAATGTGTGAACTCCGACTCAATCAAGTGCTCATGCACCATGATCGTCCCGGTCGCGGTCTGCCCCGCCTTGACTACCGTTGGCATATCCAGCTCGAAGAACTCCGCGCCGTAATCAATAAGTTTCAGGTTATAGTCCCTGTCTCCCTTATTGACAATATTGAATTTCCCCATTCGCCGCGGTGTCGGAGTGAACTGCGAAACATCCAACCGGTACGGATCAAGACTGATCGGCATCGCCTCCTCCGGCTTGGGCAACAGCTCGCTGTGAATCCTCACCGACCAGCGCGAACCGTCGGCCAATTCCACATAAGGCCTCTTGGTAACTATCCCGCGGTACGACCGCGTATCGAAGATGATCGTCAACTCCGTCGAATCACCCGGCGCCAGCAATGAGTCCTTCAACGGTGCCTTGGCACAGCCGCAACCCGGAATCACCTTGACAATCTCCACCGGCTCATCACCCGTCGACTTCAGCCAGAACGTATGGGCTACCGTGGCGTGCTGGGCCGTCCGCCCGAAATTGAACTCTGTCTCCGGAATCTCCAGCACCGGCGCCGAATACCCGACACCCAACATCAGCCCCAGAAGCATCACCGTCAAAACAGCTGCACGCACTCTCATTAGCTCCGTACTCCTCTAACACTGCTTCTCATTACTCAATACTCAGTACTCAGTACTCAGTACTCAATACTTCAGTCTGTTCAGGTCCGGGGGCTTCGCCGAAAGGCAAACCGCAATGGCCCCGACACAGTCTTATACCCACCGGAGCGCTGCTGGTGCCGGACAGGTCCAACGCCAACGACATCCCCGACCCCACTCACGATATCGGATTAAAAAGCCGATTCCAGCGCACTTTCTGGAAAAAATGGGCCGCGTTATGAATGAACATCTTCGGCACCGACAAGGGATCGCTCAAGGTCACCTCCGGGCCGGGATACGCCTCATCATCCCACGACCAGTGAATAATCAATGCCTCACCAAGAATGAGGCTCTCGTGCACCGGCCCCCAGAAGCGCGAATCATAGCTGTTATCCCGATTGTCACCCATCATGAAGTAGTACCGGTTCGGCACGACATACGGACCAAAGTTATCGCGACTGTCCTGCCCGCCGGCACCCCGGGGATGAATAGCCTGCCGACCGCCAAAAGTCGTATCGGCGTGCTTCACATAGGCGCTGTCGCCACTCCTCTGCCCGTTCACATACAATTGCTTGTCACGAATCTCTATCGTGTCGCCGGCTATGCCCACACACCGCTTGATATACTTGGTAACACCGTCCCGGGGATAGATGAAAATCACAACATCCTCTCGGTCCGGTTGCGTGAATCCCGGCAACCGCCAGTCAACCAGCGGCAGCCGCGCCCCGTAGATGAACTTGTTGGCCAGCAAAAAGTCACCCACCAGAAGCGTATCCTCCATCGACTGCGAGGGTATCTTGTATGCCTCAACAATCGAGGTCTTAATAATGATGGCCAGAACAACGGCGAAAATCACCTGCTTGAAATTGTCCCAAATGCTGTCGGTAACAGACGGCTTCTTCTTACTCATACCAATCACTCTGCCTTCATCTTCCAATGATCAACCACTTGCACTCCTGATACAGGCATGCCTGCCACCATTTATACGGACCCAGACCGTCATTAGGTTCATACCAGCCAGTATTCCCGATCGCCTACCCCAACACTCGCAGAACGTCATTATACGTCACCAGCAGGATCAACGAAAGCAAAAGCACCACTCCCACCTGCTGTGCAATCATCCGCGCCCGGATCGACACCGGCGACCCCTTGATCTTCTCAATCGCCAAGAACACCAGGTGACCGCCATCGAGTACCGGAATCGGCAATATATTGAGCACCGCCAGGTTTACCGAAAGCAGGGCCATGAAGAAAAACAAACTGGCCGCCCCCTTCTCTGCCTCACGCCCCGACTGCTGCGCAATGAACAGCGGACCGCCAATCATCTTCACGGATACCTGCGCCGTCACCAACTGCTTCACAAAGCGTACCGTCAGATAGACCAGTTCGTGCGTCGTCACAAATCCCCGGGCTATCGATTCTCCGAAACCATACCGCTCGTAACCGATGATCTTCTGCTGAAACCCGATTATGCCAACAGTGTCAACCCCGCCCTCCAGATTCGGCATCGGACTGGCCATGGTCGTGATGCTCTTGGTAATCGTGTCCCCCTCGTACACCCAGGTCACTTCCACCGACTCTTCGACACGGGCATTAATACGCACGCGCAACGAATCAAAGTGCGACACCGACTCACCATTGATGGCCACAATCTCACTCCCCTCCGCCAGCCCCGCCAGTGCCGCCGGCCCGTCCGGCGTCACCTCGCCGACCAACACCCGGGTCTCGTCGACCAACGCCCGCCCACCAAAGAAGAATATCCCGGCCAGAAGCAGTATCGCCAGTATGTAGTTCATGAACGGTCCCGCGAATATCACCGCCGCCCGCTGCGCCACGCTCTTGGACATGAACTCATCAGGCGATCCGGTGGCCTCCTCATTCGGCTGCTCACCGGCCATCTTCACGTATCCACCCAGCGGAATCACACCAATACAGTACTCCGTATCCCCTATCCTGCGGCTGAAGATGTTCGGCGGGAACCCCAGCGAAAAGCGGTCAACCCTAATCCCCACCCGCTTGGCGATCACAAAATGCCCCAACTCGTGAATGAAAATAAGCACACCAAGCACAAATATCGTGGCGAGAATCGTCAGCATGTCACCTCTCTAACTTTCCGTGTTGCCAGTTCGCGGGCCATCCGGTCTGCCTGAAGAATATCCTCAAACCCCGGTTCTGATACAACCATGATTTCATCAAGACTGTTCTTCTGAATATCGGCAATCAAGGTAAATCTGATCGCCCCATCCAGAAAAGCCTGTACCGCCACCTCATTGGCGGCATTGAACACCGCCGGCGCCGTACCTCCCACCCGCGCCGCCTCGAACGCCAGTTGCAGTGACGGAAATCGTTGAAAATCAGGAGGTTCAAACGTCAAATTGGCCATCTTTTCGAAATCCAGCCGCCCAAATCCTGATTCCACCCGCGCCGGCCAGAACAACGCATAACAGATGGGCAACCGCATATCCGGCGCTGACAACTGCGCAATCACCGAACTGTCCACATACTCGACCATCGAATGCACCACCGACTGCGGATGTACCACCACCAACACCTGCTCCACCGGCACGCCAAAAAGCGCCACCGCCTCGATCACCTCCAGACCCTTGTTCGTCAGCGTCGCCGAATCAATCGTGATCTTCGCCCCCATCTTCCACGTCGGATGCTCCAGAGCCTGCCGGGCCGTCACCGTCTCAAACTGCTCCAGAGGCAGGGTCCGAAACGGCCCCCCAGAGGCCGTAATGATCAGCCGACGAATCTCCTCCTTCTTCCCCGCCCGAAGCGCCTGCCACAAGGCCGAATGCTCCGAATCGATCGGCAGAATCGTCCCCCCATACTGCTTCATCAATGGCTCAAACAACGGCCCCCCCGCCACCAGGGACTCCTTGTTCGCCAGCGCCAACGGTCGCCCGTTGCGGACTGCCTCCAGTGACGCCCGAAGCCCCGCCGCGCCCACAACCGCGTTGACCACCATATCAACCCCCGGCAGGGCCGCCAGCCTGACCAGTTCGTCCTCCCCCACCACGACTGTCACCGGTTCACCGGACAACCGCTCGGCCAACCGCTTGCCCTGGTCCGGATCGACCACACCAAGATACTCAGGACGAAAACGATGGTACTGCTGCTCCAGGCCCTCGACATCCGAATGCGCCGCCAGCGCCCGAATCTCGAATGCCCCGGGATGATCGACTATAACCTCAAGCGTGGATCGGCCGATAGATCCGGTCGATCCGAGAATAACCAAACGACGAGCGTCCATAATGATTATAACATGCTCCTGCACACGCAGTTTCAAATCGAGGCGCCAGACACATCAAGACACAAACAGGGCGGGAGCCTGCTTCTCTCCCGCCCTGCCTGCAGAAAGTCTGCAGCTTCGTCACCCAAACCGCCGTTAGCCCTTCTTGACCGGGTTACCCTCGGCATCGGACACGTAAGCATCCACCAGCCAGACTGTCTCGACCGGCTTGGACCGCTCACCAGTCGGGCTGGCCACCACCGGCACCTGCCCGATCTTGTGCAACACGTCATATCCCCGGATCAAATGACCGAATACCGTATACTGACCATCAAGCGACTGCGTCGAACGGTTCCGCCCGAGGCAGATGAAAAACTGACACGAGGCTGAGTTGGGATCGCGGGCACGCGCCATCGAAAGCGTCCCCTCCTCGTGCGGCAGGTCGCTGAACTCCTGATTCAGAAAATACCCGGCATTTCCCGTACCATCACCTTTCGGGTCACCTCCCTGAATCATGAAATTCTCGATCACCCGGTGGAAGGTCGTACTGTCGTAGAATCCTTCCTGAGTACGGGCCACAAATGAATCCACGTGCACCGGAGCCACGTCCCGGTAAAGCTCCAGCGTCAGCTTGCCGTGATTGGTCTCCAACGTCACAAAGGGATTCGCGGAATCTCTGATATCCGCCACTTTGGCTGCCAACGCTTCAAAATCCGGGGCCGGCACTTCCGGCGGCGTCTGCTTGCGGACCGCTTCCTTGTCTGCATCCGCCTTGCCCTCATCATTGCCCGAACAGGCCACCGCGCTCACCAGCAGTAACACCGACAACAAACTGATCACAACTGACTTCATACGCATCCATCCCTTCCTGTCATATGCGGTTATCCAGATTCAATGTTGGCGAATATATCCCTGCTGCCAATCCGTGTCAAGATTGAACCGGCCCGGACGGATTTCTCGAAATCCCGCTCCCAGATCCGCACCACAAACAGCACAGGCCGCCCAATCGGGCGGCCTGTGCACTGCATTTGTTCGCGCTTATCTCAGCTAACGTGCCGTGGCCTGTCTCCACTGATACTGAAGTTCCCGCAGTGAACTCTCCGGTCGCTCGGTCTTTGCAGCCGCGCCGGGTACGACCTTACTATCATCCTCAGGAGCACCAATCACTATCGGCATCGGCTTCCAGTAGAAGTGCATCTCGAACACATTCGTGTCCGGCATGGTATCGCACCAGAAAATCATCTCCGGCTCGATGTACTTGCAGCGCACCGCATGGGTCGGGTCGAAGTTGGGGTCGATATCCAGCACCATCGAATCCGGCACCCCGAATTCCGCGCGAAATGCCGCGATACCTGACCCTATCCCGACTCCACCGGCAGTGGTGCCGCCATACACGCCGTTAACAATGACCCCCAGCACCGGCTCGAAATCCTGCGCCACTTCATCCTGTACCACATCCTCAATGGGAACGACCAGCCCGCGGGCAGCCTCATAATTCGCATACGTCACCCACAAGAACGGGTGAATGTCCACCGAGGCCGGGTTGCCGTTGATTGCCTTCAAGCTGCCAAAATCGTCATCGAATATGACATACTCCCCCTGACCGGCGATGGTCGTCGTATCCGATCCACTCACCGCTTCCGCTCCGGGCTTCATCAGGTTCGCCCGCAGCCTTACCTGAACCGTGTCGTAGTCTCGTGACATCAGCTCCACATCCGCATACCCCAGCGTATCACTGAACGTATAGCTCAACGTGGCATACCCGTCACTCCCCGTCTGCACCGAGTCAGGCAATGCCCCGTCACCCCGCACCAGATCAACAATCAGCCAACTCTGCTTCAGCAAATTTCCGTCTGCATCAGCAACACCGAACTTCAACTGCGGCGTCAACCCCGAGGCCCCGGTCTCGCCCTTATACACAACCCCGTTAGGCAGATATATCCCCGGATCCGGTTTCGTCGGTCCGTTGGGCTTGTCCTTACTGCCGCATGAGACCAGCAGCAGGGCCAGCGCTGACAACAGCGTCCACAGGAGAATCTTCATAATGTCCTTCATACTATGCCTTCAACCACCGCGGCCCCGCCCGGTTCCGAAGCCGGCCACAAACTCACATTCCGCACATCCGGCACATACCAACGACGCTACATACTGAAGTAGTACTTCAGACCACCGCCGATATTGATATACTTCGGTCGGTTCTGGCTGTTCCAAAAGGTGTAGCTGTTAATTGAGGCCAGCGTTACAAACCCATTGGTAAACCGCCCCACCACGAACTCCATACCGCCGTTCACACTCGCCGCAATGTCTGTATGATTCTGGTTCTCATACCCATCAGCACCGATTGACGTTAGCCCCGCATTGACACCCACACCGACATACGGGCTGAACACCTCCCGGTTGAGATTCAGCAACAGGTAGTTCAACTCAAGGTCAACATCATATTGATTGATTTTGACATCCCGCACATTGAACTCAAGCTTGTGCTTCACCTTTGTATAGCGAAACCCAACATTGAAGGCGATATGGCTGTTCCGCAATTGCCCGTAGTTGAAGCCGAAGTGAAAGGTCGGCTCGTAGATATCATCAGCGTCCAGGCTGATATCTCGATCAAATGGATCCCTGAAGTCGGTATCCCCGACCCCGTCATACTCACCGATCGGGCTGGAATACCCCCCGAAAAACGTCAGATAATTGTACCGCTTCGGCACCCTCACCAGGGCGGCATCCGCGATCACAGAAAAACCAAAGAACACAACCAGCACCATGACGGCAGAACGCAGTGTAAGTCTCATATCTCCCTCGAGATTCGGGGTGAGTCGGCGAGTGCAGTCTGGCGCAGTAGTGACTTCATCGCGCACCAGACAGAGATGTCGCCTCTTTCTACACTGAAAGTATACCAATCGCCCCAATGTTCCGACACAAAAAGTAACACGATAGTGCTTTGCGACCAACCGTTTCTGTATATATTATAGATCCCGTCCACGGCGGGCACAACGTATGTGCTGCTGAATGTTGACCTGAAAACGAGGTTAAGGCAGATATGCCAGGAACAAAGCTGATCATTATCGGAGCCGGTGTCATGGGCCAGGGTCTGGCCGAGGCCATCGCGACTTCGGGCAACGAGGTTACCCTGGTCGACAAGACCACCAAACTCGCCGAACGCGGCATCAGGGGAATCTCCGAATCCATGAACCGTGAGATCGAAAAGTGGGGACTGACCGAGTCCGACAAGAAGGCCATCATGGCCCGCATATACCCCACCTCCGACCTCAACCTGGCTGAGGATGCCAAGATTGTCATCGAAGCTATCCCCGACCGGATGGACCAGAAAAAGGACCTGTTCAGCAAGATTGACGGCATCTGCCGCCGCGATGCTGTGTTCGTCACCACGACCGCAACCCTCTCGATCTCCGAAATCGCCTCGGCCACCGAGCGCCCGCGACAGGTCATCGGCATGCACTTTCTAAACCCGGTAACCAAGATCCCCGTGGTCGAAATCGTCAAAGGCCTCAAGACCAACAATGCCACCTTCGCCAAGGGCATCGAGTTCGCCGAGATGCTCAACAAGAAGTGGATCACCGTCAACGAATACCCCGGCTTCGTCACCACCCGCGTTATCTGCCCCATGCTCAACGAGGCCATGCACGTGTTGATGGAGGGCGTTGCCTCGGCCGAAGACATCGATGAGGCCATGAAACTCGGCTTCGGCTTCAATGTCGGCCCCCTGACGCTGGCCGACATGATGGGACTCGATGTGGTCATGTCCTGGATGGAGAACCTGCTGCACGAGCTGGCCGAACACAAGTACAACGCCTGCCCGCTCCTGCGCAAGATGGTCCGTGCCGGACGCCTCGGTGTCAAAACCGGCAGCGGCTTCTTCCGCTATGACGAAGAGGGCCGCCAGGTCGGCCCGGCCACTCATCCCGCAGAACAGGAGAAAGTGCTGTGAATATCCTCGTTATCAACTGCGGCTCTTCCTCGGTCAAGTACCAGCTCTTCGATATGTCCACCGAAACCGCGCTCGCCAAAGGCATGGTCGCTCGCATCGGCATGTCAGCCTCGGTACTGACCCATAAGTCGTTCGACAAAGAAGAAATCAAGATCACCCGCGAGATCCTCGACCACATACAGGCTATCGAACAGGTCGTGGCACTGCTTGTATCGCCCAACCACGGTGTCATCCGGGATGTCAGCGAGATTACCGCCGTCGGCCACCGTGTCGTCCACGGTGGCGAGCAGTTCACCGATTCCGTAACCATCGATGACGACATCATGCGCGAACTGCGCAACCTGATCGAACTGGCCCCCCTGCACAACCCTCACAATATTCGCGGCATCAACGCCTGCCAGAAGACTCTGCCCGATGCCACCCAGGTCGCCGTCTTCGACACCGCCATGCACGCGAAGATGCCCCCGCATGCCTACATCTACGGTATCCCTTACATCCTGTACAAACGGTACCAGATTCGGCGCTATGGCTTCCATGGCATGTCACATTACTACGTCAGTGAACGCGCTGCGGCCATGGTGGGCAAGGATCGCGGTGACTTGAAGATGATCACTTGCCATCTCGGCAACGGCGCCTCGGTCGCCGCCATTGATCGTGGCACATCCATAGATACCTCGATGGGCTTCACCCCGCTCGAGGGACTGCTCATGGGCACACGCTGCGGCGATATGGACCCCGCCATCATCCTGCACATCATGTCTCGCGAGGAACTGAGCCTGCACGAGGCCAACACCCTCATGAACAAACACTCCGGCGTCGCCGGCATCTCAGGCGTCTCCTCCGACATGCGCGAGGTCATTCAGGCCTCCAACGAGGGCAATCCTGCCGCCCGGCTCGCCCTGGAGGTCTACTGCTACCGCATCAAGAAGTATATCGGGGCCTACGCCGCCGCAATGAACGGACTGGACTGCGTGGTCTTCACCGGCGGTGTCGGCGAAAACTCAGTCAACGTGCGTCGCCTCACCTGCGACAATATGGACTTCCTCGGAATCAGGCTCGACCAGGCCCTCAACGAAAAAACCCGCGCCACCGAAACCGATATCTCGGCCGCCGATGCCGGCACACGAACCCTGGTCATTCCCACAAACGAAGAACTCGTCATCGCCCGGGACACCAAACGGCTCATGGAAGGCCACTGAACCCGAGAGTTGTCCCGACCCACCATAAGCTCAGACAAACCGAAGGGTGACCACAACCGGTCACCCTTTCTTCGTGATCACCGCGCTTACCGCCTCTACGCCGCCCGTTCCTCGCGCCGACCTGCTACAAAGGCAACCAGCACCACAACGAAAATATCGTAAGCAGCACCCAGCCTCCGACAGCACAAAAAACCCCGGTCCCAAACGGAACCGGGGCAGAACCCAAGAAACGAGAATGCAAAGCCGGAATACCGCTCTACATATTCTTAATAATGTTCGTCGCGTACTCGCTGGTGCCGACCTTCCTGGCACCCTTCATCTGGCGATGAAGATCGTACGTAACCGTCTTCTTTGAGATGGTCTTCTGCACGCTGTCCTCGATCAGCTTGGCCGCCTTGTCCCAGCCAAGATACTCAAGCATCATCACCGCCGAGAGTATCAGCGAACCGGGATTGATCACATCCTTATCGGCATACTTCGGGGCGGTACCATGCGTGGCCTCGAACAGGCCAATATAGTCACCAATATTGGCGCCCGGGGCCATCCCCAGACCACCCACCTGCGCCGCGCAGGCATCCGAAAGATAATCACCGTTCAGGTTCGGCGTCGCCAGGACTTCATACTCATCCGGGCGGGTCAGCACCTGCTGGAACATGCTGTCGGCAATGCGATCCTTGATGACGATCTTGTTCTTCGGCTGCTTGCCTTTGTACTTATCCCACAGCTCGTCCTCGGTGATCACCTTCGAACGGAACTCCCGGAGCGCCAGCTTATAACCCCAGTCACGGAACGCGCCCTCGGTGAACTTCATGATGTTCCCCTTGTGCACCAGTGTGACACTCCTGCGCTTGCGATCGATCGCATACTGGATCGCCTTGCGCACCAGACGCTCAGTTCCGCCGACCGAGATCGGCTTCACGCCAATGCCCGAGTCCTTGCGAATGTTCTGCTTCATCTGCTTGTTGAGCCAGTCGATTACCTTGCGGGCCTCCTTGCTGCCTTTCTTCCATTCAATACCGGCATACACATCCTCGGTATTCTCACGGAATATGACCACATTGAGCTTCTCCGGATGAACCACCGGCGAACCCACTCCCTTGAACCAGCGCACCGGACGCACACAGGCGTACAGATTCAGCACCTGGCGCAAGGTCACATTCAGCGAACGGAACCCCCCGCCAATCGGGGTGGTCAATGGACCCTTCAAGGCAACGATGTACTGCTTGATCGCATCGAATGTCTCCTGCGGAATCCATTCCTTGTACAGCTCGTACGCCCGCTCACCGGCATACACGTCCATCCAGGCAATGCGCTTCTTGCCCCGATACGCCTTCTCGACAGCCGCATCGACCACCCGGCGCGTTGCCTTCATGATGTCACGACCAATGCCGTCACCCTCGATGACCGGGATGATCGGATTGTCCGGAATGACCAGCTTGCCCTTCTTCACCTGGATGGCCTTGCCATCCTCCGGCACCACGATGTGTTTGTATTTTGCCTTTGCCATGTATAATCCCTCTCAGTAGCCGAGAATCTTCAGGTGCGACTTGTAGGTCTTGGCCGATTTCTGAAGAGCAGCCTTTTCACTCTTATTGAGATTCAACTCGATGATTCGCTCCACACCCTTGGCGCCCAGCACCACCGGCACACCAATGTAAATGTCCTTGATACCATACTGACCCGTCAGATAGGCCGAGCACGGCATGATCTTCTTCTCGTCACAGAAGACCGAGCGGCACATGTCAACCGTCGCCGCCGCCGGCGCATAGTACGCGGAACCCGACTTGAGCAGCTTTACAATCTCACCGCCACCACCGGCCGTCCGCTCCGAAATAGCCTTGATACGGTCGTTCGGAATCAACTCCTTGATCGGGATGCCGTTCACAGTCGTGTACCGCGGCAACGGTACCATCGTGTCGCCGTGACCACCAAGCACCATCGCCTGTACATCGGTCGGGGCAACCCCGATCTCCATCGCCACGAAGGTGCGGAAACGCGTGGAGTCCAGTACACCGGCCTGACCAAAGACACGGTTCTTCGGAAACTTGGTAACCTGCTGCATGTGGAAAGTCATCAAATCAAGCGGATTCGAGACGACAATCACGAAGCTGTTCGGCGCATGCTTTTTGATGTCACGGGCAACCTGCCCCACGATGTCCGCATTCATGTTCAGCAGATCCTCGCGCGACATCCCCGGCTTGCGCGGCAACCCGGCAGTCATGATCACGATGTCGGCGCCCTTGATGTCCGCCATCTTGTTCGTGCCGGTAACCACACAATTGTAACCGCGTACCGGCCCGGCCTGCGTCAAATCGAGCGCCTTCCCCTGCGGGATGCCCTCGACAATGTCGACCATCACGACATCAGCCAAATTCGCCTCAGCCAGATACATTGCACAACTGGCGCCGACATTGCCGGCCCCGATCACTGCGATCTTCTTGTTCATAGATCCTCCACGTGTATGCTTGTTCCTGTTCTGGAATCGCTATCTCCGTAAGACGGTGTTTCCTGCATCGCGAACAACAGCTACTGAAAGGGTTGAGTCATTATGCCACTTTCGAAACAAAAATTCCTGAAGATTGTCAAGTGGTTCGTAAAACACCTTGCGTGCATCAGTATGGTCCATATTCGTCACCAACCGCACCCGAATGCGGCTCGTCATGGCATTTACCCGCGAAAGCTTGTGTGACCCGAAATGCTGCTGCCCGTCAAGAGCGCAGTTGTTCTCGCGATCCCACTGACCAGCCAGCTCAAAAAAGTGCGGCGAGCCAACCCCCTCCTCACAGGCCGCAACAACAACAACACTCCCCTTGTCACGCACCGCCGCCTGCACGTTTTCCAGCGCCTTCTGTACCTGGTACAGGCTCGTGTCCAGCGGCGGCAGCACTTCGCACAGGATTACATCGTAGCGGTGCGGCACCATGTGCAAAAACATCTGATCCGCTATCTTTGTCGCCTCCGTGAATGAATCGACAATATCCCCGGCCGCCACCCCCGCCATCCGTCCACGCGCGTCAAGCACCACCTGGATGCTGAACATCCGATCAGTCGCCACCAGCGACATCAGATTGTCGAAATGCTCCGCCACGGGATTGCCCGCCAACCGCAGCGGCATGGCATCCATGGAATTGGCCAGATTATGATTGCGAACCACCGTCGCCAGATCCGTCAGACCCGGGAAGAACGCCTTGCGCCCACCGGTATAACCACCGAAATAGTGCGGCTCGACAGACCCCAGCACCAGCACCGGCCGCCCGTCCAGCACCAGCCGATTCAGCAACACCTGTGCCCCGAACATGTCCCGCCCCACCACCGCCATTCGGCTCTCGTCACGACAATCGTGCACCACCAGTTTTGGCTCTATTCTGTCTCGGAAAGACCCCAGCGTCGCATCCAAATGGACAGTCGTCGGCGGCGCGTGTGTCCCCACCGCCATCAAAAAGTCCGCCCCATCCACAAAACCCGGCTGCATCTTCTCCAGCCATGAAAGCATCAGAGGCGTCGGCGTATTCCGATAGCCGTCATTGATCACGCAAATCAGCCCGTCCGAAGACAAAAACGAATCGCCGCCGGCTCGATCGAGCGCGGCAGCGAAACGCTCGAAATCAACCGGGCATTCGGCCCGGCGAGGCGCATACCTGTCCACCCGCAGATTCCCCGGGATCTCCACCGTCAGAGAACCGCTACCGTATGCCAGCCGCAGGCTCATCGATGCTCCCACATCTGGGTTGTTGTCCTCCTCCAAATCCCAAATCGTTCACAAACCGACTCCGGAAAACCCCAGGCCAGGTTCTCCATCACGGCGATACTGCTGACAGCCCCGACCTACCTGAAAAAGAACGCTATCTCCGCTTTCGCATTCTCAGGCGAGTCGGACGCATGGACCGAGTTCCTCTCAATGTCCCGGGCGATCTCCTGCCGGATAGTGCCACAGGCCGCATCTTTCGGGTTGGTCGCGCCGATCAGCTCCCGAAGACTGCTGACAGCGTTCTCCCGCTCAAGCTCCATCGGTACCACCGGACCCGAGGACATGAAGGCCACCAGCGAATTCAAGAACGGCTTCCCCTCATGCACCGCGTAGAACTGCCTCGCCCGTGCCTCAGTGAGAAGCTCCATCCGCATATTCACCACCTTGAATCCGGCCCGCTCCAAACGATTGACGATATGGCCAATCAGGTTGCGCTCGGTTGCATCCGGCTTGACAATCAGAAGGGTCCGCTCCACGCCAGTTGTCCTCTCTCTCTTCGCCGACAGGACCTACTTGCCCTTCAGCTTCTCCGCTTCCGCAAAGCCGATTTCTACGGCCTTCCGATTCTTGTCCTCCGTCCCGCGCGGCGCCCGGGCCAATACCGCCTCAATAAGCCGCTCCTTGCTCACCACGCCGGTCAGGCACGATATCGCCCCCAATGCTATCACGTTTGCCACCATGATGTGCCCGACCTCCTCACGCGCCAGCCGCGTGCACGGCAGACCATAATACGTGTCGGTAGGCACAACCGTCACCAGCGTGTCGTCAATCACCAGCGTCCCGCCATCCTTCAAATACGGGTAGTAACTGTCAAGAGCTTCCTGAGTCATCGCCAGCAGCAAATCAAGCTGCATGGCTTTCGGGTACGAAATCTCGTTCTCGCTGACCACCACGTCTGCCTTCGACGCACCACCGCGCGCCTCCGGCCCGTATGACTGCGTCTGCACCACGTTCTTGCTCGCATCCTTGCCGATAGCCTCCGAGAGAATCACCGACGCCAAAATCATACCCTGGCCGCCGGACCCGGAAAGGCGTATCTCAAAACGATCGCGGGGGAACTCTATCTTCTTAATCAACTCGGTTGCCATGATCACTTCTCCCCCAGATGCGCGGCGACTACCTTCTCGTACTCGTCGCAGAACTCGGTCTTCTCGTTGTCTTCATGAAGCTTGCCGATAATCCACTTGCCCTTGAGCTCCTCCCGATCCATCGACTTGGCCTTGACCACCGTCACCGAATTGTCCCTGAACCACTTGATCATCCGCACCGCATCCCCCTGACGGTTCAAACGACCGAAGTACGTATGGCAGTTCGACATCGCCTCCACAACCGACATCCCTCGGTGCTCCAGCGCCTCCATGATCAGCTTCTCAAGCTGGGGCGCATGCTGCACCGTTGATCGGCCGACAAACGTCGCTCCGGCCGCAATCGCCAGATCACACGGCTCGAAGTGCTTCTCGACATTGCCGTACGGTGTGGTCGTCGAAAACGCTTGCGCGGGCGTCGTCGGCGACCCCTGGCCGCCTGTCATGCCATAGATGTAGTTGTTCAGCAAAATCACCGTCAAATCGATATTGCGACGGCAGGCATGAATGAAGTGGTTGCCGCCGATCGCCAGCGCATCACCGTCTCCGGTGACCACGATCACCTTCAGATGCGGCTTGGCGAACTTCACCCCCGTCGCATAAGCCAGCGCGCGCCCGTGAGTCGTGTGCAGCGCCGAGAAATCAAGGTACACCGGCATGCGGCTGGAACACCCGATCCCCGATACCATCACTATATCATTACGGTCATACCCCAACCGATCCACAGCGCGGATGATCGCGCTCATCACGATGCCATTGCCGCAGCCGGCACACCACACCGAGGGGAATTTCTTGCGCGGCCTCAGGTAGTTGAGAATGACGTCTGACTTCTGGTCTTTGGCAGACTTGGTCGCTGTTGTGGCCATTAGAGCACCTCCTCGAGTTTCTCCAGCAACTGGGTGGGTGTGAGGAGTTCACCATCGTACCGCTGGATTGTGTGAATCTGCTTGTCGGGCATCACCCGCCGGACCTCGTGAACAATCTGCCCCATATTCAACTCGGCGACGATCACTTTCTGACACTTGCTGCAGTAATCGCGCAGCAACTGATCGGGGAACGGCCATATGGTCTTCAGCTGAATCGTTCCCACCCTGGCACCCACCGAGCGGGCCAGTTGCACCGCCTGCAGCGCTGCCCGCGACACCGAACCATACGAGATGAAAACCACGTCAGCGTCGTCGATCATTTCCGTACGAAGGCTCCACATCTCCGACTCGAAACCGGTGAATTTCCGGCGCAGCTTGTCGAGCTTGACCGCAATCTCGTCAGGACGGTTGGTCGTGAAGCCATTGGGGTCGTGGGTCAAACCGGTCGTGTGGAACCGGTACCCCTCACCAAACCCGGCCATCGGTGATACGCCGCTCTCAGTCAGTTCAAAAGGCTGGAACTCCTCGGGCGGCACACTGGCTTTCACCCGGTCGATAATCTCGTACTCCCCCGGCTCCGGGATGTCAACCAGCTCTCGTGAATGACCGATCACTTCATCCAACAGCACGATCACCGGCGTGCGGAACCGCTCCGCCAGATTAAATGCCCGAATCGTCTCGGTGAGTGTCTCGGGTATGGTCGAGGGGGCCACGGCTATGGAGATGTAGTCACCATGCGTTCCCCAGCGCGCCTGCATCGTGTCCGACTGACTCACCTTGGTCGGTAGTCCCGTCGAGGGGCCACCGCGCTGCACGTTGACGATAACACAAGGGGTCTCGGTAATGAACGCATAGCCGATATTCTCCACCATCAACGAAAACCCCGGGCCGGAGGTCGCCGTCATCGACTTCAACCCCGCCACACTGGCAGCAATGATAGCCGCCATCGAGGCGATCTCGTCTTCCATCTGAATGAACCGGCCGCCAATCTTCGGCAACTCGCGAGAACAGCCTTCGGCGACCTCGGTCGAGGGTGTGATAGGGTAACCGGCGTAAAACCGCATGCCGGCGTATATCGCCCCCTGCACACAGGCCTCATTGCCGAGAAGTAATTTGCGGGAGGGTGCTGACATCAATCTATCCCTTCTCACTTGTAGTTCGAGGTTATCGCAAAATCGGGACAGTGTGTCCAGCACACCGTGCACTGCGTGCACGCTTCCGGACGGGCCATGATCGGCTTGCCATCCCGGTTCGGCTCAAAGACCTGGGTTGGGCACAAAGCGATACAGATATTACACGCCTTGCACCAGACCAGATTAATGTTCAGCGGCGGCGGACCATTCGTGTAATCGTACTTGCTCTTCACCGCTTTCGTCTGGTCACTACCGGCTGTTTTCGGCTCAGCCATGATGTCTCCTCGGTGTATGACTACACCCACTTGGGGCAAACCGCACGCAGTCGCCTATTTCCTCTTCTTGCCTTTGGCCGCCGTTTTCTTGGCAGTCTTCTTCACAGCAGTCTTCTTTGTTGTCTTCTTCACCGGCTTCTTTGCAGGCTTCTTCGTTGCCTTCGACAAACCCTTGAGCTTCTTGATCTGCTCACTCAGCAGTTCCGGCAGCTCTGTCGGCGAACCCGCGACCGGAATCCCTGCCTTGTTCAACGCCGCAATCTTGTCCGCTGCCGTGCCGCTGCCGCCGGAGATGATCGCCCCGGCATGACCCATCCGCTTGCCCGGAGGAGCTGTCTGCCCGGCTATGAACGCCACCACCGGCTTGGTCACATGCTTCTTGACAAACCGTGCCGCGTCCTCCTCGTCAGACCCGCCGATCTCCCCGATCATCACGATCGCCTTGGTGGCACCGTCAGCCTCGAAAGCCTCAATCACATCGATGAAATTGGTGCCAATCACCTGGTCACCACCAATACCGATACACGTCGTCTGCCCCATCCCGGCACACGTCAACGCCCAGATCGCCTCATATGTCAACGTGCCCGAGCGCGACACCACCCCAACACCGCCCTTTTTGACGATGTTACCCGGCATGATGCCCACCTTGCACTGATCCACCGAAATCAGCCCCGGGCAGTTCGGTCCAATCAACCGCGCGCCCTTTTCCTTGACGTACGGATACACCTGCATCATATCGTTCGCAGGCACCCCTTCCGTGATGCACACCACCAGCTTTATGCCGGCATCAACAGCCTCGTAGATGGCATCAACCGCGAACGGTGGCGGTACATAGATCACCGACGCATTCGCCTTCGTCCTGGCAACCGCCTCTTCAACCGTGTTGAACACCGGAATACCGGCCACCTTGGTGCCCCCCTTGCCGGGAGTCACACCGCCCACTACATCAGTCCCGTAGGCCTTCATCTGCTGGGCATGGAAGGAACCGTCACGACCAGTTATGCCCTGCACCAGCAGCTTCGTCTTCTTGTTTATGAATATCGACATCGCTTTGCTTCCTCTGTTTTACCCTGATTACTCGATCCCCGACAGCTCGATCGCCTTCTTCACCACATTGTCGAGCGTGTCTGCCGACGGCAGGTTGACCGACTTGAGAATCTTCTCGGCCTCCTTCTCGTTGGTGCCGGTCAGCCTGACCACCACCGGAACCGAGGGACTCAACCGCCGGAAGGCCTCCACAATACCATTGGCCACATCATCGCAGCGCGTAATGCCGCCGAATATGTTGATCAGGATAGCGCGCACGTTCGGATCGGACAAAATAATGTCCATCGCCGTGACCACCTTCTCCGGGTTCGAGGAACCGCCGATATCCAAAAAGTTCGCCGGCTCACCACCATATCGCTTCACCAGGTCCATGGTCGTCATCGCCAGCCCGGCCCCGTTAACGATACAACCAATATTCCCGTCAAGCTTGACAAACGACAAACCACCCTCGCGCGCCCGGACTTCACCCGGCTCCTCCGCCTGTATATCACGCATGGCAGCGATATCCTTATGACGGAACAACGCATTGTCGTCGATATTGATCTTGGCGTCAATCGCCACCACATTACCATCGGTGTTCGTGATCAACGGGTTGATCTCGACCAGCGAGGCATCCACCGCCCAGAAACATTCATACAGCCTCATGATAGCATCAGCCGCCTGACGGACCTGATTGATATCGCGATACAGCTTGTACGCCAGATTGCGGGCCTGAAACAGCTTCAGTCCCTTGACCGGGTCGACAACCAGCTTGAAGATCCTCTCAGGCGTCTTGGCCGCAACTTCCTCGATATCCACACCGCCGGCCGGCGAGGCCATGATCACCGGGGACTTCGTGGCCCGATCGAGAATGATGCCCACATAGGACTCTGAAATGATATCCTCCGCCGGCGTCACCAACACCTTGTTCACCTTCTCGCCCTTGATGTCCATTCCCAGAATCTGGGTGGCCAGCACCTTGGCCGCCTCGGCGTTCTCAGCGTACTTCACTCCGCCGGCCTTGCCACGCCCGCCCACCAGCACCTGCGATTTCACCATCACCGGGCAATTGTACTTCTCGGCAATCTCGAACGCCTGCACCGGCTCGGTCGCTGTCTCACCCGGTGGCACCGGTACCCCGTGCCGGGCAAACAGCTCTCGTGCCTGATACTCATGGATCTTCATAGTTCGTCTTCCTTGTCCCTTACTTGGACATCTGTATTCTTCTTTTCATAATACTTTCTTGCCAATTCTCCAAGCTGTTCCGGAGTATTCCGCTCCGGTTCATCAAGAACAGCCTCCAGAAGATAGTTCAGCACCTCCCCAACCAGCGGCGAGGGCCCGATCCTGAGAATCTCCATAACGCGCCCCCCGTCAATCTGCAAATCCCTGATCCCAAATGGCGACTTCCGATCTATCTCTGCCCGAATATCCGCCTCAAACTGGTCGACATCCTCTGTTGTCCCGCCCATGCCCTGGGCAACGACGTCCGCTCGGCGCAGATCCAACAAATCAAATATCAAGTCAACCCCGACCCGACGTACCAGCCGTCTCATCCCTTTCGGCGTCACATCGGTCGTGAACATGTGCCGCTCGACCAGCGTCTCCACCCTCGATATCAGTTCCTTCCCGTACCTCAGGCGGTTCATCACCGTTCGCGCTGTCCTCGCCCCCACACACTCGTGCCCGTAAAATGTAGCGCCATCGTCCACCAAACGTTTGGACTGCGGCTTGTTGATATCGTGAAACAGCGCCGCCAACCGCAACGCCAATCGCCGCGGACAGGCGTCCACCGTCCGGATGATGTGCTCGAATACATCGTAGCGATGATACCCGCCGGGCTGATCCACTCCCACACACTCTTCCAGTTCCGGCAACACGTGCGCCATCAGGCCGGAGGCCTGCATCAACCGAAAACCAATCGAGGGATTATCAGCCCGCAACAACAGCTTGTTGAGTTCCTCTGCTATCCGCTCCGGGGAAACTGTGGTGATCAACTCCGCATGCTGGCGCATCAACTGGAACGTCTCCAGCTCTATCGAGAATTCGAACCGTGCTGCGAACTGTACCGCACGAAGCATCCGCAGAGGATCATCTTTGAATGACTCAGGATAAACAATGCGAAGCTGCCGCAGCTCCAGATCGGCCCGACCCTGCAGCGGGTCAACCAGCTCCTGTGTATCCAGGGCCAGCGCCATTGCATTGATAGTGAAATCGCGGCGAATCAGGTCGGCTTCCACCGGCAGGTTCGGATCGTAGCGAACCTCGAAGTCACGGTGCCCGACTCCCGTCGAATGCTCCGTTCGCGGCAGCGTAATGTCATAGGTACAAGACCGGCCCCTGACCATCTGGGTGAACTTGATCACCCCAAAAGACCGACCGACCAGATCAACCCGCCCATGCCGCTTCAGAATGGCGCTGAGGCGATCATACCCAACGCCCGTCACCAGGTAATCCAGGTCGGTCTCCTGAAGTCCCCCATACAGAAGCTGATCCCGCACGGCGCCGCCGACCTCGTAAATGCGTCCGGCTTCGAGAATATCGTCAACTACTTCGCCAGACAATCTACACATCCCTACTCGCTAACGATTCGTGTCCCGGCCTCGCCGCGAAGAGCCGCGCCGGCCAGGTTGAACGACGTAATGGTGACCACGTCACCGCCGTTTTCCATAAAAGCAATGGCAGCATCCACCTTGGGACCCATCGACCCGGCAGGAAAATGACCCTCGTCCCGATATCGCTTCAACTCCGCCAGCGTCACCGTCCCAAGCTCCTGTTGATTCTCCTTGCCGAAATCCAGCGATACCTGGTCTACCGAGGTCAAAATGCACAGCACCTGCGCATTCACCTCGCGGGCAATCACGGCCGAGGCCCAGTCTTTATCGATCACCGCATCCAGCCCCTCGAGATTGCCGAACGTATCGATATAAACCGGAATGCCTCCACCACCGCCCGCAATGATGATATTCCCCTGCTCAACCAACTGACGGATCGTCGACCCCTCCACCGAGCTTTTCGGTTTCGGCGATGGCACCACACGACGCCAGCCCCGATTGGCATCCTGTTTCATCTGCCAGCCCAGATTCTGTTCGTAGGTCCGGGCCTGTTTCTCCGTGTAGAACTGCCCGATGTACTTGGTCGGGTTGTTGATCGCCGGGTCCTCCTTATCAACAATCATCTGGGTGACGATAGTCACCACCCGCCGCTCGATCCCTTCTTTCTTGAGCCGGTTCTGCAGCGATTGCTCGATCATATACCCCATCCCCCCCTGCGTATCGGCAACCAGCACCCCCAGCGGTAAGTCCGGCGCCGAACCACGCGCCATCTCGTTCCGAAGCAGGGCGTTGCCCACCTGCGGGCCGTTGCCGTGAGTGACCACCAGGTTGTAACCGTCGCGAACAAGCTCAACAATGCCATCAAGCGAGCGGCGCGTATTGGCAAACTGATTGGCAATGGTGTCTTCCATGCCGGGCACGGTGATCGCGTTGCCACCGAGCGCCACAACAGCCGTCTTTCCCGAAGCCATGATGTCAGCCTTCTATTTGCAGAAGGCGGAAAGGATCGCTCCCTTCCGCCCGGTCGTTCCGACTTACTTCTTCGCCGTGCGCTTGGTGCCCGGCTTCTTACCCTTCAGAAAATCCTCAAGCACCGACTTGACCGTCGGCGTCCCGATCTCCTGCAGGTTGTAGTACACCCGCGTGTTCGGATGCTTGATCTTGAGAATCCGGGTCAAATCGATCGGCGTCGCCACAACAACCGCATCACACTTGACCTTGTTGATCGTCGTCTCCAGGTCCTTGATCTGCTGATCACCATACCCCATAGCCGGCAGAAGAACGCCTATCTCGGGATACTTCTCGAACGTCCGCGTGATCGACTTCACCGTGTAAGGACGCGGGTCAACCAGTTCGATCGCACCGTACTTCTCGGCCGCCACCACGCCGGCGCCATAGGTCATCTCACCGTGGGTCAGCGTGGGACCATCCTCGACCACCAGCACCCGCTTGCCGCGAATCAACTCCGGCTTGTCCACCTCCAGCGGAGAGGCCGCATCGATCACGATCGCATTCGGATTGTAGGCCTGGATGTTGCGACGGACCTCAACCACACCCTCAGGGTCAGCCGAGTCAATCTTGTTGATCACTATCACATCAGCCCTCAGAAGGTTGACCTGCCCCGGATAGTACTCCAGCTCGTGTCCCGGACGATGCGGATCCACTACCGTAATCTGCAGATCCGTCCTGTAGAACGACATATCGTTGTTGCCGCCATCCCACAGGATAACGTCGGCCTCTTTCTCGGCCTCACGGATGATCTGCTCATAGTCCACACCAGCATAGACAACCACGCCACGATTGATGTGCGGCTCGTACTCCTCGCGCTCCTCAATCGTACACTTGTGCTTGTCCAGATCGGACAGATCGGCAAACCGCTGACAGGCCTGTGCCGCCAGATCGCCATACGGCATGGGGTGACGGATCGCCACTACCTTCTTGCCCATCTCCTGCAGAGCCGCCGCCACCGCACGCGTCGTCTGCGACTTGCCGCAACCGGTGCGAATCGCACACACGGAGACCACCGGCTTGCTCGACTCGATCTGGGTCGGGGTCGAGCCTTCAACCGCAAACCGCGCCCCGGCCGCCATCACGTACGCCGCCTTCTCCATCACATACTGGTAACTCACATCCGAGTACGAGAAAACCACCTCGTCAACCTTGTGCTTCTCGATCAGATCCAGCAGACTGGTCTCGTCCTCGATCGGTACCCCCTTGGGATACAGCTTCCCGGCCAACTGCGCCGGATACTTGCGGCCTTCAATATCGGGAATCTGCGTCGCAGTGAACGCCACCACTTCCACAGTTTCGTTATCACGGTACAACGTGTTAAAATTATGGAAATCGCGGCCGGCCGCGCCCATGATAATGATCCGCTTGCGTTCTGTCTTCGTAGCCATCTTCAATTGCTCCTTATTCGACCATCACGTGTTAAACAGCACTCTCATACCATCTCCCCTGACGGAGGCGCTCCCTCATATCGATGATGCCGTCCAGATGAACAGGATCATGTACAGGAAAACGACCCCGCAGGTCTCACGGTCAAATATGAACTTGCAACGGCTCAAACCGTCATCCCTTCCACACGTTGCACAAGCACTACTGGTTATCGATCTGCGCGCGCTGTATCCTGCCGGAGAAGTCGACATAAACCGACTTCCACTCACTGAACACATCCAGCGCCACCATGGCCGCCTCGCGGTGACCATTGCCGGTCTCCTTTGTCCCGCCAAACGGCAGGTGCGTCTCGGCGCCGATGGTCGGAGCATTCACGTAGAATATGCCCGTATACACATCGCGCATGGCCTTGAACGCCCAGTTGACATCCTGCGTGTAAATAGAGGCCGACAGCCCGTAAATGGTGTCGTTGGCCATCTCAATCGCCTGTTCGAATGTATCGAACGTCCCCACCGACAGCACCGGGCCGAAAATCTCTTCCTTCCACAGACGCATCTTCTGCGTTACCTCCGTGAACACCGTCGGCTGAACGAAGAACCCCTTGTCATAATCTCCACCGGTGAGCCGCTCACCGCCACAGACCAGTTTGGCGCCGTCCTCGTTCTTGCCGATATCGACATACTTCAGCACCGTATCCAGCTGACTCTGGTTCACGCAGGGTCCCATCTGCATACTCTCATCAAGTCCATTGCCCACCTTCAACTGTTTGACCCGCTCGACCAGCTTGTCGATCATCTTCTTCGCCACATCCTTGTGGATTATCAGGCGGCTCGTCGCCGTACAACGCTGCCCGGTAGTGCCGAACGCTCCCCACAGCACACCATCAACCGCCAGATCAATATTGGCGTCGTCCATGACTATCTGCACATTCTTCCCACCCATCTCAAGGCAGGTGTGCTTGAAGGTCGGCGCACAGGCTTCAGATACCTTGCGACCGACTTCGGTCGAACCGGTAAACGAAATGACCCGCGTTCGCGGATCATTGATCAGCGGCTGTCCCACCTTGCTGCCCGCGCCCGTCACAAGGTTGATCACACCCGCCGGAACGCCCTCTTCGTGCATGATCTTCACCATGTTGACCACCGACTTCGGCGTGTCAGTCGCCGGCTTGATCACCACCGTATTGCCGCAAATCAACGCCGGCATGGTCTTCCATGAGGGTATAGCCATCGGGAAATTCCACGGCGTAATGAAACCACACACACCCAGCGGCTGACGGACCGCCATGGCAAACTTGTTCCCCATCTCCGAGGGCGTCGTAAAACCGAACAACCGTCGCCCCTCCCCCGCCATGTAGTATGTCAAATCGATTGCTTCCTGCACATCACCGCGCGTTTCAGCGAGCACCTTGCCCATCTCGCGCGTCATTTCTTTCGCGCAACGCTCCTTCTCGGCCTCCAGACGCTGTGCAACTTTGTACAGTATCTCTCCACGCTTCGGTGCCGGCGTCAACCGCCACTTCTCATAAGCAGCAGCGGCCGCATCCACCGCCCTCTTCACATCCTCAGCGTTCGACTTCTGGAATATCCCCACAACATCGCTGTTATCGGCCGGATTTACGTTTTCGTAGGTCTCACCGGAAACAGACTCGACCCACTCACCATTGATGAAATTCTTGAGAACTTCCGGACTACTCATAACACACTTTCCTTCTATGGCTTATGTACTCTTCTGGCAATCTGTTAACAGCGCTCCGGCCATGTGAAATACGTCACACCCGGATTTCATAGGCAGGTAATATATTCTTTAGGCAGTCGATGTCAACCGCTTTCCCCGCCAAAGCAAGCCAAACCACGCCTTGTGCCACAATAACTTACACAAGATCGGAAGCGCCGAAACCCTGAGGCCTGAGCACCGACCACTACCCCGGCAACACACCAGCACAGAAAAAAGTCACCGCTTTGGGTTGATCGATTGCCGCGAACATGCGTTATTAGTATATACAGCAACTACTTCAGACGAGGACATACCAGCATGCTCGCTCTGCTTATGGCCGCCATGATGAGCCTCCCGCTCTACCCCCTCAACCCGGTCGAGGAGGACACGCTGGCCAGCGTCAATGCCCACATCTCGCTGGGTTTCCGGGCGCCGTCCGATGTCGTCTCCGCCGGACCCGAACTGTCAGCCAAGTACGAGTTGCTTATCATGCATCCCGTCGTTGTCCGGACCTCCGTCGATTACAAATACGGCGAGCTGTCAGCACGCCAATACCCCCGTGGCCCGATGCACGCCGTCTCATTCGCCCTTGAGAGCTTCTACTACCGAGGCACCGACAAACTGACGGGCTATATTGGTGCCGGCGCCCTGTTCACAGTGCACTCGTTCAAACCCCATGCCTGGATTGCCGACTCCCTCCGCTCCCAGTTCGCCATCCGCGAGGTCCGCATCGATGCCGCCCCCGGCTTCCGCATTGCTCTGGGCCTGCGCTACCGAAGTGTATACGCCCTCGAACTCACCATCACAGAAATGCGCTCCAACCTTAACTACATCCGCGATACGGGTATCGGCATGGTCGCCGAACGCAAGGAAGAAATCCGCCTGTCCGACATCCGAGTCACTTTCGGCTACCTGTTCACCCTGCGCGACTGGTGATTGCGGATGCTGTATGGGATCCCGTGCTTCACACCGGCTCCCGGCACTCGCCGAGGCCGTGAACAACGTCAGGCTGTCGGTATGCTGTCCTTCATTCACCATCCAGTGACAGAGCACCTCGACCACGTCCGGGCTTTCACGACCATTGACGAATGTCGCCGCATGAATGTGATTTACACGGTGTCCATAATGTCATAAACTAAGGCTATGACTATGAAGACCACTCACAGAGTACTGTACTCCTCAGCGATTGATCTGTCGGCACTGGATAATAGCTGCGTCAGTCTCGTAGTCACTTCACCACCTTACCCAATGATCGAAATGTGGGACGAGTTGTTCTGCCGTGCAGATCCAAACATCGGACAGAAGATGAACGACGGGCGTGAACAGGAGGCGTTCGAATCGATGCATCGCCAACTCGACCAGGTGTGGACTCAGTTGCCGCGAGTTGTTTGCGATGGAGGCATCGTCTGCATAAACATAGGGAATGCCACACGGACGCTCAATGACAACTTCCAGCTGTTTTCATCTCACTCTCGAATCATCAGCAAGATGGTATCTCTCGGCTTCCAGAATCTTCCCAACATCATTTGGCGCAAAACCACCAACGCACCAAACAAGTTCATGGGATCGGGTATGCTCCCTCCGGGAGCTTATGTCACTCTCGAACACGAGTACATATTAGTTTTCCGCAAAGGGAGCAAACGGGAGTTCAGAGATCCGGAAGAGAAGCGCCTTCGGAGAGAAAGCGCTTTCTTCTGGGAGGAGCGTAATCAGTGGTTCTCTGATGTGTGGTTTGATCTCAAAGGCATCGGACAAGAGCTGAACAACAGCAACCTGCGCAAGCGCAGCGCAGCGTATCCTTTCGATTTGCCTTACAGACTCATCAATATGTTCTCCATTAAGGGAGACTGCGTGTTGGATCCCTTCCTCGGGACCGGTACCACCAGTGTGGCTGCGGCGGCGACCGAGAGAAACAGTATTGGCTATGAAGTTGACACCGGTTTCAGGAACCTGATTGACAGACAGATGCTGAACCTCGTCCCCCTTGTCAACACCCACATCGCCAAACGCATTGAGGATCATCGTAGATTCGCAGAACTCCGGCAAGCTGACGAAAAGGGTTTCAAGTTCACCATTGAAAGCCTTGGCATACCTTGTGCAAGCAGACAGGAAACCGATATTGTGCTTCGCATGGTGGAGAGTATCGTGTCCAGCGGGCAGGATACGTACCACGTATCCTATCGAAACCACGAGTGTCAACCGCTCCAAAGCAGGATCGTGCCCGTTGTCGACTCCAGGCCCAGGCAGCTCCGTGAAAACACGGCGCAGACAACCTTTGATCTCAGTTGAATGCATTCAAGCTCAGAACTGATGTGCCGATTGGAACTCCGCATTCCACACCGCTATATGTCACACTCAATCACTATCCCATCCTTCTTCTTCTCGTAGTAGACAACGGTCACTTCAATCGACTCCCCGAGAAGGTCCTTCTTCGATCTGTATGTGTGAGGCTTGATGCTGATCGCCCGACCACCAACGAACCCATCGATTCCTTTGGTCTCCTCTTCAGCGGTTGACAACCGATACGTAGTCCCCGTTTCCTTGGAGATCTTCTGCAGTATGGCTTCTTGAAACCGCAACCCGGCAAAGGTTTTGTTGTGAATCAAATCCTTGACCCAGTCCTCGATCATCTTATCATCAATCTGTCCCATAGCTTCCCTGAGCCGCGCCAGCATGGCCGAAATCCTGTCCGTCGCTTCCCGAACAGCATCAGGTTTCCGCTCCGAGTACCAGTCAACCCATTCGGTTAGTGTCTTCCCTTCAAACGTTTGTATCAGTTCGCTCATCTGGCCAACCACTTTCGGTCTGGTGCCTCCCGAGTTTGCATTGGCAAGATTCAATAGCTGGGTTGTGTACTTCGGGAATACGTACTTCTTCCCGCCGAGCAGGTACACCATTTCATCATAAGGTATCTTGGTTCGCATTCATGCGCCTTCCACTCAAACCGGCTGATCCCGCCACTGCCGTTGATCAACACACTACCGACAAAGCTCCAGGATTCATCTCCCCCTCGCCTCCCTACTCCCACCCGCTGCGATACTTCTTCAGAAACTCTTCCCGAAACGCCCCAAACCGCCCCGCCTCGATCGCCCCGCGAATACCCTGCATCAGCTTCTGAAAAAACCACGTCGAGTGCAAGGTCGCCAGCACCATCCCCGTAATCTCCGACTGATTATACAAGTGACGAATGTACGCCCGCGAGTACCGCCGGCAAACCGGGCAGTCACAATCAGGATCCAGCGGCCGGCTGTCGTCCGCATAGGCCGCATTGCGATACGTGATCTGCCCCCGCGACGTGAACACATTCCCCGTACGCGCATTGCGAGTCGGCAGCACGCAATCGAACATGTCCACACCATACCCCACCGCCATCAGGATATCCTCCGGATACCCGACTCCCATCAAGTAGCGCGGCTTTTCGTCTGGCAGGTACTCGATCTGCCCGACCAGCATCGCCTCCATCTCCTGTTTGGACTCCCCCACCGACAATCCCCCGATCGCATACCCCGGGAAATCCATCGCCACCAACTGCTCGGCTGAAAGCCTCCGAAGATCCCGATAGGTCGATCCCTGCACGATTGCAAACAGCACCTGCTGCGTCTGGCCCGCTTTGACCAGACTCTCGTGATACTCCTGACACTCCTGCGCCCACAACCACGTCCGCTCCACTCCCAGCTCGGCCAGCTCCCGATCGGCCGGATACGGCACGCAGTAGTCAAAAGCCATAATGATATCCGCCCCAATATCGTGCTGCACCTGCATCGAAGTCACCGGGCTGAAGAAGTGCCGCGACCCGTCGTGATGCGACCGGAACTCCACTCCCTCGTCACTGACCGTGCTGATATCCCGCAGCGAGAAGATCTGAAACCCGCCGCTGTCGGTCAGCATCGGCTTGTGCCACCCGCTGAATTCCGCCAGCCCGCCCTGTGATTTGATAATCCGTGTCCCCGGCCGCAGATACAGATGGTACGTATTGCCCAGGATGATCTCCGCCCCGCAGGTTTCCAGATCGCCGCTGGTCAGCGCCTTTACCGCCCCGCTGGTCCCCACCGGCATAAACGCCGGCGTCTGGAACCTCCCGTGTGGCGTGCTGATCTCTGCGCGCCGGGCGGCCCCGTCGCTCGCCTGCAGCCGGAACAACCGCTCTGGCGTCAACTCTCCGCCCATCAGCCCAGCACCACGTCCAGCGCCTGCTGCAGGCTGCTTACACCGACAAGCTCGATCGGCCGATTCACTACCTTCCCCAAATTGCTCTGCGGCAGTACCATGCGCGTGAACCCCAGCTTGGCCGCCTCGGCAATGCGGCGATCAATCTGAGTCACCCCCCGCACCTCGCCGGAAAGCCCCACCTCGCCCACCACCAAGGTATGCGGATCAATCGCCCGGTTCGTTACAGACGACGCTATCGCCGCCACCAGCGGCAGGTCAACCGAGGGTTCGCTCACCCGCAACCCTCCTGCGATCGACACAAACACGTCATTGGTCCCCATCGGGTACTCGCACCGCTTCTCGAGGATAGCCAGCAGCAGTGCCAGCCGCTTGTTGTCGATTCCGCCGGCCACCCGTTGCGGATTGCCGTAACTCGCCGAGGTCGCCAGTGCCTGCACCTCGATCAGAATCGGCCGTGTCCCCTCACACAAACTCGTCACCACCGAACCGGCCTGCGGCTGCCCCTGGTGTTCCGACAGAAACACCGAAGAAGGGTTGCTCACTTCGCTCAGCCCCGATGGCGTCATCTCAAACACCCCGATCTCCGCAATCGACCCGAACCGATTCTTCGTGCACCGCAGAATCCGGTACAGGTGCGTCGCATCCCCCTCGAAATACATCACCGTATCAACCATGTGCTCAAGCACCTTCGGGCCGGCCACCATCCCCTCCTTGGTCACGTGGCCCACCAGCAGCAGCGCCATGTCCCCCGCCCGCGCCAGGCGTATCAACTGCTTGGCCGACTCCCGCACCTGCGCCACCGTCCCCGGCGGCGAATCCAGTATCTCACTCGCCGTTGTCTGAACCGAATCGATAATCGCCACCGCCCAGTGCCCGCCTTCAATCGCTGCTTCAATCTCCTCCAGCGAAGTCGAATTGAGCAGCCCGATATTGCTCCCCGATGCCCCCAACCGGTCCGCCCGCAGCTTGATCTGCGGCAGCGATTCCTCCCCGGTCGCATACAGAACCGACAATCCCTGCGAGGAGTACCCTTCAGCCGCCTGAAGCAGCAGCGTCGACTTGCCAATTCCCGGCTCACCGCCGATCAACACCGAGGCCCCCGGAAGCAGCCGCCCGCCCAGCACCCGATCGAACTCGTCGATCGTGCTGACCAGCCCTGTCTGCGACTCGGTCCCGATCTGCCCCAGCGGCACTGTGCGCACCGGCCCGGACTTCTTCGCCCCGCTTACTTTCCCCACCGGAAGACGCTCCTCGATCAGCGTGTTCCAGGCACTGCATTCCCGGCACTGACCCTGCCAGCGCGGATGCTCTGCACCACACTGCGAGCAGTAGTAGGCGGTCCTGGCTCTCTTTGATGGAAGCGACATGATCTTCACTGCCCCCTACGCATCATACGCCGCACTGTCCATGAACTGGCGCACATACCCGTCATCAACCTTCTTCAGCTCTTCCGGAGTACCGTCAAAATGCACCCGCCCCTTGTGAAGCATAACAATCCGATCGGCAATGTGAAACGCCGACTTCATATCATGGGTCACCGCCAGCGAGGTTACCGAAAGCCGCTCGTTCAGCCGCGCGATTAATTCGTTGATCATCTCTGCCGTAATCGGGTCCAGCCCGGTCGTCGGCTCATCGTACAGCAACACCTCCGGATCGTTCGCAATGGCCCGCGCCAGCCCGACCCGCTTGTGCATGCCGCCGGAGAGCTCCGACGGCAGCTTGTCTCCGGCATCCGACAGATCCACCATGTCCAGCTTCTCCTGCACGATGCGCCGAATCTGCTCGGGCTTGTACTTGCGCGACTCCTTCAACCCCAGCCCCACATTCTCCGCAACCGTCATCGAATCAAACAGCGCCGCCGACTGAAACAACATCCCGATTCGCCAACGCACCGCCACCAGTTCCTCGTCCGGCAGTTCGTTGATCTCACGCCCGTCGACAAACACCTGTCCGCGGTCGGGCGCCATAAGACCGATAATGTGCTTGAGCAGGACCGATTTCCCCGTCCCGGAGGCACCGATAATCGCCAGCGACTCCCCCTTCTCTATGGTCAGGTTGATGCCATCCAGCACGACCAGCTTACCGAAGCTCTTGCACAGGTCTTTCAACTCGATGATGGCCATGCTACAACCGGAACAGGATGAGTGCAAAAACGAAGTTGAACACCAGAATCATCACCATCGAAATCACCACCGACGTTGTCGTCGCCAGCCCAACCCCCTGCGCCCCACCTTCGCTGTGGAAGCCCTCGTAGCAACTGACCAGCCCGATCGTGAAGCCAAACACGCCCGCCTTGATCAACCCGTTAATGAAATCCTGCAATTTGAATGAGCCCCGAAACCCGTTAAGGAACATTTCCGAGGAGATGTTGACGCCCACCATCGACACGATCAATCCCCCTATGATCGCCACAAAAATCGAGAAGCACACCAGAAACGGCACCATCAGCGTGCACGCGATAATCCGCGGCTGCACCAGATAGCGAAACGGGCTTATACCCATTGACAGCAGGGCGTCGATCTGCTCGGTCACCCGCATCGTCCCCAGTTCCGCCGTAATCCCGGCTCCAACCCGTCCGGCCAGGACAATTGCCGAGAGCACCGGCGCCAGTTCAATGACCACCGCCTTGCCTACCGCGTGCCCCAGAAACCGCAACGGCGCCCCGATGAACTTGAACTGATACGCCGCCTGCCAGGCCGACACCGCCCCCACGAAAATCGATATGATCGCTATCAGCGGCAGCGACTTCATCCCGATATAGTACAACTGCGCCACCAGCAATCCCAGCGAGTGGTGCAGCCGGCGAAGCGACACCACGAACCGCCCGAGAAATATCGCCATGCCACCCAGCTTGGTCACCACCCCGATGCCGCTGCGACCCACTATCTCCGGTACATGCTCCATTAGAACGGTGTCTCCTCATCACCGCCAACCGGCTCCACCCCCGGCGGCACTTCACGTCGCTTCCACTCCAGATTCTCAAAGCGCGCAAACTCCTTCAGGAACGTCAGATTCACCGTCCCCGTCGGACCATTGCGCTGCTTGGCTACGATTATCTGCGCCTTCCCCTCCACCTCTGCATACTTTGGGTCGTTGCGATCCAAATGCGTCAGATAGTGTTCCGGGCGATAGACAAACGCCACCACATCCGCATCCTGCTCGATAGCCCCCGACTCCCGCAAATCCGAAAGCTGCGGACGCTTCTCTCCGCCGCGCTGCTCCACCATCCGCGAAAGCTGCGAACAGGCGATCACCGGCACATCCAGTTCCTTCGCCAGCGACTTCAACCCGCGCGAGATCGTCGCGATCTCCTGCTGACGGTTATCAAAACGCCCCGTCGCCGTCATCATCTGGATATAGTCCACGATAATCAGCGACACATCCGCCTGCGCCTTCAACCGTCGCGCCTTCGCCCGCATCTCCAGGCTGCTGAGATTCGCACTGTCATCGATGTATATCGGCGCTTCCGAAAGCGGCCCCGAGGCATACGTCAGCTTCGGCCACTCGCGATCGGCCAGCTTGCCCGAACGAAGCCGCTGCTGCGATATCTTTGCCCGTCCGCACAGCAACCGCATCGCCAGCGACTCCGCCGACATCTCCAGCGAAAACACGCCCACTGCCTTCTTCTGCTCAATCGCCACGAACTCCGCGATATTCATGGCCAGCGCCGATTTGCCCATCGACGGCCGCCCGGCAATGATCACCAGCTCACCACCGCGCAGACCATTAGTCATCTCATCAAAATCCCGAAACCCCGTCTGTAAGCCTACCAGCGTACTGTCCGGAGACTGCAACTCCTCGATCTGCTCCATCGTCCCGGGCAACAAATCGCTCAGGGCAACGAATCCCTTGCGCAACCGGCGCTCCGATATCATGAAGATGCTGCTCTCGGCCTTGTCCAGCAGCGCGTCGACGGCTTCATCCTCCGTCCGGCAGCTTTCCGCTATCTCATCCGCCGTCCGAATCAACCGGCGAAGCAACCACTTCTCCAGCACGATGTTGGCGTATGTCACCACGTTCACGGTCGAGGCCACCCCCTCAACCAGCTCGACCAGATACACCCGCCCGCCGACCTTCTCCAGCGTTGCCATCTTCTGCAGTTGGTTGGCCACCGTCGTGATGTCGCACGGCTGCGACTGCTCGTACAGGGCCAGCATCGCTTCGTAGATCAGCCGGTGTCGCGGGACATAAAATGCCGAGGGATCATCGAGCACCTCCAGCGCCCGGTTGAGCGCCTCGGAGTCACGAAGAATCGCACCCAGCAACGCCTGCTCGGCCTCCTCCGAACGCGGTGCCTGCAGACGTTCCAGTCGAACCTCTTCCTTGCCCCGCCAGGTTACCTGCTTGCGTTCCGCCACGTCATCGCGCCTTTATCTCGTCGAGTTTGACCAGCAGCATCTGCATGTCCTCCCACGTATCCCGACTGCGGAAACCGGAGCAGCGCTGCCGGGTGATACGTCACCAGCATCGGCGTTCCGGAGAAGGTGTGCCAGCGTTTACGAAGCTTCCCCAGTGGTGTCGTCGTCTTCAGCAGATTCTGAGCCGCCACCCGGCCCAGCGCACAGATGAGCTTCGGCCGTATCAACCGTATCTGCTCATGAAGGTATCCAAGGCACTGCTCCACCTCGTCCGGCAACGGATCGCGGTTATTCGGAGGTCGGCACTTGAGGATATTGGCAATATACACATCCTGACGCGACAGCTTCATCGCCTCCAGAATCTTGTCAAGCAGCTTGCCGGCCCGGCCCACAAACGGCTCCCCCTGCCGGTCCTCATCCGCACCCGGCGCCTCGCCGACAAACATGATCTCTGCCGAACGATGCCCCACGCCGTACACGAACTTATTGCGCGTCCGGCCCAGCGGACAGCGCTGGCACTCACAGATCGCCTGACAGTGCGCCTGCAACGACTCGTACTCGGCCACGTCAGGCCCGTCCGGCATCTCTGCGAACAGGGCCGACTGCTCGTTTTCATCTTCGGCACCCACACGCACCGCCGGCGCCACCGGTTTCTTCACCGACAGCGACGCCTGAATCTCCTCGGGCAGCGGGTCCAGGATTACCTCCTCAAACCCCATGTCTATCTGGGTGCGAAGCGCCCGGCACAGCAATGCTCTCAGGTTGTCGGAATTAGCGTCCATTCTCCCTTTCCGAATTGAACAGTCAAGTTAGTACATGAGGAAACGACAGGCAACATTGATTCAGAGCAACTTCGCCATCTCAGCAACAATCCGCTCGGCCACCTCGTCTTTCGACATCAACGGTAACGCGAGCGTCCTGCGCTTCGGATGGATAATGCTCACCCGATTGGTCTTGGTATCAAACCCCGAATCCGGCCCCGGCACATTGAGCACAATCATGTCCAACTGCTTGTCAGCCAGCTTGCGACGAGCATTCTTCTCGGCGTCATCAGTCTCAAGCGCAAACCCGATCACCACTTGCCCCGGCCGACGTTTCCCGGCCAAACCACGCAGGATATCCTCCGTTGGCTCCAGTTGCAACGCCAGCGGACCGTCCCCGCGTTTAATCTTCGATCCGACCATGACCTGCGGCCGAAAATCAGCCGGGGCCGCCGCCATAATCAGCGCATCGCACGTGGCGAACTCCGCCTGCACCGCCGCGGCCAGATCGGCTGTGGTCACAATCGGAATCGACCTCACACCCTGTGGTATCACCAGAGACGTTGGCCCCGTGATCAGGCACACCTCGGCCCCGGCCTCGCGCGCCGCCCGCGCCAGAGCATACCCCATTTTCCCCGATGAATGATTGGAGACATAACGGACCGGATCAATCGCCTCCCGCGTCGGACCGGCCGTGACCAGAACCCTCTTACCCTGCAGGCTCAGCCTTTTTTTTTACTCCCTGCGCTCCCTGCGCCGCCCGCCAGCTTGCTGACAGAGTCGAATATGGCCTCCGGCTCCGACATTCGCCCCACACCGCTGCTGTCACACGCCATCTCGCCTGCCTCCGGCCCGATCGACTCCCATCCGAGATCCCGCGTGACCGTCTCGAAATTCCGCTGCGTGATCCTGTTGCTCCACATCCCCGGATTCATTGCCGGCGCCACCAGCACCGGCCGGGTCGTGGCGCACATCACCGTTGTCAGAAGATCATCACTTATCCCGGAGGCCATCTTGCCCAGGAAGTTCGCCGTCGCCGGAGCGATCACGATCACATCCGGCCACTCGGCCAGATCGATATGCCGCGTCCCCACAAACTCGTTTTCGGGAAACATCCTGACCAATACCGGCCGCTGCGATACCGACTCCAGCGTCAGCGGTGTCACAAACCGCGTCGCCGCCTCGGTCATGATCACCTGCGCCTCGGCCCCCTGTTTGACCAGCAGGCGGACCAGGTTGGGGATCTTATAGCATGCAATCCCGCCCGTCATGCCCAGCAGGATCTTCTTGGAGCAAAGGCTCATAAGCTCTAAATCGATTTACGAGATCAGTTTACGAACGGAGAGCGCGGGCTGGTGATATCGAACAGGTTCAGCCCGTCAAGCTCCTCGACATCGTGAAATACCACTGCCGAGGCAACCGTCTTGACCTCTTCCTCGCTCACGTCGGCAGAGCTGACCACCATCAGACGATCCAGCACGATCTCAAGCTGCTCGTCGTCAATCAGCCCCAGGTTCACCAGCCCGTACAGAAACCCCTGAGCCTCAGTCGAAAGCAAAGCCCGCTCAGCGGCCGTTAATACCCGCACCGAGGAGTGGCGGGATGGAAACGAGGCGAAATACTCCTCAGCCTCCGGATTGATTCGATCCATCAGCCACGAATAGGCAGCCGATATCTCATCATCCTGATACCCCATAGTCTCGAGCATCGCGGAAATGTCGTCGATATCCGAGACCTGCTCCCGGTGTTCCTGCATGTAATCTATGAGAAAAACAACGATCTCTAATATTCTGTCTCTCATCTCGTCTCCAGTTGCGGTTGCGCTATAGAACCGAAGATACACCGACTCATCGATCTTTGCAAGCGAATTGCCTTCCCGCGCGATCCCCTGCTGCCGACCTTAAGACCGCCAAAGCGTGTCGTACCCCCCCAACCGACCACGCAGTAATATCTTGCAGCGAACATATCAATCGGCTTTTCAAGCACCCCCGAACGCTATTCTACCCGCTCGAAAACCAGTTTGCGCTCCGGTGTATCGATTATCATCTGTGATTCCCCCTCGAAGCTCAGCCGCCCCTTCAAAGCCCGCCCCTGGATCACCATCACCAGATTGCCCTGTTCCTCCATGCTCCAGCCACCCGGCAGGCGCTGCCCTGTCGTTTTGTTAACGGCGACAAACCGACCATCGTCGGTAAACGAATGCTCCAGTTGCGTCCCCTCGATCTCGACTACCCACTTGCCCGACAGCAACTTATCCAACCGCCTGCGGTGATCGTCAGAAACCGGCGGTGCCTCTACGCGCACCATAACAGAAGTATCACCCTGACGAATGACAGTCAGGGTATCCCCGTCGATATAGCACTCCATCGACTGGCTGGCGCCGCTGGCCGGATTGGCGAGAGTCAGCCGACCCGGTCGACCCGGCACAAACTGATACGTGAAGGTATCATGAAATGACCCCATCTGCATTCCCCCCAGGCCGCCATCGTGAAAACCGAATATCATCCCCCGTTCCAGCCCGGTCGTGGCCTGCCAATGACCGATTATCACCTCGGAATCGGCAGGCGCCGGTGTCACCCTCTCCGAGCCCGCAGCACTCACGCTGTCGGCGTAACTCTCGGATCGGCCGGCGTCCTCGCCCTTGGATCCACAGCCCGAAAGCCCGATCAGCACCACCGCCATACCGACCAGAAACACCACCAGCAGTCGCTTTGTCACAGTCCTGCCCCTTCTCAGTGCTTGAAATGTCTCATGCCAGTGAACACCATCGCCGCCCCGGCCTTATCGGCGGCTGCGATCGCCTCAGCATCACCCTTGGAACCACCCGGCTGAATAATCGCTGTCACCCCCGCCTCGGTACCAACCTCGACTCCGTCCGGCATCGGGAAGAAGGCATCCGAGGCCATCACCGCCCCTTGTGCCCGCTCGCCGGCGCGCTTGACCGCCATGAATCCGGAATCGACCCGCGAGGTCTGTCCCATGCCGATCCCCACCGTCGCCTCCCCTTTGGCCAGCACGATCGCATTCGACTTCGTATGCTTCACAACCTTCCAGGCAAACATGAGCGCCTTGAGTTCCTCCGGCGTCGGTTCCCTCTTGGTCACCACCTTCAGCTCATCCTTGCTAACATTCTGCTCATCGGCCTGCTGATACAGCAACCCTCCGCGCACCGGCTTGAACACCACCTGTCCCGGCGTCACTCCATCGGCTATCTGAGGCACGGCCAGCAGACGACGGTTCTTCTTCCGCTTAAGCATAGCGAGCGCTTCCTCCGTAAACCCGGGAGCCAGGATACACTCCACGAACGGTGTCTCGTGCAGAAGCTCGGCACAGGCCATGTCCACTTCACGGTTCAGCCCGATAATGGAACCAAAGGCCGAAAGTGGATCCGAATCATACGCCGCCTTGTACGCCGCCGCAATCGTCTCCGCCTGCGCCGCGCCACAGGGGTTGGCGTGCTTGAGCACACACGCGAACGGTTTCTCGAAATCCAGGATCATGTCCAAAGCCGCGTCCAGATCACCGTAGTTGTTATACGATAACTCCTTGCCCGAAAGAATCTCACCGCGAAGCAGCGACGGTCCGGGCGGAAAACCCTCCCGCTCATACACCGCGGCCCGCTGGTGCGGATTCTCACCGTAGCGGAGATTCTCACGGCGCCGGTAACACAGGTTCAGCCGGGCCGGGAACAGCGCGTCACCCTCTGCAGGCTGATCGGCCATCTCGGCTGCGAAATAGTCGGCGATCGCCGTATCATAGCGAGCCGTCAGCGCATACGCTTTGGCCGCGCACTGGCGACGGAACTCGGGCGTTGTCTGACCGTCATGTTCCCGGAGTTGCTCGATCAGATTGTCATAGTCACAGGGGTCGGTCACGATCGTCACGAACTCATGATTCTTCGCCGAGGCCCGGATCAGGCTGGGACCGCCGATATCGATATTCTCGATAACCTCCTCCCGCGTCGCATCCTCGCGCGCCACTGTCTGCTCGAACGGATACAGATTCACCACGATCAGGTCTATCGCCCGCCCCTCTATCTGGCTTAGCTGCTCCTCGTCCTTCTCATCGCCGCGACGGTACAATATGCTCCCGTGAATCTTCGGATGCAGCGTCTTGACGCGGCCACCCAGCACCTCCGGTGAGCCGGTGAATCCCGAAACCGGAATCGCCTGCACACCCGCCTCTTTGAGCTTCTTGAGCGTTCCGCCGGTGGAAATGATCTCGATCCCCATATCCTGGAGCGACTGCCCCAGCTTGATCAGACCTGTCTTGTCGGACACCGAAATCAGCGCCCGTTTGATTCCTGTCTTTTCTGTCATAACCTCACTTACCTGTCAGGACGCGTTGTGCGTCGCGATAACGTTCCGCCGAGGCCTCAACCACCTCCTGCGGCAACTGCGGCGCGGGCGGCTTCTTGTTCCAGCCGCTATGGGCGAGGTAATCGCGAACGGGCTGTTTGTCGAACGAGGGCTGTCCCTTGCCCACCACGTACTTGTCCACCGGCCAGAAACGGCTCGAGTCCGGCGAAAGCACCTCGTCGATCAGTATGAACTTACCATCCTTGAAGCCAAACTCAAACTTGGTGTCGGCAATGATGATCCCCTTCGTCAACGCATACTCAGCGGCCTTCGTATACACCGCCAGTGACTTCTCGCGGCAAAGCTGCGCCGTCTCCGGCCCGATAATCTTCACCAGCTCATCGTAACTGATATTCTCATCGTGACCATCGTCAGCCTTGGTCGACGGCGTGAATATCGGCTCCGGCAGCTTGCCGGACTCCTGAAGCTCCGGCGGGAACTCAAAACCGTGCACCGTATTCGACCCCTTCTCCCGCGCCCGCTGCAGCTCCTTCCACATGGAACCGGAGATATAGCCGCGCACAATGCACTCGCAGTTGACCCGCTCGGCTTTCGTCACAATCATGGAGCGTCCTTCAAGCTGCTCCCGGTACTGGTGCAATGGCCCCGGAAACTCCTCCAGCTCGGCCGTGATCAGGTGGTTGTCAACCACATCCTTCAAGTAGTCAAACCAGAAAAGCGACATGGCCGTGAGCACCTTTCCCTTGCCGGGGATGCCGTTGGGCATGACCACATCGAATGCCGAAATTCTGTCCGAGGCCACAAACAGCAGTGAGTCGCCCAGATCATAGATATCGCGAACTTTCCCGCGGTTGAACAGCGGGTACTCCCTGATGTCGGTCTGCATGACCACGTCATTGGCTGTCTTGTTCATACTCTCCTCGTATCAGCTTGCTCAGGACACGTGGATACAGCCGGTGCTCCTGCTCGAGCACCCGTGCCGCCAGCGAGTCAGGTGTGTCGTCCGGCCTTACCGGCACTTTCGCCTGCTCAAGGATGCGTCCGTTGTCATAAACCTCATCAACCAGATGTACCGTCGGCCCGGTCTGGGTCTCCCCCGCCGCGAGAACCGCTTCATGTACGTGATGTCCATACATCCCCTTGCCGCCATACTTGGGCAGCAGGGCCGGATGGATATTCGTAATCCTCCCCCGATAGGCCCGGACGACCTCGGCCGGCAACAGCTTCAGATACCCGGCCAAAGCGATATAGTCGATTTCCCTTTCTTTCAGCCTGCTCAGAAGGTCCTGCGTCGCCGCCTGTGGTGAATCATATCTCCCGGGCAAGTACACCCACGTGTCGATCCCGGCGTTCTCGGCCCGGGTCAGCCCGTAGGCCTTCTGGCTGCTGGCGACCACCCAGACAATGTCACCGGCCAGAATCCCGGCCTTCTGCGCATCGATCAAAGACTGCAGATTGCTCCCGCCGCCCGAAATCAGGACAGCTATTCTGGGTCGTGTCCGGGCCACCGTCCTTCTCCTTCAATATGCCCTATATGCCGCTTCAACGCATGAACCGATCCGGCGATAAACGGCCAATATACGCGACCGGTCCGGCGGAGTCAAACCCGCATAACGCTCAAAGAAATATCACCTGCGAATCAGCCAGCTCGGACAGCCTCAAGGAATCGTTTAACTGTCTGCTCGAAACGTTCTGGCGCTTCGAGGTTTATCATGTGACCAACCCCCTCGAACACCTCAAGCTGCGCCCCGGGAATCCTCTGATGCAGCGCCTCGGCCAAAGGCAGGAATATCCGGTCAAGCCGCCCGGTCAGGATCAGCGTCGGAGCACAAATCCGATGAACCTGCTCCATGTCATTCGCTCGCGGGTACTTCCCCCGCATGGGATCGGTCCAGATCGCCCCGCTGTGCTCGTCCATCATCTGCTCCATCAGTTGCTGCAGGTGCTTCTTATCCGACCGGTACCATGACAACGTCGTTCGTTTCCACTTCTCCCGCGCCGCCATAACCCCGCGTTCCCGTGCCTCCCGATCCACAAGCTCGATCTTCCTGCCCACCGAATACCCAGCCGCCCCGGGGCTGACCAGTGTCAGCGAGTGCAGGCGTTCCGGATATGCCAGCGCGAACCCGATCGCAGTCGCACCACCCATCGACAACCCCACGACATGTGCCCGCTTCAACCCCAGCGCCTCCATGAACGCCCGCAGGTGTTCGACACGGTCGGCCCGTCCGTAGCCCGTTGCCGGCGCGCTGGACTGGCCGTGCCCGAGAGCATCGAAGGCCATCGCCCGCCAGTTCTGTCCGAACACCTCGAGTTCGCGCTGCCACTGGCGAACATCCAGCGTGAACCCGTGCAGAAAGATGACCGGCTCGCCGGATCCGTTCTCTTCGTAGTACAGCTTCCGCCCGCCGGGTATCTGTGTGAATGGCATCTCAGGCAGTCCTTCCGATGGCGTCGGTGACGCCGATGATGTCGGTGACGCCGACGATGTCGGTGACGCCGATGATGTCCGCGATACCCCTGTATGCCGGGCGCACGCTCTGTGACAGGCGACTGTTCATGCCCGCCAAGGTAGCCCCCGCACCCGATGAACGCAACCCGATTCGAAACCCACCGGCGCCCCAATCCCGTTGGGTCGACTGGTGGCCCACGCCTCCCCCCGCGGGGTCCTTTGTTGGCAGCTCGATACAACTGGACCACGTGATCGCATCACCGTACGCTACCCCGGCACCACCTGTGGGGTGGCCCGAGGCTTGGGGCTTGTTGCGAAACCCTGTTCAGTCAGGTCTTGCGGTCGTCAGAGACGAGCGTGTGACCTGACCGGTTGTATGTAGGGAAAGATGCC
Source organism: uncultured Ignavibacteriales bacterium (assembly GCA_964627305.1). GTDB lineage: Bacteria > Zixibacteria > MSB-5A5 > GN15 > FEB-12 > WJKG01. The sequence goes on along the minus strand of CAZVHP010000001.1, from coordinate 543,271 downwards.
TTCGGCATCCTGCCACCACTTCCGCTCCCTGTTCGAGTCATCGCGAGGAGCGTCGCGAAGCAGCGACGCGGCGATCTCAGCACACGCCGTCATGATCGACACTCCCCATCACTGTGATTACGCCTTGACTCACAGCCCCTCGATGTCCATATTCAGTGTGAACCTCAGGCAAGGGGCACGCATGCGGTCTTCCAAGCCAGCGTCATCGAAAGGAGCAAAACAGTGGACTCTCTCAAGGGAAACCCCATGATCTTGGAGATTGGGATCGCCCTCATAGGGATGTTTTTCATTTCCTGGTTCGCCGTTAAGATGGGTCGGGGCACGAACAAGTTCGTCAGCTGGATCGTATTCCATGTGAAGGTTGTCATCGCTGCCGCACTTGCATTTGGTGCAAGGTTCGCGCTAACTGCTATTGGCGATTTGGAGGGCGTCAGTGAGTTTCTATTCATCTTCTTGAGTGCATACATAGGTCTTGCGGTCGGCACCGTGGGAAAGGGCAAGGCTACCGTTGAGTAGTTGGTTCTATTCCAATGACATATGAATTCCCCCAGACATGCACCCCACGCACCCCATCCATCGGCGACCAAAAGCACACTCTCCCCCCTCAACCCCTACCTGATCACGGCTGTGCGCTGCGAGAATCCCGTCTCCCCCGCCGCTCCGGGGCCACGTCCCCCTTGGCCGCCCATTGACAATTGATACACCGCGTTGTCCTGCTCAAGCTCGTCCGAGCCGAACACCACCACGCCGACCGACCATCCCCCGGCCCCGCCGCCGCCGTGTCCCCCGCGTCCTCCGGCGCCGCCGTCACCTCCGGGAGCACCGCCGCATCCGGGCACAGCCTGCCCGGCAAACCCTGCCCCGCCGGTTCCACCGGGGGCGCCCTCGCCGCCATCGCCGCCATCACCTCCGGCCGCCAGACTGATCACACAATCCTGCAGACGTACCGGGGTGCGATACGCCACCACCCCGACAGAGCTTCCCCCGGCCTTGCCGCCGTAACCCCCGGTGCCACGCTGACCGCCGCTGCCGCCATGGCCACCGGCGCCGCCGGGAGTATCCGCTGAGCACATGGCGTGTCCGCCACCGCCACCGCCGCCGCATCCGTCGGCGCCATCGGCCCCGTCACCGCCGTCTCGCACGTGAATCACCGGCAGCGAGCCGCTGCTGTCGATCTGTAACGCGGCCCGTCCTCCGGCACCATAGGCGCCTGCGGCCCCGTCCGCTCCGGCCAGCCCCGGCTGCGGGTCTTCGCCCGGCGCGCCACCGTTGCCGCCGCTCACGCTGCCATCGGCGCAGACTCCCCGATCGCCCCATTCCGGCGGCTGCGCGGCGGTCCCGCCCCGGCCACCGGCTCCGCCGGGCGTGGCCGGATAACCATCACTCGTGGCCGCGCCGAACCCATACTCACCGGCCACACCGGCGCTTCCGGCCATGCCTTCTCCGGCAGTCCCGCCAACAATCCGGTTGCTCTTGAGCTGGACGCGCTCGCTGTTGATACAATACACCGCGACAGAGTTCTGCCCCGCCTGTTTGGCGTCGGGGGCCACGATTGTCAGGTTCTGCAAAGTGACCTCCCCGGTGACATTCTGCACCAGCACCGCCACCGGCCGCCCGGAGACGATTCTACCCCGAACGACACTCGAGTCCGCTCCTGTCGGCAGCCACTGATTGGCAGGGTCGCGGCCGCCGATCACCTTTATGGCTGAACGCACGACAAGCGATTCATGGTACTCGCCCGCGGCAACGTAGATCAGTTTCACGGTCGTATCCTGCGTGGCAATGTCCAGGGCAGCCTGAATCGACCCCAGAGGCGAGCGCCAGTCGCCGTCGCCGCCGGCCCCGGCCCGCACAAAAAGCGCCTCGGAGGCACCATCCGGCACCAACGGCGGCTGGTTTGGGTTGGTACTCGAGTCGCTGCAAGCGACAATCGCAAGCAGCGCGGCCAGAACACCAGCCACCACCAGCACAGCCCGCCGGGCGGGATTGAACAAACATGCGCTCATACTCACATAATAGCCGCTTTCGCCATTCTGGCAATAAGAAAGCCGGTACCCCTGCGGACACCGGCCTTGTGGAAAATCCAGATCAGTCGATATTCTGTTACAGCATCGACAGGTACTTCTCGATCTCCTGACCGGTCACCCGGATGCGATAGTCATTCCATTCCAGCCGCTTGTTCTCGATGAGCTTGTTGAATATGTGTTCTCCCAGGGTCTCGCGGGCGAGTTCCGACTGCTCCAGTTCGGCGATGGCGTTCTCCAGCGAGTTCGGAAGCTCTTCGATTTTCAGCCCGGCCTTCTGCTCCGGCGTCATGTGGTAGATGTTCTCTTCGATCGGGTCCGGCAGCTTGTACTTTTTCTCAATGCCTTTCAGACCCGCCGCCAGCAGGCAGGCAAACGTCAGATACGGATTGGCCGCCGGGTCAGGAGAGCGCACCTCGATGCGGGTCGCCCGCTCCTTGCCCTGCTGGTAGAGCGGAACGCGGACCATGCTGGAGCGATTGCGACGTCCCCAACTGATGTAGCATGGTGCCTCATATCCCGGCACCAGCCGCTTGTACGAGTTCACCCACTGATTGGTCACCAGCGTGAACTCTTTGATGTGTTTGAGGATGCCGGCCATGAAATACCGCGCCGTCGGCGACAGGTTGTAATCGTCGCTGGCGCTGTGCATCAGGTTCTTATCCCCCTTGAACAGCGACATGTGGCAATGCATCCCGCTGCCGTTCAGGCCGTAGACCGGCTTGGGCATGAAGGTGGCATACATGTCGTTCATGAGCGCCACCTGTTTGACGACGAAACGGTACACCTGCGCAAAATCCGCCATAACCAGCGCTTCCTGGTATTTCAGATCGATCTCGTGCTGCGAGGGGGCCACCTCGTGATGCGAGCACTCTACCTGAATGCCTATCCTCTCCAGCGCGGCCACTGTCTGCTTGCGGGCGCGGGTCCCGCGATCGTAGGTGCCCATATCGAAATACCCGTCGCGGTCCAGCAACACCGGCGCCTTGTCATCGGCGAAATAGAAATACTCGATTTCCGGCCCCACATACAGCGTCCAGCCCTGCTTGTTCAGTTTCTCGAGATTGCGCTTGAGCACCCAGCGCGGGTCTCCGGCATAGGGGCTGTGGTCGGCGTTGGTGATATCGCAGAACATCATGGCCACCTTCTCGCCCGAGACCTCCCAGGGAATAACTCGAAACGTCCGCGGGTCAGGCATGGCCATCAGGTCAGACTCCTCGATCCGGGCAAACCCCTCGACCGAGGAACCATCGAACCCCTGGCCTTCCTCGAGTACCTGCTCGATCTCCTGCCGCGTGATCGACATTCCCTTGATCCGACCCAGAATATCGGTGAAGCACAACCTGATATATCGTACCCCGGCCTCGTCGATCATGCGAAGCACATCTTCCCTGGTCTTGACCATGCTACACTCCTGCTGTTAGGGCTTTGATAGTACTATCAACTGTGAATCATGGATCATAATAATCGATTATAACATAACAGACAGCAGAAGGTTCTGCGGCCTGTCAAGTCTGCGCCAAATTGTCACAGGGTATTCGCCGCAGGAATCATTGGTCGGGAATCATCAGCAGTTCCAGCCGCTGATGCACCGGCACGAGTTGCCGGCAGGTCACCCCGGCCATATCGAAAATCCGCCTTGCCGCGACGAATATCCCCTCGTCCCGGTACTTATCGGACAGGAAGACGACTTCCCTGATCCCCACCTGCACGATCAGCTTGGCGCACTCGTTACAGGGAAACAGCGACACGTACATGGTCGCCCCGTCGAGATCGGCCTTGCTGGCGGAGTTAGTGATGGCGTTCATCTCGGCATGGCAGACATACGGATACTTGGTCTGAAGGTACTCCCCATCGCGATCCCACGGCAGCTCGTCATCGGAACACCCGGTCGGGAAACCGTTATACCCGATCCCGATTATCCGTTTGCGGGCGTTGACTATACACGCCCCGACCTGCGTCGAGGGGTCCTTCGAGCGTTTGGCCGAGAGCTGGGCAATGGCCATGAAATACTCTTCCCAACTGATATAGTCAGTCCGCTTGCCGCTCATGGGCGGGAGTATATCTGTTTTTATCGAGCAGGTCAACAAGATCGATCAGCCCGGCCGACACACCAAGAAAAACCCCGGTCTCCGGGAGACCGGGGCACGATTGTTTGTCTGTGTCAGGTATCTCTGGCTGTTATCCCCTTGGCGCCTGCCCTTCAATATCGGTCGGACCGCGCTGGTCCGCCCTGAGCGTGCTGGCGTCGAGATAGTTCTTCAGAGAATTGAGCAGGTCAATCGGAACCGGGAAGATCAGGGTGGAGTTCTTCTCGGCCGAGACTTCGGTCAGCGTCTGCAGGAAGCGAAGCTGGATTGCGTTCGGCGAGGTCGCAATGACCTTGGCCGCATCGGCCAGCTTCTGTGAGGCCTGGAACTCACCCTCGGCGTGGATGACCTTGGATCGGCGTTCACGTTCGGCCTCGGCCTGGCGCGCCATCGCCCTCGTCATCTCCGGCGGCAGATCGACGTTCTTGACCTCGACCACCGATACCTTGACGCCCCAGGGCTCGGTCTGGTCATCGATGATTGTCTGAAGCTCCTGGTTAATCTTGTCCCGCTCGGCCAGCAGGTCATCAAGCTCCACCTGGCCGAGCACCGAACGGAGGGTCGTCTGGGCGATCTGCGAGGTCGCCTCGAAGAAGTTCGCTACCGAGACCACCGCCTTGTTTGGATCGAGCACCTGGAAATACAGCACTGCATTGACCTGAATTGACACGTTGTCCTTGGTGATGACATCCTGCGGCGGGATGTCGTAGGTGATCACGCGAAGGTCCACCCTCACCATTTTATCGATAATGGGGATCAGGATGATCAACCCCGGCCCCTTCGCCCCGATCAATCGGCCAAGTCGGAAAATCACAGCGCGCTCGTACTCCTTGAGCACCTTGATCATGTTGAACAGCAGGATCAGGACAAAAAGAGCTATAACTCCCAAGACAGGAACAGGCATACCCTCTCACCTTTCTACTTGCCGGATTCGATTTTCTTCACCTTCAATATCAGCTTGTCCATACCGATCACCTCGACCGCCTCCCCGGCCGTCAGCTCCTCGTCGCTGTCAACCTTCCACAGGGCACCGTCGACATACATCATGTTATTGGTCCGCATCTTGCCCGTCTTGCCGGTCATGCTGTCCGAGCCGCTGACCGGCCGATGGCGGTGCGCCTTCACCACCAGCCAGAGCATCGCTGCCGCCGTCAGTCCCACCAGCACTGCGACCGTGATCAGCACCGACAGCGAGACGCGCAGATTGGGATCGACCGTATCTATCAGCATAAGCCCTCCGAAGAAGAACGACACCACCCCTCCGATCGTCAGCAACCCGTGACTGACTATCTTCACCTCAGCTATGAACAACACAATTGCCAGAAGAATCAGGGCCAGCCCGGCGTAGTTGATCGGCAGAGTCTGGAAGGCGTAGAATGCCAGGATCAGGCTGATTGCCCCCACTACCCCCGGCAGAATCGCGCCCGGATTGTACAGCTCGATGAGAATTCCGAGGCTTCCAAGGGAAAAGAGGATGAACGCAATATCCGGATCGGTGATCACTTTCAGAATCTTGTGAACCAGCGAAATCCTCAGTTCCCTGACAGCGGGGTCCTTGAGCGACATGGTCTTGGTTCCCCAGGCCATCTCGATGTCCCGGCCGTGGATCTGGTTCAGCAGGTCGGTCAGATCTTTGGCGACGATGTCTATCACGCCCTTTTCCAGTGCCTCGCGGTCGGTAATCGACACTGACCGGCGTACCGCATCCTCAGCCCATTCGGCGTTTCGTCCCCGCCGTTCGGCCGCTGCCCGAATCTGCGCCACCGCATCATTGGTGATCTTCTCGTTCATGACCGAATCGACTTCCTGCCCGCCACCGGCCACCGGGTGGGCTGCGCCGATATTGGTTGTCGGCGCCATAGCCGCGAAATGGGAGACGTAGGTGATATACACGCCCGCCGAACCGGCCCGCGCCCCGCTGGGGGCCACATAGACGCATACCGGTACAGCCGAATTGAGAATGTCCTGACAGATCGTCCAGGTCGGGCGCGTGAACCCGCCGGGCGTATTCAGCTTGATAACCAGCAACTCGGCACCGGCAGCCTCAGCCTCTTCGATAGCCATCTGGACCCGGTCGCTGGTCACCGCCCCGATCGCTCCCTCGACAACCATAGTGTAGACAAGCGGTTGCCGGTATGGCGCCCGGTCCTCGGTGATCGTCCTGATCGCGGTGTCGGCAGCGACGGTGTCCGGGCGGACCCTAAAGGTATCTTCGGCCAGTGCCCGAACAGCAAAGGATATGATCGGGCTTAGCAGAAGGAAGGTGCTCAGGGTCAGTAATATCGCTTTTCTGGTACGCATGCTACTCCTTATACGAGTCCCCGCTTCAATATGTTGTTTCGGACCCATGAATGTCAACATAAACAACAAAACAACATGAGTCGCGAGTTGTGCAACAGGTATTACTCGTGTTACCCGAATGGCGTGTCGATATTCGGAATTCGGATATTGGGGATCAGTCGGATAGCGGCCGGGTGTGGTGGGCCGGCGGTTTGCGGTAGAGGCTCACATCCTTGCAGGCACCCGGCGCAGAGGGTTCGCCGTCGGCATCCTTCCCGACGGCGGATGAAGGCAAAGCCACGAATATGGTCCTGAAAAATGGTCCCGAGACTGACCGGACGCGGGCGAATGGGCTGTATTTCCCCGGATAGGGGAACCGGGGATGATTCTGTCGCGGCGGCATGGACCAGGAGTATGACCAGTGTCCGCCGGATCTGTTTAGCTGTTCACTCCTTCCTTGAATCTTAGATACATGGTTGCCCATTACGCTCGCGCCGGCCGGTTCGGGTTTCAGGTCCCTCCCCATGAAGGCAGGTTATCTGCCGGGGCCGGCGAGATCACGTTGGCCGGGCATCAAGCCGGCGCTTGACATCATCGGCGATCTCGCTCAGGCGCTCATCGGGGATGGCACACAAGCTTTCGACCTGAAAGGCGCCCATCGCATTGCAGATCATGGATACGCGCGCGGCGGATTCCTCGTCGGGGGCATGATAGATGTCCATGAAGTCCCACGAACCCAACAGGGCATAGTGGGCCAGGAACTCGATCTCCGGGCACTGCTCTTTGACCTGCGCTATCCATTCGCGGTGGGACCTTTTGCCATCGCGCATGGCGGTTGTCACGGCCACCACACTGGGCGCCTGCGGGGCCATTTTCGACATGAGCACAAACGTGCGCATACTTTCCTCCCTTCGCCTGCGAGTCGGCGCAGGATTCAAGCTGCGATGGAACTTCATGATGTCAGAGCAGAGCGCTCGAAACGCCGTCTCGAGTCCTCGGGTGCTGCTATCTTGCTCTTGATGTCGATGCGGGTAGTCTGACCTGTGCTGGCTACTTATAATATACTGAGTGAAAGGAGATTATGCCAGTGTTATGATTGATCATAGTGGAACTTGTGCGGGAGGTCGACAGGGCCGCTGAGAGTCGGATGATCGCAGTCTCAGCCGTATCCGATATGGGTATGGGCAACGGCGTTTCCTGCTTGCCAAACGCCCCGGTTGTGCCTATTTCTGAGCACATGTCAAGAATCGTAAGGCAATCACGGGCGAGAATACCGACCATGAAACGAGTACACCTTTCGGTGTTGACGATCTTCCTGCTGGTGCTGGCCTGTACCCAGGCAGCAACCTTCTGCGAGCAGGAGCTCTTCTTTCTGGTAAAACCAGCCGGGCCGACCGATTGCTACTGGATCGGAGAGAGTGTCGGCGGCGAGTGCGGCTTTGATCAGATCGTTGGGGTCTTCGTCCGTAGCGACGGCGCCGAGGCATCGGTGATCAGTCTCAAAAGAGAGACTGATTGGCGCGATGTGAGGGCGTTTGTCAGCGGTATCGAAGCTGAGCAATTCCTGACGCTGCAGAACGACGAGGGCGTGTTTTCCCATGCCGATCCTGCGATCGTCGTATCGGCACCGGCGAGTAATCCGGAGTTGCTTGATGCTTTCAGTCAACTGGAGAGCAGTGGTGGCAGTTGCGAGGACTGGAACAACTCACGCGGCGCAGACGGGCTTGTCCAGCCGGGTTTTGAGGGGTGCACCCCCACCCTGGTCTACTACTACCCGAAAGGACTGTACATCGATTATCGGATCGCTGCCGTCCATTATTTCGCTGCAAGCCGAAGCATGCTGATCATCACCGAGCAACCAAGACGAGCTGTCGGGCTTGATACGATGCACGGGTTCATGATCTTCCGGGTCGATTGAACTGGCACGAGCATACTGCCGCTGCTTCCTCTTACGTTACAAATCATCTGTGTGTCAGCCGAGCTGTGCACTCAGACCGAGTGCACGGGCATGGCCTGGGGGTCGTCGATCAGGATCGGCTCTTTGATCGTGAACGCCTCGGCGTATCTCACACCGGCCATCTGGCCGAGGACGGCGGCGCGATGCTGCATCAGCTCGAAGATGTCGACTCCCGGCTGGAAGATCTGCTTGGCGGTCACCTCGTGGCCGAACTGTGATCGGTAGGCGCGGACAGCCTCGCACTTGGCCGCGAACTGATCAGAGATATCGACGAGGAACGAGTAGTCGGTGTTGCGGAAGTAAGAGGCATAGATGATCTTGCGCGGACGGTATGGGTCGCCCTCAAGATCGAGCTTCTTCAGGCCGGCCAGAAAGCAGGCGTCGTACCCGAGTTGTGAACAGGCAACGTGATCGGGATGGCGTTGTTGCCAGTGCGGGAGGATGACCAGCTCGGGCATGGTGTCGCGGATGACCCGGGCCAGTTTCAGGCGCGAGGGTTGATCATTGTGGACGGCGGCATCGGGCAGCCCCAGTTGCGCGCGCCAGGCCAGATCCATCGCTTTGGCGGCATCGGAGGCTTCCTGCCAGCGGTTGTTCTCGTCGCCGAGCGTCCCCATCTCCCCCGCTGTCAGGTCCAGCACGCCGACGGCACGGCCCATCTGCGCCAGCTTGATGAGTGTGCCACCGCAGGTGATTTCGACGTCATCGGGGTGCGCCGCGACAGCGAGCACATCGAGTTTGACAGCACCGGGGTTGACCTGTTCAGGCATCGAGCACCTCCTGATAATACTGCTCGTATTGCGGGACAATGACATCAGTGGAGAAGCGACCACGGGCGCGCTGGGCCGCGGTTCCCTTGAACAGCTTCAGGCGATCGGCGTCGCCCAGCAACTCCAAAGAGGCCTCGGCCATCTGTTCGGTGTGACCGACCGGGAAGAGGAAACCGTTTTGACCGTGATCGACCACTTCGACCTGCCCGGTTCCGGAGGTACCGATCACCGGTACCCCGCAGGCCAGCGCCTCGAGCGAGGCCAGTCCAAACGACTCTTCCTCGGAGGGCATCAGGAACAGATCGGCACAGGGAAGCACCGCCTCGATCCGGGACTGGTTACCGAGGGCGATGACGCGATCGGTCAGTCCGCGCTTTTTGATCTGGCGCCGCACCAGGATCATGTCCGGTCCCTCACCGATGAGCATCAGGCGCGCGGGGAGCTTCTGCTGAATGCGATCGAAGATATCGATCACATCGAACGTCCGCTTCACCGGGCGGAAATTGGAGACGTGGGCGATGAGAAACTCGCCCGGGTTGACGAACTCCTCGCGCGAGCACTCACCGGCCTTGGGCTTGAAGCGGCTGGCGTCGAAGAAGTTGTGTACGACCCTGATGGGTTTCTCGATCCTGAACACCTCATGCGTTTCGTCGGCCAGGTACTTGCTGACAGCAGTGACGCCGTCGGAAGCATTGATCGAGAAGCGGGTCATGTCGAAAAACGACGGGTCGGAACCGACGAGGGTAATGTCGGTACCGTGCAGGGTTGTGATGATCTTCGGCTGCTTGCCATCGAAGTCCTTGAGCAACTGCCGGGCCAGGAAGGCACAGGTGGCGTGCGGGATGGCGTAGTGCACGTGGAGGATATCGAGTTCGAAGTTGCGGGCAACATCGGCCATGCGCGCAGCGAGCGTGAGCGTGTACGGCGGCGACTTGAACAGCGGGTACGAGGTGGTTTCCACACCGTGATAGAACAGGTTCTTCTGGAAACGGTCCAGCCGGAACGGCAGGGCGTACGAGATGAAGTGCACCTGGTGCCCGCGCTGGGCAAGTTGCTGGCCGAGTTCCGTTGCAACAATGCCGGAGCCGCCGGCCACGGGGTAGCACGTGATACCGATAACCATACTACTGCCGCCAGTCTGAAAGGTGTAATATCTGGTGCGCCGTCTGCCTGATATCGAGTTGCTCGTGAGTGAAGTCGATCAGGTCCGGACCGTACCGGGACAGGAAGTACAGGAAGTTCAGTGATCGTTCCTGCAGCCCACGGTTGGTATACACGGCGTTCTGCATGCGATAGATGCGCTCCCGGGTCTGTTTCCGGCGCTTTTTGTGGGCGCTGAATACTTTGTCGCGGAAGGCATTGAGGGCGTAGTCCACCTTGCCCCGGGTCTGTTTGCCGACCTCCTGCAGCGAGGAGTCGAACTCGAGGGCATCGTGCATGAACTCGTTGAAGTGCTCGATGACGCCCTTTTGCAGGGAGTCGAACTTCTGCTGCAGTTCGGTGGGAAAGCTCCGGGCGAGGATGCGGTTGATGGCCTGTTCGATGTCGCCGGTGAAATCATCGAATTGAATCTGGTGCTCCTGCATGAGCTTCTCGAAGCGTACCTCCAGCAGGGTTGCAGTGGGGCGGGCACTGTGGCATGGGGGTGGCAGGCTGAACAGGCGGAAGACAGGGTTGACCTGAGCCAGGTAGGCGATTTCAGAGGGGCCGCCCTTCTGGGCTACCACCGGGAACAGGAAGGACTGGAGGACCGGCCGCGTGATGACATCGGGGGAGAACTTCTCCGGATGCTCCTCGAGCGCCGCGAGCAGTCCCTTCTGCGTGAAGTGGTGGTCGCCGACGCGATAGCCGTCCTCGGCGCGCACCACCGGCCTGCGTCCGTCGAGGTTGTAGAACAGGTGGGTGGCATCCTCCGATTTCTCCACCTGGACATGATACCCACTCTGGACCAGTTCGGTGTTGGTGCGAGTGAGCGATTCGCTGAGCGCCTGCTGCCGCTTGAGGACGCGCTGGAAGAACGGCACGGCGTGGCGTTTGACCTCGGGATCACCGGGCGAGAACATGATAAGGCCGTATTTACCAAGCAGCCGCGACCAGAGCTTACCGAAGGCGGTGACGAAGGTATCCGATGGGCTGTAGCAATGTTCGATCATGTCGTACAGGTCCGACGTGAAGTCGCTCTCGCCGAGAGCCGACCTGAGCTGAGCGATGGCGGCCTTGCGCGCCTCGGCGTTGGAGAAGGCAATCTCGGACACAGGCAGCTCGATGGCGGGTCGGGCGTCGTAGGCTATGCGGACCGGTTCGGCGGTGCGGTCGAGCAGCCAGGTGTGGTTGACTTCGTCGAGGTCGTGGTCATCGCCGGCAATCCAGAAGATGGGGACAACATCGCGTTCGAGTGTCATTGACAGTGTCTGTGCGGCCTTGATGATCCCGAGCGCCTTGAACAGGACCAGCATCGGCCCGCCAAACAACCCGGCCTGCTGACCGCTGAAGACGCAGACAGCGCGGTCATCGGCAAGCCGTTCGATAGCACCCATGACTTCGGGCGGCGCGCCAAGGGCCTGGTTCTGGCGGCGAAGAGTGGTGACGATCCACTTGCGGTCGAATTCGACTTGATCGAGTTCGTGGGCCACCTTGACGACTCCCGGAGCCAGATAGAAATGCCTGGCCGAGCCGGTGTCGGCCAGGAAATCCAAAAAGATGTTGCTGTATCCAAGCTCCTTACTGGGAGCTACCAGTTCTTTCATGCGCCAGCGGTTCCTTATCGAGGTCGATCTGCACGGGTCCCTGAGTCTGCAGTCTGATGCCGAGCTTGCGGCCGATCCAGCCAACGGCGTCATCGATGATGGTATACACAATCGGCACCACGATAAGAGTAAGCAGTGTCGAGGAGAGCATACCGCCGATGACGGCGCGCGCCATGGGAGCGCGCAACTCCGCACCGGGTCCGATACCCAGCGCCAGGGGCAGCATACCGAACACGGTGGCGAAGGTCGTCATCAGGATAGGACGAAGCCTGATCGGGCCGGCCTGCAGGATCGCTTCGTTCCTGTCAACACCTTCTTCGCGCCGTTGTTTCACGAAATCGATCAACAGAATGGCGTTTTTGGTCACCAGACCCATTAGCATAACGATACCAATCAGGGACATGATCGACAAGGCCGAATTGAACACCAGCAGACCCAGCACAGCGCCAACCAGCGACAGGGGCAGGGAGAGCATGATCGAGAGAGGATCCCAGAACGACTCATATTGCGAGGCCAGGAGCAGGTAGATGAAGATCACCGAGAGAATCAGGGCCTGGAAGATATTTCTGAATGACTCCTCCATGATCTCGTGCATGCCGACCGGCGTTATGACATAACCCGGCGAGAGCTGAATCGCGGTATCGACGACGGCCATTGCCTGATTGGTGACGGTGCCGGCGAAGTACCCGGAGAGAACGTTGGCGTTGACGCGGACTTCAGGCTGGCGATCGAAGCGCTTGTACTCTCCGACTGCAGTTGTCTTCTGCAGATCGGCAACACGCGAAATCGGCACGAGGAAGGTTTCCTTGCCGGGGACGTCCTTGCCGCTGGCGACCAGCAGGCGCCCGATGGCAGATGATGAGTTGCGGAACTGATCGCCGACGCGAATGCGGACATCGTACTGCTTGTCTCCTTCCTTGAAGCGCGTGACGACGGCGCCTTCGACGAGGGATCGAATGGTGCGCGAGATCGATCCGACATTCAGCCCGAGGTCGTCGGCAAGCTTGCGGTCGACGGTGATCTCCAGTTCCGGGGTGCCTTCGTCAAGCGAGTTGTCGACATCGATAGCCCCCGGGATGGTAGCGAGGATGTCCTGAACGCGATGTGCCAGACGGCGCAGTTCCTCGCGGTCCTGACCGCGGATGGACAGTTCGACGGGCTTCTCTCCCCCACCTCCAGCGGGATCGAGTTGCACTGAGGTCTTGACTCCCGGCACGGTCTTCACGGCGGTACGGACAGTGTCGACGAGCACCTGAGCCGACAGTTCGCGCTCGGAGGCGTCGGACAGCAGCACCAGTAACTGGCCCTTGTTGACGGGCGTGTTTTCGCCCCCGATGGTCAGGAATATGTTCTGTACCTCGGAAAAGCGGCTGACAACCGTCTCAATCTCTTTGGCGCGACGGTGCGTTTCCTCGAGGTTCGTTCCGGGTGGAGCCTCAAAATTGACAAAGAGTCTGCCCTGATCGGTTCGGGTCATGAACTCAGTGCCGAGTAGCGGCACCACCGCAAGCGCGGCAGCGAAAGCGACCGTAGCCACAATGACGATCAGGAGGCGGTGGTTGAGCGCATAGGCCAGCATGCGACGGTAGCGCGGGTTCAGTGAGTTGAACCCGCGATTCCAGACCGAGAGCGGCCGACGGATGTGCAGCCAGAGTTTGCGCAGACCACGAGCGCGGGCCGGATCCAGATCCCGAGGGTCCTCAGACGGCAGGCCGGTTCGCGCCGCCAGCATGGGCACCAGCGAGAAGGCCACGAACAGCGAGATGAACACAGCGAAGGCGACAGTGATGCCGAACTGGTAGAAGAAGCGGCCGACGATACCTTCCATGAAGGCAACGGGCAGGAACACGACCATGATGCAGAAGGTGGTGGCAGCCACCGCCAGACCGATTTCCCTGGCCCCCCGGAAGGCAGCCACCATCGGCTTCTCCCCCTGCTGCATGCGTCTGTATATGTTCTCCACAACGACGATGGAGTCATCGATGAGAATCCCTACAGCGAGCGACAGGCCAAGCAGTGTCATGATATTGGTAGTGAACCCCAGGAAGTTCATCACCGTGAAGGTGGCGATAATCGAGATGGGAATTGACAGGCCGGTGATGATGGTGGGCCGCAAATCCAGCAGGAACAGGAAGATGACGATAATGGCCAGGAGGGTGCCGAACTGAATATTGAACAGAATCTCGTGAATGGAATCGGTGATGAAGGTGGAGTTGTCTTTGACAATGTCTATCTGGATATCCGGGGGGAGTTCCGTTTGCAGTTGCCCGATGGTTTCCCGGACGCCCTCGGCCGTTTCGACGACATTGGCCCCTGATTGCGTTGTGACATTGAGGGCCACGGCGGAGGTACCGTTGAGCGTCGAGACTGAGCGTTGTTCCGCCACAGTGTCTCTGACAACGGCGACATCGGAAAGATACACGGGGACGCCCTGATGGCGCAGAATGATGATGTCGTTGAACTCGCTGACCGATTTGAGCCGGCCCTTGAGTCGCAGCAGGTACTCGCGGGTAGCCTCATCAACACGACCACCGGGGATTTCCATATTGGCAAGCATGATGGCGGTTTCGACATCCTCTACCGAAACCTGGTGGCTTTCCATGCGATCGGGGTCGAGCATGATCAGGATTTCGCGCTCACTGCCACCAACCAGTTCAACGGAACCCACGCCGGAGACTGATTCCAGGCGCGGCCGGATCCGGTCCTTGACAAGCTGTGTGATTTCGCGCGGGGGGCGTCGGCCGGAAACGGAGATGGACATGATGGCCTGCGCCTGCGGATCGAACTGCGTGACGATCGGCTCCTCGATGTCATCGGGCAGCTCGGCGCGAATCTGGGCGACTTTCTCGCGCACATCCTGGGCGGCAACGGCCCCGTCGACTTCAAGGTCGAATTCAACGAAGGTGTAGGTGAACCCCTCCTGAGCCTGCGAGACCACGTGACGGACGCCGGAGATGCGGTTGACGGCCTCCTCGATCTTCTCGGTCACATCGGTCTCGATGGTCTCGGCGGCGGCGCCGGGATAGACGGTCTGAACCACCACAAAGGGGAAATCGACCTCGGGTATCAACTCGACGGACAGTTGCTGATATGAGAACCAGCCGAGCACCAGCAGGGCGAGAATCATCATGCTGGCGAAGACGGGTCGACGGATGGAGATATCAGATATTTTCATGGTTGTTACTCGCTCAGTTCCGAGATGCGTACTGTGGCGCCGTCGTGCAGGTAGTCCTGGCCGAGGACGACAATCGTATCGCCGGCTTCAAGGCCGGAGGTGATGACAACATTGCCGTTGATCTCGGCGCTCATGGTTACTTCGTTGGCGCGGGCCACATTGTCGGAGACAGTGAAAACGGTCGGGATGTTATCGAGGATGAGTATGGCCCGACGCGGCACCAGGAGGATGCTGTCGAGGCGTTCGATGATGTACTTGATACGCACGAAGGTGCCTGGGCGGAAGCTGCCGCCGGGATTGTCAAACTGGGTTTCGACCATGAAAGCGCGGGTCATCGGGTCGGCGGAGCGGGCCACCGAGACGACGCGTCCGACGGCGGTATCAGCGGCAGCCTCGGCCATGAGGACGACCTCGTCCCCGACAGCGAACTGCTGTACCTCGTTGGCGTTGACCGGGAATCGTGCCCGGACCCGGCCGATGCTCGCGACGGTTGCAAGGCGCTGTCCCACCTGGACGAAATCCCCCTCGGAGACATCAATGCTGGTCACGACGCCGGCGATCGGGGAGCGGACACCAAGCATCTTCTCAATTGATTCAAGCTGCGCTTTGGCCGATTCATAGTCGGTTCTGGCGCGATCGAATTCGGTTTCGCTGACGGCACCTTCCTGATAGAGGTAGCTCATCTTTTCGTAGAGCTTCCGGGCGTTCTCAAAAGGTGCCAGCGCCGCCCGGTAGCCGGAGGTCGCACCATGCTTATCGAGCGAGATGACGACCTGTTCGGCGTTGACGCGGTCGCCCTCGGCCACGTGCACCTTCTCGACGGCCTCGGCCAGGCGGGCGTAGAGCACGGCCTGCTTTTCACCTTCGAGGGTGGCGGTATAGGTTCGGACCACAGCCTCGCTGGCAGGGGCGAGCACCTGTCCTCTCACTGAGATGGCCATAGTGTTGTTGTCGGCCTGTGACGGGGTGTCCTGGCTGCCGCAGGCGGCAAGAGCCAGCGATGCCAGGACGGTGAGTGCGGGGATTAGTTTCTGTCTCATGGTCTTGTCTATCGCTCCAAAAGTGATTCAATATCGAGGGTTGTGGCACGCTTCAGATCTGATCGGGCCTGCCGGAAGGAGAACAGCGCCTGCGCCAGAGACTGGCGGGCCTGAGTGAGGGCGGTCTGTGCCGAGATCATCTCGAGCTGGGTGCCCACCCCCTGATCGTAGCTGAGGGTGGCGATGCGGAGCCCTTCGTCGGCCTGGGCGATGGTTTCCACCTGGGCATCGAGCGACTTTTTGGCCTGGATCAGGCGGTCGTAGGCGGCCTCGACTTCCAGCCGGACATTGTCGTGAACCTGGGCGGCGTTGAGGCGGGCCTTATTGTGATCGGCCCTGGCGGCGCCGACCTCGGCGCGGGTGCGTCCGCCTTCAAAGAACGGGAAACTGAGTTGAATGCCGGCCGTCCAGGCGCGGGAGTTGTTCTCATTGAGATTGAAGTCCTCCGATTGCCCCTGCCATTGGTAGGCTGACACGAAATCGATGTTGGGGAAATACCCGCCGCGAGCGATCCGAATGGCCTTGTGGGCGATATCGACGACCAGTTCCGACTGCTGCGATTCGGGTCGACGGGCCAGGGCGGAATCGACGAGGGCCGTCATCGGCGGGAGACCGGCGATGGAGGTATCGGCCACTGGTTCGATGATATCAATTAGTTCCTGCAGGTTAAGTCCGAGGAAGCTTTTGAGGCGTTTTTCTGACAGTCTTTGGACCGATTCGGCCTGAAGTATCATTGGTTCTAAGTTCGCCTTTTCGACCCGGGCACGCAGCAGTTCGTATCGGGAAACAAGGCCCTGTTCGAATTTCTTCTCGACGACCTCGAGGTTGGCAACATTGTTGGCGTGAGCAGCGCGATAGGTATCGAGGATGGCGCGATCGAGCATCACCTGGAAAAAGAGGACATCGGTGTGGTACAACACGTTGTCTTCGACCTGCTGGGCAATGGCGTCGGTGTAGCGTCGGTACAGCTTGGAAATGGCATAGGCGGTGAAGACCTTGCCACCCTGCCATATAGGCTGGCGGAGGCTGAGGGTGGCCTGGTAGGCGTTGTCGGTGGCGGTCCTGATCTCGGTGGAATTGCCTTGATCATCATAGAAGAAGAACGATGGGGATTCTATATTGCGCGTGTAGCCGGCGTCGAGTCTCAGGTGCGGGAGGGCATCGGAGAGAGCGATATCGACGTTTGTTTCGGCAAGGCGAACATCTTGTTTCGCCGAGAGGAGATCGCGGTTGTGTTGAAGGGCCTGAGCGCGGGCCTGCTTTAGAGTCAGGGCGGTGGCAGCCGAGGTGCTGCCGACACCGCAGATCAGCAAAGCCATGACCAGAAGAGCACTGCCGGCCAGACCGCCGAGAAGGCGAGGAGTGTTCTTTGCGCCGCTGTGACTCACGAGTTGTTTCCTTTCTTGCGTGCTTTCCGAGGCGATGGATTATCGACAGAGGATACATCTGATCCACTCAATGTCAAGAGTCCGGCCAAATCGACCAGAGCTTCGATATCGACCTTACGGCCGTAGTGGTATCTGAGCATTTCGAGGCCGTCGTGCAGAGCGAAGACCAGCAGTCCGAGTTGCCGGAGTTGTGTTTCATCCAACTGGGGTTCGACCGTCACTTTCTGCACGAAGAAATCGAGGTAGTCATTGATCTGGCGGGTCAGATAGGCCTTGATACGGGGGATCCTGATGGCCTGCACCCACAGCCCTGCTGATTCGGCCCAGTCCTGGCGGCAGTGGGCGCCGGCACCTGTGAGAATCCTGAGGAAATCCACCGGGCGCATGTTATTGGTGGCACCCTCGATGACGGCCTCCCGGGCGCTGGCCAGCCAGCCTTTGACGATTTCGAAGAGGAGGTCTTCCTTGGTCTTGAAGTGGAAGTACAAAGCTCCCTTGGTAACACCGGCGCCGGCGGCTATCTCCTCGGTGGTTGTGGCCAGGTATCCCTTGCGGGAGAAGAGCTTCCAGGCGGCGTCGACCAGTTGGCGGCGTCGCTGTTCGGCCGGGAGTTTGGGGCTTTGTCTAATCTTCCTTTTGTCCATCAGACCGTACTCACAAAAGCAATTGGCCGGCAGGTATTCGAATACCTACCGGTCGGTATGTAATTTATCGGACATTAACGAATCGCCAAGAGATTTGTTTCACAAAATGAGAGAGTTTTCTCAACTATGCACTATGGGGGCATACTTGCAGGCGGTCAGATCCACTTTTTGCGGCGAAAGTAGACAACCAGTGACACAATGACACTGATCATGAAGCCAAGGGCGAGGTAGTAGCCGTATTGCCATTGTAGTTCCGGCATGTTTTCGAAGTTCATCCCCCAGATGCCGACCAGGAAGGTCGGCGGGCTGAAGAGAACAGTGAAGATAGTCAGAAACTTGATGATCTCATTGGTCTTGGTGGAGACTGAGGAGTAATAGACCTCCAGCGAGGAGTTGAGAATCTCCTTGTGGGAATCGGCCAGGTCATTGACCCGGTTGAGGTGATCATAGATATCGGAGAAATAGCGGGAGGCGGTTTTGCTGATGAGCCGGAAGTCTCGTCGGGCGAGGCGTTTGACGACCTCAAGCTGGGGCAGGACGATCCGCTTGAGCTGGACGACATCGCGCCTGAGAGTGAAGATCATGTTGACGGTGTCGCGGTCAGGTTCGCCGAGCACGTCGTCCTCGAGTTGGTCGATGTCATACTCGAGGATATCCAGGGTGGAGTTGTAGTTATCGACGACGGTATCGACGACGGCGTGGAACAGGAAATCGGCTCCTCGTGACATCAGGCGTTCGTCGCGTTCGGCGCGGTCATACAGGAAGTCGAAGATGCGATGGTCGTCATAGTGGACGGTCACCAGCGTGTTTCGGGACAGGAACAGGTCGATTTCGCTGACCTTGAGGTCCTCTTCCCTGCCGACATAGTCGACGATCTGGAAGACCATGAACAAATAGCGGTCGTAATCGTCGATCTTGGTGCGGGGGCGTTCGGCGATGACGTCCTCGATGGCCAAGGGGTGGAACTGGAAATCGTGGGTCAGGATGTACGATTCCTGGTCGGTTGGTTTGCACATGTCGACCCAGACCACGGCGCCGTCCTCGGCGGCGAGGCGATTGAAGTCCTGAACGCCGGCGAAGGTCTGCACTCGTTGACCGGGCATGTAGACGAATGACCTGATCATACGGTTTCTCGTGACTGGTCCGGAGTGAGTTGATCGTCGTCGGCATACTGCCCGTCATCGTCGACATGGTCGATAAGGCCGCCGTCATGATGCGTGCGGCGCAGCTCCCTGAGAGAGAGCCGCTCGGTGTGCAGGTAGAGGTAGCCGAACACGAGGGGCGTCATCAGGTCGATGATGTGCAGGGCGAGGGCGAACAGGACGGCATCGCTGCGAGGGATTCCGAAGGCGATCAGGGAGGTGGAGACGGCCACCTCGAAAGTGCCGGCATTGCCGGGGGTGATGGGGATCATCAGGGCAAGGGTGTTGATGATCATAACCATAGCGGCGGCGGCAAACGGCAAGGTGAAGCCAAAGGCGTTAAACAGCAAAAAGACGGTCAGGGCATGGAAGAACCACGAAAGCAGGGACAGGCAGAGCTGGGCGCCGAGGTTCCGGCTGGACCGCAGGAGTTTGATTCCCTTGGTGAAGGAGCGGATAAACTTGGTGATACCGACATAGAGGCCGGGGCGCTTGTCGCGCCACCAGCGCTGGGTGATGTTCTCCAACCGTTGCTGGTAGTGCAGGATGATATAGAGGGCGGCCAGCAGGAGCAGTGTAACGGTGCCGATGATGTAGCTGACAGACCGATACTCCGATGGGAAGGCGAAGGCGAGCGAGGTCAGCATTAGAAACACAAGCAGGCTGAGGGCATCGAACAGGACTTCAAGGACGATGGTGGAGAAGACGAAGGTTTTGCGGAGTCCTTCCTTTCGTGAGAAGAGGATGACGCGGCCGACCTGTCCGGTAAGCATTGGCATGACAACGTTGAGGGTCTGGCCGGCTGAGTACAGGCCGATGGCCCGGATCCATCCGAGCACTTTCTGCTGAGATATGAGATAGCGCCAGCGGACGGCCCTTGTGGCCATGAACAGAAAGGCGCTTATAAGAGTTGGGATGACGTAGATGTAGCTGACACGCTCGCACAGGGACTGCACAGCAGCGAGCCGGATGTCCTTCAGACACCAGGCCAGCAGGAGTATGGCAATAACAGTCCCCCAGAACTGCTTGTTTTTCAACAGCATGAGCTACATCGTATCAAAATGTTCGTATCTCAGTATCGCTGAAAAAGATAGACCCCTCTGCAAGGCATGTCAACCTATTTACCGGGGGCCGCGCGGGTGTCGGAGCTCACACTTCGGCGACCAGTTCTTTGTCAATCCAGCCGCGGCGCTGGTTTTCGAACTGGACGTTGTAGAAACCGTCCTTTTCGGCCAGGATCTCGACGACAAGCCCGGGGGAACCCTGAAGCTCGATCTCTGACTTCTGGGAAGGTCCGGTGAAGACGGGGCTTTGTTCGGCGATTATGACGGCTCGCTGGCGGAGGTATTCGTGGCGGTACTTGTAGGTGGTCAGAGTTGAGGACACGGCCACCAGCACTACCAGCGCGATGGCAACGGCCCCAACGGAGGCTCCACCTGTCCCAAGTCCCCAGCGCATGATAAGGGCCAGAACCAGGAGCACAAAGAACAGGGAGGACAGCCAGGCGAGCTGCCCCAGCGTATATGGCCCAACGATTGATTCGAGGAAGGTCTCGATGGGATTAAGGCGGACACCCTGCATTTGAACAGCGGTGAAGCGCCGGGCGAACTCAAGGTTGTGGCGGATGTCCTCGTTATCGGGGGCGAGCCGTCGGGCTTTGAGGTAGTTGGCGATGGCGTGACCGAGGTCGCCATGCTTAAAGGAGGCGTTGCCGAGGTTGTAGTACAGTTCGGCTGATTCCACTCCCCGGGCGATGACTTCGCGGTAAGCCTCGATGGCGCGGGCGTAGTCCTTATCGGCGTAGAACTGGTTGGCGGCAGCGAACGTCTCGTGATAGTCCTGATGCTGGGCGAAGCAGGCACCGGCGGTGAGAGCAAGGGCCATTGTGAGTATGGCGGTTAGGGTGCGGGTGTATCGTTGATCAGTCAAAGCGCAAACCCTCCATGCGAGTGATCAGCATTTCGGCGGCTTTCAGGGACTTGCCGATGTCGTCATCGGTGACGGAGGCCGGGGCGAAGCGGGCGAAGTCGCACGTGTTCAACAGGTCGTTGGTCTGATCTATCGTCTGCTGATCGGCACCCCGCTCGGCGAGCAGTTCGGCGATGCGGGTGGTGGTCAGTCCGTGGGGTGAGATGTTGAGTTTGTCGGCGATGTAGGATGTGACGGCCCGGTATATCTCGGCATAGAATTCGACTGCCTTTCCCGGCGAGGTGAGCGATCTGGCGCGAGCAAGATGCTTGCGGGCTACACGGGTGGCTCCGCGCGACCGGGCCAAGCCGGTGTCGGCAGCGAGCTTCTCCCGACGGCGGCGAATGATCACCAGGCCGACGAGTACCACAAGCGGCAGGCCATTCACGATCAGATACAGCGGTGTAAACAGCACGAGCTGGCCGGAGGGTTTGACATCGCCGATGTCCTGTGCAATGTAGCGGATATCGCGGGCATCGCTGCCGAGGGTCTGACCGGGTGAGCCGTAGGGGATCTCCGATGACTCGACGTAACCCTCGGGACGGGTGACGTTGATGGTGATCGGTTTGGTGGAGATGCGTCGGTAACGGCTCTCCTCCGGGTCAAAGTAGGTGTATTCGATCGAGGGTATTTCCAGCAGCCCGGGTCGTCTGGGAATGAAGACCTCTTCGAAGGTGCGCGTGCCACCGAGTTTGTCCTTGACACGATTGATGGATTCATCGACGGAGGCCTGGTAGATGCGGAAGTCGGGCAGGTCCGGGATGGTTGGTTCGGCGATGGCCTTGATATTGCCCACTCCACGTATCTCGATCTTGACGGTGACCGGCTGGTTGACCTCGACCTCGGTCTTGTCGGCGGTGGCGGTGATGCTGTAACGGCCGATAGTGCCGGAGAAATCAGCGGGGCGTCCGGCATTCGGGAGCGGCTGTACGTTGACCTTGAGTGGTTTGGAGGACACGGAGACAGTCTCACCCCGGCCGAAGAACCCGCCGAAGGCATCAAAGGGATCGCGGCTGCGGCTTTGGCGTGAGGCGACGGTTACGCGGATGAGGGCGCGGCCGATTGTCAGCTCGCCGGTCTGGGTGGGATAGAGGGCGTACTTGCGCTCTATGACTTTGTAGCGTCGTCCATTAATGGTCTGATAGTATGGGGATTCATTGCCGAGAACTTCGGTCCAGAAGCCGGTGGTGGCCGGTTCGGTCAGTTCCGGGGAGCCGAAGTGTTGAACGGCTATGTAGAATTTGAGGGTGAAGGTGATCTGCTCGTTGACGTAGGGCGTGCCATTGTCGACGACAGCCTCGAGGAAGTAGTCTTTGCTCTGGCCGGTATTATCGCGGGCCTGTAGCTCGACTTCCTCGGGTGCAGCGGTGCTTCTGTCGACGACAGTCAGTTCCACACGGTTTCCCCTGTATCGCTTGTTGTTGTAGACGACGGAGATATCGTCAATGGGAAATGTCCCGGCCCTGGACGGCACGAGGGCGAAGCGGTGCGTGACGCTGCTGGACATGACGCCGTTGACACTCTGGAAGCTCATGGATCTTCCCTGCTGGTAGAGCTGGAACATCGGCAGAGACGGCAGATGGGGATCGGGGAGGTTCTGGATGGTGCCCGTGACCTTGACCTGCAGGTAGGCCTGTTCGGCAATGCCGATGGTGTCGCGATCGAGACTGACCTCCAGGCGGATGTCTTCCTGAGCGGCGAAGGTCGCCGGTGGTGCAGCCAAGAGGATCAAGAGGATCAGCGCCACAACGGCGATCGCGAGAGCGGCTGGCAGACTTGTCAGACAACATCTGATGGACATGAATTACCAATCCTTCCCGGTGTAGTCGCCGCGGACACGGGCGCGGCGCTCGATCTTGTCCTGTAGTTGTTGCTCATTGTCACGGAGAGCGTTGAGGATTCGCTCGGCATCTTCTTTGGACATCTGATCGTCCTGCTGAGGTTGTGTTTGTTGCTGTTGTTCCTCTTGCTCCTGCTGCTCCTGCTGCTCCTGATCCTGCTCCTGATCTTGCTCTCCCTCGGGCTGTTGCTGTTGCTGCTCTTGCTGCTGCTGTTGTTGATCCTGCTGCTGTTGTTGATCCTGCTGTTCCTGCTGCTGCTGTTGTTGTTGCTGTTGTTGCTGTTCAGGCTGCGAGTGTTCCTTGAGCATGCGCCGGGCAACCTCAAGGTTGTATTTGGCATCCATGTCTTCAGGGTCGATTTCGAGGGCTTTCTGGTAGCTTTCGATGGCGCTGGGGTAGTCGCCCATCCGGAAGAAGGTATTGCCGAGATTGTAGTGCGTGCGGGCCTCGACAGCGGGGTCGGTGGTACCGAGGGCGCGCTGGTAGGTTTCGACCGCCTGTTCATAGGCCTGCTGGTGGTGCAGGGCACCGGCGATATTGTAGTCGAGTTCAGCGGAGGCAGGGATTTCGGTTTCGGCGCTGCGGTAGTGGTTGAGAGCCTGGTCGTATTGTTGCTGCTTGTAGGCCTTGTTGCCCTTTTTGACGAGGTCGATGTAGTCCTCGGCGGCCGCAGGCACAGCGGGGAGTATGAGGCATACGGCGAGCAGACCGCAGAGCAGTCGTCGCAGGACAGCATTAGTCATTGTGTACCTCCTTCGGTCGGCGCTTACGTTCCGGCAGGAAGAACTCGACAGCCAGCAGAATCAGGGTAATCAGCAAGGGCCACTGGTAGCGGTCATCGTAGCGAGTGACCAGAGTGCCCTCGAGCTCCTTTTTCTCCATGCCGGCGATTTCGTCGAAAATCCGATCCAATTCCATTTCGCCGGCGGTGGCGCGATAGTACTTGCCGCCGGTGGTCAGGGCCACCTTCTGCAGCGTGGCTTCATCGAGGCGAGTGACGATCACCTCGCCGCTTTCGTCCTTTTTGAAGCCGACCTGATTACCTTTACGATCGATTACCGGGATGGGTTCCCCGGCAGGGTTGCCGATGCCGACGGTGTATACTCTTATACCCTGACGGCGGGCGTTTTCGGCGGCTTCTTCGGCGCGTCGGCCATGGTCCTCACCATCGGTGAGAAGCAGCAGAACCTTGTGTTTGCGCTCTCGTTCGTCGAAGGCGCGGGCGGCCATAGTGATGGCTGCGGCGAGGTCGGTCCCCTGAACCGAGACGGAGGTCTGGTCGATGGCATTGAGCAGGAAGCGGGCGGCGGAGTAGTCGAGGGTGAGCGGGCACTGGATGAAGGCTTCGCCGGCGAAGGCTACGAGTCCGATGCGGTCGCCGCGGAGGCGATCGATGATGCCGTGAATCTGCTGGCGGGCCTTCTCGAGGCGGTTGGGCTTGAGGTCTCGGGCCAGCATGGAGTTGGAGACATCGACGGCAACCACGATGTCCAGACCCTCGCGCTCGAGCAGCTCCAGGTGGGTGCCGAACTGCAGGCGGGTTAGGGTAAGGACCAGGAAAGTCATGGCCAGAATGGCCAGCAGGGCCTTGCTGCGCTGGCGAGCGAAGCTGACCCAGGGGGCATTGCGCACCAGCAGCGGGAGATCGCCGAAGCGGCTCAGGAGCTTGCGGCGATGCGAGACCGCCCAGAGCAGGAAGGCTCCTAACAGGGCGACCAGAATCAGCAGGAGAAAGTTTTCGGGTGCGGCGAATCGCATAACGTCAAAGGGTCTCCTATGGCAGCTTTCTGAACCAAGTGTTAGCCAGCAGCAACTCCAGCACGATCAGGACGAAACCGCTGAAAGCGAACCAGTGGAACAGCTCGCGATACTGGACATGGGCGGCTATTTCGATTTCGGTCTTTTCGAGATTGTCGATAATCTGATAGATTTCCTCGAGTTCTTCGCCGGAGCGGGCACGATAGTACTTCGCGCCGGTCCTTGTGGCAATGTCCCGGAGTGATTCCTCATCGATACGCACGGGCTGGTAGACATACCGCTTGCCGAAAATGGGGTCATTGACGGGGAACATGGCGTTGCCGGATTTGCCGACGCCGATGGTGTAGACCTTGATGTCGAGTGCCCGGGCGAGATTGGCGGCGGTGAGGGGATCGATTTCGCCGGCGTTGTTGTCCCCATCGGTGAGCAGCACGAGGATTTTGCTTTCGGAGTCGGAATCGCGCAACCGGTTGACGGCGGTGGCGATGGCCATACCGATGGCGGTGCCGTCGTCGACCATGCCGAAGTCGACCTGATCGACGAAATTCAGCAGGACGCCGTAGTCCGTTGTGAGGGGGCACTGGGTGAAGGCATGGCGGGCGAAAACGACCAGGCCGATGCGATCATTGGTGCGTCGCTGGATGAATTTTTTGATTTCCTCTTTGGCGACATGCAGGCGATTGTGGGGCTTGAAGTCCTCGGCCATCATTGATGAGGAGATGTCAAGGGCCATCATGATATCGATTCCCTCCGAGGTGACTTCCTGGTACTCGGTACCGGCGCGGGGCCGGGCGAAGGCGACCAGCAGGAGGATGACGGCCAGAACGCGCAGCAGGGGGACAATGAAGCGGAATCGCTGGCGGCTGGTGCGGGCGGCGCGCTTGACGATGCGCAGGTCGGAGTATTTGATGGTGGCCGATTGGTAGCGTCGGGCGCGGAACTGGTAATAAAGCATGGCGGCAATGATGAGGGCGCCGACAATGAAGATCACTTCGGCGGGGATGGTCAGATCGAGGATATCGAAGAAGCTCAGGCGCATGCCGGCGAAATCGAGGATCATCGGGTCACCTCCCCTGCTCCGGAGACAGCGGATTTACCGATGCGGGCGGCGGCCAGAGCAGCGGCCTTCTCGGCCTCGCGGTGCTGGTAGTCGATACGGACCTGATCGATCATTTGGTACACGAAATCGAAGTCATCGCCGATGCGTCTGTCTTCGGGTCGGAATTTGGCGAACTTGACCAGATCGGCATGGCGGAAGAAGTCGCGGCAACGGTCATAGAGGTCGTCGGGCAGCATGTCGCTGCTGAAACTGTGCAGGAACTCCTCGGTGGTCATATCGAGCACGTTGCGTTGGTAGATGCGGCCGAGATACTCGCGCGCGATGTCGGTCAGATCGAAGTACCAGGGCTTGAAGCCGTCGTCAGTGGCGGACGGCAGGCCCTGCTGTTTGAGCATGGCGAGCCGCTCGAAGGCGATTTCCCACGGGGTGCGGGTGTCTTCGGGCCGGGCGGGAGCGGTGCGGCGTCGGCGTCGCCACCACCAGAGTGCGAGTGCGGCCAGAAGGGCGGCCAGAGCTATGGCACCATAGAGGTAGTAGCGAGTGTAGTCGCGCTCGAACTCATAGGGGTCTTTGAGTCCCCGGATGTCAAGGGAGTCGCTGTCGGAGAGGATCAGCGATTTGACGTTGATGGGCACTGGTTCGGACATCAGGACCCTGACGGTGCTGTCGGGCAGGATGAAGGCAACGGGCACGGGCGGGATGATGTATTCGCCGGTTGTGAAGGTACTGAGTTCGAAGGAGGTGACATTGCGTATGCGTCCATCGGGCAGACGGGTGGTGAGATCGGGGTTGTAGTCTTTGACATCGAAGGCCCCGAGGTTGGCGCCGAGCGGTGGCGGAATAAGCTGATAGGTGGAATCATAGGTGATGGTGACGCTGTAGTTGATGCGGTCGCCGACATACATTTCGGCCTGATCGACGCCGGTTTCGATTTCGATGCCGGGCAGGGAGCTGACGGTGTCGGCGGGAGTGTCTGGCTGGGCAGCGGCCGGAGTGGGCAGGCTGAGCGCACAGACGGCCAGAAGGAGCAGCGCGCAACGGCGAGCATATGTGAAGGCAGTGTTACCTGACATTGCGATCGAAGAACTCCACTTGTTCGGCCCGGGCGAGTTTCTGGATGTACTGGTCGAAGGCGGCGCGGGCTTTTTCGTTGGAATAGTCGAAGACGACCTGAGTCATCACAGAATCGAGCGGGTGGTTGTTGTAGCGCGTGGTCTTGTTGGCCTGGTAGAAGTTGTGGATATCGAGGGAGTCGGAGTCGATGGTGGGCATGATCTTGTCCATAATGAAGGCGTTGACCAGAAGCTGCTTAAGCAGGGCGTGCTGTTGCTGCTGGATTTCCGGCCGGGAGGCGTAGTCCTCCCTGAGCGCGGCGCGGCAGATCATTTCTCGGGCCACGTACTGGCGCATGAATTCGATGCGATCGGTGTGGGAGGCGAGGTCGGCCTGTTGCTCGGGCGGAAGTTCACCGATCGCTCGCTCGAGCGCAGAAGACCAGACGGTGTCGTTACCGATCACCGCGACCGCGACATCCCCGGGCTGTCGAGGTTCGGTGTCGATGCTGACGGAGGCATCCATTTGACGTCGGGCATCGGCAATTCTGCCGGACCGTTCCAGGCTGGCGACGAGCTTTCGTGAGGCCTCAGCGACAAAATCCGCATCGGGATTCAGCGTACGCGCGCGTACGAAGTGAGCCGCGGCCTGGGTGTAGTCGCCCAGATCGTCATAGTAAATGCGTCCGATCAGGAAATGCAGGTTAGCCCGTTCGGTGTGCGACAGGTTGCCTGCCCGCAGCATGGAGGAGTATTCCTCGATTGCCGGCTGATACAGGCGGGCATCGCGCAATTCGACCGCAAGCCTTCGGTGCATTTCGGTGTCGACGGTGGCGTCGTCGTCTTCACAGCCGACGTTCGCCCCCCCAACTATGGCTGCCAGGAGGCAAAGTCCTGCGATCCTGTAGCGAAAGTGCATCATGCTAAAGACGCCTCTCCCTCATTTTGAAGAAGTTGATCAGTGGTATGATGTACGAGCGATCGGTGCGCACGTTGATAAAATCGACGTTGATCATCTGGAACCCTCGTTTGAGCAGGGTGGCATCCTCGGTGGCTTTGGCAGAGAATTCGCGCCGGAAGTCGGCCGATCCGGTATCGACGAGGAAGACTTCGCCGGTTTCGGCATCCTCCAGTTCGATCAGGCCGACATTCTCGAAGACCGTTTCGCGCGGGTCGGTGATTTTGACGGAGATGATGTCGTGCTTGTTGTTGGCGATCTGGAGCGGCTTGAAGTAGTTCTCGCCGAGGAAGTCGCTGATAAGAAAGACAACCGACTTTCGTTTGATGACGCGGTTGAAGTATTCGAGGGCGCCGCCTATGTCGGTTCCTGTGCCTTTCGGCTGATAGTAGAGGATTTCACGGATGATGCGCAATACATGGGAGCGACCCTTCTTGGGCGGGATGAATTTCTCGATGGTGTCGGTAAAGATGATCAGGCCGACCTTGTCGTTGTTCTTGATGGCGGAGAAAGCCAGCAGGGCGGCGAGTTCGGCGGCCATCTCGCTTTTGAAGCGTTCTTTGGTGCCGAAGCGTCCGGAGGAGGAGGCATCGACCAGCAGGACAACGGACAGCTCGCGTTCTTCCTTGAACTTCTTTATGTGGGGGTAGCCGGTGCGAGCGGTCACGTTCCAGTCGATCAGGCGGACATCATCGCCGGGTTCGTACTGACGGACCTCCTCGAACTCCATCCCCTGCCCTTTGAAGGTGGAGTGGTATTCGCCTGAGAACAGATCATTGACCAGGCGTTTGGTGCGGATTTCGATCCGTCGGATCTGTTTGAGTACATCGGCTGGGATCATGGCATTACCGTTAGTGTATTCGGCTTCTTACGGGACCTCGACAGCATCGAATATCTTCGTGACGATGTCATCGGAGGTGACATCCTCGGCCTCGGCCTCATAGGTGATGAGGATACGGTGGCGGAGGATGTCGTGGCCGATGGCTTTGATGTCCTCGGGGGTGACATAGCCGCGTCCCCGGACGAAGGCATGTGTTTTGGCTGCGAGGTTCAGGTATATGGTCGCCCGAGGCGAGGCTCCGAAAGCGATCATGTTCCTGATGCCGGCCAGGCCGTACTTATCGGGTTCGCGGGAGGCGAAGACGAGGTTGACAATGTACTCTTTGACCTTGTCATCGATATAGACGGAGCGGACGACCGTGCGGGCCTTGACGATGTCGGCCGGGGTGATAACCGGCTGGACGGGTGGAGCGGCGGCGCCGGTGTTGCGGTCCATGATTTCGCGTTCTTCGGCCGGGGTGGGGTAGCTGATCTTGAGCATCATCATGAAGCGGTCGACCTGAGCCTCGGGGAGCGGGTAGGTGCCTTCCTGCTCGATCGGGTTCTGGGTGGCCAGGACGAGGAAGGGTTGTTCGAGCGGGAAGGTGGTCTCTCCGATGGTGACCTGTCGTTCCTGCATGGCCTCGAGCAGGGCGGACTGGACCTTGGCGGGGGCGCGGTTGATTTCGTCGGCAAGGATGATGTTGGCAAAGACGGGCCCCTTCTTGACGGTGAACTCGGAGGTCTGGGGGTTGTAGATCATGGTGCCGATCAGATCGGCGGGGAGCAGGTCGGGGGTGAACTGAATGCGCTGGAATCTGGCCTGGATGGCCTGCGCGAGGGTATTGACCGAGAGCGTTTTGGCCAGGCCGGGGACACCCTCGATGAGGATGTGGCCATCGGCGAGAACGCCCATGAGCAGACGTTCGACCAGATACTGCTGGCCGACAATGACCTGGCGCATCTGCTCCTGGAGTCGCTGTACGAAGCCGGCCTCCTGTTCGACCTGATCCTGAATGTGCCGGATGTCGATATCCATCGGTCCTCCATCTAATGTTTGTTATCCTGCAGTCGTTCGAAAAAGGCGCGGATGGCATTCTCGCGCCGGATAGTTTCACCGGGCGAGGCTGGCACGGGGCGGAACTTGTCCTGGCGCGCCTGCAGCAGCCAGGTCAGGAGGGTGTCGCGTTGCCCGTCGCCGAGGCTGCTTTTGTCTGCGAGTTCCTGATCGAGCTGTTCGCGCTCTTTGTCGCCGACCTCGATACTGTATTCGGCGAACAGGAACGCACACAGCAATTTATACAATCCTCCCTGGAATCGTTTCAGGTCGTTTTCGCTGTCCGCACGCAGGATGCCGAGTTGCTGGAGGAATATCTGCCGCGGAGTGAGGCGAGGGGCCGGTTTTGGCTCCGAGCGCCCCCGGCGGGCAAGGATGATGACGGCTCCGGCAAGCAGGGCGGCCAGGGCGATGCCGAAGTATGTGAGGCTGCTGAGGTCGCCGGGTTCCGGGGGCGGAATGGGTCGGTCTATTTCGACGGTCATTTTCTCGGTGGTGAGGGAACCGCGAATGCTGTCGGGCATGGCGAGGTAGCTGATGGCCACCGGTTCGATTTCGGCGGTACCCGGAGCCAGTGGAAGGAGGCGATAGTGATAGGTTTTGGTAGTGATTTCCTGCTCGCCCTGTCCGGTTGAGGAGATGGTTGAAGAGAAGCGGCCGATTTTGAGATGATCGAGTTCGAGATTCAGGGGGCGGTCGAACAGGTAGGCTGACTGTGGTCCGGGCCACGAAAGAGAGATCTCGAATTCGACGGTATCCTCGAAAGGGATATGGTGGTCGGCAATTCTCTGGGCGACAGTGATGCCGCGCTCGGTAGTGGCAGGGGCGGGTGACTGGGCGGCGGCGGTTGTCGCCGGGGCGGAGATATGCAGTAGAATTGTTGCTGCTGCCACGATGACCGGTTTCATGCAGTCGGTTCTGTCATTCAGATAGTTCAATGTTATCCTACAGTTTGCCTTATACTTAGTATTCGGGTCATTGGTTTCAGGCTAAATCCCGGTCGGGGCATCATCGCCGTTTGTGTTGAGTTGGTCGCGGTAATCATGGGCGTCATGCGGTTGCCAGCGCGGCCAGAGCGAGCAGTGAGCCGGCGCGGAGGGTTATGCGGCCGATGCGCAGCATGGTGTCGGAGGGGTTGCCCCAGATGAGGATGAGCAAACCCATTACGGGCAGGCCAAGCGCATAGACAGCAAGATCGCGAAACAGGGTTCCGTACCAGCCGAAGGAGACGGAGACGATCATGGTCAGCACGAGCACTGACCACACCGCTATGGCGGCCATCAGACAGGCGGATTGCGGCAGTTCGGGGCGGCGGAGGGTTGGGATGCGAGCGAGGTCGGTCAGGCCGATCACGAGGGCGAAAAGCATGGTGATGGCGGCGGCGACGATAACCTGGGGCAGTTCGCGGGCGAGGATGGGGTCAACAGCGGCCGCGCCGGTAATGATGGGCATGGCCGCCAGAGGGGCGAGGGCAACGGTCCGCGGCAAGCCTGGTTCGGGCAGAAAGCGGGCGATGAGGATGATGGCGCCGATGGCAACAATGGCGAGCGCGGTTACGCTGAAGTTGACCGTGACGGTCAGGGCTACCCCGCTCAGCGTGAGGCCGAAGGCGATCCACAAGCGGGAGGTTTTCTCACGGGGACCGTTTTGCCAGCGGGCGAACAGAGCCGCCGCGAGCGCAATCGCTGCCGTTGCCAGTGAAGACATGACGACCGGGTACAGGTGCAGGGTCAGCCAGGTGAAGTGGGCGCCGATCCAGACGAGGGCGACGGCCACCAGAGCGACCGGCACACCGAGTTGATTGAGCGATGTGTAAAGCCGTTTCACGCTTTGAGGATAGAGACTGCGACGCGAGATCGTCAACTTTTATATATCGAGACTCAGTTCGACGGCGAGGCGGGGCTGGTCGACGGCGATGCCGGGGTGCCAGCCGAGGGAGAGTGATACGCGGCGGGCGCTGTCGCTGAGCAGCAGGCCGAGGCCATAGCCGTATTCGAACGATTCGCGGGTGATGACGCGGTTGTCAATCTGGGTGCGGTTACTGAGGTAGGCTCCATCGCAGAAGACGTACAGGGCGCCCTGATCGAAACGCCAGCGCGGCTCGACGGTGACACGGGCGGCGCGGATAGCGGCGAATTGCTCGGTGCGGTAGCCGCGCAGGGAGCCGGGACCGCCGACGAGGACCATTTCGGAGAGTGGCGGGAGTGGCTCGGCGGTTTCGAGACCGTCCCAGGCGAGTGCGAGGTGGCCGATGAAGCCGGCGACCAGGGGCTGGTAGAAGGCCAGACGGGCGGTCAGGCGGGTATCGTTGAGGACCTCAACGGTGGCTGCTGATGCGACGCTGTCGGATTGGTAACGTCGGTGGTGATACGCGGCGGTCCAGTCGAGATGATAGCCTTCAGATGGGTTGAGGGGCTGGTCAACGGCAGCGACGGAGAGTGAAGCGGCGATCTGGTAGCTGGAGTAGGAGCGTTGCGAGAGATCATCCTGAATGGTGCGCCAAGTCAGATCGAGGCCAGTAGTTGTGCCCGGGGCAAGGTCGGTGGTCAGGCCGGCGGAGGTGCGGAATTCGAAGAACTGCTCACGGTAGTCGCGGGTGGCCAGTGAGGCAGAGAAGGTGCCGGTGCCAAGCCAGAAGACGGGTTGACGCCAGGCGAAATCGAGGATATCGCGGCCACGATCACGCCGCTGGCTGGTCAGGCGCAGATCCCGCCCGCCGCCGAACGGGTTAAGCAGGCGGACATCGGCAGTCCAGACGAGGGCTTTGGAGTCGTCGGGTACATAGCCGACGAGGCCCTCCAGACGGGTCTGGCGGCGTTCGGCGAATCGCCAGATGATGACAGCATCTCCGGTGAAGCCGGGGTCGGGACGGACGGACGGGGGTCTTTCGAGGCGAAGGAAGCCGATGGATCGCGCGGCTCTTTCGGCGCGGGTCAGGCTGCGTGTGGTGAGCGTATCTCCGGGCGTAAGGGGCAGGAAGCGTCGGACGAGATCGGGACGGGTGCGCCTGAGTCCGCGGAACTGCTGGTCGGCGACGGTAGCAACAGGGCCGGGTGTGACAGAGAGATGGAGCGTGATGGCATTGCTGTCGCGGGTGATGCGGTTGATGGCGGCACGGGCGAAGAAGTGGCCGCGATCTCGTGAGGGTTTCAGCGCGATGGTCAGGGCGGTGTCGAGATTGTCGGGTGTGAAGGGCAGATTGGGCAGCGTGATGCTGTCGGATCCCGCGATGATCGCACGCAGAACGGATCGCGATCCGGGCAGGACGACAAGCGTGTCGCCGACGTGCGATATGGAAGGATCGAGGTAGCCGTAGCGCTCCAGCACAGTGCGTATGGAGTCAGTGGCAACCTCGGTATTGGAGGCGGGTGGCACGGCGCGGCGGAGGTCGCCGGCGACGGCCGATGGGACAGAGCGGTCGAGGTGCAGGACGGCGGCCTGGGACCAAAGGGGGACAGGGATGGTCGCGACGAGTATGAGAAGCAGTTTCAGAAGGATGCGACCACCTCCCCTCGGACGGTGACGCGGGCGGGGCGGTCGTTGCTGTGGCGACCGCGGAGGGTGAGATTGGCGCGCACGCCGCCCTTGACGTGGTAGTTGGCGGTGGCGTCCCAGGTGGCACCGTGGTCACCGGTGAGATTCTGCGTGAACTGGTAGGCCTGGCCGCGGACGGTGCCGCGGATCTGCTGCGTGTAGAATTCGACGGAGGCGCGCAACTCCCCGCGCGAGATGACGCGGAGGCGGCTTCCGAGGGTGAGGCCGTAGAGGTCGATGCGGTCGATCGAGCCGCTTTCGGCGTGGCGGTAGCGCAGGCCGCCGGAGAGCTCACCGAGGGCATTCAGGCGGCGGGCCCGTGCGGAGAGTTGGTAGCCGGTGATGTCAGCGCCGCTGTTGTAGTAGTCGTCGCGGCGGGTGTCGAAGCGTTCGGCCTCCTGTTCGAGGAACCACTGCCGGGCGCGCTGTTTGAGCAAGAGGCCGAGAGTACGGGTGTGACTGGCGCGATCCACGCCGCCGATGCGTCGGACGGAGCGGGTGTCCTGCCACTTGACGGTGGCGAGATGGATGCCGCCGATGGGGATGGCGCGCAGTTCGGTATCGTAGCGGCGGAGGTAGTACAGGTACGGTTGGTCGGGGTCAGAGAGGAACGGAACGACCCACCACCAGGCACGGTGACCGTCGGCGAGGAGTTCCTCCTCGATACGGGAGTCGAAGCGAAGGGTGAAGGGCTGCCATTGACGGCTGAAGTGGAAGGATTTCTCGCCGCGACGGACGCGTTCGGTGTCGGAGAGGAGCTCCTCGACGCGGATGAAGTTGCCCTCGGGGTCGGGAATGTAGCGGCCCTCCTCGAGAATGTAGTCGCCGGTGCCGGGTTCGACCTCGAGGAAGGCAAGCCCGCGGGCGTTGCGGGTTTCCTCGGAGATGATGTAGTCGGTATCGAGGCTGAGTCGGCGCGCGGGATCGCGGAAGGCACTGCCAAGTCGGGCGAGGAGCGAGGATTCTTCGTAGCCGGTTCGGTCGGTGAACGAATGCCGGGTAACCTGCTGCCAAGTCAGGCGGAGGTCATAGGTTAGTTTGCGCAGGGCGCCATTGGCACGGGTTGTCAGGCGGAGGCGGTCGAGGTTGTTGCGCCAGTCGGGGGATGGCTCGAGGTCAGGGTGATCGGTGCTGCGGGCGGTGAGGGTATCCTCGGTGTAGTACTCGGCGCTGAGCGTGAGCGGCGACAGTTGCCACGCTGATGTGACGGCATTCAGACGGGTGCCTCGGGTGGTACCATGGTAGTCGTGTTCGCGGCGGTCGTACTCGTGGCGCAGGTTGAGGCTTCCCCGGCGGGCGAAGTCGGCGGCGGCGCCGGAAGTGATGCCGTCGACGCGTCCGGATGAATTCGTGTTGGCGGAGTCGCGGTCGGAGCGGACAAGACAGGCCAAAGTGGTGAAGGCGGTGTGATCAGTCGGTTTGACCGCGAGCCTGGTCTCGATGCGGTCGGCAACATAGTGGTTATCGTATTCAAGGCGGGCATAGGCCGGGGTCAGTTCCACAGAGGCAGCGGGGGCAAGTGCAATGCGTCCCTCGTGCAGACGCTGGGTCGTGTTCAGGAGGTCGGAGTCGCCAATGGGTGCGAGGAAGCGTCGAGAGAAATCGGCGCTGTCGAGGCGGCTCTGATTGGCGAAGCCGGGTTCGAGTATGCGGGTGCGCAGCGCAATGCTGCTCTGTGTTTTCCACATCCAGTTGTAGTTGTAGGTGATCTCGAGCAACGAGGCGGAGTTGTCGGTATCATCGAGGTCCGAGAGCAGGTTGCGGTCACGTGAGGAGTACTCGACGGAGGCTGCGAGGATGCCCAGGTGCTCCGGGGCGAGTGTGAGGTGCATGGTGGTCAGGTCCAGTCGCTCGGGGGCCTGCAGGGTGATGACGGGGGCGTAGTCACCGCGGCCGACGCCGACGTAGCGGAACTCCTGTCCGCCGAGGAAGCGATAGGCGCCATTGCCGGCGCCGACGAAGCTGAACTGAACGGAGTAGTTTCCCCCCCCTGCTCCGACATAGGTAAAAACGGAATCGGGGAGGCTGTCGGTCTCGAGAACCCAGGCCCCGTTGGTGTCGGGTGTGATGCCGGACCGGACGGCGCGTTCGGTGGAGTCGCCGATCTGCCGGAGCAGATCAAGATCAGTATCGGAGAGGCTGCCGACAAGTGGTTGGCGGGAGTCATCGCCGTCGCGGGTGAAGGTGACAGAGAGGGTGATGGCGGAGTCGCGCCAGGCGGTACTGGCGGCGGCCGAGTAGAGCTCGGCTCGATAGGCGGTAGCTTGCGGTTCGAAGTCGATCTCGATGCGGCTGCGGCTGTCAATGGGATGGTCGGCCGTGAAGGTGATGCGACCGGCGGGATAATCCATAGTATAGTCATTGTTGCCACCGCGTTCGAGCTTGCGACCATCGAGCCAGACGGTTTCGGAGCCGGGGACGATTGGTGCCGGAGGACCTTCGCGGGTTATGGTATAGGGACCCTGGACGTTGTCGGCTCCCTGAAAGCGGACGGTGGTGAAACGTCCTTTGGGGCGGGCAGCGAGGGCACTGATGGTAAGGTGCTCGTCGTGGTAGGCGGCGGTGACGCCGGATATGCGTCGTGTTCGTGCGAAGCGAGCGGTTTGAAAGGGGGTGGTGGTAAGGTCGCCGATCTGGGCAGAGACATGGGGGGATGTTAGACTGAGATTGACCTTGTCGAGTTCATCGAGGCGGCTGTTGGCGGTGCCATACACGGGATCGTAGCCGCGATCAGAGATGCTGCCGGAGATGGTCACGCCGGGGGCGAGGTCGCCGAAAATGGACATGTCCAGAGTCTGGTTGAACTGGGAGTTGCCGCGTGAAGCGCTGGTGAAGCGAAAGGACTTGGCGCCGGAGATGCTGATATCGGTGGCGGCCGGTGGCCCGGGCGGGCGGGTGCCTGCGGGGAGCCGGTCAGGCGGCGGCGTATGGTCGGGATCATCATCAACAGCGGGAGGGCGGGTGAGGCGCGGCACCCACCGGGGGAGCGGGTGATAGACGATGAGCAGGGTGTCGGTGCTGGTGCGTGGGAGGGTTCGCAGGTCAAAGGCGCCGAGGGTGTTGTCGAAGCGGTAGTCGATGTCTGGTCGGAGCATTCGGGAGTTAAGCCAGGCGGTGTCGGAGTTCTCGAAGATGAAGTGGGAGCCGACAAACAGCAGGTCGGGGATGTCATCTTCGATGAAGATGGAGCGGACCGAGGCGGCCCTGGCCGGGGCTGACAGGAACAGACAGAGGAGTACTACGACAACAATGGCGGCGCCTGTTGACCGAGGGGGCCACACCGGGGGCTACTCCTGTTCGCGGATGATCTTGCAGATGACAATGCGATCGTTGCCGGTGTCGGCGATAGCGAGGCGGTCGTTGGGGAGGACGGCGATGTCGCTGGGGCGACGCAGTGGGCGCGGAGTTCCCATCAATTGTCCGGCGACTTCGTAGAGCACCTCTCCTTTCTGCGTGATGAGGACAATGCGTCCGGTGGCGCCATCGAGGACCCACCAGCGGTTGCCGTCAGGGGTGGCGGCAATGGGGTATTCGAGCAGATCGTCGATGAGTTCGCGTTCGAAGTTGCCGTACTCGTCATAGAGGGCGAGGCGTCCGTTGCCGGCATCGCAGACAAGGAACCGGTTATGCGGCATGATGCGGATGGCCTCGGGGCTGACGACCTGTCCGCCGGAGTAGCCGAAGTTGCCGATGAAGCGGTTGAAGCGACCGACGTTACTGAATACGGCGATGCGGTCGTTTTCGCGGTCGCCTACCCACATCTCGCCAAAGGCGGTCACGGCGATTCCTGAGGGGAAGCCGAATTTGAGCGGATCATCTTCATCATAGAAGGCGACCGCCTCGACAAACAGCAACTGGGAGTTGAAGCGACACAGGCGGCGGTTGCCTTCATCGGTGACGAGGATGTTCAGGTTCCGGTCGGTGGCGACGAAGGTGGGTCGATTGAAGAAGCCTTCGGCAGATCCGAAGCCGCCGACATCGCGGACAGCGTTGAGGCTCTTGTCGAAGACGATGAGGCGGTTGTTGCCGAGATCGGTGGCATAGAGGCGGCCATCATCGGCAGCGGCGAGGCCCCATGGTTTGGAGAGGCGGGTGCTGAGTATCTCGCCCTCGATGATGCGTTCCACGATGATGGCTGCCGGCAACGGTGTTGTGGCCTGTTCGGCCCCGGGTCCGGGGGCGCCGCCGCAACCGGCCAGGAGAACGGATAAGAGAATGGCGAGAGCCCAGCAACTGGAAGAGCGCGCACCCATGTCTGATCAGAACCCGGGATAGACAGTCAGGTGGATCTTGTCGCCGCTGGAGAGCGGGTCGATTCTCAGTTCGTATGACCAGCCGTCATCGCCGCCGATGGTGGAGCTGATGTGTCGGAAGCTGCGGTAGGAGTCGATGACGGAGATAATACGGTTGGCGATGGCGACACCGATCATGAAGCTCGCGCGTCGATGGGAACCGCGGTAGGAGTTCTTGATATCGCGGTAGACGGCTCGTTGTTGGGCGCTCTCCCATCGCCAGTAGTACTGGTCGGTTCCGGGCAGATAGGGTCGGTCATCGGTGGCGCGGCCAAGCTCGTTGAACTGATCGATGCTTTCATAGAACCCGACCCAATCCTCGAACTCATCGCCCTTGTCATCGAGGTTGGCGTTGGCGTAGTCGCGGGCGTACTTGACCATATCGTCGCGCTTCCAGTTGCCGTAGGTGCGGAAGGAGGCGAAGCTTATCCACGTGACGGCCTCGGCGGCGAAGAAGTATTGCGCTTTGGTGCGGTGACCGAGGTAGTACTCACCGGCGCCGGGCAGGAGGGTGGAGAGCAGGATGGTTTTGGCGAGGGACTTCTCCCCTGCGTTGTCGCCGTCGGGCTTGAAGCGGACAGCGGGTTGGGGATCATCGAAGGACCATTCATCGCGGTCGGCCAGTATGGGTGTGGTGAGGCTCCTGTCCATGCAGCTCTGGAGCGGTGACGGAGGCAAGTCCAGGGCGCGGGCAGACTCGTGGCAGGTGGCAGTCGTCAGCGCAATGATGAGGGCAACAGCGCAGGTAAGGGTCGGCAAGTGTTTCGGCATGGGATATCCTGTCAAAACTTATAGGTAAACGCCAGGTATGGCGTATCCATAGATCTGTACAGCGACCGGAAGCGGGCGCGTAGTTCGATACCGGCGAAGTCGCTTTGAACCCTGGCTTTCTGGTTGTTAAGATGCCGGGTAACGAAGAACGCCTCGAAAGCGGTAATCAAATGGTTGGCCATAGCGACATAGATCATCTTGCGGGCATCGTCGTACTTGTTATTGGCATCATGGCGCATATCCTCATAGATGAGCCGGTTGCGAGTGTACGGGACGCCGTCGCCGCGGATTCGCGGGGGCGGGTTGGCGGCTGAGTAGTCAGTGAGGGCGGAATCATTCAGACGGGCATCATCCCATCCCCAGGCGAACTGGCTGTATTTGCCGGTCATCTCGTAGTACTGCTGGGTTCTGGTGTCCGGCAGGGTGTGGTTGATTTCGACAGCAGGGATATCGGGCTCGTAGACGGCTTCGTATATCCACTCCAGAGACGTGCGGTAGCGGACTTCTGACCAATGGATTTGGTTAAAGCTCTCGTAGTCATTGGTCAGATCGTTGCCATCGGCGTGCCATGATGCGTGCAGGAACCACGAGACGGCCTCGACACCGAGGAAGGCGAAGGGCTTGGTGCGGCTGCCATAGTAGTACTGGCCCAGTCCGGGGACGGCGAGCGAGAGCAGGAAGGCCTTGACGGGTGACTTGTGGCTGCGAGTGGAGATATCATCGATGAAGGGTACGGTGTCGCTGCCCTTGTCGCTGTCGGTGTCGTTGTCGGTGTTTGTCAGGGCGAAAGTGAGGTGATGGTCGCTGCCGTTTTGCAGGATTGACGCGTGAGCGAATGAGTAGCGCAGATTTTGCAGTTCGGCGGCCAGGTGGGGTGACTGGGAATCGGCGGCAGTCGCTATGGGGACGACGAGCAGGCAGAGGCACAGTAGGGGCAGCGTTTTCACCAGAGTGATCCTTTCGGTTATCGTATCACGGCGATGTCAAAGTGTCCATGTTCGGTGTCGCCGTCGAAGTCAGCCTGAATGATGCACCGGTAGACGCCGGGTGTAACGCCGGATGAGGACCAGTTCAGTTCATTGGTACCGGCGGCGGTCGGTCCGGAGAGGCGACGGATTTCGGTTCCGGAGAGGTCGAAGATAGCAATCTCAACTGAGCGGGCATCCTGACCGAGCAGGTAGCGGATGGTGGTGGCGCCGCCGGTGACCGGGTTGGGATAGTTGTACATCTGGCGTGCGGGGAGGCGTCCGGCCAGGGCGGTTGGCTGGTCGAGTGAGTCTGCCGGAAAGGAGGCGGTGGCGGCGGCGTTGTGGCCGGCCATTGGCCATGCGGCGGCGGACAGGTCGAGGTCAGCGGTCCAGGTGTAGAGCCAGCCATCGATGCCTGCGAAGCTGAGTCGTCCCTCGCGGCCGGAGGTGCCTTCGACATCCCAGTACACGGGGGAGCCATAGCCGGCGAGGCCGATGGGAAGCGGGAAGCCGAAGACGGGATCGGGGTCGAAGGCATAGATGCTTCCCTGTGCAGACGGGAAGATCGTCTCAAGGTGGTCGGTGGAGGTTGATCGGCGGATGTCGGCAGCGATAGGGGCGGCGGCAGCCGGCGTGTTTGCGAAGCGATCCGAGACTCTGATGGGGAAGTCGCTCAGGCTGATGAGGCGTTCGTTGAAGGCATAGAGCCTGTTGATGCCGCCGATGACGATGTCCGGGCGGTTGTCGCGATCGATGTCAGCGACAATGGGGTTGGTGGTGAAGGTTTCGCCCAGGTCGGCCTGCGCGAACAGACTGAGCGAGTAGCTGCCGGCATTTCCTTCGGCGGTGATCATGGCGATACGGCCATCGGTTGACGCCACGATGATCTCGGGGAGGTTGTCGCGGTTGATGTCGGTGATCACGGGGCCGAGTTCGTAGAGGTCATCGAGGGGATGCTCAGCAACGTTATCTGAAGTGATGGCGAAGATGCTTGAGGTGAACTCGTCGCCGGCAAGGATGAAGATGTCGTCTCCGATGGTTGCCATACCCCAGTTGTGGGTGGTGAGCAGATCGGTTTCGTACCAGGTGGCATCGGCAAGAGTGCGGCGGTTGTAGGCGATGCCGGAGTCGGTCAGGCAGGCAAGGCTGCCGCCCCAGCTCAGGGCGATCGGGGTACCGGTGGTACGCATGGGTGTGAGGTAAAAATCCGCCTGACCATCGCGGTCGTTATCGCGCGGCTGGTAGGTGAGGACCCAGCCGGTGCCACCGGAGGCGGGGTAACCGACGGCGATGTTTCTGGTCTGGGTGCCATCGGTGAAGCGTCCGGCGACGGGTCCGGCAGTTATGTCGGCGGGGGTTTTCGCGTAGAGATTGAGCGGATGCACATCGACGCGGCCGCCGAGTGAGCGGGTGGTATCGGGGTCGTAGATGAGGCCGACGGTGTCGTACCATGTGGGGCAGGTGGCGCAATCGGTGTAGTCGCGCAGCCAGTTACTGCCGTCGGCCCCGGTGACGATGAGGCGGTTGGCGGAGGCGGCGATCAGTTCAGGGGTACCATCGAGGTCAAGGTCGGCGGCAATGGGGCTGAGTCCGGCCACGGTGGGCCGACCGATGCGGACCGGGAAGCCGGGGACCTGCTTCTCGGTGGTCACGGAGAAGCGGACAACCGTGTCAATGGGAACCGGGTAGCCGCTGATGGTGACGGTATCGCGGCGGATGTTCTCGATGTAGATATGGGTGTTGTTGCCAAGGTTGTCGATTGCGGGTGGGTTGGTGGATGGTGTCAGACTGTTGTTGCGGTCTTCGCGGTACATGTCCTGTTCCCAGCCGTACCATTGGTAGGTGAAGCCGCAGCCGGCGGGACACAGCCCGTTGAGGTTGCGGACACCGTCGGCCTCGATCAGCTTGACGAACTGCCGTTGGGGGTTCCATTGCAAGGCGTTATTGAAGAAGTTGTTGAAGCCGTTGCCGAGGGTATCCTGAGCCGCGACCACTTCATCGACCAGATAGATGAGCACCCCACCTTCTTCGGCGGGGAGCATGAAGTCGTACTCGGTGGTCAGTTCGGTGGATCCATCGGGGAGTTGTCGCCCCGGTCCGCGGAAGACATTGGTCTGGGAATCGGCGAGCATGAAGGTTTGTTTGCCGTCGACATCGACGGTGCGGTATTCGATGAGGAAGTACTGGTACTCGCTGATGGGCACCCTGACAACTTCGGGGCGTCCCCGGGCATCGACGCCGGCGGCAATGAGGCGGACGTCATCGGATGAGCGCACCTGCAACACGTCGGAGAGGCCGAGGTAGGCGCGGGTCCATGCGGAAGGGTAGACGGGCATGGCTCCGAAGACGTTGGAACGGTAGCCGGGGAACATCAGGCCGGTATTCTGGCCGTTGTGATCCATGAGGGCGAAGTCACCGAGGAGGGTGTAGAAGTTGGAGGTGTTGTAAAGGTCAACGCCGCCAAGCTCGTGGCAGAATTCGTGTGCGATGAGGCTGTTGAGGGCAACGGCGCGGTTGTCCTGGGAGACGAACTCGGGGAGGATCAGAGCGCGCTGGACAGCGTTGGAGTCGTTGTCGACCGGAACGAAGGTGAAGAAGCGAATGTAGCCGCTGAACAGATCGGAGCAGGTGTTGCGGAAGACGTCGTTCTGGGCATCGGCGCCGGCGTGAAACAGGAAGATGGACCCGTAGTCGGCGAAATTGATTTCGGGGTCAGTGGTATCAGCCAGGCGGATGCAGTCGACGAAGTAGCGTTCCAGTCCGGCGACGACGGAGTCAAGCAGGCGCGGTTCGGAGATGCGGTCGACGCAGAAACCGTAATGGTTCATGTGCTCCGGGAGCTGGTAGGTGGCGGTATCGCCCCGGGGCCAGATATCCCACGTGATGGAGATGCGGCCGTCGCTGACAGCATACCAGTAGTTATGCAAGGCTTCCATGTGTTTGGCGAAGTAGGTGCTGTCGTGCGGTGGGGGATCGACGATATAGCCGACCGAGTCCAGATAGGCCTGTTCGGAGGCGGCATCGACAATGGGTCGAGAGAAGTCCATGTGGCCGCGGCCGGTGGTGTTGGGGTCGTCGACATCTTCGTATTGGAAGTTGAAGCGCAGGACAAGGACGTGGATGGTGGTATTCCAGTCGGCAGCCAGAGCTTTGTCCGGCAGCGCCCAGGGGTGAGAGCG
Organism: uncultured Ignavibacteriales bacterium; assembly: GCA_964627305.1. GTDB lineage: Bacteria > Zixibacteria > MSB-5A5 > GN15 > FEB-12 > WJKG01. Next base: position 500,757 of record CAZVHP010000001.1, on the reverse strand, counting down.
TTGCAGCGGGAGAATCCCCTCCCCCGGTTTCATGCCTCGGGCGAAGGATGGCAAGTCGCGCCGGGGCGTCTCGGCTTCCTCACGCTGGTAGTTCTTCACTGGCGAGAGGGGTTTGTCTGCTGCGCTGCCGGTCGCCGCGAGGGCGACCAGCAGGAGGCAGAAGATTATGCGGGCGGAAATCGGATGTTTTCGGTCCAATGAAAACTCCCTCGGTTATGGATCAGGGCCGTTATGGTGTCACGGCGAGCGAGACCCTGAGTGTATTGGCCAGCGCGGTGCTTTCGCTGCTGGGGATATAGCTGAAGTCAAAGCGGAAGATGCTGTACGCCAGCCCGGCGCCGAGTGTAAGCGTTTTGACATCACCGGCCTGGTCATAGATGTATCCGGCACGGAAGGCGATCAGGTCGGCGTATTGGAACTCGCCACCGCCGTTGAGCACCACCGATTCGAGTTCATTGCCGACACTCTGGCTCAGATCGGCGATGAGCTTGTTTGCCTCGAGGGTGAGAAGCAAGTGGTAGTAGTCAGTCTCCATAAGTTTGTAGGCAAAACCAAGAGCTATGTTTCGTGGCAGCGGGTCGGACTGAGCGGCGTCAATGTAGGACATGTCGGGACCGAGGTTGGTGATGGCCAGTCCCAGGGTGAGGCGTGGTGTCCATTCATACAACAACCCCAAGTCAACGGCGAACCCGACTGAGTTGCCGGAGCCCTTTTCGGCGGCGGTGCCCTGATCGGCGAGCCGGGAATACAAGAATTTCACGGAGACGCCGCCGGCCATGCGGTTTGACAGCCGGGTTCCGTAGGAACCGGTAACGGCGAGGTCGAATGATTCGAAGGTGCCGAGGTCCTCGTTGCCTTCACCGCGCCGCTCGAAGGTACCGTAGGAGATGAAGGTAATCGAGCCTCCGAAGGTGCCCCAGCCTTCCTTGTTGGCGACGAAGGCGAGGAATTCGTAGTAGAGGTCGTCGGCGAGGTCGGGGAGCCAGTTGACGTGCATGAAGGAGATTTCTCGTCGACCGTTGGCTTTGGTGACGAGTTTGTCTTCAGTGGTCAGCCACAATTCATCGCCGTTGATGGCCAGATCGTTAGTGGCAGAGCGCCCCAGCCCGGTTTCATCGGCTCGCTGCCAGACGGATCCATCGTATGACAGGACGCCTTCGGCAGTGGCGGCGAGAATCTTGTCGGAGCGTCGCTGAATCTGCCAGGTTTCAGCGGCCAGGGGAGCGGCATACACCTTGATGGTCTGGCCAGCGGTAATGTCCTCGCTTGCAAGGCCATTGACGGCTACGAGAGCCTGTCGATAGCGATCGGCGGCCTGAGCATCGGTCAGGTTTCGTTTGTTGACGATGTCTTCGAAGGATTCATCGTCGGCCACCGTATAGTCGACATAGCCGAGGAGGGTCCAGCCGTTGGGGGTGAAGCGCAGCATACCGAATTCGGTGCCGATCAGCAGGACGTTGTTGTCCTGCGGGTAGATGGTGTGAACCCTGCCCTTGATACCGGCAGAGTACGGGACGACTATCTTCTGTCCCGGCTCCACAGTCAATTCTGTTTCGGATGGCGCCGGCTGTGCCGGGGGTTCGCTGTCGGCCATGATGCTTTCGGCGGCGAGCGAGTCTGTGACCGGGGTGTCGGAAGCTGTGGTATCGAGATCGGCTGCTGCATCTTCGGCCTGCGGATCAGGGGCAGGGGGCTGACTGGCACGGAGGAGTTCACGAATGATCGCCATCTCGTGGTCGGTGCCGTAGATGCTGAACCGAGAGGCAACGCGATCGATGGTATCATCGACGGTGACCGTATAGGGCATGCCTGTTTGCCAGTCAGTGCCGTTGAAGTGGTGCAACTGGTCATCAATGACGGCCCAAATGTCCTGCATGGAGCGCGCACCGACGGCATCGACCATTCCGGTGGGCATCTCAGCGGAACCCGGCAGGGTTGCGAGCGAAGTGCCGGCAATCAGAGCCAGTCCGTTGTCGGTGCCGACAAGCACAGATCTTCCGACCGTCTCCAGGGCAGTTACGCTTTCACCGGGCAGACCGGTTTCCGCGGTGATGGTGGTCCAGCTCTTGCCATTGAAGACAAGGGCACCGCGGTCAGTTCCGACCACGAGGTTGTCGCCGGTTGAGGTGATGGCGGTGATTTCACCGCCGAGGGCGACGCCGTAGGGGATTGTCAGTTCTTCGTAGATGGTGCGTCGACGCGCTTTCTCGACTGCGAAGCTGATGCGGTCGGACTCGATTTCGGTAACGGTGCCATCCTGGAGGGCTTTGTCGCGCTGCTTTTCAATTTCCTCGACATATCCCCAGTCGACGCGGCACTGATTGTAGGCGGCAATGAGGCTGTCGAACTGCTCGCTGATCGCGGAACGGGACTGGTGCTCTTCGGGTATGATGGTCAAGATGGAGTCAGCCAGCGCAGTGAGAAAGTCGCGGGATTTCAGGTTGTTGGTCTCGGCGACGTGGGCAGCCATCTCGGCGATTCGTTGTTCGTCGGTGAGGTTGAAGTAGGAGGCGACGATCTGAGTGACCGTCTGGCTGCTTTTGGTGCGGAACTTCTCGCCGAGGTGCCAGGAGCGGTTATCGTAGCGGGCGAGTCCTTTGGCAGTGACGGCCCAGACGTCGAAGGCTTTGTAGTCCACTCCGCCACTTGCTTTGAGGGGGGCGATACCGCGGACGGGCCGCAGGTGGGCTGGTACAGATGCCTGTCGCCAGCCGTCAGCGAGCGGATAGGCGCCGAGTCCTGCCGGGTTCCAGTGGGTAGCGGTAGCATCATCGGCGATAGCAACGAAGGCCTCCCCCATACCAGCGGCGCGGGCACCCGGGGCAATACGCAGGTAGAGCACGGCGGCTTCGGAGACGGCCAGGGCCTCAGAAGCGACGGCAAGAAGAATGGCTATCAGAACGACAGGCAGAACAAGCAGCTTGGTTTTCATCAGTTTCTCCACACGATCAATTGATAACGACTATTTTTCCAAAGGATTCGGCCGATTGTCCCCCACCGGACACGGTAGCCTTCATGATGTAGACACCGGTGGCGACGCGGTCAGCCGCGTAATCTGTCCCATACCATACTATATCGTCAAAAAAGCCGGCAGACACCGACTGGTTGGTCTTGTAAGTCCATATTTTACGTCCTGAGAGGGTGAAAATGTCAAGGATAATCCATTGGGCGGGACGTGACAGCATGAGGGAAATGCGGGTTGAGTCCTGCATGGGATTCGGGTAGTTGAGGAATTCGCTGATGGCCAGCGGGACGGCGCCTTCGATGCTGGCGGAGAAGGTCACGCTGGCGGAGTTGTTGGCGTTGTCCCAAGCTTTGATCTTGAAAGTGTGCAACCCCTGCTCAAGGGAACTGACGGGCCAGGAGATAGTGCCGGAGGTGTAGTCATCGAGGGTGCCGTCAAAGTAATCGGTGAGCATGATGGTGTTCTCGGGGCGGCCATCGATTTCGAGGGTGATGCCATGACCGAGGCCGCCGGCGAGGTTGATGCCGGAGGGGTCGGACAGAGTCATCATGAGGGTGTCGGTGCGCGCGACAGGATCGCCGCTGATGAAATTGTCATTGTTGGCGAAGCTGTAGCGGATTTCGGGGCCGAGCGAATCGGTGGTGGTTGCGGCCTGAGTAGAGATCGCCAGAGAGGTGACCGCCCCGACGGCATCGCCGGCACCAAGGGCGGCATAGCCGACGATACGGGCGCCGCTGCCGCCGTAGCCGATATCAAGCGGGGGCACGAAAGTGAAGGTGAAATGACCGGCGTTGACACTGGCGGCTCCCCGGACAAGCGCGGGACCCGGGAGGGTGTATGGCGTCTGCAGGTATTCGAGGTCGCGGTCGCTGTCGAAGGCGCGCAGTTCGATGGTGCCATCGGCAGTTATGGGTTGACCCAGCTCATCGGCTACCCTGCCGGTGACGGTGACCGGTTGCAGGGCGACAAGGCTGTCGGGGACGGCGTCAAAGGCGACCTTCAGGCGCGGATAGGCGAGCTTGAGCAAAGGATCGCCGAAGAAGACGTAGGTGCGGTCATTCCGCAGGGGGTTGGGTGGATTGGAGTACAGGTACTGCCGTTCCACCTTGGCGGCGAAGACGGCCTGACACATGGAGAGGTCCTCTGCGAAGAGGATCTCGAATACTTTGCGGTTGAAGGCCGAGTTCTGGGTTGAGTACACGAGCCGCGCCGCCGAGACGACGGCAATGGCGCCGCCATCGGGTTTGACAAAGAGGTCCTCGGCCATTCCCTCGCGCTGGGGATCATCGAAGAAGCCTATCGCGCAGGAAGCGTTGAAGAAGAGCGGGAGGCTGTTGCTGTTGCGGAGCCGGGGGACATCGGAAGTGCGTGTGAAGACGTGTTCATCGGCCCACAGTTCGGGGTTGCCGTGGCCGATGTAGTTGACGATGACGGCGCCTTCATTGACGGCGTTGACGATGGCATCATTGGCGGCCGGTTTGCGGCGGCCGACGAAGGGGTAGTCCCAGATGTATATCTTGTGGCGGGTCATGGCCTCCGGCAGATAGTAGCGGGACAGTTCTTCGGACTGGTCGACGTGGAAGGTCTCATCGTTGAGGCGGCCGAACTCGTCATCGGCGACGAGGACAGTGCGCGTCTTCCAGAAGCCGGTGTTGCCGGGCAGGGTGTAGCGTTTGCCCTTGTCGATGACAGCAGCGATTTCGGACGTGGAGCGGACCGGCCAGCGGGCCACCATCATTTCGTAGCCGCGGTTGTCGCCGTCGAGCCAACTGGTGTCGGCATCGAGGATACCGTAGTCGCCGAAGTAGACGTAGTTGTCATCCGAGGCGGAGGAATCCAGCGCGTGGATGTATGGCGGCACGAGGTTGGACTGGGCGGTGTTGAGGTGGTCGAGGAAATCGTGATGGCCATCACCGACGAACAGTACTGCCGAGGGGGCGGGAGGCGTGAAGTGCTCATAGCAGTACTTGAGGTAATCGCGGATGGCGGTGGGGTCGTAGAGGCCGTAGGCGAAGTTGTGCATGATATCGTTGACGACGGCGGTATGAACCGAGACGCCCTCCGATTCTCTCTCGATGATCCAGTTTTCCATGGCCGACAAGAGGACGGGGGTGCTGATGACGATGAGGTCGGCCTGATAATCGGTGCGCCTGAGGTTGTTCGGCTGGACGCGCTGGATAGACACGGGCGGGGTGGCGGTGCTGACAGCCTGGGCAAAGAGTTGGCGCGGGGTTGTGTTCAGAGGCAGGTCGGCGATGATCATACCGGTGGTACGGTCGGCGCCTGTGAGACGAGTGGGCGTGCGCGGGTCGGTGATATCCAGCAGGAGCAGATCGGAGCCGGTGAAGTCATCGACGATGTTCAGGCGGGCGAGGCCATTGAAGGGGTCCAGCTCGATGTGCAGGCGGTCGTTGTCGGGAATGAGGTAGGCATTGTAGTGCAGCTCGACCCAGTCCAGATATGGTTTGGAGTAGACATAGCCCCAGGCGCGGATACTTAGGCTGTTGGTTCCCTGTTGCAGGGCGCTGGACTGGAAGGTGCAGATGCGCGAGGTGGTGTGGCAGTGCTTGGCGGATGGGGGCTGGTTGTTCAGGGTGATATCGAAGTAGCCGAGGTCATCGGTGAACCCCGTGGTATCCCAGACACGGCCGGCCACGCGGATGGTGGCAGTGCCGCCAGCGTAGTCATCGGTGTGGATGCTGAGGTTGATGTTTTCGCGGTCGGTCCAGTGCCAGCGGTAGTAGTCATCGATGGCGCCACTGCTGAGCATGTGGAGCATGTTGTCCTGCTCGAGGTGCCGGTGACGGGTGACGGTGAGAATGCTGGTGTCTGGTGCCGTGGCGGGAGTGACCTCGAGGGCGCTCATGCGGGGGGCGGGGGTGTCGAAATCGCCGCCGACAGTGAGCCAGTAGATATTGCGGTCGGTGTAGTGGTTGTTGACCCAGACGGCGGTGTCCGGCGAAGATACCCAGCGGTCTACGGCCTCGCCGTAGAAGAGGAGGTAGTCGCCGGTGTTCAGGCGGCCGTCTCCCCCATCGGCGGCGTAGTACGCGACGGGGAGGAATTCGGGTCGGGGGGAATCATTGCGGACGGGCAGCGGGAGGCCGCCGGCGTTGAAGATGTATAGTGAGTCGAGGTTGATGCCATTATCGGGAATGAACAGCCCGGCAGCCTCAAGGGCGGTAGCCTTGACGCGGATCAGGCCGGTGGTGGTGACGGCGATCTGGTACCAAGTGTCGGCGCTTTGCAGCGGTGTCTGGCCGGAGGCAGGTTTGGCGAGGGGGCGCCGGGCGGTTGGCCAGCGTGACCACTGGTCGTAGTTGGCGACGGTGGTCTTGAAGATGGGGTCGAAGACGGGATCGGGGGGCGCCAGGCCGGGCATGTCGGGGTCGGCGGTGCCGGCGGTGCTCAGAGAAAAACTAAGGGTGAGGTTGAGCTGTCGGTAGAAGATGCCCTGTTGCACCGGGTTGAGGCGGACCGGCACGAGTTGTCGGCCGCGCATGGTGTAGACCGGGCCGAGTTCGGCCAGTGGCTGGTTGGGCGCGAGGGGGGTGTGCTCGGCGGTGAAGGTGACGGGGTCTGAGGGTACCGCCTGAGCGACCCGGGCCATGGCGCCGGGCGGGAGACCGACCTGGATGACGTGGCTGTAGCGCCAGGTGGAGTCGGGCAGGGGGACGGGTGTGAGGTCGCGGTGGGACAGGTGCACGACGAGGTCGAGTTGTTGCGAACTGGAGGCAACAACGTGGGTTTCGGCGTCTGCTGAATACGGGAAGAGCGCCGGGCTGAGGATCAGCGCGGCGAGCAGAGGCAGAATGGACCTATACGAAGAACGTGTCATAAAACCGGGCCTTGACAACCCGGCCCATTAACCGAGCGCACATAGCTTACGGCAACAGGGCCAGCAATCAGTCTTTCTTGCTGTCGTTGTTGTGAGTCGAACAATTCAATTCGTTAGCCGTGAGCCTATATGCGGTCCTCCGATATCTCGTATAAGTTCTTAAAGGTGCTTGAGTTCCAGGAAAAAGTCAAGTTCTTAGCGTGTTAGATCGGCATTTAGTGGTGCAAGTTTTGGGCCGATTTTGTGGGCGACTGGGGTTTTGCGGCCCTATCATGAGACGTGGTAATGGGTTAGGGTGTTGAATGGGAGCCGAGTGATGGGGGCGAATTATGCTGTTGGTGGTGGCAAAGTGTGAATTGGGGTGCAGGGGGGGTTAGGGGGACAGCTTAGCCCCTATCGGATTGGCCCTAATCATGTCAACGGCGACAGAGATGTCTGTGACCAGAACGATGCCGGTGTTTGTTTGATAGACGGCACCGGGGATCGGCTCCAGCCTGTACGTAGAGTCTGCCTGAGGAACCACTCGGAAAATTCGGTCATGTTCCGAGATGTAAGCGGCTACGACACCGAACACATTGAAGCCCTCGGCTTTGGGATTCCAGAAGACCGCGGGGCCACCAGAGAACCCGCGATTGTTGTGCCCATCAAGATAGAAGATCTTCACACCGTTCTCATCAATGCGCTGTGCTGATAGGATCGCCTTCTTTATGAAGGGAAACGGAAAGCCTCTGTTAATCAACCCGGCATCAGGTGTTCGCAGCATGGCCGTTAGAGGAAATCCGAGGAAGAACACGTCCTGACCAAAAACCAGATCGTCAGCAGTGGGCTCCAGTCTGAGCGAAGGTGACAGTTGAATGGGCAGAGCCAAAACAGCCACGTCAACTGAATCACATGGCGAATGCACATGCTTGACTGGTAGTCTCAGCCAAGCAGAGTCTGTATATAGACCAATCGAGTCCACCTCCGCATGGACGCTGATCGTATCACCATTCCAGTTGATTGAGTCGGTCCTAAACAGATGGGCTGCTGTCACCAAGTACTGCCTATCATCCACATCAACAGTAAACGCCGTGGCTCTTTGGTTTCGTACTTCAATAGCATAGACCTTGGTGAGAATATTGGCATTTGGTGTTTGAGCAGGAGCAAATGGTGCAATGGTCATGATAAGCAGGAAGACCAGCACAATGGCATTCAACGTCCGATCCACAAGGGGAACTCCTATCTTGGGGTGGCTCACCATTCATAGTGGGTTCATTCTACCCACATTCTCACTGCACCCTGCGCATTGGCAGGTTATGTTGGCAAGTGGCAGGTCCCGAGGACGGAACCTGCCCTACCCTTATCGGGGAGCGCGTCTCTACAGCATCATGATAGGTGCGGGGGGATTGCAGGTCAAGGCGCAAATGGGTCACGGGGGGATGTGATCGCGAAGAAGAGACCGGCCAGAGAAATTCGGGGCGGCCTTGGGGCGCTCCATGCGGGTGGGGTTTTTCTCACGGCTGGGGCAGGCGGGGTGCTGCCGTACAAGAGCACGATGGGGCAGGCGGGACGCCTGCCGCCCACGAACATGACGGGACAGGCCGGGCGGGAGCGGAAACCCACCCCGCCGGAGGCGGGATAGGGCACCCCAATCTTTGTGCCCGGTTGCGGGTTGGCGGAGACATCGCGGCGCGTCCGGGGCTGGGTTCTGATTTTCGCTGAGTGTTGTGGGTGACGCGGTTACTGGTAGCTGCGGAGGGTGGCGAGGTAGTCGCGGGCGGCAGTCTCGGTGGCGGACTCGAGGTCATACAGGCGCTGCTGGTACTGCGCGGCCGAGCCGGTCGGCTCGAAGACCTGGTCGTAGACGCGGTCGTAGTGGTCCATCAGGGCGCGCATGGCGCTGAGCATGTCCTCGCCGAAGTAGCCGGTTTCGCTGACGCGCCGGTAGGCATAGCCGAGGTTGTCGCGGTGGGCGCGCAACAGGGGCCACTGGGTGCGGTTCCAGTCGCGGACGGCATCGGCGATCTGCGCGGCGGGGACCTGGCCGCCCTGCTGTTGACTGGCGTCGCGCCACTCGACGACGATGACGCGCTGGCCATAGCGGATGTATGAGGCGGTGGTGGAGTCGACGAGGTCTTTCATGAGGAAGGCGATCTGCAGGGGGTTTGAGTCCTCGATAAGCTCGCGCCACTGGGTACGCATGGTGGAGGCGGTGATCTCGGAGTCGGTCATATCGGAGCGTTCATCGCCGGGGTTGTGCTCGATGGAGAAGCCGGCACAGGCGGTCAGGGTGCCGAGCAGCAGTAAGGCCAGAAGGTGCGAGGTAAAGGTGTGTTTCATGCGGGCGTATCTTCCGTTCGGGTCGGGTTTTGTTGATGCTGTGTCATCTCCGCTTTGAGGTCACGGGCCGCCGGTCGCGATCCTCTCCCCCACTTCCTGTCAGGAGCCCGTGCTGACCGTGGTGGTTGACACGGGCGCCAGGTCACAGGTAAAGTGGCGCAGGAAACGCGGCTGGCGCGTGATCTTATACCCTGTCAGGGCACCCTTGGTACGGGCGATACCGGCGACAATATCGGCAATGTAGTCATAGTGCGTGTTGGTGTAGACGCGTCGTGGCATGGCCAGGCGCACCAATTCGGCCGGAGCAGTGGTTGACTTGCCGGTATCGGGATCGGTCTCGCCGAACATGGTGCTTCCGATTTCGACTGCGCGGACTCCCCCCTGTCGGTACAGTTCGATGGTGAGCGACTGGCCGGGGAGTTGTTCGGCGGGGATGTGCGGCAGGAAGCGTCCGGCATCGACGAAGACGGCATGGCCGCCGGTCGGCTCGACAATGGGGGCGCCGGCCGCCTTGAGTTGCTGGCCGAAGTATGCCACCTGACCGACGCGGAAGGCGAGGTAGTCCTCGTCGAGCACTTCCCTGAGGCCGACGGCGAGGATTTCCATATCGCGCCCGGCGAGGCCACCATAGGTCGGGAAGCCCTCGATGAGGATCATCAGTTCGGTCAGGCGCTCATAGAGCTGCTCATCATCGAGAGCGATGAAGCCGCCCATGTTGGCGAGGCCGTCCTTTTTGGCGGACATCATGGCGCCATCGACATAGCTGAACATTTCGTTGACGATACTGGCCACGGAGGCGTTCTCGTAGCCGGGCTCGCGCTGCTTGATGAAGAAGGCGTTCTCGGCGAAGCGGGCGCAGTCGAAGTAGAACGGCAGGTGGTGACGTTTGCAGATAGCGGCGGTCTGGCGGATGTTCTCCATGGAGACGGGCTGGCCGCCGACGGAGTTGTTGGTGATAGTCATGATGACCATAGCGATTTTGTCGACGCCCTGCTGGTGGATGAATTCCTCGAGGCGCATGATGTCCATGTTGCCCTTGAAGGGGTGCTCCTGGTGTGAGGTGCTTTCTGCGCAGGGGAAGTCGACGGGGATACCGCCCTTGTGGAGGGTATTGCCGCGGGTGGTGTCGAAGTGGGTATTGTTGAGTACGTACTGCCCGCGCCGCACACATGTGGTGAACATCATGTTTTCGGCGGAACGCCCCTGGTGGGTGGGGATAACGAAGCGTTGGCCGGTGATCTCTTTGACGGTGCTTTCGAAGTGGCGAAACGATTCGGCGCCGGCGTAGGACTCATCGCCCATCATCAGGGCGGCCCACTGGCGGTTGGACATGGCGCTGGTACCGGAGTCGGTGAGCAGGTCGATGTAGATATCGCGGGCATCGATCTTGAAGACGTTGTAGTTGGCTCGCTGCAGGCGCTGCTCGCGTTGTTTGGGGTCGAGAAGGCGGATCGGTTCGACGGATTTGATCCGGTATGGCTCCGGTGGCTGTTTGAGCGGCATTTCAGGTGGCTCCTTGTTCGCGGGTTCGGTAACTGGTCGATGTTCAGGGATACGATGTCGCCGGTGGTTTCACAACAGGCCTCAGCCTGGTCAACCGATGGCGACGTGGCGAGCGAAGGAGCATTTCAGGGGACGTTTTTCACCCGGCGTCGGCAGTAGTCCAGCCCGAGCTGGCCGGTCTGGTGGCTGATGGCCGAGTTGGCAGGCATCATGTCTCCCGCAGTTTGAAGTCGGCAACAATGTGCCCCGTGAGCAGGTCGCGGTTGTTGCTGACCTGGGGGCGCTCTCTATTCATAAGAAACGGAAAACGGGCGATATTGTCAATAATTCCCAGTTGCCTGAGGGTTTCGACAATGACCGGCGGGCGGGCGCGTCCGGCGCCATCGTGGATTTTCAGAGCGATGCCGATCGGGGGGTCGGCGAAACCGATTCCCTCCACTCCCTCGGCGCCGACCTTGCAGACGACATTGCCGGGGAAGGAGCGCATGACATCGAGGTCAATGCGATGCTTGCCGGAGACCATCTCGGGGTGTGCCCACATGGCCTCGCGGACCCGTCGGAGGGCCTCGGTCGTGGTGGGGTCAGGGCCTTGCAGGGTGGCCAGGCGCATGAAGCCGAGGGCGAGGTTGTACAGCGGGAGGGCGTAGTTGGGGGCCGAGCAGCCATCGACAGCCGGAACGAGGCGGTCGGCGGGGTAGTCGGTCATGGCGGCGATAGCGTGGCGGACCCTGGTTTGCAGTTCCGAGTCGGGATCAAGGTAGGTTTCCGGTTCCTGACCAATGTGGCGGGCGAGCGCCAGAAAGCCGGAGTGTTTGCCGGAGCAGTTGTGGCGAACGGGGTCGCGGTCTTCGCCGCTGGCGGGGTAGTCCTGTTCGAGTTGCATCTGCAGTGGCCAGTGGGTGCCACACTGCAAAAGGTTCGGGGTGTTGCCGGCGGCCTCGAGGTTCTGCATGACAATCCGGCGGTGGTCATCGGAGCCGTTGTGGGAGCCGCACATGATGGCAAGTTGCCGGGAAGTGAAGCCATAGCGGTCGGCGGCGCCGGAGTTGAGCAGCGGCAGGACCTGAAACGGTTTGATGGAGGAGCGGGTCATGAAGGGTTGTTCGGGGTCGCCGAGGGCATGGGTGATCCTGCCGCGGGCGTCGACGACGACGATGGTGGCGTAGTGGATGGCCTCGATGTTGTTGCCGCGGAATTGTCGAGCTACGACGAATGCCATGTGAGCGAGCCTGAGTTTGGGGTTTGTTGTTCCGGGGGGAAAGATAGGGTTTTGGGGCGGTTTGTCCAGCGGGGAGTTGTGGGGCATTCGCCAGGATTTCTCAACAGGTCCTTTGCCTTGGCGAACTCTTTCGATGTGGACAGCGGGCGTCGTAGCCTGCCCCTTCACCAGACCTCGGGCAGGCCGGGAGAGGCTGCCGCGCACGGGAACGTTCAAAGAGGAAACCCACCCCGCCGGAGCCGGGATGGGGCACCCCATGCGTACTGCTGAGCTGTCGGTTAGAGACGATATCGGTGGGTGAAGTTGTACGTGGCAGAACGCCTTCGGCATTCTTCCCTACAGGAGGTGGCCAGCCCGCCAGAGGCGGGATGGGCCGTCCCATGCTTGCTGTTCATCTGACAGTTACGGGCGATATTGCGGGTGTTGATTTCGCGTCGTGTTGTCGAAACTGCAGGGGTTGGAGCTGAAGCCTGAGGTTCGGCGTCCGCAATCGTGTTCGGTGTCAGTAGGCGAAACAGGAGACTGTCAGTATCACCGACTGATGAGTCAGATCAAGGTTCCGGTCATTCAGCGTGCGTTCTGTCCGGGCAAGCATGGCCGCCAAGCGCACCTGACCGTGCCGGGTGATCTCATAGCCACCGCCGACCAGCAACCCGGGTCCCCGGACGCAGGGGAAGTCCTCCGGATTGAAGACATAGCGCCCCACCCCCATGTTAATAAACCACGAGCGTCCCTCCCTGCCGAAGTAGCGGTATCAATAGAGTCCGGTGATGCCTTCAGCGACGACACTGCGTTTGAATAGATCAGCCTTGAAGGCGCTCCCCGTCATCTCGACGGCGAGAATGTTACGATGGTCGATGCCCCAGCCAAGGACGAACTGCAAGGTAGTGGCGGTCTCGGTCTCCGAGACATCGCGGGCACGGTTGTAAAGGCTTGCATCACCGCTGAAGTGGGCCGATCCTGCGCCGAAGCCAATGCCGAGGACGGGGCCCTTGCACTGACCGTCGAACGACAAAACACTGCCGGCCACAGAGAACACGAGTATGACAGAAAGAACGCTGATACATTTGATAGACACAGAGCGCTCCCTTTTGACTACCTGATGAAGTGCCTTGATGCAGAATACCCGGCAGGAGAGTGCGGGTCAAGAGATAATGCAGCAACATGTCGACATTGGGATGACGAGCGCTGGTGTGTCTGTGTGGGCACTGGTACCGTTGAGGCAGGAAGGGACCCGACCGGCATTGACTTTTGGGTTGAAAGACCTAAATTGGGCTGAATCGGTCCAGATGACCGTCGCGCGGGATGGCATATCACCATTTGTCAGGCCCGCTGTTCCGGTGTGCTGATGATGCAGCACGGCAGTTGTTACGTTCAGCGGCGCCGGGCGTTAGAGTACGACAAGTAAGATGAACCACTCATAGATAGACGAGATACACGAAAGACATGAGACTGTACGAGTTTGAAGGCAAGCAGCTATTCGGGAAATACGGGATTCCCGTTCAGCTTTCCAAACTGGCCAGGACGCCGGACCAGGTATTCGAGGCGGTGAGCCACATGGATGCCCCGGTGGTGCTGAAAAGTCAGGTGCTGACCGGTGGTCGCGGCAAGGCCGGGGGAATCAGAGTTGTGGGCGGCTCCAATGAAGGCAAGACCACTGCCCGGGAGTTGTTCAAGCTGACAATCAAGGGCTATCCGGTCAACAGCGTGCTTGTCGAGCCGGCGCTGAAGATCAGGCAGGAGTATTATCTTGGGGTCACGATTGACCGGGCCAACTACAAGGTGGTGGTGATCGGTTCGGGCGAGGGCGGGGTCGATATTGAGGAGACGGCGGCGCGCTCGCCGGAGAAGATTCACCGGTTTTCCATGGATATCGCCGATGAGCTGTACGGTTTCGACGCGCTGTCGCTGGCCAAGAAGATAGGCATCCCGCAGGAGTTGCTCAAGGAGGGAGCGCGGATCATTCAGCAGCTTCACAAGCTGTTTTTGGCCTGCGATGCCAAGCTGGTCGAGATCAACCCGCTGGTGCTGACAGAGGACGGCGCGCTGATTGCGGCCGACAGCCGTGTGTCGCTGGATGATGATGCGATGTTTCGCCACCCGGAGGTGAAGGAGATGGGGATCGAAGACCGTCACGAGGAAGGCGAGATGACGGAGCGTGAGCGCCAGGCGCACGAGTGGGGTATCCCCTATCTTGATCTTGACGGCAATATCGGAATGTTTCCCGGCGGGGCGGGGTTTGGCATCATGGGGAATGACTTCATTCACTATTACGGCGGGCAGCCGGCCAACTTCATGGATTCGGGAGGTGGTCCCTCGCCTGAGCGGATCGCGAAGATGCTGGTGCTGCTCGAGGAAAACCCCAGTGTGAAGGCGATATTCGGGGCGCGTTTCGGAGGAATTTCGCGCTGCGATGATTTCGCGAAGGGGGTGATCATGTTTCTCAAGGAGCACGGTCTGTCCAAGCCGATGGTAATGCGCATGACGGGCAATATGTGGGAAGAGGGGGTGCGGTTGTTCGAAGAAGAGAAGGCAGCCAACCCGGAGTTGTTCCAACATGTCGAGGCACATGGGATCGAGACCCCGATCGAGGAGATATCCAGGCGCGCAGTGGAACTGGCTCGACAGGCAGAAGGGGGTAACTGATGGCTATTCTGGTTACGAGAGAGTCGCGGGTCATGGTGCAGGGAATCACCGGCGGTGCGGGCAAGTTCCATAGCGAGCGAATGATTGTCTACGGCACCAATATTGTCGGCGGGGTGACGCCCGGCAAGGGTGGCCAGGTGGTGCATCATCGGCCGGTTTTCGATACGGTGGCGGAGTGTGTGAAGGAGACCGGCGCTGATGTATCGGTGATCTTCCTGCCGCCGCAGTTTGTCAAGGAGGCGGCGATCGAGGCGATCCGGGCGGGGGTGCGTTTTCTGGTGGTCATCCCGGAGCATATACCCATTCACGATATGCTGCACGTGCGGCGGGAGGCCATAGCGCATGGCGCCACGGTTATCGGCGGCAACACGGCGGGGGTTATCACGCCGGGTCAGGCGAACCTGGGGATCATGCCCGATATTGCATTCAAGCCGGGGCGGGTGGGGACGGTGAGCCGCTCAGGTTCGATTACTTACTATGTGGCCGATACGTTGACGCGGTCGGGATATGGCGAGTCGACCTGTGTGGGGCTGGGAGGCGACCCGGTGCTGGGGAGCACGTTCGACGAGATACTCTGGAAGTTTGAGGAGGATCCGGATACGCGGGCGGTGGTCATGTGCGGCGAGATCGGCGGGGTGTATGAGGAAAGGGCGTGTGAACGAGTCAGCCAGATGAAAACGCCGGTGCTGGCGATGATCGGCGGGATGTTTGCTCCTCCCGGTAAGCGCATGGGTCACGCGGGCGCGATTGTGGAGGGCAAGATGGGCACGGCCAGGGAGAAGCTTGATGCTCTTGCGGCGGCTGGGGCGCATCCCTGCCGGACATTCAATGATATTCCGGAGGTACTCGGTAAGCTGGGGATATAGGGAGATGATGTGGCGGATTGGCAGGAGGCCCGGTGGAGTGAAGATCAGGCCAGCGTGTTGGGAACTGAATCTGCCCGGTGAGGCGAGCGAATGAAGCACCTTCTTATGTGCTTCCACTGCTTTCTCGTTCTGTGTCCGGCGGTCTGTGTGGCGCAGGCCTGCCATTGGGAGTATGACCGGAGTAACTCCATCAGGCTGCATGAGGCGATCTCTGTTCCCGAGGGTTACCAGCGCCCTGAGGCAGACACAGGATCGTTCGCGCATTGGCTGAGGAGTCTTCCCGTCAGGACCGGGGAGCATTCGGTTCGGCTCTACAATGGCGCGCTGAAGGCTAACCAGTCGGCGCACTGGGCTGTATTGGATATCGATGTCGGCAATCGGGATCTCCAGCAGTGTGCTGATGCGGTGATGCGATTGAGGGCGGAGTATTTGTACTCACGCGCGGAGTACGATTCGATCCGCTTTTGCTTCACGTCTGGAGATACGGCGTCTTACCGGCAGTGGATGTCCGGTTTCAGGCCGGTCGTAAATGGTTCCGATGTCAGATGGGAGAAGAAAGCTCAGCCGGATTCAAGTTACGGATCATTTCGGCAGTACCTGAATGTAATCTTCACGTATGCCGGTTCGTACTCGCTGAGCAAGGAACTGCTTCGTGTGGATGACATCAGGCAGATCCGTATCGGGGATGTTTTCATACAGGGCGGGTTCCCCGGCCATGCGGTTATGGTACTCGACGTGGCGGTCAACAGGGAATCGGGCGATGTGGTCTTTCTGGTCGCCCAGAGCTACATGCCTGCGCAGGATATGCATGTGCTGCGGAATCCCTCAGATTCGCGCCTGAGTCCGTGGTATTCAGTTGGTTTTGGTGATACGCTGGTCACCCCGGAGTGGACTTTCGGCAGGAGGGACCTGAAGCGATTCTGAGGGGGGGTAATTGATCATGTTCCGAATGTGATTGTGCGGACATGAAACGCTGTGTAACTTCTGGCAGTCAAACCAAGGGAGGTTCCGGATGACTGAAAACGAAGGATACTCCCCCGCGCCCTGGGAGTGGACGGACTATGGGATACTGAGCGATGCCAACGGCGAGCCGGTCATCGATCACCAGGACTGGAACGTCAGCACAGAGAACGCGGTCATGCTGCAGAGGGCGCCTGAACTCTACGAGTGCCTTCGGAGAATACGCGAGGAATGTGGGGATCTGCTTCCAAAGGAGATGCTTTCTGACATTGATCGAGTGCTGAATCTGGCGACCAGAATCATAAGGTGATCGCTCAGACAGCCAGCTTTCCGGTTGACAATCGCGGGGTATCTGTGATATCATTGATATCAAGCATTCCCCGCGAAGGAGGTGTCGGTGGCAAAGCAGCTTCTCATACGTGACGTTCCGGATGAGGTCAAAGAATGGATAGAGCAGGAGAGGCACCGGAAGATGCTCGGCCAGAAGGAGTTCCTGCTTGACCTTCTGCGAGAGGCAAAAGGGGACAGAGCACAGCAGGACCTTTTCAAGTCGAATGCGCGCAATACGTTGATGACGACGATATCTTTGCCGTTTACCTTCATTGATTTGTTCGCCGGCATAGGCGGTTTTCGTCTTGGGTTGCAGCGGGTGGGTGGGCATTGCATGTTCTCTTGTGAGTGGGACAAACACGCTCAGAAGACTTACCACCGGTGGTTTGGCGAAGTGCCCGCCGGCGACATACGCGAGATAGACGCCAATTCCGTTCCGGATCATGACCTCCTTGCTGCGGGTTTTCCTTGCCAGCCCTTTTCGATTGCCGGGGTGTCCAAGAAGAAGAGTCTCGGAAGAGAGCACGGGTTCAAGGATCAGACGCAGGGAACCCTATTTTTTCACATAGCTCGTATCGCAGAGGTCAAGCGCCCGCCGGTTATGATGCTCGAAAACGTGAAGAACTTGCTGTCGCATGACAAGGGACGGACATGGCTGGTGATCAGATCGGCGCTCGAGGAACTGGAGTATGTTGTATTCCACAAGATCATTGATGCCGCCGCCTGGGTTCCGCAGCATCGAGAGCGGGTTTTCATTATCTGTTTTGACAAACGTCTTTTCGGGGCGAACCCGCCGTTCGAGTTTCCCGAACCGCCAAAGGCAGCGCAGCGGCTTAGGACAATACTTGAGAGTAAGCCAGACAGCAAGTTCGTTCTCAGTGATCATCTCTGGGACTACTTGCAGAAGTATGCAGAAGCACATAAGGCGAAGGGGAATGGTTTCGGATACGGCCTGACAAATCTGGATGGTATCAGTCGCACACTGAGTGCTCGATACTACAAGGACGGATCAGAAGTCCTGATTCCGCGTAATGGCGGGAATCCAAGGCGGCTCACACCGCGAGAGGCCGCACGGCTTATGGGGTTCGATGATTCACTTGACATTGTGGTGTCAGATACGCAAGCTTACAGGCAGTTTGGCAATGCTGTGGTTCCCAAAGTCGTGGAGGCTGTCGGGCGGCAGGTCGTTAAGGTGATGGCATGGCAACTGCAACGTCAAGGTAATGGTTGTCTGCTGAAGCGGCCGTAGTCCCGTCAAAGATACTACATGAATGAAGAATCGGTTCTTGCGGCTCTCAAGAGCGAGTTTGCGCTCCCAACCGGGTACGACATCTGCGTGGAGGCGATGAAGAGTGTTCTGGATACCCACGAATCTGACAACGAGTGGATTAAGAAGAACTTCAGTGAGCTTGTAAAGCGGATTCAAGATGAGGCCTATCGGTTGTATTTGGAAGCAGAACGACCGGCGGCCACTCACGCTTTCAGGCAAGTGCTCGGGAGAGAGTTGTCACCCGGTGCCACCGCAGAGCAGTTCTTTGATATGCTCGAGTCCAACTTCTGGGCGCTTGATCGCTTCTTTTTGGGATTGTCGCAGGGACGTCGACCTCGTGCAGGAAAAGCGTTTGAACACGTCATCAAGGTTCTGTTCAAGACCCTGGGTTATCCGTACACCCCGCAGGCCATCATCAACGGGCAGCCGGACTTTCTGTTACCAAGCATTGAGCACTACAGGAACAATGCGATGGACTGCATCATATTCACGGTTAAGCGAACGCTGCGAGAACGATGGCGTCAGATTACAACCGAGGGGACACAGGGACACCAGTTCTTCCTCGCTACCATAGACGAGAAGGTGGCTGCGAGAGACCTGCCGGAAATGCTCAAGAGTCGCATTTACCTCGTTGTGCCCGAGGCTATTCGCGAGAAGTGCTATGCCGACAAGGTTAATGTGATTTCTTTCGAGAGCTTTTTCCTCAAGCATCTCGATCCTGCTATGGTAAGGTGGAGAGCGGACGGAGTCATTCCGCAGGAATAGCACTGTGGTTGATGTCCACACACCCGAGCAACGCAGCCATAACATGGCCGCCATACGCTCGAAGAATACCAAGCCGGAAATGGCGGTAAGGAGGCTCGTCCATCGAATGGGCTATCGCTTTCGACTGCACAGAAAGGACCTGCCCGGAAATCCCGATCTCGCGTTCATCAGACAGAGAAAGGTTATGTTCGTTCATGGCTGTTACTGGCATATGCACAGATGTCGCTTCGGCAGAGTGGTGCCCAGGACCAATGCCGAGTTCTGGCGTATCAAGCGGGAGTCGAACAGAAGACGTGACAAGGCCAATCTGCGTGAGATAAGGCGCCTTGGATGGGATGCGCTTGTGATATGGGAGTGTCAGCTCAAAGACATGAATGCACTTGAAAAGAAGATTCGTTGCTTCCTGGATGATTGACCTGTTGCGGCGCTTGCTTGCGGGGGGGGTGGGGGGTATATTCTCTGCCTATGAGAACAATCGATTTACGCAGTGATACGGTCACCCGCCCCTCAGAGGAGATGCGGCAGGTGATGGCCCGCGCCGAGGTCGGCGATGACGTCTTCGGCGACGATCCCTCGGTCAATGCCCTGCAGGAGTATGTGGCGGACCTGTTCGAGGTTGAGGCGGCCCTGTATGTGCCCAGCGGCACGATGAGTAACCAGATCTGTCTGCGGGCGCACTCGCGGCCGGGTTGGGAGCTTCTGTGCGATCGTCAGTGCCACATTGTGAATTACGAGCAGGCCGGGCCGGCGGTCCACAGCGGCCTGCTGGTCAATTTGCTGACGACGCATCATGGCATGGTCACCGCCGATATGGTGCGTCGGTCTGTCCGTCCGGTGAACCTGCACACGCCGATTACGAAGCTGGTGGCGCTGGAGAACACGCACAACCATCATGGGGGGACAATCCTGCCGCAGGATGAGATTCTCAGGGTTCGCGAGGTGTGCGATGAGTTTGACCTGATCTTCCATCTGGACGGGGCGCGGATATGGAATGCCCACGTGGCTACCGGGATACCGCTGCCGGAGCTGGTGCGGCCGTTCGATTCGGTATCGGTGTGTTTGTCGAAGGGTTTGGGGGCGCCGGTTGGTTCACTGGCGCTGGGTTCGCGCGCTTTCATCAACCAGTGCATGCGCGAGCGCAAGCTGTTTGGCGGGGGGATGCGTCAGGCGGGCATTCTGGCGGCGGCCGGGCTGTATGCGGTGCGACACAATATCGAGCGGCTTGATGAGGATCACGAGAACGCTCGGTATCTTGCCGAGCGGCTTGCCGATATGGCGCTGTTTACGGTCGATATGGAGCGGGTGCAGACCAATATCGTGCTGGCGGATATAGCCACCGATGAGTCGGCGGTGTCATTGTTGGAACGTCTGCAGTCGGTGGGTGTTCTGGGGATACCGTTCGGACCGCAGCAGATCAGGTTCGTGACGCATCTTGATGTGACGCGTGCGGACATAGAATTCGCGCTGGGGCAGATACAGAGGCTGACATGAGTGGTGTCACTTTCACGATACTTGGTTCATCATCGGGCTTCCCTCAGGCAGACCGGGCCAGCTCCGGCTACGTGGTATCGTGCGGGGATGCATTGACGCTTCTTGACTGCGGCGGTGGAGTGACGAGTGCCTTCTTGCGTGCCGGCTTCGATCCGCTGGCGGTGGACCGGATAGTCATCAGCCACACACACCCGGACCACTGCTGCGAGATTCCGCTTTTCATTCAGCTTGAGCACCTGGCGGGGAGGGTGCGGCCGCTGGTGGTTTTGGTACCGGAGGAGTTCGTTGGGCCGCTGAGGGCGTATCTGCCCTCGGTGTACATCATCGGCGAGCGCTTCGGATTCGATTTGACGATTGTGGGATATGCCGCCGGGATGACCGCCGAGGAGCCGTTGCGGATCACGGCTTACCCTAACAGGCATCTTGAAGGCTATGCTGCTGACATCGAGCGGCTGGGGCTGCCCAACGGGATGCAGTGCAGCAGCCTTGCGGTTGAGGCCGAGGGGGCGCGGATTGTCTATTCGGCCGATCTGTCGTCTTTTGGTGACCTGCGACCGGTGCTGCAGGCAGGGGATGATCTGGTGGTGGTCGAGTCGACGCACATTGACATGGCCGAGTTTCTGTCGTTTGCAGGGAGCAACCCGCAGACGACGTTTGTGCTGACGCATCTGGGGGATCCGCGGGCGGTGGATGAGTTGAGGGTTCGGATCGACAAGATCGGGCTGGAGAATGTGCAGCTTGCGGAGGATGGTCAGCAGTACGTGGTGGTTGCGTAGTCAATTACACCTGCATCCGGATGGTATGAGATGACAGAAAGCCCGCCCCTGATCGGAGCGGGCCGAGATGTCTGGTCTGGCGATGGCGGGTGTCGGTCCGGCGTTGCGAGCGGGCCTTAGCGGCGGGAGCGTCGCCAAGCGGATTTCATGAACTCCCGGTTCATTTGCGCGATGAAGTCGACGGATATGTCCTTGGGGCAAACGGCCTCGCACTCGAAGTAGTTGGTGCAGTTGCCGAACCCTTCGGCATCCATCTGGGCGACCATCTTCCCTGCGCGGTGTTCGGCCTCGATGCGTCCCTGAGGCAGGCTTGCCAGATGGCCGATCTTGGCCGCCACAAAGAGCATTGCCGAGGCGTTCTTGCAGGCAGCGACGCAGGCGCCGCAGCCGATGCAGGCGGCGGCGTCCATAGCGCGGTCGGCGTCCAGTTTGGCGATGGGAATAGCGTTGGCATCGGGCGTGCCTCCGGTGTTGACCGACACATAGCCGCCTGCCTGAATGACGCGGTCGAAGGCCGCGCGGTCGACGACAAGGTCGCGCAGGACCGGAAAGGCGCGTGACCGCCAGGGTTCGATGTAGATTTCATCGCCGTCTTTGAAGTGGCGCATGTGGAGCTGGCAGACAGTGGTTCCGCGCTCGGGACCGTGGGCGATGCCGTTGATGACCATCGAGCACATGCCGCAGATACCTTCGCGGCAGTCATGATCGAAGTGGATCGGTTCGATTTCCTGTTCCATTAGTTGCTCATTGACCACATCGAGCATCTCCAGGAACGACATATGCTCACTGATATCGCGGGCCTGGTAGGTCTCCATGCGCCCTTTGTCCTGCGCGTTTTTTTGTCGCCAGACGTGAAGTGTGAGATTCATTACTTGTAGCTCCTTGTGGCCAGTTCAACGTTCTCGAAGTGAAGCTCCTCGACATGCCGCGTGGGTTTGCTGTCGACGCCAGTGAACTCCCATGCCGCTACGTGGCAGAACTTCTCATCGTTGCGGACAGCCTCCCCTTCCTCGGTCTGGTGTTCCTCGCGGAAGTGTGCACCGCAGCTCTCATCGCGTTCGAGGGCATCCCAGCACATCATTTCGCCGAACTCGAAGAAGTCGGCGACCCGGCCTGCTTTTTCGAGGGCCTGATTCATCTCTTCATTGCCGCCGAGCACCTTGACATCCTCCCAGAATTCCTCCCGGAGTTTCGGGATGAGCTCCAGCGCCTTTTTCAGTCCGGCCTCGTTGCGGGACATGCCGCAGTACTCCCACATGATATTGCCAAGTTCGCGGTGGAAGGTGTCGACGGTGCGTTTTCCGTTGATGGAGATTAGTTTGCTGATGCGAGCACGGACTTCCTCTTCGACCTTTTTGAACTCCGGGTGGTCGACGGTTACTTTGGTCGGGCCGGTACGCGCGAAATAGTCACCGATGGTATACGGCAGGACGAAGTACCCGTCGGCCAGTCCCTGCATGAGGGCGGAGGCGCCGAGGCGGTTGGCGCCATGATCCGAGAAATTGGCCTCGCCGATCACGTGCAGTCCGGGGATGGTGCTCATGAGGTTGTAGTCGACCCAGAGGCCGCCCATAGTGTAGTGGCTGGCCGGGTAGATGCGCATGGGTACGGTGTACGGGTCCTCGCCGGTGATGCGCTCGTACATTTGGAAGAGGTTGCCGTAGCGATCCTCGATCAGGCTCTTGCCGAGACGGTTGATGGCATCGGAGAAGTCGAGGTACACGCCTCGTCCGGTTTCGCCGACCCCGCGGCCTTCATCGCATACCTCTTTGGCCGAGCGCGAGGAGATGTCACGCGGTGCAAGATTGCCGAAGCTGGGGTATTTGCGCTCGAGATAGTAATCGCGGTCCTGCTCCGGGATGTCATTGGGGTGACGGTTGTCTCCTTTGTTCCTGGGGACCCAGATGCGGCCGTCGTTACGCAGCGATTCGGACATGAGGGTCAGTTTCGACTGGTAGTCTCCGGAGACCGGGATACAGGTGGGATGGATCTGGGTGTAGCAGGGGTTGGCAAATAGCGCTCCCCGTCGGTAGGCACGGTAGGTCGCGGTGACGTTGCAGCCTTTGGCGTTGGTTGACAGGAAGAACACGTTGCCGTATCCCCCTGTGGCCAGTATGACGGCATCGGCGGCAAATGATTCGATTTTGCCGGTGACCATGTCGCGGGTGACAATCCCCTTGGCGTGTCCGTCGACGAGGACGAGGTCGAGCATTTCGTGGCGGGTGAACAGTTTCACCTTGCCGGCGGCGACCTGTCGGCTGAGGGCCTGGTAGGCTCCGAGCAGCAGTTGCTGGCCGGTTTGGCCACGGGCGTAGAAGGTGCGTGAGACCTGCGCCCCGCCAAAGGAGCGGTTGGCGAGGGTGCCTCCGTATTCGCGCGCGAAGGGGACTCCCTGGGCGACACACTGGTCGATGATCTCGTTACTGACCTGCGCCAGTCGGTAGACATTGGCCTCGCGCGAGCGGAAATCGCCGCCTTTGACCGTGTCATAGAACAGCCGCCAGATGGAGTCGCCATCGTTCTGATAGTTCTTGGCGGCGTTGATACCTCCCTGGGCGGCGATGCTGTGGGCGCGGCGAGCGCTGTCCTGGTAGCAGAAAGCCAGGACGTTGTAACCGAGTTCGGCCATAGCGGCGGCGGCGGACCCGCCGGCAAGTCCGGTGCCGACGATGATGGCGGTGAACTTGCGCTTGTTGGCCGGGTTGACGAGCTTCATCTGGAACCGGTGTTTGTCCCACTTTTCGGCGAGCGGACCTGAGGGTATTTTCGATTGGAGTTCCATACGGTCTTTGACCCTCCTGGTTTAGGGATGTACGCCCGGTGGCAGGGTGAGCACTCCGGTCAGCACTGCCAGTGGCATCGAAATGTACCCGGCAACGACGATGATGGTCATGATGTACGCCATCGCCCTGAGTTTCGGCTGACAGCTGGGCCGGTTGATGCCCAGTGTCTGGAAGATGCTGAAGATGGCGTGGGACAGATGGAATGACAAGAACAACATGCCGAGGATGTAGGCAGCCGAGATCACCGGTTGCTGGAAGCCGAGAATGACCATGGAGTAGACATCGTGTCTTCCGGCGGCATCGTGCAGGGTGGCGTACTCGGGATGCGTCCATAGAAAGGTGAAGTGGGCCAGATGATAGATGACGAAGAAGAAGATGGCCAGGCCAGTGTAGATCATCGTTCGGGAGGTAATGGTGGCGGTGACGGTGGCGTTCTTCGCATATCGCTGGCCGCGCGCCCGGCGGTTCTCCAGCCAGAGCAGCACGCCGACCCACACGTGAATAACGAGCATGGCCAGCAGGAACCCGCGTATAAGCCATAAGGCAGCGCCAAGGTTCTGAAGCGCTTTGGCATAGGTATTGAGCTGATCCTGGCCCATGAATAACTGCAAGTTGCCCACCATGTGCCCAACCACGAAGAGAATCAGAACAATGCCGCTGGCGGCCATGAGGATCTTCTTGCCGATCGAGGCAGTGGCGACAGCGGTTGTGGGTGGACCCGGGAGGACAGCGGATTGAGTCTGAGTTGTTGCCATCCTTGATTCCTTTCCTGTTCTTTGCAAGGATATACGCAACGAACGCGCGGGTCAATAAAAAGCTATTTGGGGGACTGGGCGGGCAGAGCACATCGTTGTGCCTGCAAGTGACTTGCACGATCGGAAGCGGCAATACCGATTGACACGAGGTCGAGACAATCCTATACTGGCCGTACCGGGAACCGACCCTGCAGGCAGGGGTAGAAAGGCCATGCGGCAACGATGTTGCCCTGCGGCCGACACGGAAGGTGTGAACACCCGCTTACTGGAAGACTTTGAATTATTATGCTCGGAGTGTACAGATGAATTCTGTCAGACTGGTAGTTTCGCTAATGCTGATGATGCTGTGCGCGGCCCCGCTTGCGCCTGCGGCTGAGGTTGCCCTGCAGATCAGCGGGCCCGGCGCTGTTAACGATTCCACGATCAAGGTGGGTGAGAAGGTCTCGGTGGATATCATGTTTCTCAATGACACCTCGTGGGCCGGTTTCACCCTTGGTTTCGCGATCACGTCTCCGGACATCAAGCGCGTTGTGCACCCTGCTGACAGCGGGAACGGTTTGAATGAGCATGGTGATGTTAAAGGATATGGCGGTTTCGAGGATCGTTCCATCTGGGATTTAGCCGGCATCTTCGTGGTTCCGCGCGACTGGGATGGCGAACTGCCCGAGCTGTTAGGGTTTGGCGGCGTGTGTGTCAAGCGTCGGTACGAGCCACATGACTGGGAGCGCAAGCTGAGCTTTGATCTGATCGTGCCGGAACCGGGGACGCTGGTGATCGACTCGGCGTTTTTCCCGCCCGGGGGTAACTGGCTTTACTCGGCCCCGGCCCACGAACCCACGTGGCACGGGCCATATCAGTACAGGGTTGTCAAGTAATATAGTGACAGCAGCCATCAGGTCCTGCGCCGGAAGGGCTGACTTGATGGTTGCGCATATTGCGGGGTTACGATATGGGGCACACATACCTGCTGCTTTTCCGGGTTGTGGTTGCTGTCCTTCTGTTGTCAGCATCGGTGACTGGCGAGGATCAGCCGAGATGTCGCGTGACAGCCGGTCACGCTGCTGCCGATGACGACAACAAGGCGGTGGTCGAGATTTCTTTGAGTGCGGTCGACAGCAGTTCGCCGGTGGCGGTGTCGTCGATAAGGCTGGCGATCGGGGTGGCATCGGACAAACTACAGGTGACGGGAATCGAGGCCATGCCGCAGGGTCAGGCATGGGAGGTGACAACCTTCGAGTTGCGGTCACTGGTGCATGCCGGCTACGACCGATTGTTGATCCTTAACGCATCGTACAGTTCAGATGACAGCCAGACGGTGCTGGTGGATTCACTGGTGCTGTGGCAAATCACGTTGGCGGTGTCAGAATCCCAATCTGCGGGGGGTATCATCGCGGTGCCGTTCATGTTCGCTGACTGCGGCGACAATATCGTCTATACAGCGGGTCGGGACACGGCGTTGATGGCCCGGCAGGTCTTCGATGCTGACAGCGTGGACGTGACAGGTTTCGACGAGTCCATGCCCAGCCTGACGGGACCGGCGGCAGGGTGCTTTGAGCAGCTTGTTGCCGGCAGTTCGCAACCTGTGCCGGCGGTGGCGTTTCACGCCGGTGCGATTGCAGCTGCGGGCAGTTTCGGTGACATTCCCGGGGACATTGATCTGGACGGGCGGGCGTGTGAAGAGACGGATCTGGAGCTTTTTTGTCGGTTCTTCCAGTATGGTGATTCGGTGTTCACGATTGATCGGGAACGCCAGATCGCGGCCACTGATGTTGATGTGGACGGTATCGACACGACCCTGACTGATCTTGTCGCACTGCGGTATAAACTGCTCGGCCTGTCGCTTCCCCAGCCTAATCCGACTGGGTACTATCATGGGAGTTTCCACTACACGTTACTGGCACCGGGGCAGTTGCTGATCAGCTTGCGCGCGGATGTGCCTGTTGGAGGATACAACCTGAGGCTGAGCACGGTGGGAGGGATCGTGGATTCTGTCGTGTTCGTTCATGACCAGAACCCCGGGCTGTTCGGGCAACAGCGTGTTGAGTCTCAGGGCGCGCGGTTGCGGATTCTTGGGTTGGGCGGGAGCCCCGATAATCCGTGGATTGATCACTGGTCCACTGATCTGGCGATAGTTTACTTCGAAGGGATGATCCCCGGACAGATCATCGAACGGCTGGCAGCGGCAGATCTGTCGCCAGTCATGATCGGGGAGTTCACGGATGTTCGGCCAAAACGGCCACCTTTGCCGGGCACTGCTTTTCTTGGCGCCAACTACCCGAACCCATTCAATCCGAACACCCGCATAGACTTCTATTTGCCCCGGACGAGTTCCTGGAGTCTTGGCATTTACGATATTGCCGGACGGCTGGTCAGGCAATATGAGGGGAGAAATGACCGGGGATGGACCAGCCTCGAGTGGGACGGGCGCACCAGTGATGGGGCCCTGGCCGCCAGCGGCGTCTACTTGTATCGTCTTGAGGCCGGCGATTGGTCAGAGTCGCGCAAGATGATGTTGCTTAAATGATTGAGCTGGCCGACCTTGGGCGCGTATAATAGCCATATGTGGAAGATGCTCACGGGTTTGGCTGTCCTCCTGGCAGTTGCGACGGCTGCCGCCGCTCCCGACCGAATCTCAGGTGATCCGGTGATAGAGGGAGTTGCTCCCCAGGCAGCGACACCCGATTCCGGAGTGGTTGCAGCGCATGCGACCGAGCCAACGGCTCAGGCGGGGCGGTCTCGGTTTGCGTTGTATATTGAGAGGCTCCGGATTGGTGATGGTCATCTGTACGACACAATCGATGTTCTTCTGGAGTCCAACGGCCACACTATGGCAGGCTTCGATCTGAAGATCGCGGTGGCCAGTGACCTGGTGGAGATAGCCGACATCATTCCGGGGGTGATTTACGATTCCTGTCGGTGGGAGTTTTTCCATGCGGGGCCGGTGCGTGATATTGAAAGCAAAGCGGACTATCCGCCGGTGCTGTGGCAGATCGTTGCCCTGGCTGAGGCTGTTCCGGATCAGGTCCGTCCCCGGTGCTACGGACTGGATCGTACGGCCAGCCTGCTGAGGATTGTTTTCGCGGGTGCATCTCGGGAGATACTGACGGATACGGCGGTGCCCTTGTTCTTCTTCTGGGAGGACTGCACTGACAACACGATCTCGGGCAGGACGGGCGATACGATGTTCGTCTCGGCGGCCATATTTGATTACATTGGCGATCAGCTACCTGAGTCTCGAGGCCTCTTCCCCACCCGACGCGGCACGCCTCAGCAGTGCATCAGCCCGGCTCAGGCCGGGCGGATTCTGCGCGAACTCGATCTGCACAATGGGGGTGTCAGATTCCGTTTCGCCGCCGACACGATCCGCTAATCTGCGACCATCATTTGGCCGGGGACCGAGGGGTCGGGGATGATGTGCGCCTTACGGCTGCTGCGCCTCCATGTAGACCTGAGCCGCCTCGTAGGGGTTGACCGGTTTGTAGGAGACCATGATCTGGTTGAACTCGCGGTCGCTCGGCTGACGGTAGAGGAATTTCACGGCTTTGATGAAGCGTGAATCGAGATTCAGGCGCTCCTGAAACTTGATAGTGGCATCCGTTCTCGGTTCGAGCGTGAGCGCGGGTGTAAATGGTCTGGTTTCGTTGTAGTTATCGGGACCATTGAAGCTGACCTCGTAGGCGAAGTCGTTCTCATCTATCAGGACAATGTAGTAGGCCTCGATGGTGATGGGATCGAACCCCTCGTTGCTCAGCCGGACGGTGGAGTTGATGTTGCGATCCTTGTGGTTCAGGTCCAGTTCTCGCGGGATATGGACGACCAGCATACTGTCGGCGGACTGGCAGACCTCGTGGGCAAGGATATTGCAGTATTTTAGCTCCTGGGTCCGGGCCTGGGTCAGGGTGAGTTCGCGGTCGATTTCGTGCTGGACGACGTAGGTGGTTCCGCAGGCCGCAATCAGTATGATGGCTGTGACTGCGATGATAGCGCCAACAGGGGGCAGCAGCTTTGGCATGGGCACATGGACTCCTTTTGCCGAGGGGGTAATTCTTTCCATACGGTATATAGTGCGCCGCTGATAAATGGGCAACAGCCAAGGTCTGACTGATTGCTCGCCGGCGTGCTGATAAACTGCACAACCTGTGACGATTCACGGGGACGGGTCGGAGCCAGCATAAAGTGGAGTCATTTTGTTGTCGATAACAAGCCATAGACGAGGAAGCTTTCTTACGGTACCGTAACGGCAGCTTGCGCTCTGGCGAGCTGTTATCTCCCAGTGGAGGATGGATATGCACGAAGAGTACGTGTATTCGAGCGCTGGTTCATCCGGCGACATGTTCTTCTCGATGTTCGGTTGGTTGGTCATGATCTCGTTGTATCTGTACTTCGCGTTCATGATGTACAAGATGGCGCAGAAATCGGGTCAGGCAGACAACGCCTGGTTTGCGTTTGTGCCGATTCTCAATACGGTGTTGCTGGTGCAGATGGCCGAGAAGCCGCTGTATTGGCTGCTGTTTCTATTCATTCCGATTGTCAACATCTTCATCTTCTTCAAGCTGTGGATGGACGCGGCGAGGAGTGTCGGGCAGTCGGCGGTGTGGGGTTTCTTGATGATGATCCCCTTTGTGAATTTCGTGGCGGCATTTGTGCTGGCGTTCAATTCGCGTCAGGTAGCATACAAGTATCCGGGCAATCCGCCGCCGGCACCGGGTAAGGATCGTCAGCCGAAACAGATGGTTGGCTGACGGCGGTTCAGCTATAAGAGATTCTGTAACAGGCTCCCGGTTTTCGGGGGCCTGTTTTCATTGTGGGTGTGGTGTTGCACGGCGTGTCGATGTTGTTGTCTCGTACACCATTTGGAACCTGACTGAAGTTGCGGCTTCGTTATGTGAGAAAGCAACTCAGTCCATAACACAGCGTACGGACAGGCCCATCTGGAGCGGCACCATCTGGTGGCGGAACTCTGTCTCGGCGTAGCCCAGGCCGCGAAGCCACAAATGGACCACTGGTGGAGGGATGGCCACTGTGGTTGTCCAGAAGAACACGATTTCGCCGCGGTTGGTAAATGACCCGATGGGTGGACGCACTCCTGCCGGCAGGCCGGAGAATCCTGATTCGTTGGTGGCGCCCAGGTTCGGAGGGAACCAGTGCGAGGTCCCGACGGCCTTGGCCTTGCCGCCCGGGTTGGTGGGGCCGAGGTGACTAACGAGTGTCTGCCATTCCTGGTCAGAGGGAATGTGCCAGCCGTCCGGCGCCAGTCCCCGGGGGTCATTGACGGCGAAGCCGTTGTACAGAAGGCCGTAGGTGGCCGTGAAGGCAGGATTGTTTTCGACATGACACCACGCTCCCGCCGTGGAGTTGAACCAGGTGTCGGCCTCGGCGGTGTGGTCGATCGGGTCTCCGTTGCGATACCGGGTTACTCGGAGGTTCTCGGCCATCCACCACTGATCGCCAATCTTGACAGTGACGTAGGTGTTGCCCTCGGGATCGGTGAATGACCCTTTTTGCAGGTTCTGCGATGAGCGGGATGGCCCGTCGGAGCCGGAGGAACATCCGACCGCGAGAAGAAACAGACAAAGCAGCAGCGATGTCACAAGCGGTTTGAGACGATCGGCGGGCGTGGCAAGCGTGGTCATGACAGACTCTCCTGTTTGGACGTTGTTATCCCGGCATCTCTTTGGTTAGTGATCGCGGAGACTGTGTATCCTGTCCCTGCCCGCCGGGGATACGGGAACGGGTCTTCTGACTCTATATATAACTAAATGGACCGCTGAATGCAACGTTATTAATGCACTTGCCTACCCACGAGGATTTCGCCGGAAGGCAGTGAAAGCGACGACGCAGATCGTGGGTTCATGAACTGCTTGCATTGGCGCGGTGTCGGTGTAGATTAGGCGGGAGTATCAAGAACCTGGTAACCAGAGAGGTGGCTTCATGACGGTCAACACTGATGTGCTTCTGCTTCTGACATCCTCGGGAATCGGCGAAGGAGAGCCGGACCTCGGCGAGAAACTGATGAAGTCGTTTCTTGCCATGCTGTTGGAGTCGGGGACGGTCCCGGAGCGGATCCTTCTGATGAACAGCGGGATATTCCTGAGTACCGAGGGTTCACCTGCCCTTGAGACACTGCAGGAGTTCGAGCGACGGGGGGCCCGGATTCACACTTGCGGGACGTGCCTGGATTACTATGGGCGCAAAGACAAGCTGATGATCGGCGAGGTCGGCAACATGCGTGAGACGGTGTCCTGGATGCTTGAGTACGGCAGGATTCTCAAGCCATAGGGGCGGTCGGTAGTTATGAGTGGTGCTGCTTCCCGGTTGTCATTCTTCGGCCCAGGGGTAGCCGGTACGATCGAAGCAGATCATGCCGGAAAGTTGTGATTCCAGGTCGATTTCGGTGGTGATGGGCTGATCGCCGGTCGGTGTGTAGTCAGAGATGATCGCAAGAGTGTAGGTTTGCGGCGATATATCGTGGATTTCGAACTGCAGATCGTACAGGCACAGGCAGCGACAAACCGGACCGGTCTCGAATTCGATAATCCAGAGGTGGCTGCTGCCGGTGTTCACAGCTCCATTGGGCTGGGTGCAGCAGTTGAAGGCGCCATTGAGGTGAGATACTGTCAGGCGACTCGCGGACTGGTCGTACTCCCAGACAAGGCAAGTCTGGTCGCTGGTTGGCACTGAAGCGATACCTATCTCGGCGCGCTTCGTCTCCGAGAATCCCCCACACCCACTGGCAGCGATTAGTCTATTGGCCGGTTCTGCAGATTCGGGGGCGGTGGAATTGCTGCAACCAAAGATGCAGAGAGCCAAGACCATAATGACGGCCAGCGAGGATGCGGCCGGAGCGGTAATCTTGAACATAGCAACCCCTTTCGACAAGCGTTGACACGCTACTCATGCGTGAAGCATACCTTCATGGCGAAGACGCAGTAGAAAGAACATCTGTGCAGCAATCTGCACATCTCGCTTAATGTTGCCATTAGAAAGGTTGTGCCAAAATGAAAGCGGGCTACCCGATAGGGGCAGCCCGCCTGCAAACTGAGATGGCGCCGGTCACTGGTCAGCCATTGGCACTGAGTGTCACATTCTGCGCGTGCGGGCCGCGGTCGGTGTTCATGACCTCGTAGTAGACTTCCTGTCCCGGTTTCAAGGTCTTGAAGCCGTCCATGTTGATGGCTGTGTAGTGAACATAGATGTCCTGCTCGGATGCGTCACCGGAGATGACCCCCCAACCTTTCACATCGTTGAAGTAGGTTACCTTCCCTTTTGGCATAGTACTTCCCTCCGGTCAAAGTGAAGTGCACATTCCCACAACCTTAAATATATACTAATTCTACCTTCAATGCCACCAAAAGTTTGCGCGAAACTCACATCATCATAACACGTTCCACATTAACAACATAACAATACCGGAGAGGATTGGCACGGTAACATTGTCGTCGATGTGAAGCGGCATGGCCTCGACGAGAGTGGCGACGACGGCGCCGATCAGGCCGACAGCAAGCGGGAGACCGGGCGTGATATGGGCCACAACAATCAGGCCAGCAAGGCAGGCGAGGCTACCCTCGATGGATTTGTGGCCGAACCATTTGTGTCTTCCCCATCGTCGACCGACAAGGGCCGCGAGGGTGTCGCCGACGATGATAAACGTCAGGGCGGCGACAGCGATCGGTTTGGGGAACATGGCAACGGTGGCACACGTGGTCAGCAATATATAGGTAGCGCCGGTGAAGTCGGCCTTCTCGTGGTTGCGGATCATACCATCGAAAAGCGGGGCGGCGATCTTTTCCCAGATAAGCCAGCCTCGGAGGCGACCGATATCAAACAGGATGAAAATGATGGTGATCGGCACCATGACACCGAGCATTTCGAGGCGTGAAAGACCCAGAATCCAGTAGCCGACGGGAATGACCAGGGCGCCGATGTGGGTTGCCTTGCGGAGGATTTCCTGCGAAAACGGGATTTGATCAGTGTTGTGGCGTGTGGCCGTCATTGCAGCGCCGCATACCTGTCGGTGTAAGGCGGCAGATGGAACGGCGGCACGTGATCGGCGGTGGCAACGCCGTACTTGGCGAAGAGTGAATCACGGGCAGCGTCGAAGAGCTCCTGTTGTCGTTGTTTGGTCAGAGTCAGGACAATGCGACCGCGGGCATCGGCCAGAGGCAGGTTCTTGCGGCGCTCAAGGACCTTGAAGATGTGCCAGCCGTAGTCACTATGGAAGGGATAACTGACCACTCGTGTCGGGGTAGCCTGCATGGCGCGGTAGATGTCTGCAGGGGCATCATCGGGGCCAATATCACCGAGATCGGCGGCCAGAAACGGGTATGGGGCGGTGTCGCCCTGATGGTACTGGGCGGCCAGTTCCATGAACTCGTAGCCGGCGGTGGCCTGATCGCGCACGAAGTCAGCGAAAATCGAGTCAGAGACTACGATCTGTTGCACCTTCATTGGTTTGGCAAACTGGTAGTTGTGAATATTGGCGTGGTAGTAGGCCTCAATCTCGCTATCTGATGGCTTGTAGTTGGTCGGCTCCAGTTTCCTGAGGAGGGTGCCCTTTTGATACACGTGATAGAGCGAGTCAAGCAGGCGTTTGGTGTCAGGCAGGGTATCGAGTCCCTGATCCTCGGCGGCGCGGGTAGTGACATAGGGGCCAGCCAGCTCACGGGCCATATCTCTTTTGATCTCGGCGCTGGTGTTGTCCACGACGTACATGCGTCGATACCTCTCTTCCAAAGCGCGCAGATCTGCGAAGAAGATGGTGTCAATGCCGTTGACGATTGCCGCCCATTCATCGCGATCGATCAGATAGATGTTGGAGTCGAGGAGGACGTCCTCGCGGAACTCCAGATTGGTGAGCTTGTCCAGCGAGTCAGCGAGTGCGGGCGCCCTGAGATTGGCCAGGTGGTTGCGCAGGGAGTGCAGAGCCACGACAAAGAGGGTGTCATCCAGGGGTGGAATTCCCGCGTCTATATGGCCGTCGCAGTAGAGCACGTTCCAGCCGTTGGGGTCGGGGTAGGGATCGGAGACCATACCGGAGTCGAGAGCGAAAGCGACGGAGTCAAAGGGATGGAGGTACTGGTTGCGGCGCACCCAGCCGAGGTCACCGGCGCGTGTGTGAGCGACAGCGGTGCCGTTGTGGATGCTGACGAGATCCATGAAGGACTGGCGATTGGTGATCTGCCTGTGGAGGCTGTCGATTTCAGTGACGGCAACTGAGTCGAGTTGCTCTGGTGTGAGGTCTTTCATGGTGGCACTGTCCGGGCCCCAGCGGATGTCACGCAGGGATACGGACAGATGATAGATGCGAGCCATTTCCGGGACGGCAAAGAGGTCCTCGCGTTCGTTGTAGAATTCGACGACGCGGACGGAGTCGAGATCGAGGATGTCGTAGATGTTGGCCTGGATGAAGCTGCTGACGAGGACGGTCCGCCGCTGGGCCTGGAAGGTCTGCCAGTCGAGCCTGAAGCTGTCCAGTCTGACCTGATGAGCTTCGAGGCCGATGAGGGAATCGACGAGCATGCTATCAAGGAAACGCCGGACATCGGCGCTGTCGAGCGTGCCGCCGTTGTAAAGCCCTTTGGACAGGGCGACGGATCGATAGAGCTCGGGCAGGGTGAGTTGATAACCCGCGTTGGTGGTTGCAACGACGCGATCGAATTGACTCATATTACTCAGTGAGACCAGCGACGGCACCGGGCGCTGGCAGGATTGCGTGAACCCCAAGAGGGCGAGGCAGGCGACCACAAGCCCAACGAAACGCTTCATCTATCCCTTTCCTGCTGTTGCGGTTAACGTTGAATTACTAATTGTACACGTCGGGGGCAAAAAAGCAACCAGGAAATTGGGAAATCGGATCGGAGTTGCGGGACTCAGAGGTTCAGGCGGGTGGACTTGCGAGGGCCTCTGCGGTCTGAGCGAGGTCGTCTGTGGTCGGGTACTGCTGTCTGTCCGAGTAGGTACGGAAGCTGACGAGGAAGGTGGTTCCCTCCCCTACTTGCGAATCACAGGCGAGTTCAAGCTCAAGAGCATTGGCGATGCGGTGAACGATGGCCAGGCCGAGGCCGGTGCCGCCCTTTCGGGTGGAGTAGAAGGGTTCGAATATCCTTTTGAGTCGATCAGGGGGTATACCGGGGCCGGTGTCTATGACATACAGTTCGGCGGCCTTGCGCTCGGGGTTGGCAACGAGTCGGAAGGTCAGCTCTCCCCCGCCGGGAATCATGGCCTGGCAGGCATTGACGCCGAGATTAAGCAGGAGTTGTTTGAGCAGGTCCTCGTCGCCGACCACATAGACCATGGATTCATCGGATTCGAAGTTGATGTCGATGGTTTCCTGGGTCATGTTGCTGTGTTTGAGCAGTTTGATGACATCGGCGATGACGTGACATAGTTCGACTTTGGTATAGGCGGGGCGGTCGATTCGGGCGAAGCTGAGGAAGTCGGTCAGGATGGTATTGAGGCGCGTGGATTCCTTGACGATGAGTTCCATCAGGCGGGCATTCTCGCCATCGAGCGGGAGTTCGCTGGAGAGCACCTCAACTGACCCTGAGATAGCGGCAAGGGGGTTTCGGATTTCGTGGGCGATAGAGGCGGACAGCTCGCCGACAGCAGCGAGGCGGTCGGCAGCGCGGACTTTGGTTTCGAGTTGTTTAGCTCGGGTGAGATCAGAGAAGATGGCGATGACACCTCGTGGCAAGCCGTTTTCCTCGAGCAGAATGGACGTAGACAGGCCCACCGGGACAGCTCTCCCCTCGGCGTTGATGATGTCGATCTCGCGTCGGGGATGTTCGTTGGAGTCGACGATACCGGCGAGCAGGCAGTTGACCAGGCCGGGCATGCGTTCGGCAAAGACTTCGTGGCAGAGCATGCCGCGGACTTCCTCTTCGCGGTAGCCGAGGATGCGTTCAGCGGCGCGGTTGAAGTAGGTGATGCGGCCCTCGGGGTTGATGGTGAGCAGTCCGGAGTTCAGGTGTCTGAGGATGTCATCGGTCTCCAGGCGTGCGATGCGCAGGGCTCGAGAGGTATCGGCAAGGCGGCGGTCACGGTCGACCAGGTGTTCGGCGAGATAGCCGGCAATGAAGGCTACCAGATAGAAGATGAGCAAGTGAAGGAAGACAGAGTAGAAGACGTTGTCCGAGGCAGTGATGATGGTTTGGAAGATGTTCGGGGAGAACGGGACCTCGACGCTGTTGCTCAGGTCATGCCAGGTGACGACACAGAAGCTGATGGAGACAACAGATGCCGTGATCAGAGTTCCGGCGAGTCTGAAAGCGAGGGCGGCAGAGACAATGGTCAGCAGGAATAGCCCGGAGAAAGGTGAGTTGATGCTTCCGGTGGCCCAGAGAACACCGGCCTCCAGGACGACTTCGAGGATGAACTGGGTGGCCAGAATGGCGGCGGTGGCGACGGGGAATCGCTGGCGCCGGTCGATGATCAGCAGAAGCGCAAACAGCAGGGTGGTGACGGCATAGGCAACGAAGGGCAGTTGCAGTTGCACGGGAAATTTCAGCCAGAGTGCGACCACGGAGAACAGGACGATGAACGAGGCCAGGCGCAGTGGCAGGAACCAGCCAAACTGTTTTGAGTCGGAAGTGAAGCGCATAAGCAAACGGGCGGCGCCCTGAGGCGCCGCCGGATTGGTCTATTCAGTTGTTGTGTTGCCGGTGACCATATTTCGTCGGTCAGATCTTGCCGATGATATCGAACATTGGCAGATACATGGCGACGAGGATGGCACCGATCACGACACCCATAATGACGATGATAATAGGCTCGATGACTGAGGTCAGAGCCGAGACAGCTTCGTCGACCTCCTCGTCGTAGAAGTCGGCAATCTTGTTGAGCATTTCATCAAGGCCGCCGGTCTTCTCACCCACGGAGATCATCTGGGTCACCATTGGGGGGAAGACACCGGAGGTTTTCAGTGGCGCGGTGATAGTCTCGCCCTCGGCAATGGACATGACGGATTTCTGGATGGCCTGGGCGATAACGGTGTTGCCGGCGGTTTTGGCCGTAATCTCAAGGGCATCGAGGATCGAGACACCGGAGGCCAACAGGGTGCCCAGAGTTCTGGTGAAGCGGGCCACGGCGGACTTGCGGACGAGGTTGCCGAGGACGGGCATTCGCAGCAGGATATTGTCGGTCACGAGCGCCCCTGCAGGTGTTCTGCGGTACCACACCAGAGCCCCGGCGGCCGCAATGGTGCCGAGCACGATATAGTGCATATTGGCCTTGAGGAAGTCCGAGACCATCAGCACGACCTGGGTGGGCATGGGCAGCTCGGCATTGAGACCGCCGAACATCTTGGCGAAGACGGGGACAATGAAGGCCAGCATACCGATGGTGACAGCTACGGCGACGAAGACGATAACCGCCGGATAGACCATGGCACCTTTGACTTTTCTGACGAGGCGATCGGCTTTCTCACGGTAGGAGGCAAGACGCTGCAGGATGGCATCGAGGGCGCCACCGATTTCGCCGGCCTCGACCATGTTGGTATAGAGCTGGTCGAACACCTTGTTGTGTCGGGCGAGCGCTTCTGAAAGGGTTGAGCCGCCCTGCACGTCGTCTTTCACCTGGCTGACAACTTTGGCCAGTTCCTTGTTTTCTGCCTGCGACGCGAGGACCTCAAGGCACTGGACCATCGGCAGGCCGGCGCCGATCATGGTGGCGAACTGGCGGGTGAACCGGGAGACCTCGAGGCGCTTGATGCCGGTGCCGATCTTGATGTTGATCTCGGGCGCTTTTTTGGAGATGGACGTAACAAGGATGCGGTTTTGTCTGAGAACGCGCTCGAGATCGCTACGGCTCTTTGCCTTGAGCGATCCATGGACAGCGGCTCCGGCGAGTGTTTTGCCCTTATAATCAAATACTGGCATTGCTATTGTCCTTTCTCACACCTTAGGCCGTGGCCGTCGATTTCTGGTGACGTTCGAGCATCTCGCTGAGTTCCTGTGGATTGCAGCTGTACGCCATAGCATCGTTGAGCGTGACTTTTCCGGAGCTGTAGAGTTCCTGGAGCGACTGATTCATGGTCTTCATACCATATTTCTGACCGGACTGGATCATGGAATACATTTGGTGCACTTTGTCATCGCGGATGAGGGCGCGGATGGCCGGAGTACAGATCATGACCTCGAGTGCGACGACGCGTCCGCCTCCGATCTTTGGAATCAGGCACTGTGAGACAATCGCCTGCAGGGCGAATGACAGGGAAACTCGTACCTGCTCCTGCTGATTAGTAGGGAATGAGTCGACGATGCGGTTGATAGACTCCACTGCCGAGTTGGTATGCAAGGTGGCGAAGGCGAGGTGACCGGTCTCGGAGATGGAGATGGCGGCCTCGATCGTTTCCAGATCGCGCATCTCGCCGACCAGGACGACATCGGGATCCTCGCGCAGGGCGTATTTGAGCGCTGAGGCGAAGGAGGTGGTATCGGAGTATACCTCGCGCTGGTTCACCAGGGCGGTCTGGTGGCGGTGCAGGTATTCGATGGGATCCTCGACGGTGATAATATGGACAGGTCGCTCCTTGTTGATCTTGTCGATGACAGCGGCAAGGGTGGTTGATTTGCCACTGCCGGTTGGGCCGGTCACGAGGATCAGTCCTCTGGGCAGTTTGGAGAAGGTGGCGATCACCTTGGGCAGTCCGAGTTCCTCGAAAGATGGTACGCGATAGGGTATCTGGCGCAGGACGACGGCGATGTTGCCGCGCTGCATGAACATATTGCAACGAAAGCGGCTCATGGACTCGATACCGAAAGAGAAGTCGAGTTCTGAGTTCTGCTCGAATTTGAGTTTCTGTTTCTCGTTGAGCATGGAGTATGACAGCTTCTTGGTCATTTCGCTGTTGAGGGGGTCCATTTGCAGGCGGATGAGTTTTCCGTCGACACGTACGACCGGGGGGGCGCCCACCGTCAGGTGCAGATCAGAGGCATTCATTTTGACCATTTGCTCAAGGAGTTCGCGCAGGGTGACCATAGGTATTCTCCGACATAGCTGAATTTCGGGCCGTCAGGGGTCTACAGTATGTATATCGGCGAAAGAGCGCGAATCTTGACTGAAAAGCGTTCGGCGCCGGATTATAACTTGTTGGGGGTCAATGGGTTCAAAAAGGAGTTGGGTTAGTCGGTAGTAACGGCGAAAACCTCGTCGATGGAGATGATGCCCTGTTTCATCTTCTCGACGGCGCACATGCGCAGGCTGTACATGCCTTCGGCCAGAGCCTGTTCTTTGATTTCCTGATCGGAGGTCTTGGCGAGGATGAGTTTCTCTATGGCCGGAGTGACGGGCATGACTTCGTAGATGCCGGTTCGTCCGGACAGCCCGGTATCGTTGCACTGGCTGCACCCGGTGCCCTGGAAGGCGCGGATATTCCGCAGCAGTTCTTTGGGGACGCCGAGGCTTTCCACCTGCTCGGGGGTGAGGTTGACTTCTTCCTTGCAATGCTGGCAGATCTTGCGCGTCATACGTTGGGCCATGATCAGCCGAGTCGCGGAAGCAACGAGGTAATTGGGGATACCCATGTCCATCATGCGGGTTACCGATGAGGGGGCGTCGTTGGTGTGGAGGGTTGAGAATACGAGGTGACCGGTGAGGGCGGCGCGGATAGCGATCTCACCGGTTTCTGTGTCGCGAATCTCACCGACCATGATGATATCGGGGTCCTGTCGCAGGAAGGAGCGCAGCGCGGCGGCGAAGGTCATACCGATGGCGGAGCGCACGGCAACCTGATTGATGCCATCGAAGTTAAACTCGACCGGGTCTTCTGCGGTCATTATGTTGACGTCGACGGTATTCAGTTGTTTGAGGGCCGAGTACAGGGTAGTAGTCTTACCGGAGCCGGTTGGGCCGGTGACCAGGATGATACCGTAGGGAGACGCAAGTTTGTTCTGGAACCGCTTGAGATCTTCCTCGCGGAAGCCGAGCTTGGTCATGTCTACCATGAGGGAGGCCGGATCCAGAATTCGCATCACGACCTTCTCTCCGAAGATGGTAGGCAGGACGGAGACGCGCAGGTCGATGGTACGTCCATGCACCTTGATCTTGATGCGTCCATCCTGGGGGATGCGTCGTTCGGAGATGTCCAGATCGGCCATGATTTTCACGCGGGAGATGATAGCCGCGCGATACTTGAACGGCAGCGGGGCCATTTCCTGCAAGTCGCCATCGATGCGGTAGCGTACTCGGATGCGCTTCTCGTAGCATTCGATGTGAATATCGGAGGCACCCATGCGGATGGCATCGGAGATGATGGAGTCGACGAGCTTGACGAGGGGTTTGTCGGAGATGGCGCTGAGCAGGTCGCTTTCGGAAGGGCCTTCTTCCTGTTCAACGACTTCGAGGTCGGCATCGTTTTCGAGTCCCTTGACGATTTCGCTGAGGGCGCCGGAGTCCTTGTAGTAGGCCTCAATGGCCTTCTCGATGGCGTTTTCCGGCGAGAGGACGGGCTGGACGACACAGCCGGTGATGAACTTGATGGCATCGAGGACATAGACGTTGTTCGGATCGCTGATGGCAACGAGCAGGGTCTTGTTTAGTTTGGAGATGGCGATGACTTTGAACTTGCGGGCAATGTCGACGGGGATGAGCTTGACGACCTCGGGGTTCAACTCGACATCGGCCAGCCGGAGAGCGCCAATCTTGAGGTGCTTGCCGATAAATTTGGCCAGCTCGTCTTCATTGGCGACGGCGCCGATTTCGACGAGCGCCGTCTCGAATTTCTTATTGCCTTTCTTCGCTAACTCGACAGCTTGCTGAGCTTGCTCCTCAGTAATCTTGCCGGCCTTAACGAGAATAGCGCCGAGTTCAGACGATGCCATGTTTCTGCCCGTTATGCCTGTGCGGTGATGCGCCCGGCGGCCCGTTGGTGGTTCGGGCGCCGGGTGTGTGGTCTATTTCCTGTTCTCAGTCCTGGAAGATGTCGTCCAGTCTGTCTCCGGCCATATCGGCGAAGTTGTCCGACAGGCCCTGCTGCTGCTGAGGTTGGCGGTTGTCGTCCTTGAGGGTTTCGAACAGCCGCGCCAGATCCTGAGCCGCCTCCCTGGCGTACAGGCGTACCATTCCAATGGTGGTGCGGTCATCGAAGATGACCACGAGGATGGATCGTTCTCCGACCAGGGACATGTGGATGTGGTCCTTCTTACCCTGGTGAAACAGCACCGAGAACTCGGGCTCGCCGACGAGGCGGGCGATTTCCCGTGTGGACGCAAAGGAACCTGCCAGCAGCGCCGCGAGTGCGGTGGTATCCAGCGTCTGAGTG
Organism: uncultured Ignavibacteriales bacterium; assembly: GCA_964627305.1. Classification (GTDB taxonomy): domain Bacteria; phylum Zixibacteria; class MSB-5A5; order GN15; family FEB-12; genus WJKG01. Next base: position 460,013 of record CAZVHP010000001.1, on the reverse strand, counting down.
AAACCCTGGCGGGTGATCAGATGACCATCCTTGTCCACCAGCAGGCCGCATTTGGCCTCCGCCCCTTTGAGCATACGCGAGATGACGCTGTCAATCTGGGCGATTTCCTCTTCGTAGATAATGAGACTGTCGTCAGACATCTATGGCCTCCTGATGACTATTTAATTCCGAACAAGCGTTTGAAGAAGCCGCGCTTCTTGTTATCCTTGCGGCGCTTCGGGGGAGCCATTGCCGGCGAGGCACCGGTCTCGTGACGGTCGGGGTCGGCTTTGGCACGATCTGCAGCGACGACGTTACGCTCCAGCGTTGCGTCTTCCGATTCGTCCTGCCCGGCCGGCGTAAAGGCAGTCGGAGAGATCTTTTTCTGCGGTGCCTGGACAGTGGTGCCGGTGCTTCCGGGGTAGGGTCGGTACTGTGGTTGCTGTGCCGGACCGCTGGATGAGTGCGTTTGTCCAACCGGTTGGAGCTGTGGTTCGCGCGCTGCGACCGTAGCCGGCTGGGGTTGCGTCCGGTGTGGTTCCGGGGGCTGGGGCGCGGGTTCCGGGCGAGCAGCGGCAGTCGGCGATGCATCCTGAGGAGCAGTGCTCGACGGTGCCGGCGCTGCGGCCGGCTCGGAGGTGCTCAGGGGCCGGGCCTTGGCCGATCCGGTACGTTTGGCTTTCTCGAGCACCAGCTTGATGATCATTTTGAGGGTATCGAAAACACCGTTGCCTATGGTAGCGGAGGCCTCGAAATGCGGCCAGCGGTTGGGGTTAAGCTTTTCCTGCAGTTGTTCAACGGTGAGGACCCCTGGCAGATCGCGTTTATTGTACTGGATGACGAAGGGCAGTTCGGTCAGATCGTAGCCGTATTCCCTGAGGTTTTCCTCGAGATTCATGAGGGATTCGATGTTCTCATCCATCTTGTCGGGCTGGCTGTCGGCGACGAAGACGACCCCATCGACACCACGCAGGACGAGTTTCCGGGTGGCGTTGTAGTAGACCTGACCGGGGACGGTGTAGAGTTGAAATCTCGCTGCAAAACCGTTGATGGCGCCGATATTGATGGGCAAGAAATCAAAATACAGGGTGCGGTCGGCCTCGGTGGCCAGGGATATGAGGTTACCCCGGGTATCCTGGGGCACCTTGCTGTGCACATACTGCAGGTTGGTTGTCTTACCCGACAACCCGGGACCGTAATAGACGATCTTGCAGCAGACTTCGCGTGAGGAGTAGTTGATCGAGACCATAGAGTCGTTTCCTGCTGCTTTCGCGCTATTGCTGGTTTACTGCGGCCAGCCTGGAGATGGCGTTCTTGATCTCAAGGCGGATCAACCCCAGATTGACACTCTTCTCGGTGGTGACGACGAGGATACCGATGCTGGCATCGCTGAAGAACAGCTTGCCGTTATCGGCCTCGATGGTGACCTGATTCAGCGGGCTGGTGTTCAGTCGTTCGAGGGATTTTTGGATATTGGCGCTGATCGATGCCGCCAGGGCGCCGACCGTCTCTCCCTCGAACGAGGCGTCCATGTCAGCGGCAATGACGATGCCGTCGTTGCCAACAACCATTGAACCGGTTACGCCGCTGGTCTTATTTAGCTCACTCAGAATATCATACATGGTCGTACTCCGCATTGGCGAACACTTCGTGCCCATACTTCTCCGCTACATATTTCCTGATGGTATCCAGTCCCTGGTTGATGCGAATGCCCAGCAGGTCATCGCTGTGCCGTTCCGCGATCACCATGAGGCTGAATCCTCCCTCCTGTGCTATAACGACACGCTGTTCTTTGAGCGTGATATCGATTCTTTCCGGGGCCTTGTGTTGTGCCCGTCTTAGGACCTCCCTAGTGGAGGCCATGAACGACTGGGCAAAGGGAGCCCACTGCTCAGCAGTGTCTTCGCCGCGTTCGAACCGGGCCATGGTCAGCCCTTCGGAGTCGACAACGGTGGCTACCCTGACGGCACCGTGTTCACCGATATAGCGGGTGGCCCGTTCGAAACCATTGAGGTCGGCCGGCAGGGTATGCACAGGGTGTTCGGTTGGTGCGGCTTTCTCGGAGCGGACCGGTCCGGCCAGTCCCACCTGCTCGGTGAGATCGGCGGCGGGAAAGGTCGTTTCGTTGCGCGCCGGTTCGGAATGCAAAGATGACTGGTGACGTCGCACTGAGTGTCCGGCCGAGGGGGTGGCGGGTGTTTCGGATTCGAGTTCGTCCTCGTCATCCTCGGTGTAGTACATGACCCTGATAATCGGCCTGAGAATGAGCGGGGTGGCCACGACATGCAGAGCGATGCCGGGCAGGTAGTTCGAAAGGCCCATACTGAGGGCGTTGGACAGCTCGTAGGCGTAGGGAATAACGATAGACAGCCCGAAGGCGGCGCCAAGGAACAGCCGGAAACCGAGGCAAAGTCCGGCCGCCTGTGCCACCTGCATGAGGGTCAGGCGGGGATTCATGGCGAAGACGACGATGGCATAGAACACCAGTTCGCCGAGGGCAAAAGTCAAAGACGCCTTGACGAGGCTCGTACCGAACAGCTCGGGGAAAGCCACCATTGGAGCAATGATCGCGATTAACGAGAAGAGGACTGTTTGTCTGGTGATATTCCCGGGAATTTTCATAACAAGAGTATCCTCACCGCTATTGATACCTGCCGAGCAGGCCTTCAATTTTCATCTTGAAGGAGCCCAGTTGGGCTACCTGGTCCACCAGAAAAAGAAAGGCGCCATCGTGGGCCGGGACCACATAAAAACACTCCTTGTGGCACTCCACCAGCAGAGACTCGACCCGCCCGAAGGCGGTTTTGACCAGTTCGCTTCCCATCTGCCGAATGAGTTGTGTCATGGAGGATGCGGCCAGGCGGCCATCAAGGACGGACGAGGCCCACTCCAGATGCCTGAGGGCGCCATCGGATTCGACGAAGGCGCTGCCGGCGACGCCATCGAAGGTGATGGCAGCCTGAACGATGGCTTGTGAACTGAGAGCAGTTTCGAGGCGAGTAGTGGCTTTCCCCTGGGCGGCCTCGTGCTGGACCGAGGCTGTTTGGGCTGCCTGTGGTGCCAGTTGGCGTTGTTCCTCGGGCAGACGGCGGGCGATCTCAAGCAGTTTGGTGATCTGTGTGTTCTGGGGGTCGGCCTGGTGGAGGCGCTTGAGCATCTTGATCGCGGCCGAGAACTCGCCTTTGTAGATATAGACCTCGGCCAGCAGCAGTTCGACGGCGCGCGTATAGCCATCGACTTCGGCTGCCTTGCGGGCCTCTATTTCGGCCCAGTCGTACTGGCCGCGATCGAGGTTGACCTTGGCCATGACCAGATGAGCCGAGCCATAGGACGGATGTATCCGCAGCCCGTTCTGGCAGACCTGGAAGGCCTTGTCGAGTTCGCCTTTCCTTCGGAGGGCCTCAGCCAGAGCGGCAAAGATCTGGGAATTGGGGTCCTCATCGAGGATTTTCTGGCATTTGCTAATGCGTTCGTCTAATTCCGGTGTCTTCGGCATCGCTGGCTCGTAACTGCTTTGCTCTTAGTGGTTTACCGGGAGCAAAAGTTTGTCGTAACACGTAAAGATAACAGCCGCAATCAGTTGTGTCAACTCAATTGTCGCGCTATCCGAGCGTCTTTTTGGTCTGAATCACACCCATGATGAACAGACCTATCATAATCATTACGATGGCCGGCACAACAAAAGTCGGGAGATTGAATATCTCCATGGCGTTCAGTATACGCATGAGTTGTGCCAGAGCCAGGGCGGCGAAGCCTCCGGCAAAGAACTGCCAGCTTTTGCTGAGCAGTCCCCCCCGCACCAGATCGAACACCTTCAGGGAGGTGACGGTGGCGAAGACAGCCAGACCGAGCACGAGGGTATCGAGCAGGGTTGGCGGGGAGGCTATCACAGCGACGTTGGCGGCATGGGTGGTGGAAGACGCCAGCAGGGCGATCATACCGGTTGTGAACAGGGTACGTTTCATATCACTATCAACCTCTGATCATTTTGACCACTTTGTCGGCCCGCTTGAGTGTTTTGAAGAAGCTATCTTCGAGTCCGTACCGTTTGACGAGTTCTCGCCTGAGGGCGAGCGGTTCGGACATTTCTTTTTTGACAGTGATGAGGGCTTCCCGGAAGGGACCCTCACCGACAAGCTGGAAGACGAATTCCAGTTGTTCGGAGAGCATGGTTTGCAGTCCGTACATGAGGTGGTGGTACCGGGTGGTCGGCGGCAGGGCGCGCACGGAGGACAGGAATTTGTCGTAGGAGGGTTTGATCTCGCTGTCTTCGCCCATACCGGGGAAGAATCGCAGAAGGCCGGAGCGGTACTGGGCAACGAAGGCATTGAAGCGCTTGTTGTCCTCGCCGACGATCTGTTCGACAATGGCTCTGATCTTCACGAAGCAGTTGTTGAACATGGTGAAGATCAGCGAGAGGATGACCTCTTCCTCATCTTCTTTGGCGGTTTCTTCGCGGCGGCCGACGACCTCGACCATCTTGTTGACGATCAGGCGGTAGATGGATCGGCAGGTGACAAACTCGCCCATTGGAGAAGCGTTGATCAGGTCCGGGAGGGTGCGCTCGCCGTTGATGAGGGTCAGGACTTTGTACTCATCGAGCGAGAGGGTGATTTCCTCGCGGTTGATTTTGGGGTTTTTGTTGAGGGCGAGCAGGACATCATCGGGCGGGAGGACTTTCTGGATCTCGAGCCATTCGTCGATGCGCCGGGTGCCTTCCATGATGACGTTCATGGTGCTCAGTTCGACCAGGAACGGGGCGTTGGTGGGCGAGGCTCCCTCGTGAAAGATGAACTCGCCTTCCTGCCACGAGAAGAGGTTGTAGACGATCTCTTCGATCTGCAGCTTGAGGCATTCGGCGATTTCTTCCTTGGAGAACAGCCCCATGTCGACGAGGGTTGTGCCGAGTTGCCGACCTGTCTGACGGTGCAGGGTGATGGCCTTGTCGAGGTCGACTTTGGAGAGTTTGCCTCGCCGCAGGAGCATGTTTCCGAGCAGGTCCTCGGAGCTGTTGACGGCACTGGCGAAGATGATGTTGCCACCTTTGAAGGCTACTTCTTTCTGCCGACTCTGCGTGCCGACCTCGAGGACGCCACTCTTCTTGCCGGTTGCCAGCAACTGAAGGATGTCGGGGAAAGAGACTGTTTTGAGATTACCGGACAATCCCATTGAGCTATCCTATCCAGAGGCGCGGGCGCGCCGGTTTAGAGAAATGGTACCACTTCTCTATAGTTATCGGGCCGGAGGGGTGATATCTTGATGCTGTTTCGAGTACTAATCCGGTATGGGGGCGAGCCGATCGGGGTTGTTCTCCAGGGAGAAGCGGCCGTACCCGTCGCGGGTGAGATCGATGATGGTTGGGCGGCTGTCTTTGAGCACGTCGGCAGTGTCGGGATGCTGTTCAAGCCGTGCACAGACAAGGGTATGGCCTGAATGGAGGGCGTCAAGCACGGCGGAGTGTTCGGCCGGATTCAGGCGGGCGCCGAGGATGATCAGCTCAGATTCGGGCAGGGTTTCGGGCGATTGGTGGAGGTCGGCGAGGAAGGTGATTTTTCGGTCGGCAATGACCAGGTCGAGACGATTGCCGGAGGGATAATAGCCATCGGCGTCGGGCCGGGCCGGTTGCCCGCTCCAGACGGCGAGGTCGCTGAGGTTTTGGCCGAGAGCTTGCTGGAGGCGAAGGTCCTGGGCACTGGGCAGCAGGCGAGGATGAAGCAGGACCCTGTCGGTGCCGGAGCGGTCAGCCAGGCGCAGCAGGTCTTCGAGGGCAACATAATCGGCAGAGAGGATGAAGATGCGGTGCAGGCTGTCGATGGCGTGGTTTTCGAGAATGGGCAGAATGATGCGCTCATCAATGGGGTAGTCGCGACCGTACAGGCCGGTGACGATCAGATCGGCCTGTCGGGTGTGATGGTCGATCAGCAGTCCGCCGATGCCGCCAGGAAGGCGGAACACGAGCAGTTCTGCCTGCGGGGCGGGTCTCAGGGTAGCGACCACCCTGACCACGAGGAGGGTGTTCAGCGCGACCAGCAGAGCAATGATCAGACAACGTCGGAACCGGGGACGATTGAGGGCAAAGATGGTCGCGACACAGGCGGCGTAGGCAACGATGACGACGAACCAGTGCACCGAGGCAACCTGCCACATGGTATTGCGTTCGGTGATGAACAGCCACAGGGTGTCGATGATGCCCTCGAGCCAGAGGGTGGTGAGTGCTCCGGCCAGCAGTCCCAGTGCGGGCCAGATGAGGTCGCAGACGAGGGTAATCAGCATGGCCCACACACCGATTGACACCATCGGGACGGCAATCAGGTTGGCGAAGACTGACATCAGGGGTACGCGACCGAAGTAGAAGAGCATGAGGGGTGTGGCGAAGATCTGGGCCGTGATGGTGACAGTGAGTGTCATGGCCAGCCAGAAGAGCCATCGACGGCCGTGTTTGATGGATTCCGGCAGGAGGTTGAGCATGCGGGAGGTGGTCAGGATGAGTCCCCAGGCGATGACGAAGGAGAGTTGAAAGCCAACATCAAAAAGCTGGGCAGGGGCCACAAGGAGGATGATCAGAGCCGCCAGGGCGATGATGTTGTTGAGATCGAAATGGCGTCCGGACCATCGGGCGAGAATGACAAGCGCGGCCATGAGCGAGGCGCGCAGTACAGAAGGTTCCTCGTAGGACAAGAGGGCGAACAGGCCGATGGCCAGCAGGAGCAGCAGGTAGCGGCGGTTTCGCCCGGGGCGGAAGACCCAGAGCATCGCGAGGACGAAGGCGACGACGAGGGCAACGTTGGAGCCGGAGACAGCGAGCACGTGGAGGGTGCCGGTGTCGCGGAAGAGCGTGTATATCTCGGGCGGGATGTCGCGGGTCTCACCGATGAGGAAGCCGCTGGCCAGCGCGGCTGCGATTGGTGAGAGGTTGTCCTGGAAGCTGGTGCGGATGGCATCGCGGATGTTATCGACGACCGCAAACAGGCCGATGTGTGAGCGTCGTTCGATGCGCACATGGAGTTCGGTGGGCAGATAGACGGTGCCGAAGACGCGGTCGAGGCGCAGGTAGCGTCCATAGTCGAAGCCGGCGGGATCGGGTCGCTCGTGGACCGGATAGATGTATCCAAAGAACTCCAGGCGATCGCCGCGCTGAATGCTGGTGGTGGGGCTTGACAGGCGGAGCATGACACGGCCGCGCGCGGGACGGAAGTGATATCCGACGGCGAGGGAATCCAGCTCGACAATCAGTTCCGTGCGGTTGGGGCGGAGACGGGGCCAGTCGGCGACTTCACCGATGAGGTGGTAGCGCTGGGAGGGTTCGATGAAGCCGCCAATGTGTGTGAGACCAAGGTCGTAGTGATCGATGGCGTAGTGGAAGGCGCTGAAGGAGCCGATGGTCAGGGTGAACATCACCGTAGCGAGGCGGGGCGAGCGTGTTGCGAGGGCGTAGAACGCGGTCAGGAGCAGGACAAGGCTGAGCAGCAGGAAGAGCCAGGCAGAGGTGCGGAAGTAGTCGGCTCCGGCGATGCCAATGGCGACGGCGGCAAGAAGGATGAGACTGGGATGTTTGCGAATCATTTTGCCCCCTGGTTACTTCTGTTTTCGCAGCCCCCGGAAGAGGACGATCATTCCCTGGACTCTCAAGACGAGGCACAGGCCGAGATAGACGGCCAGAGCGACGGCGGACGGCACCAGCAGGGTGAAGAGGCGGTCGAGGAAGACGCTGTCGATGTTCCCGAAGGTGACCGGCACCCACTGAGTGACCATGAAGGCGACGCCACCGGCCACGATGGTCTTGAGGGTGTCGACGGCCAAGTCACGCCAGGGGACCTCGACTCCTTTCCTGGGGAGCCAGAGCAACAGCATCAGGACGTTGGCCAGCCCGGCGATGGAGGTGGCAGCGGCCAGCCCTGCGAACTGGAGTAGCTGGACGAGAGGATAGTACAGGGCGAGATTGATGGCAACGGTGATCAGGGAGATGCGCATGGGCAGCCGGGAATCCTCAAAGGCGTAGTAGAAGGGTACGGTGACGCGGACGGCGGCAAAGCCGATCAGGCCGTAGGAGTAGTGCAGGAGGGCGAGGGCGGTATTGGCGGCATCGCGATTGGTGAACGCGCCCCAGCCGAAGATCAGTTCGACAGCGGGTCGGCCGAGGACAGCCAGGAACCATGCCGCCGGGACGACGATGAAGAGGTTCAGGCTCATGGCTTCCAGGAAGGAGCGGCCGAGGCGGTCGGTCTGGCCGCGGGCAACCATCTCCGAGGTACGCGGCAGGGCAACCGTTCCGAGAGCGACGGCAAAGACGCCGAGGGGGAAATGCATGAGACGGTAGGCGTAGTTGAGATAGCTCAGGGCACCCTCGGCAAGGAACGAGGCGATGAGCGTGGACACGAGAATGTTGACCCGGCTGCCGGACATACCGATTACCATCGGGCCGAAGAGCCTGAGTACCCGTTTGGGGGCAGCGGCCAGGAAGTCGAAGTTGGGACGATAGCGAAAGCCGATGTGCCATATCGAGGGGAGTTGCAGCACCAGTTGACCGATACCGCCGATGACAACGCCGATGGCGAGGGTGTAGATGGGCTGTTCGAAATACTTGTAGAGGAAGATGACGGAGAGGATAGAGCCGAGGTTGAACATGGCCGGTGACAGCGCGGGAATGCCGAAGCGACCATAAGAGTTGAGCATACCCATGAACAGGGCCGACACGGACACCAGCAGCAGGTAGACGAACATGATGCGCGTGAGGCTGACGGTGAGGTCGAACTTGACCGGGATCTCAGTGAAGCCGTTGGCGAAGAGAAAGACGAGGGCAGGCGCGGCGACTATGCCGAGGATGACGATGAGACCGACCGCAAGCAGCATCATAGTCAGGATGATGTTGGCCAGTCGGAAGGCGGGATCGGTACCCTCGGTGACGGCCTTGTTCTTGAAGACGGGGACGAAGGCGGCTGATAAGGCTCCCTCGGCGAACAGGTCTCGCATGAGATTGGGGATGCGGAAGGCGGCGACAAAGGCATCGGTGGCCATCGAGGCGCCGAAGAACCAAGCCATGACCTGTTCGCGGACGAGCCCGAAGACGCGGGAGAGGGCGGTGGCCGAGGAGACGGTGGAGGTCGATCCTACCAGTGAACTTTTCTTATTCGCGTTTGTTGACAAAGGCGAAATGCCGATTATATTTAGAGGTTCTGATACATAACGTCAAACCGTGAAGGGAAGACAACATTGCCGAATCATAAGTCCTGCGAAAAGCGCGTCAAGACCAACGAGAAGCGTCGTCAGCGCAATCGGGCCTCCCGCTCGGAGCTTCGGTCCGCCATCAGCAAGCTGCGGACACAGACTGACCGGGAGCAGGCTCAGCAGCGCATGGGGCACGTGACGAGTCTTCTGGATCGTGCTGCCAGCAGCGGTCTGCTGCACAAGCGGACGGCGAGCCGTTATAAATCGCGTCTTGCTCGTTTCGTGTCGCGACTCGGTTAGGTCGCTGAAGGCAACGTTCGCGTCGGCCTCTGCCCCGCTCTGTCAAGGTGCGGGGCTTTTTCGTGTCCGGTATTTCCCCACTGCCGGTTTGGGGGTCAGCGCCTGCCTCCCGGCGGACATATGGACTCCCTTTTGCCTCAACCGGCAATTAGGTTCAAGAAAGGCTGCGCGGATTGTGGGTTCAACAAGTTTTTGGGTTCGATCAGCGATTGAACAGGTAGATGCGGCCTTCATAGGTCGTGGTGCGACTTTGCTGGTGTCGGTAGATGATAAGGTCGCGGAGGTAGGCTTCGATTTCGCCAAGGGGCAGATCGGAGGTCAGCACGGCGACGGAGAGGTCGATTTGGAGGGCTCGGACGCCGGTGGCGGCGTGGACAGTCCGCAGGGGATAGCACTGCTGAGAGTGGGCGGCGTATGCAATATCTTCGAATGTCGGGCGCGGCAGGCTTAGCAGACAGGAGTAGTCGCGCCGGCGCATCAGGCCGGGAGTTATGGAACCGAGCCTGAACTCGGCCTGGTATCCGCCGGAGGCCTGAATGGCCTCGAAGAACAGCCTCAGGCTGTCGGGGCAGCCGTGGGGCTGATGACGTCTTAGGATGAGGCGAACCGGCGGGCTGTCGGAGAAGGCGCAGTTGATTGCCATGTGAGGCGGATCGACTGACTGGTCGGGTCGGTCGGCGATGATGATATGGTCGGGGTGGGTTGAGGTCAGGCGGGTCAGATCGGTTACGTTAAACTCGTGCAGTCCAAGGCGGGGGCTGGAAAGGACAATCTGGTTGCACCCGGCGATCTGGACGGGGAGCTGGGTCAGGCCGCAGTAGACGAGTTCCGCGAAGGTGTCGGTGTTATCGAGCAAGACATATGTGCCGTCTTCAAGGGGAGTGACCAGGAATGGATCCCGGACCAGATGGCAGTCGGACAGGGAGAAATCCGGATCGATGTTCGGCAGTTGCTCGAAGGGGACGATCTTGTCGATCGGCAAGATTCTGATCTGGCTGAATAGGTCGGCGTTCATGATCGGCCTGAGTGCAAAGGGTGTGCCGTTTTCAGGAGTTGGCGCGCCAATCTGGCTAAAGGCTTGCCAGACGGGGCGTTTGGGGTCTGATTCCGGCAGTGGACGACCATGAGAGGTGATCCATACGGGGCTATGTGTGCAGTGGAGATCATGATTGAGTGCTGCCAGGTTCCTCGGATGTTCCTTGGTTCAGAGCCTCAGGCCGCGCTGGAATGGTTTTAGCTCAGGACGGGACCGTTCCTTAGGCTCCGGTTTGAGACCTATGCACCGGTCCTCAGGCAGGGCGGGATATTCGGAAGCTGGGACGAGGGCCTTGTTTTTGAGGGGATCGCAATACGATATGGTGATTTGGTGGCGCTTCTGGTATTCGGCTACAAGGTTATATCGGGCGGTCCCCTTTCTCAGATGACGAGTATTGCCGGTGAACGCGAAGACAAGTTCGGGGTTTGATGACAGGACCTGGACTCTGGGGACTTTGAGGTCAGGCAGCCTGGATTTGATGAACTTCAACAAAGCGAAGAAAGCTCCGAACTCGAGGTCGACCAGATCGCCATCAGCACGGCATCTGAAGAGTATACCCAGCTCGGGAATGGCAAAGACAATCATGCCGAGGCTGAAACCGCGCTTTTGCAGATCGGGGTCGATGTGGCCGTTGCGGAAGGTCGCGATATAGCACTGCATGGGGGGCTTTTCCTTGCTCATGTTGATTGGGCGAGCAAGGCCGATGCCCATCAGGTGAAACTTCAGGTGCCGCGCTTAAGTGCTTGTACAGCAGTAAGAATGAGCTCATGGTATAGGATTTTGAGGGGGCGGCTGGTTAGACGATGTGAAACGGGTTGACCAGATTAATCGATTGACTGCATGAGGGTCTGGCGCAGCTCTCCCCCGGCCTCAATGTATTTGCCGGTGGCAGTCGCATATGGGTTCGCCTGCGAGTCCTCAGCGACTCCGTCGGTGAGCCATACGCGACCACGCTGGCGGGTGACCCAGCCACGGAAGTGCAGTCTGTCGCCGACTTTAACGGGGCGGATGAACTTGACGGTCATCTCGGCGGTGACGACATAGATGTCGCGGGCCAAAACGGCCTTGATCATGACTTCATCGAGCAGGGTTGAGATGATGCCGCCGTGGAGGATCCTCTGGTAGCCCTCGAATCTTGAGTCAGCGGTGATTTCCGTACGGGCCTGATTGCCGTCGAAGAAGAAGCGTGCTTTGAGGCCGATGGGGTTTTTGTCGCCGCAGACGAAACAGCCGGAGTATTTGACGATTTCGGAGTCCATGTGTTGAAGCTTAGGCAGGGCGGAGGGTGATGTCAAACGAAATGGTGCCGGGGGCTGGCGGGTGTGATGGTACAATAGAAGAAAGCCCGACCATCCTTAGTCGGGCTTTCCGGGTTAGGCCCGCAATCACGAATCCTTGTGACCTGGTTTCCTGTAAATTCAGTTTCCGGCACTACTGGGAGTACACACCTGTGAGCTGTAGTTCCAGGTGACGGAGTTTCGGGTGACCTGAGCGGTCATCAGTCCGTCCTCAAAGGTGATATCTGCGGCCCATTCGGTGGTGACCGGGTCGTCAGAATCCTTGACATAGGTCATGGTAATGTCGGCTTCAGCGATACTGCCTTCATTGGGACAGGAGTTGGTCGTCCAGCCGCCGGGGCCTTTGTAGACCACGAAGTCCGTGAGTGATGTCTCGACAGTGATTTCGCGCTCGATGGTAGAATCGGCGCTGACGTGCTTGCCGTCGCTGGTCCACGTGAACGTTCCGGCAATGTTGGCAGCGGTGGTGTTGAGACCCGAGAACGTGAAGTCGGCTTGGCCGATGTAGTCGCTGTGAGTAACCGACTGGTCAATCATTGTCCGGCTCCAGGTGTGACGGTAGGTCAGCTCTGTCGCACCGGTGGCGCTGCGTTGAGCGTTGCCGCTGGCATCACGGAACTGGACGCGGTCGGTGATGGACTCGGTGTAGGTGCTTCGGGTGCGGCTGATGGTGATGGTGTGCCAGCCGGTGGTCTCGTTGTACTCGACGTTGGTGACATCGGAAGGATCGCCAGGGCCGTAGAGCACATCTTTCATATCGGCATCATCGGGGATACCGCTGATGTTGCCGAGGCCATCGCCGAAGATGTCGACGGTGTTGGCAACAACGTTGTCGAGCTGTTCCTGAACGGCCATGAATTCTGGGTCGGTCAGGGAGCCCTGGTTGTTGCTGATTGTCGGGCTGTCATCGTCGGAGCAGGCGATGAAAGCGACTGCGGACAGCGACAGGACAACCAGTCCCAGAAGGAAAAACAAACTCCGGGAACGCATGGTGCGTCTCCTTTCTCTCGATTTGCCCCTCTCCGTCTGGAACTGGCCTGTCGGGCGTCAGTGTGTCAGAAGGAAATGCATGATTCCCTTCTGGATATGCAGCCTGTTTTCGGCCTCGTCGAAGACGACGGATTGCGGGCCGTCCATCACCTCGTCGGTGATTTCGCGTCCTCGTTCAGCCGGCAGGCAGTGCATAACTATCGCCTTTGGGTCAGCCCCCTGCAACAGAGAGCTATTCACTTGATACTTTCTTAACTTTTCTGCCTTTTCGTCAGCCAGATGTTTCTGTCCCATGGAGGCCCAGACATCTGTATAGACTACATCGGCATCCTTGACGGCTTCTTTAGGATCGGCCGTAATGACGATACGGCTTTCGGAGTTTGCCCTGGCCTTCTGAACAATGGCTGAGTCCGGCTGGGTATCCTCGGCGGTCCCGATGCGCAGATCGAGCGGGAGGAGCGAGGCCAGATTGAGCCAGGAATTGGCGATATTGTTGCCGTCGCCGAGATAGGCGACGCGATAGCGTTCTTTGCCCGGCAGGTGTTCGGTGGCGGTGAGATAGTCGCCGAGAATCTGGCAGGGGTGAACGAGGTCGGTCAGGCCGTTGACCACGGGGACGGTGGCGTGCCGGGCCAGTTCCTCGACATCGGACTGTTTGAAGGTGCGGATCATAATCAGTCCGACATAGCGGGAGAGGACTTTGGCGGCATCGGCGATAGATTCCCGCTCTCCGAGCTTGATTTCGTTGTCGGTTACGTAGAGGGCGTTGCCGCCGAGTTCGGTGATGCCGACCTCGAAGGAGATACGGGTACGCAGTGAGGCCTTGGTGAAGATGCAGGCGGCTGATTTCCCTGCGAGCGGTTTGGGGGCGATTTTGCCGCTTTTCATATCAGCGGCCGATGTGAGAACCTCGCGGACCTCATCGGCCGTGAGATCGGTGATCTGGGTCAGTGAGCGAGCCATGTTTCCTCCTGGTATAGTTGCGGTAGAATTGGCAAATTTCTGCAGAATAAAGAGTCTTCGGGAGGAATAGTCAAGGACTCCGGGGACCGGGCAGGCCCGGATGATGCAACTGATTGGGTGTCATTACGTATTGACAACAGGATCATAACCGGATTGATTGGATAACAATGGACTCACGCAAGATTACATTTGGCCTTGTCCTGGTGGTCATCGGCTTTCTGCTGCTGGTGCGGAGCCTGGGGATTGTGTACTTCGACTTTGACGATTTCGTGGGTACGCTGATCCCGCTGGGGCTGATTGGGCTGGGGGTATGGCTGATTATCCGCAAGAAGCGGGAGCAGGATCGGATGGCCGAGCACATCAACAGCTATGCGCACATGTCGGGCGGTGCATCGTATGGCGGCTCGCAGCGCAAGACGGCGGGTGATTCGTCGTCGCAGAAAGCAGCGGGGGGCCAGAGCAGCCAGCACAGCTATTCGTTCGAGGGGAAGACGGCACAGGGGCCGAGTGTGTCGCGGGATGGATTTCAGCAGTACAAGAAGGCGATCGGCGATTTGCATGTGGACCTGTCCGGGGTGAACATGCGCAACGTGGAGGTGTCGGGTTTTGCGGGGGACATTGATGTCATAACCTCCCGGGGTGAGTTGAGTGAGGGGTTGAATCGCCTGATCATTTCCGAATTTCTGGGGGATGTTAAGGTGTTCGTGCCGCGGGAGTGGCAGGTGTTCGTGCATTGTTCCAATTTCGCCGGTGATGTGGATATTCTGGGTCGACGCTCAGAGGGTGTTGGCAACACGCTGGAGGTGTCGACGGATGAGTATGAGACGGCTGAGAAGAAGCTGTATATCGCGATCAGCAGTTTTGTGGGGGATGTGAAGGTTCTGCAGGTGTAGGGGGGGTGTGGGGTTAGTTGGTGGGCATGTCTGTTTCTTGGAAGCTCCGATGTTGACAGTGGTTTGACGTGAAGCAGGATCATGTCTTCGGGGTTCTGCCATTCTCGTTCGTCGGCTTGCAGTGGCGGAACGCCAATGGCGTTCCGCCCTACGGTTGAATGCGTGGTGAGGCGGTAGTGGCACGGGTTGATGATCTGCCGGCTTACGAGAAGGACACCCACCCTGCGGGCATCGGTCGGGGTATGTGTTGTGACGAGATCATGGCTGGGGCAGGCGGGACGCCTGCCGCCCACGGTAACAATCTGCCAGCTTGCGAGAAGGACACCCACCCTGCCAGAGGCGGGATGGGGCACCCCATGTGTGCTGCTGATCTGACGGTCACACACGATATTGAGGTGTTGACGTTGTGCTGTGATGTTGGAACCGCAGGGGTTTCGACTGCTTCTGTCGGGGAAGGCGGGATGGAGTTAGTCATGCAGGCGCAGTCTTCGCCGGAGGAGTTGGGCGTTGATGGCCACAATTATCGTGCTGGCGCTCATGACAACGGCACCGATAGCCGGGCTGATCAGGATACCCTCGCTGTAGAGCACTCCCGCCGCCAGCGGAATGGCAACGACATTGTAGCCGGTTGCCCACACGAAGTTCTGTATCATTTTGGTGCGGGTAGCCTTGCCGAATGATATGAGGGCAGCGATGTGAATGGGGTTGCTCTCGACCAGGATGATGTCGGCGGTTTCGGCGGCAACATCGGTCCCCGAACCTACAGCGATACCGACATCGGCAGCAGCCAGTGCCGGAGCATCGTTGATACCATCGCCGGTCATAGCCACGAACTCGCCATCGTTCTGGAACTCTTTGATCTTCTCTAGCTTCTGGTCGGGGAGGATGCCCGCGAAGTAGCCGTCAAGGCCAAGCTCCTCGCTGACGCTTCTGGCTACCTTCTCGTTATCGCCGGTCATCATGTAGACCTTAATCCCGGCCTCCCTCATCGACTTGACGGCATCGTACGATTGCTCGCGGATCTCATCCGCCATGCTCACAAACCCAGCGAGTTGATCATCCACCAGAACGAACACAACGGTCTCCCGTGCGCTCTCATAGACCTTATCGGGGATCTTGATGCCCTCGTTCTTCATATACTCGGGACTGACGACACGGACAGTCCTGCCTTCTACCCGGGCTTCAATTCCCAGGCCGGTCAGGGCGTTGAAATCCCTGGCCTCGGGCAGATCGATATCGTGCTCACGGACTTTCTCCATGATGCCTATGGCCAGAGGGTGCTCCGACTTCTGCTCGAGCGCCCCGGCGAGCCGCAGGATGTCGTGGTCGTCGTGGCTATCATTGAGAGCGCCGAAACGTGTAACTCCGAAGTTCCCCTTTGTGAGGGTTCCGGTTTTGTCGAAAGCTACCAGGGATATCTTACGTGAGTTTTCGAAAGCGGTGCGATTGCGGATGAGCAGTCCGTTCTGTGCCGACAGTGTGATGGAGATAGCCACAACCAGTGGAACCGCCAGACCCAAAGCGTGGGGGCAGGTGATGACCATGACAGTGGCCATGCGCTCCAAAGCGAAGACAAATGGTCTGTCCATGAGCAGCCAGACAGCCAGTGTGCCAAAGCCGACTGCCAGGGCGATAACGGTCAGCCAGCGGGCAATACGGTCGGCCAGATTCTGTGTGCGAGACTTCTTGCTCTGTGCATCGCGCACCATGTTGATGACTTTGCTCAAATAGGCATTCTTTCCCACCTGTTCCACTTCGACCGTCAGGGAACCGTTACCGTTGATTGTGCCGCCGATCACTCTATCGTCCTTGTTCCTGGACACGGGCCTGGCCTCACCCGTCACCATGGACTCGTTGATCTGACTCTCGCCATCGACTATCACACCATCGACCGGGATCTTCTCCCCGGGGTGCACTAACACCCGGTTGCCTTCGTTGAGTTCATCAATTTGCACGTCCGTGGTGTTGCCGTTCGTGAGCAGGTGCGCCTCAGACGGCATCATTTCGACCAGTTTCCGCAAGGACCGCGAGGCTCCCAGCACCGATTTCATTTCAATCCAGTGCCCGAGCAGCATGACATCGATCAAGGTGACCAGTTCCCAGAAGAAGGTACTTCCGCTGACACCGAAGGTGGTGGCAGAGGAGTAACCCCAGGCGACGGTGATTGCGACGGTGATGAGCGTCATCATGCCGGGTTGCTTATTCGAAAGCTCGTCAACCAGCCCTGTCAGAAATGGCCAACCGCCATAAAAGAAGACGACAGTGGAGAGAGCAAATAAGAGGTAACGGTCCGGCGCCCCGAGCAGCGTGAACTCAAATCCCAGTAATTGCTGAATCATGGGAGAGAGGGCCAGCACCGGCAAGGTGATGACAAGCGATATCACAAAGCGTCGGCGGAAATCGCGGATCATCATTTCGTGGTGAGCGCTGTGGTCATGGTTCTCGTGGTCGCCGCTATGTCTGTCCTCGTGGTTATCCTGGCTGGAGGAGTTTCCTTCGCGATGTTCGTGCCGATCTTGTGGGTGGTGCCTGGGAGTGTCGTTTCTTTCTTCAGAGGGGGACATAGATCCTCGCAGCAATCGGTTGTCGCTATCGAGATCAGGCAGGGGTGGTATGTCGCAGGATGTCGGAGGGGTTGGTCGCTTCTCTCGATCTCTTTCTGTTGTCAAAAACGTATCAGCCGAGAGAATGTTCCTGAGCCATTCTGTTGCGCCTCCGTATGCGTTTGATTGCCCGTCTTCGGGGTTCTGCCATTCTCGTTCGTCGGCTTGCAGTGGCGGAACGCCATTGGCATTCCGCCCTACGGTTGAACGCGTAGTGAGGTGGTGGCACGGGGTTGATGATCTGCCAGCTTGCGAGAAGGACACCCACCCTGCGGGAGGCGCTCGGTGTAAGTGTTGTGACGAGATCATGG
>CAZVHP010000001.1:0-442375 GCA_964627305.1 uncultured Ignavibacteriales bacterium | reverse complement strand
GCCTGCCGCCCACGGACGGGAGGCCCTACAGAATATACCGGCTGAGGTCCTCGTCCTCGATGATCTCGGACAGACGGTTTTCCACCTGTGTCCTTGAGATGCGCACCTCCTTCTTGTCGGTGGGCGGGTCGAACAGGATATCTTCCAGAAGAGTCGACAGAACCGTCTGGAGTCTTCGGGCACCGATATTCTCGGAGCTTTTGTTCACCTGTTCGGCGAACTCCGCGATTCTGCGAATGCTTCCGGAGCTGAACTCAAGGGCGATGCCCTCGGTTTCCATGAGGGCCTGGTACTGTTTGACCAGGGAGGCTCTGGGTTCGACGAGGATGCGTTCGAAGTCCTCGGCGGTGAGCGAGTCCAGCTCGACACGGATGGGGAAGCGTCCCTGAAGCTCCGGAATGAGGTCGGAGGGGCTGGAAGAGTGGAAGGCGCCGGCGGCGATGAACAGGATGTGATCGGTGCGGATCATGCCGTACTTGGTGGTGACGGCGCAGCCTTCGACGATGGGGAGAATGTCGCGCTGGACGCCCTCGCGGCTGACATCGGGGCCGGTGCGGCTGTTGTCGCCGACGACTTTGTCGATTTCATCGATGAAGACGATACCGCTGTCCTGGACGCGTTCGAGGGCCTCGGCGATGACGTCATCGGTGCTGACGAGGCGGTCGAGTTCCTGGCCGAAGATGAATTTGCGGGCGTCTTTGACAGACATCTTGCGGCGTTTGGTGGTTTTGGGCATCAGGCCGGAGAACAGCTCCTGGAAGTTGGCGCCGAGTTCTTCCATGCCGGAGGGCGAGAAGATTTCGATGACGGGAAACTGGCTCTGGGGGGTTTCGAGTTCGACCTCGCGATGGTCGAGTTTGCCCTCGTCGAGGAGGCGGCGGAACTTGTCGCGGGTCGACTCAGCACCGGCGGATGGTGCAGGAGTCTCGGGGGTCTCCCCTTTTTCGGGGCCGAGGAGCAGGTCGAGGAGGCGTTCGGTGGTATTCCTTTCGGCACGTCCCTTGACTTTTTCGTGGTACTCTCTTTTGACCATGTTGACGCCGATATCGACAAGGTCGCGGGCCATGGATTCGACATCGCGACCGACGTAGCCGACCTCGGTAAACTTGGAGGCCTCGACTTTGAGAAAGGGCGCGCGGGCCATATCGGCGAGCCGTCGGGCGATTTCGGTCTTGCCGACGCCGGTGGGGCCGATCATGATGATATTATTGGGCATGATCTCGGCGCGCATTTCTTCATTGGCTTTCTGGCGGCGCCAGCGGTTGCGCAGGGCGATGGCGACGGATTTCTTGGCCTGGGCCTGCCCGATAATGTACTTGTCGAGATGGGCGACGATTTCTTTGGGGGTCAGGTATTCTTCAGTCATTTGATCGTCTTGACGGTGATATTATGGTTGGTATAGACGCAGATATCGGCAGCGATCTCAAGAGAGCGCACGGCGATGGTATCGGCGGTGAGCTTGGGGTTGGTCTGGATCATGGCTCGGGCGGCGGCGAGGGCGTAGGGGCCGCCGGAGCCGATGCAGATGATGCCGTCATCGGGTTCGATGACGTCGCCGTTGCCGCTGACCAGAAAGATGCGCTCTTTGTCGGTGACGGCGATGATGGCCTCGAGGTGGCGCAGGAGTTTGTCGGTGCGCCACTCCTTGGCCAGTTCGACGACGGCTCGGCGGAGGTTGCCGGAGAACTCATCTATCTTTTTCTCGAGCAGTTCAAACAGCGCGAGGGCATCGGCGGCGGCCCCGGCAAAGCCGGCGAGGATGGTATCATCGCGCATGGTGCGAATCTTGACTGCCTGTGTTTTCATGACGGTGTCGTCGAACGTGACCTGCCCGTCGCCGGCCATAGCGGCGCGGCCGTTGTGGATGAGTCCGATAATGGTGGTGGCGTGTACCTTAGTCATATTGACAACTCCGGTTAATCAGTCTTTGCGGCCCGATCGCGGGTGGGCGGCATTGAACACCTGTTTCATGGTCTCAGCGGTCACGTGAGTATATTTCTGGGTCGTGGTCAGGGAGGCGTGACCAAGTATTTCCTTGATCAGCATCAGGCTGGCCCCGTTCTCCAGCAAGTGGGTGGCGAAAGAGTGGCGCAGTGCGTGGGGGGTGACGTCCAGTCCTGCCCTTGCGGCGAAGGCGCGCACAATGCGGTTGATGGAGCGCTGGCTGAGCTGTTGACCATCTCGGTTGAGGAACACGGCGGGAGTTGGTGTTGTTCGCGTGCTGAGGAACTGATGTCGCTCGTCAAGATAACGGTCCAGATCGTGCATGGCTTCTGTTCCGACGGGGACCTCGCGCCGTTTGTTGCCCTTGCCCAGCACTGAGATCAGGCCGCGGGAGCGGTCGATATCGGGCAGGCGAAGCCGGGCGAGTTCCTCACGACGGATGCCGGTAGCGTAGAGCAAAGCGACGATGGTGTAGTCGCGCCAGCAGAGAAAGCGGTTGCGTGTGGAATCGGCGGGGGTGGCGGGGTCGATCAGTCGCCGGGCATCGGCCTGCGAGATGAAGCCGGGGATGCGCCTGGGTGTTTTCATGCGCGGGAGACGGAAGATGACATCGTCGGGCCAGCCGTGTCGCTGCAGATACTTCTGGAATCCTGATACTGCGGAGAGGAACCGGGCAAGCGAGCGGTTGGAGATGTTCTGCTCGAGCCGTCGGCGGATGAATACCCGCAGCAGGACGGGATCGTTTCGTTTGGCAGAGGGAGTGAGCGCCCATTGATTCTCAAGGTGCATTACCCAGGGCTTGAGGTCGCGTTGATACGCGGCGACCGTGTTGGGTGACAGGCCCCGTTCGGTCGTGAGCGATTCGAGGTAATCTCTCAGGGCGATGGTCAGCATAACGTCATGGTATCGAAAAAGCCGGGACAGGTCAAATTTAACCTGTGCCCGGCTTCTGGCATTTGGTATCGCTGATCGGGTAATCGATCTACCCGACGCGCTGGGGTTGTCGGCGGGCCTGGTGTTCGGTCTGTTCGGTGGGGATATCCATAGTGTGTTTGCACTCAGGGCACCGATAGTGCTCTCCCCTGGCTTTGGTGTTTTTGAGGACCATGTAGTCATGACCGCAGACGGGGCAAGGTTTGTCGACGGGCAGGTCCCAGCTGGCGAAGTCGCAACGCGGGTAGTTGGAGCAGCCGTAGAAGAGGCGTTTGGAGCGGGTCTGGCGCTCAATGACCTTGCCGGAACAGCCTGGCTTTGGGCAATGCATGTCAAGGGTGACCGGTTTGGTGTTCTTGCATTCAGGGTAAGCAGAGCACGCCATGAAGCGGCCGAACCGTCCGACCTTGATGATCATGGGGGAGCCGCACTTCTCGCAGATTTCGTTGGTCTTGTTGCGTTCCTGTTCTTCGGGCAGTGGCCGGGTGCTGCGGCATTCGGGATAGGCAGAGCAGGCCAGAAAGCGGCCGTTGCGACCCCATTTGATAATCATTGGCTGACCACACTTGTCACAGGTTTCGTCGGTCATTTCGGTCAGGGATTTCTTGATTTCGGCGGTTCGGTGTCCCAGATCAGCAATGGTATCCATAAAAGGGCCGTAGAAGTCGGCGAGCAGGCACACCCAGTCGTAGTCCCCCGCTTCGACCTGATCGAGTTGCAGCTCCATGTCGGCGGTGAAGCTGACATTGAACAGATCGGGGAAGTTGTCGACGAGAATGCGGTTGACGGCATCACCGAGGTCGGTGGGCTGAAGGCGGCGTTCGATCAATTCGACGTAGCGACGGTCTTTGAGGGTGGAGATAATACTGGCGTATGTTGAGGGTCGGCCGATACCGTCCTTCTCGAGTTGCCGAACGAGGGAGGCCTCGGAGAAACGAGCGGGCGGCTTGGTGAAAGACTGGACCGGATTGAGGCTCTTGATTGCCAGCGTGTCGCCGGTCGCGAGCCTGGGCAGGCGCGACGTGGCTTCATCGGTCTGCTCGTCGGAGTCGCTTGATTCCTGATAGACCTTGAGGAATCCGTCGAACACCTGTCTTTGGGCCGAGGCTCTCAGGGTGAGCGTGGCAGCATCGATGGTGGCGGTGGTTACCTCGAACTCGGCGGGTTTCATCTGGCTGGCGAGGAAACGTTCCCAGATGAGTTTATACAGGCGGTATTCATTGCGTTTGAGCAGCTTTCGTACGGCTTGCGGGGGGCGATCGAGGTATGTGGGCCGGATGGCCTCGTGGGCGTCCTGCGCGGTCTTCTTCGGGCCGTGTTTAGCGGGTGCTGACGGGACATATTCGGGGCCGTACTCGGCCTGAAGATAGACTCTGACAGCCTGAATGGCCTGATCGGAGACGCGCACCGAGTCGGTGCGCATATAGGTGATCAGACCGGTGGGGCCATCGCCGCCCATATCGACGCCCTCGTAAAGGCTCTGGGCAATGCTCATGGTCTGTTTGGGCGAGAAACCGAGCTTGCGGGCGGCATCCTGCTGCAGGGTGGATGTAATGAAGGGTGGTGCTGGCTGCCGTCGGCGTTTGGTGGTGGTGACCTCGGCCACACGCAGTGTGGTGTCGGAGAGCCGGTTGGTCAGTTCGGCCATGTCGTCTTTGGATGAGATGGTGATCTTGCTTTTGCCGTGTTCGCCGACCTTTACGACGGTTTTGCCATCGACCCTGTGGAGCCGGGCGGTGAATGGTCGGGACTTGCCTCTGGTGAGGACAACCTCCAGATTCCAGTATTCCTGGGGGTTGAAGGCGGTAATCTCGGCCTCTCGTTCACAGACGAGTCTGAGGGCGACGGACTGGACGCGTCCGGCTGAGAGGTTGCGAGCGATGGTTTTCCAGAGGAATGGGGAGACGGTATAGCCGACGAGGCGGTCGAGGGCGCGGCGTGCCTGCTGGGCGTTGACCTTGTTCAGGTTGAGTTCACGCGGGTTGGCGATAGCCTCGCGGACAGCCGGTTCAGTGATTTCGTTGAAGGTGACACGTTTGAGGCTGGCGGAGGTGACGTTTTCGAGTTGGCTGGCCACATGCCATGCGATAGCCTCTCCCTCGCGGTCGGGGTCGGGGGCGAGGAAAACGGTATCTGCCCCGCGTGCGGCCTTCTCCAGTTCGGCGAGGATGTCATCCTTGCCCTTGACGGGCTGGTAATCGAGGGAGAAGTTGTTTTCGGGTTCTATGCCGAGTTTGGATTTGGGCAGGTCGCGAATGTGCCCGAGGGTGGCAAGGATATTGAAATCCTTGCCGAGGATGCGACTCAGTGTTCGTGTCTTGGCCGGCGACTCGACGATCAGCAGATTTCTGGCCATGTGTGCCCTTCACGATTCGGATGAATAGCGTTTTAGCTATTACATCGAATCGGAGCGCACAAACTTTACCTTTCCGTCCAGAACATCTTTAAGGGCAACCGCAGTAATCTTGCGAGCATCGATATCGAGCGAGGGGTCTTCCTCGAGCATTTGCAGCTTTTCGAGCCGCCGGGCGTTGAGATTTCGGGCGTGTTTTGCAGCCACAATGACGGCCTCGTAGTTGTTCAGCCCTAGTTTCTCAAGTTCTTCAATGGGGAATTTTTCCATTGAACCTCCTGCCTGTTACGCGTGTATTCAACCGATGATGTTTTCGATTTGTTCCCTGGGGATATTCTCGGTCCGACAGGGATGGCTTTCGATGATCGCCAGAACCCGTTTGACGGCGTCGGTGAGATTATCATTAATAACGGTATATTCGAAACGTCGATAGAGCTTCATTTCCTTGCGGGCGTTTTCGCGTCGGACGGCAAGCTGGGCGGCGGTTTCGGTGCCGCGACGGCTGAGTCGGCGATGCAATTCGCATTTGGACGGGGGCAGGACAAAGACAGTGATAGCCTGCGGGTACTCTTTCTTGAGCTTGCGGGCACCCTGGACATCGACGTCGAGGATCATCACACCGCCTTTGGTGAGGGTTTGCTCCAAGGGATCACGCGGGGTCCCGTACCGGTAGAGGTGAACGCGGCAATCCTCGGCGAAGGCACCCTTTTTCTTGAGGGCTGTGAATTGCTGATCGGAGACGAAATGGTACTCGCGGCCGCTGCGTTCGTTGGCGCGCGGCTGACGGGTGGTGTAGCTGATGGAGAAGCGCCAGCCCTGTTTGCGGCGGGCGGGGCTGAGCAATTTGCGGCAAATGGAGGTCTTGCCGCCCCCCGATGGTGAGGAGATGATGACTATTCTGCCTTTGTCGGCCTTGCTCATTATATATGGCGCTCGCAGTGAAGCTTATTCGACATTCTGGACCTGCTCTCGCAGGCGCTCTATTTCTTCTTTTACGGAGATCACAGTTGCGGCGATTTCCGGCAGCGATGTTTTGGAGGCGATGGTGTTGGCCTCGCGGTTCATTTCCTGCAGGATGAAGTTGAGCCGTTTGCCGGAGGGTTCTTTCAGTCCGAGGGCACGTCGGTATTCGCCGATGTGACTTCTGAGGCGGACACACTCCTCGGCGACATCGGTTTTCTCGGCGT
This sequence comes from uncultured Ignavibacteriales bacterium, assembly GCA_964627305.1. GTDB lineage: Bacteria > Zixibacteria > MSB-5A5 > GN15 > FEB-12 > WJKG01. Next base: position 435,958 of record CAZVHP010000001.1, on the reverse strand, counting down.
GCAGGGCGATCTCTTCCTCGAGTCGCTCCTGATCGGGTATGGGAGCATCCATGAGTTGCTGGATGCGGGTACGGATCTTGTCGCGGTAGGTCTCGACCATCTTTGGGGCGGCGATTTCGACCTGCCGGGTGAGTGTCTCTATCTTCTTGAGACGCTGGCGCATATCTTTGGCGAGAGTGGCTCCCTCACGTTTGCGCATCCGTACCAAGGCGGCGACAGCGGCCGCGATCGCCTTCTGCAGCGGCGGCCAATACTCCTCCTCATCGACAGACAGGCGTTCGGGACTGGTGACATCGGGGAGAATGAGCAAATCCTGCAGGCTGATCTCGTGAACGAGACCGAGTTCCTTGTGGATCGCCTCGAGTTCCTGATAGTAGGCCCGGGCGGCGGCCCTGTTGAGTCGGTAACGGCCGGGGGCATCCTGCGGCTCATCGAAGGCGACATAGATGTGGACCTTGCCGCGGCTGAGTATCGAGGATATCTCTTCGCGAACGCGGGCCTCGAGCGAGAAGAACTGGCGGGGTAACCGCGGGGACAATTCCAGATAGCGGTTATTGACGCTGTTCATCTCGACCGTAAAGGTGCCGAGTTTTGATTTGACTTCGGCTTTGCCGAATCCGGTCATCGAGTACATAGTGGCCTCACCTTAGGAAAACAAAGGGGAAGAAACGCCTGCCGGCAGTCTTTGTCAACCTCTATAATGTTGGGATACCGCCATTTGTGACGGAAACGTTATCGGGCGGGGGTAGGAAAGATGAGCTGGATGCTGGTGGAGCGGTTCTTCTCGGAGTTGACAGAGATATCTCCGCCGAGCGAATCGACCATGCGCCTGACCACAGCGAGGCTGGTGTCGAGAGACTCCGTGACGGTACTTGTCTTTTGGTCAGAGCGGGATATGCTGTGTTTCTGGACAAGGCTTTTGTTGCTGTCGGTGAGAGTTATCAGGCAGGTGCCATCGTGACACTCGGCGCCGATGTCGAATTTGAGCCGTGCTTTCGGGTTAGAGCGGGCGGCGGCCTGCATGAGATGGGCGAGGACGGCCTCGATCTTGCCGGCATCGCTCCTGACAACTGGCAGTGCTTCAAAGCGGCATGTGATTCGGGCATCGGGGTAGTCCTGGCGCAGGCGGTTCATGGCCCTTTCAATGAGGGCGTTGAGGTCGACATCCTCATGCCGGCCGGGCTGACTGGTGACGGCAAGCATGTGCTCAAGGTCTCCAAGCATGTGTCGGGCCTGGCTGAGGCTTGAGTCAAGTCGAAGCTTGACGGAGTTGGAGGTGTCGCTCGGCTGACCGGCGGTTTGGGTATCGATTTCGGCGGAAGCGTTGCCGGCCTGAGTGACGGCGGTGCGGAGTTTGCGGACGGCATCGACCCAGAACTGCTCATCGCCGGCGGCGCTGCCGGTGGCGGGCATTGCCGGGGCACGATGAGGCACGAGGGCGAAGCAGGCCGAGCGATCATCGCTGTCGAAGGAGAGGCGGACGACGGTGAGATCAGCGGTGGTTTGGTCCGGCAGCCGGACGGGGAGCTTAAGGTCAATTGGTTCTTGATGATTGAGCGGTGAATTAAAGTAATCCTGGAACAAACCCACGAGATCGTTGCCATCGGCGGCCTGCAGCAGGCGACCGAAGCTGTGGAAGCTGCCCTCGGGGCGGTTATCTCCGAGCCATCGGGCGAGGGTAGGATTGAAGCCGAGGATGGTGCCCTGGCGTTCGGTGAGCAGGGCGCCGATCTCAAGGGAGTCAAGGAAGCCAATGGTGAATTTGATGCTGTCCTCGATGTTGGCGACTGTGTCGGATTCATCTGTGGAACGAAGGCGGCTGATGAATTCCAGTAGCAAGCGGGCGCGTTCGGTGCCCTGCCGTATGTCGAAGTCAGAGGCGGTGCTGCTGAAGATCAGCCGGAAGAGCAGGGGGTGACGGCCGGGGATCTGGACGCGGGAGACAAACTCGGGGGGGGCCTCGCCGGTCAGTTCGATGGCCTTTTGTACGGCCTGTTGATCGGTGTTGGCGTATGGTTCGCCGGTTGAGGCGACGCGCATGTGGATTGCGTTGGTTTCGGGCAATGCCTGAGATTCGAAGTCAGTATCGGTAGACTGGCCAACAACCGAGCGGGGTTCGAGGCGGTCCTCGTGAATGACATAAACAGCAGCCAGATGGGCACAGCAAAACGGTGCGATGAGGTGCAGTATGTGTTTCCAGTCCTCGACGTCCTCGGCAGCCATCAGATCGCGGAGTATTTTGGGGTAGTGCGAGTCGGCGAGGGCCAGTTGTGGCGGGTCTTGTTCGGCATCATACGGCTGCAGAATCAACTGGAAGTTGGCGGGGTTGCCGGCGATGAAGTTGAGCGAGGCGACGGCCCGGACCGGCCTTCGAGTTCCCTGACTGGTGATGACAGAGAAATCGGCGGAATCGAAGAACAGCTCATAGTGGTTGCGGTGCTCAAGGAGGCGCGCGATGAGGGCCTGAGAGTCGGTGTCGAGATAGTCCGGCAAGGGGCGTCCGAGGAGGTCCTCACCGGAGTAGCCGAGTAGCTGCTCGGTGCGCTCGTCGATGTAGACGAAGCGGCCCTTCAGGTCGATTTTACAGACTGCGCAGCGTGTGAAGCCGGCGACAGCCTGCGGGGTATTGGTTGTCATACGCGGCCGATCAGTCGGATTTGAGCACTTTCAACCGGACAGTGTGATGGTCGGTCTGCACGAGGACAAGGTAGACCCCGGGAGCGACCTGACGTCCATGCCGGTTCGTTCCATACCATGTTATGTCATCGGCAGTGGTGGTGGAACTATTGACCTTTTCCCACACTTTTTCGCCGGACGGACTGAAGATGGTGACGGAGCGACAGAGACCAGCCTCGGGTCGCACGAAGATGCGCACGGAATCAGCGAACGGATTGGGGCCGGCGTAGACGAGTCCGGACCCGGCCACCCAGAGACTGATGTCAACCCACTGGGTATCGGCGAAGTAGCCGAGGTCGGCGACAATGGTGGCGCGTTCGCTGAGGTTCATATCGCGGTTGCCGAACACGAAAAGATCGGCAGTGCCGTCACCGTTGTCGGAGACGGTCACACCGGGCGGCAGGGCGACGCCGGAGATGGTCGGCGGAGCATCGAGCCAGCCCTCGGTGATGATGGTGAAGGTGGCGGTTTCATCGAGGAGAATGTTGATCGGGGCAAGCGGGAGAATGCGAACGATATTGGCGGCCCGGGCGGCGTTGTAGAGACCATAGCCGAAGTCGTTGTTCGGATTCGAGGCCATACTGCCGGTCTGGCGGATGAGATGGGCGAGGGTGGCGGCGGTGGCGGTGGGGTCGTGTTCAAGGGCGAGAGCGGCGCCACCGGCGACCAATGGTGCGGAAAGCGAGGTGCCGCCGGCGAGGGCATATCCGCCGATATTGCGGGTAGTGTAGACATTGCCGCCGAGGGTGGTTATATCGGGCTTGATGCGGCCGTCGGCAGTGGGTCCGGGCGAAGAGAAGCGAGCGAGAGAGGAATCGGCAAGCGCGGCGCCGACGGCAACGCAGGAGTCGGCATCTGCGGGGGTGGTGATGTGGTTCCAAGTGGTGTTGCGGGTGTTGCCGGCGGAGGTAATGACGAGGATGTTTTTGGCGGCGGCCCAGTCAGCGGCACGGGTAGTCAGGGCCGTGTTGCCATCGAGATCGGAGAACCGGTAGCCGGTTCTATCCTGAAAGGCGTAGTAGCCGAGGGAGGAACTGATGATATCGGCGCCGAGGGAGTCGGCCCATTCGGCGGCGGCGAGCCAGTTATCCTCCTCGCGCCGGATTTCGGTCCCGCCGCAGACGATCTCGGTTTTGGCGAGGGCGTAGTCGGCACCCCAGGCAACGCCAATCAACTGCCCGGGCAGGAAGGCACCGATCGCGCCGAGGACGAGAGTGCCGTGGTGGTCCTGCCAGTCGTTGCTGAAGGCCTCCTCGCAGTCGGCGCCGCGGACGGATTGGTCATCGTTGATGAAATCATACTGGGCGACGAGATTGAGGGAGTCGAAGGCCTCGTGCTGGTATTCGAAGCCGGTATCCAGCAGGGCGATCAGCACACCGCGGCCGGAGAGGCCGATCTGGTGTAGTTGCCGCACTCCGCAGAAGCGGGTCTGGTACAGGCTGTTGCCATAGTCGGGGTCGGTGGGAGGTTCGGCCTGCCGGTGCGGTGCGGCGTCAAGTGTGACAGGCGGACCTGTAGTCACAAGAGTCGGGAGCCAGCCGAGGCTGTCGACGAACGGCAGTTGTTGGAGGGTGGCGAGTTGTTGGGCGGAGGCATCGACGGATACGGCGCGCAGCCATCGGGAGACGCGGCGGAGGGTATCGACAAGGGGGGCAATCTGGTCGATGATGTCGGCGCGAATGGGATAGTCGAGCGAATCAATGAGGTAGCCGTTGGGGTCGACGCGGGCACGGCGGCGAAGGGCGCGTTCGGTGAGCGCTATGGGGTGTGAATCCCGAGTTTCTGCTGAAAGGTACACCCAGACAGTCTGCTGCGTTTGCGGGGCAGCGGCGACTCTTGCGGCCAAATGTGGCGTCATGGGTGCGTGTTCGGCCACGGCGAGGCACGGCAGCGTTACAGCGAGGGCGAGCAAGATGATCGCCAAGGCAGGGTTAGTCCGGCAAAGGCGTAAAGGCATGAGACAACTCGGTTTGGGGCTGCGGGATGCGGGTTCTTGTGTATGTCAGACGGTAGTAGTTGTCGGAGCGGTCGGGATCGTTGAGTTTGCGTTCGGGGTCGAGAAGGATGGCATGGGGGCGACGCGGCGAATGAACGGTTAACGTGATGTCGGGGTTAATGTCGGCTGACGGAGGAATGGTGAAGACCGTGTCGCCGGTTGCCCAGGTGATGAGGATGTCGAGCGGAAAGCGCAGGGGGCGGTGGTCGGTATCGAGCCGGAGTGTCACCTGGTAGTGTCCGCTTTCGGTGGGACGTACGGTAGCCCTGCTGATGGCCAGATGAGAGGGGCGCCAGTCAGTCCAGCGGGCTTCTTCTGATGAATCGGGTGCGAGCAAGCGGAAGAGCTCGGCGGGATCGGCGGCGGCGAAGCGATCAGAGTGAAGCCAGATGGTCAGGATGGAATCGAAGGTCCTCTCCCCCATCGCGTTATGTATCTCGTGCAGCCGGGCGGGATAGAGGCGCAGAGGATGGCGGAGCATCGCCCGTTCCTCGGCGGTGCGCCCGTGAAGGTACGTTCGCTCCCATTGGCGAAGATCGCTGTTGCTGATGCTGCCGGTGCCAGCCTGGGCTACCCGGCAGGCGAAGTGTGAGATGAGGCCCTGATCGAATTCACCGTAGGTGTGCTGATCGACGGTGTGGATCGGCGGGAGCCAGAGGTGGACAAGGGAGCGGATAGCGGCAACGCGATCGGCTGCGGCATTGCCGATGAGGTGGCAAAAGGCACGATGTGAGTTGGCAGATTCGGGGTGTCCAGCGCTCGGGAAGCTGATGGCCAGCCGTTGCGCATGCGGCTCGCCGACAGCGTCGTACAGCCAGCGGGCGGCGGTGTAAACGGTGTTGGAGAGCGCGTCGCAGGTGGATGACGGTAAGGCGGCCGAGTAGTACATATCGATCACGACGCTGTCAATAATGATACGATCAGTTCGCCAGCCGGGGGCAATTGCGAGCGGGAACCCCAGGGAGCTATTGTCCTGCAGGTAGTAGGTCTTGTGACCGTCGGCGAAAATGGGATCGTAGCGGTAGGCGCCGAAGTCAAGATAGCGACCATCGGTGATATCGAGCAACAGCGTGTCAGCCGACCGGCGCGGCTGAGGCAGGAATCCGAAGTGCTCCTTCTCGTTGAGCAGCTTTCCGGGGTATGCCAGATGGAAGGTGGTGTCGAGGGTTATGGCGCTTTTGACGCGTGAGATAATCACGGGAGCGCGAGCGATGAAACGGGGATCATCGAGCGAATCGGCATAGTACGACAGATTAGAGGGGTCCAGCAGTTGGGGCAGCCAGTCAGCAAGCAGCCAGCAGCTGGCATCGGGATCGAGAGGAACGCGAAACTGACCACTGAGGTAGACGGAGGTCATTTCTCCGGGGGCAACGGGGGCGAATAGCTCGATTCGCAGATGGCGGTCACCGATGAAGGTGATTTGGCTGATGGAAAGCGGAACGGCCTGATGGCTGATGGAGTCGAGGGTCAGGCCGGGTTCGTGTGGTGAGGCGGGTCTGCCGGGAGAAGCAAGCGTCGTGTGGTGCGGCAGTCGCCAGTGGAGCGATTGTACCGTATCGGTTCCGATGTGGCGGTAGAGCATCTCGAGCGCAAAGCGGGCGACGCCTGAGTCCGGGAGCAGGATGGCCTGCACGGCGTAGTCAGCCGGAGGCAGGCTGGAGGGTGCCAGCAGCGCCTGCCAGTCATGGGTGTGATCATGGTCGTGATCATGACTGTGAGCATGGTTGTGGTCATGCGGTGCAGGCATCTGCGCAGTCGCACCGGACGTGCACAACGCCAGTGCGGTCATGAGTGTAGTCACAAAGACAGCGATATGAGGCGCACGGTTCATATGAGCACCCTGGCGAGGAAATCGCGCGTGCGTGGGTTGGTCGGGTTGTTGAGGATCTGGTCGGGCGTTCCGGACTCGACGATGCGGCCGGAGTCGATGAAGATAATGCGGTCGGCGACTTCGCGAGCGAAGCCGATTTCGTGGGTGACGACGAGCATGGTCATGCCGTCAGCGGCCAGCCGCTTCATGACCTCGAGCACCTCGCCCACCATTTCCGGGTCGAGGGCTGAGGTGGCCTCATCGAACATCATGACGGCGGGATTCATGGCTAAAGCGCGGGCGATGGCGACACGTTGTTTCTGCCCCCCGGAGAGTTGTGCGGGGTATGCTTTGGTCTTGTCATCGAGGCCGACCCTGAAGAGCAGTTCGCGGGAGATGCGGGCAGCGTCGGTGCGGGAGCGTTTGCGCACAACTCGCTGGGCGAGGCTGATGTTTTCCTCGGCGGTCAGGTGCGGAAAGAGGTTGAACTGCTGAAAGACCATGCCGACCTCCTGGCGAATCCGGTGCACATGGCGGTGGGAGTGATCGAGCCTGGTGCTCTCGATGATGATCTCGCCCTGTTGTATTTCTTCGAGGGCGTTGAGGCAGCGCAGCAGGGTTGACTTACCGGAGCCTGAGGGTCCGATAATGACGACGACCTCTCCCCTGCTCACCGTGAGGGACAGATTTTGCAGGGCGATTACTTCACCGAAGCGGCAGGTGATGTCCCTTATCTCAATGATGGTGTCTTGCGCTTCCATAGCCGGTAATAGCGACGCGTCGTTCGACCCATCGGACGATACGTGTCAGGGTCAGGGTTAGTATCAGGTAGATCAGCCCCACCATGAGCCAGGTGTGGAAGTCCAGGAAGTGCTGCGAGGTGTATTCTCTTCCGGCGCGGGTGAGTTCTCGCAGGCCGATGATGGACACCAGTGAGGAGTCCTTGAGGCAGGCGATGAACTCGTTGGCGGCGGGAGGCACGACGATGCGTACTGATTGAGGGAGAATGATATGTCGCAGGGTTTGCCATCGTGTCATACCAAGGGCCTTGGCGGCCTCGTGCTGGCCATAGTCGATGGCCTCGATACCGGAGCGGAAGATCTCGGCCATATAGGCGCCGTAGCAGACACCGACGGCGAGGACGCCGGCGACGAAGCGATCAAGGTTGATGATTGAGCCCAGCCCAAAGTAGACGAAGAAGATCAAAACGAGCAGCGGGACGCCGCGCAGGACGTTGATGTAGGCGCCGGCCAGCCACCTGAGCGGTCGACTGGGCCAGATGCGTGCGATGCCGAACACGATGCCGCAGGCGACGGCGAGGGCATAGGCGGCGATGCTGATCAGCAGTGTCCAGTGGACGACCTGCACGAGGTAATACGAGATGTCGGCGAGGATCGAAAGCTGAGCAGCGAGCCAGTCCATAGGTCTCCTGTGTGGCTGATTACTTCACCTACTGCTTTTTCAGAAGGCCCTTGAGCAGGTCTCCGGTGGCGTCCTTGCCGACTGATTTCAGGTCAACGCCGACTGACGGTTTGTCGACTGTACCGCCGATGGCGAGAGGCAGCTTGATGCGCTCAGCGGATCCGCCGGAGAGGAAATCGGCCAGACCGCCGAGCAGATTGTTTTTCGACAGCAGCTTCTCTGACCACGCTTTGGAGAGCAGGATACTCCCGGAATAATCGAGCGAGCCGTCGAAGCCGTAGTAGCCATCGAGGACGAGGTCGCCGACAGCGCCGAAGGTGGTTCGGAGCCTGTTGGCTTTGACTTTGCCGTCCTCAACCGTAATGCTGGTGACGAGGTCTTTGAAGTTCTGGGTGCGGGTGAGGTTCTCGCCGAGTGTATTGGCGACCGAGTTAATGAGCTTGAAGGTGTTATCGGACGCCTCGAACTGACCGTTGCGGATACTCAGATCACCGTTGAGGACGAGCGACTGCTTGAGGTCCTCGCGTTCAGTGCCGGAGGCCCGGTAGTCACCGGCGAAGTCCATTTTGCCGGTTAGTTGATCGGACAGCGGAGTGAACTGCCTGACGAATTCGCCGGCCTGTATCTGTGCTGCCTGGAAGCGGCCGGTGTATTGCGGAACGGCAGGATCGGTCAGATCGATGGTGGTGGTGCCGGTGACACTGCCGGTGTAGACGGACGCGAGGGCATCATAGACCTCGATCTTCCGATCCTGGATGCGCACTTTGGCGGTGATATCGGTGAAGTTGATTTCCGAATAGACGAGGCTGTCTACGGCGAGGGTTCCTCGTCCGTTGATGTCAGGGAGGATAACTGGCGAGACGGCCTGCTGGACAGGCGGGGTTGTGGGAGCCGGGCGATCGGTCGGTGTGGGGGGTGGTGTCGTCTCGGCTCCGGGGACGGCCTCGGGGAAGAGTTTGTCGGTATTGAACCGCTCAGACGTCAGGGCGAAGTCAAGCGTCGGCTTGCGGTGGGGATTGTGTTCGATACCCTCAAAGGGGAGCAGGTTCGGGAAGGGTTTGGCCAGTTTGCCGGTGAGTGACAGATCGCTTGAGGGGAAGGTAACGTCGAGTTGCCGTATGGTAACGGTATCGCGGGTGACGATGAGATCGGCATCGAAACGTTCGATCGGCTCCGGCAGAAGTTCATCGGTATAGGTTGCGGACCGGATAACGACGGTACCGCGCGGATCGAAGCTTGACAGGTCGGTGATGAGGCCATTGACGGCCATGTCCCAGGTGGCGTTCCCGGTCAGCACGGGGTGTGACTCACTGGCAAGATAGCGATTGCCGAGGGAGAGATCGGCCTGTCCGGAGGTTTTGAGATCAATGCGGGGGGCGATCCTGGTGGCGGTCGCGGAGTCGGCCATGACATATGGGATGAGATTGGTGATGCGTCCGGTGACTTCGAGGTGCGCTTTAGGCGATCGGGCTACAAGGCGATTGATGCGGGTGGTGCTGTTGTCGAAGAACAGGTCAAGTTCGAAGCTGTCGAGCGGTTCAGGCAGCAAGGGGGAGCCGTAGCGTCCGTTGGCGATGGCAAGCTGGCCTGAGAGATCAAGGTTCTCATAGTTGGCAAGCGCTCCGGCGAAGCGGAGTTCGAAGGCGAGCTGGCCCGAGAGGCCCTTACCAGTGCGGTCATCGAGGAATGGCTGGATAAGCGTTAGATCAAGGTTGCCGGCGAGATCGCCGTTGACGCTGGGGTTGTCAAAGTCAGTGAGCGTCAGTTGGCCGCGCAGCGGTTTCTTGTCGAAGGTGGCCTGACGTAAACTCAGTCGGAGCGTGTTTGTTTCGAAATCGATCAGGGCATTGCCGATCTCCAGTTCGCCGGGGATGTCCGCGCGGCTGAAGGCGGCATCGGTCAGCTCGATACTGCCCGTGTAACGCAACGTGTCAGGTGTGGATTGGTCGTACGTGAGGTCGGCATCGACGGAGAAGAACCCGGAGGCCGTGAACTCACCGAGGGCCTGCAGCCGTTCGGGCGGCAGGAGATTCAGGACATCCTTTGCGGCGATTCGCGTTGAGCGGAAGTTGAACGCGGCGAGGATGTCCTCACGGCCCATTTCGGCCGAGCCGTGAGTGGTGAAGGTGAGGCCATTGATAGTCAGTTCGCTCTCCCGGAGGGTCAGGCGATTGCTGGACAGGTCGAATTCGGCATCATGCCGGGTGGCGACAGTCAGCGGTGGGAGGGTGTCGGTATCGAGGACGACAACCAGGGTTTCTGCGAGGGCGTGACCTCGGGAGTGATAGACGGCAGCGTTGGGGATCGACAGTGATGTGGAGAGGCTGAGGGTGGAGATATCGAGCACCATCCCGGAGGAGTCATCCTGATAGCGGATATTGCCGTTGTGCAGCTCAAGGCGGTCGAAACTGACAGTAGCGGCGACGGCCTGAGCTTCCGGTGTGACTTTGTCACGCACGTGTGGCGGGATCTTTTTGTCAGTGGCGGCAAAGGTGTAGTTGTTGGTCCCGTCGGGGCGTTTAATCATCTCGGCGCGGAGATCGTTTATGATGAGACGATCGATATTGATCTCTCCTTTGAGCAGGGGCAGCAGGCTGAGCTTGACATCGACTTCGCCGACGCGCGCCAGTGGCTCCTGACCGAAATCGGGGGCATTGGCGATGGTAACGCTCTGCAGTTCGACTCCCAGTCCGCCCCAGAAGGAGACATCGACAGACTCTATGTCAATGCTTCGTCCGAGGGCGGCGCTGCCCTTCTCGATAGCCAGCAGTCGAGCCTTCTCGACAGGGAAGAACAACTTGACGAGGATAACGGCAATCAGTATGAGGGCAATGAGAATACCCGCAATCCAGGACAGAATTCTGTATGGTCTTTTCATATACGTTATACTCCAGCGGTTACCGGGGAGTTGAACGCCACAGGCGTACCCTTCATGTGCACGTAACCAAAACGGGCCCGGGGACGCAACTAAAATGGCTGGAGACTACATCTGGAGACTATACATTGTCTTGAGACTACACACTGTCGGGCCGGTCGGGGTAGTCGACGCTGTCTATGACGCCGCCGCCAAGGAGGAGGTCGTGGTCATAGAATACGGCCGATTGCCCGGGGGTGATGGCGCGCTGGGGGGTGTGGAAGCGCACATGGGCCGAGCGGTAGTCGATCGGTGAGATATCGGCGAATTGCGGCTCGTGCAGGTAACGTATCTTGACGCGGGCCTGAATGGTTTGCGTGGGCAGATCAATGGCCATCCAGTTGATATCGGTGACATCGAACTCGGTGGAGTACAGCTCGGCATCGTCGCCGACGACCACGCGGTTGGTTTCGGGATCGATCTGTTTGACGTACAGGGGTGTGGGATGGGCGATGCCGAGGCCTCGTCGCTGGCCGAGCGTGTAGAAGGCAGTGCCCTTATGGTGTCCGAGGATCCGGCCGTCGCTGTGGATGATGTCTCCGGGTTCGAAGCGTCGGTCGCGCCTGGCTTCCCATTCGGTGAGGAAGCGCCGGTAGTCGTTGTCGGCGACGAAGCAGATTTCGCGCGATTCAGCCCTCGTGGCCGTGCGGAGCTTGTGGCGCGCGGCGAGGTTGCGCACGTCGGATTTGCACATATCGCCGAGGGGCATGAGTGTCATGGCAAGGGCCTGCTGCGAGAGCCCCCAGAGAACATAGGACTGGTCGCGGGATGAGTCGATGCCGCGGCGGATGGCCCGACGACCGTTTGGTTGGCGATCCACGCGGGCGTAGTGACCGGTGGCAAGGTAATCGCATCCGAGCTGGCGGGCCTTGTCCAGAAAGGCTGACCACTTGACGTCACGGTTACAGCGGACACAGGGGTTGGGGGTACGCCCGGCGCGGTACTCATTGACGAAGTCATCGATGACGGTTTCGCGGAAGCGAGCCGAAAGATTCATGACGTAGAAGGGAGCATCGATAGCATCGCAGACCAGGCGGCAGTCGTCAATGGAATCAAGGGAACAGCAACGACCGTCGCGGTAGATATCGCCGCCGACATCGACATAGTCCCAGAGCTTCATGTGGGCGCCGATGACATCGTAGCCCTGCTGTTTGAGCAGAAGGGCGGCAACGGAGGAATCGACGCCGCCGGACATAGCGACAAGGACTCGTGGGGGCATATCAGCAGCTATCCTGATCTCAGTTCGTGTTCGCTGTCACTTGTTATATGTTGGCGACATGGCGCGCAGCCGCTGGACGATGGCGGGCAGTTTCGCCAGCACGTAGTCCAGTTGATCGCGAGTGGTGGAGCGTCCGAGCGAGAACCTGACAGCGGACTGCGCGATGGTTCGCGGTATTCCCATGGCGGTAAGCACGTGGGACGGTTCGGTGGCTCCGGCGGTACAGGCCGAGCCGGAGGAGCAGGCGATCCCCTCCATGTCGAGTGAGAGCAGCAGAGCCTCTCCCTCACAACCCGGGAAGGAGACGTTGACGGTCTGGGGGATGCGGTTATATCGAGGGCCGTTGAAGTGCGTGTCCGGTATCTCTTTGAGCAGGCGATCGATGAAGTAATCGGCCAGCTCAGTGAGGGTCCGGTGGTCGGCATCGCGGCGTCGCTCGGCGATTTCGAGGGTGCGCGCCAACCCGACCGCGCCGGCGACGTTCTCGGTTCCGGGGCGTCGTTTCTTCTCGTGAGCGCCGCCGTAGAAAAGGGGGGCGATTTTGACCCCTTCGCGGACATAGAGAGCGCCGGTGCCCTTGGGCCCGTAGATTTTGTGACCGGTCAGAGAAAGCAGATCCACGCCCAGTTCATTGACGTCGACCCGGACCTTTCCGATGGACTGGACTGCATCGGTGTGAAACAGGGCGCCTTGTTCGTGGGCGGCTTCGACGAGCGGGGACAAATCCTGTATGGCGCCGGTTTCGTTGTTGGCATGCATGACAGAGACGAGGGCGGTTCTGCTGGTAAGGAGGGGCTTGAGACTGTCGACGGAGGCGAAGCCCTCGGGGTCGACGCTCAGCAGATCCAGGAGGTAGTGTTCGTGTTGGTGTAAGTACTCGGCGGGTTCGAGGACGGCGTGGTGTTCCGTGGAGCCGACGACGAGGTGGTTGCGTGAGGTGCCAAAGCGACGGGCGACGCCGAAGATGGCGAGGTTATCGGACTCTGTTCCGCCGGAGGTGAAGAACAGCTCGGAGGGTTTGGCGCCGATGAAGGAAGCGATCTGCTCGCGGGCGTTTTCGAGGGCGACCTTGGCGTCGCGACCGAACTGGTGAACAGAGCTGGCATTGCCGAAGATCTCGCCGAGATAGGGCGTCATGGCGTATGTGACTTCGGGATCAACGGGGGTGGTAGCGTTATGATCGAGATATATGTGGTCCATATGCAGTAACCTTGTCTTTGTGCCGGATGGCGGCCGGCAATTCGCCTTCGTACTTATACGTGAACAGCCAGTCGATTGCTGGTGTTCGCGATGTATGCTTTGTGAGCGACTTATTGCGGGCGGGCTTGATCGTACGCCTGCGTTGGTCGTTCAGAAGGCATACAATATAGTGAAGTGTACGCGATCGGCAATGCCGAATCGAGGCAAATCGAGGTGGCGGGCATAGTCCAGGCGGATCGGCCCGGCAGGTGACATGATTTGCACACCGGTGCCCCAGGCGACGGCGATGTTGCGATAGGTGATTTCATCAAGGTCGGCGAAACCATTGCCGACATCGACGAACACGGTCTGCCAGAGTGGGAAGCGGGCAAACAGGGAGCCGAGCAGGGGGACTTTGTTGAGCACCTGAATGGTGCGCCATCGGAATTCCTGATTGATAATGAAGGTGTAGTCAGCACCTCGTGGTTCGCCGGCCTCGTTGGCGGGGCCGAGGATGTTTTCGCGGAAGCCACGAATGGTATTGGCCCCGCCGAGGTAAAGGCGTTCATCGGAGGGTACGGCGGCGGACGTCCCGAACGGGCGGGCGACACCGAGCCTGATGCGGGAGGCGGATATCCACCCGGGCCAGACGACGTTGTAGGTTGCCCACTGAGCCTCGGCCTTGTAGAAGCTCTCGTCGCCGGCGAGGAAGCCGCCATTGTACTCGGCATTCAGCCAAGCATGGTGTCCCTGTCGGGGGACGAAGAGCTGATCGCGGGAGTCGTAGCGGACGCTGAAATAGAGCTTGCGGCGGACGGAAATGGTATCGCGCTCTTTGGTGATGGGTATCAATTCTTCGGGGACATCGCTGATCTCGACGGATTCGTACTGCAGTCCGCCGGAAAGGTCCCAGTGGCGTCCGAGACGTCGCAGAGTAGACAGTGAGATGGCCCATGACGAGATGGTGTAGTCCTGGAGGACGGACTGGATGGGCGGTTCGAAGCGTCCGGTGAGAGTCAGCGGCATACGAAAGTGCATGAGCCACGGCTCGGTGTAACGGACGCGGTAACGATGGGTGATCAGGCGCGTATCGGTGCCGACGCTGAAGGAGTAGTCGGCGAGCATTTCGAGGCGTCGGGAGCGGATGAAGTTGCGCTTGCCGAAGCTGGTGGAGAGGTCCCACTGCAGGTCGCGCAGCTCAGACTGACCGGCACCGACCTTGAAGTTAGCGTAGTGAGGTTTGCGCTCGCGAACAGAGAGAGCGAAGTCGGGTCTGAGGCGATTGTCGCTGTCGGGGCGGCGATTGATCTGGAAGGTGCTGAAGTACCCTGACTCCCAGAGGCGTTCCTGCGAAGCGAGGATATCTCGCCGCCGGTAGATCTCCCCCGGTTTGATTCTGAGTTCTCGCCGGGCGACCTTGTCGGGGTACTTGTCCATCCCGGTGATGGTAATGTTGCCGAAGTGAACGAGGCTGTCGGACCTAATTTCGAAGGTGACATCGGTGTGCGGCGGCCGGTTGAGGGTGTCGAGGGTGTAGGACACATCAGCGTACGGATACCCGTTGTTAGCGAGGATGGTTTTCATGTCGAACATGGCCTCGCGGATCTGAAAGGGATTGACCGGCTTTCCGGTTTCGAGACGGTCAGTGATGTCGTTCAGGTCGCGGGAAAACCGAGAGGGGTAGTCCCCGGCGAGGTTGGTCGTGTGGTAGTAGAAGCGATTCCCCTCCTTCAGCGAGATGTGAACCAGCACAGTGGAATCCGGCGGCAGGGGACGGTAGTCCTGCTGTAGCTGCACGCCGAGGAAGCCGTTGGAGAGATACAGGGCCATAATGGCGAGACTATCCCTTTCGGCGGTTTCTCGCTGGAGACGGCTTCGGCGGTCGGCACGCAAGGCTCGCCAGAGGTTTCTGGTGTGTGAGTACATGTGGGCCTTGATGGCGGCATCGGAGAAGTGCCGGTTGCCTTCGATGAGAATGGAGTCGATGACGGGCTTGTTGCGGATCCACCGCAGCATGTGGCGATCGTTGTTCTGAGCCGATGCGGCCTCGGACGCGAGCAGGAGAACAACGACGGCAAGCAGGCCTGTCCACAGACGCGTCATCAGAACTCCCAGTGCGCTTTCAGGTTGATGTGGTACAACTCGTCCTCGTCGCGACGACCTTCGAGGACGAGTGACTTGCTGAAGCGGTACTCGAATCCGACCTCCTGTCCCGTCTCTCCGGAGATGCCGCTGCGACCATAGACATAGAGATTGGGGGTGGTGTAGAACCCAAGCGTGATCCTGGCCTTGAGTGGATCCAGTTCGCCCTCCGGGGTAGCATCGATTTCGAAGGTTTCCACGCCGAGCTGGCTTAACTGGCGACCGCCGATTCGTGACATCTCGGAGGAGATCAGCCCGGAGAGGCGCTGGCTGAACCGCCCCGTGGTTTCGAGTTTCTCGGAAGTGGAGTAGTTGGCCACGATGAGAGGCAGCAGGTCCTCGCGGGAGAATTCGGAACCTTCGCCGGGATTGATCTCCGGTTCCTCGAGGGTCCCGGTAACATGGACGGGGATTTCGATGCGTTCGGTGACCGGTTCTTCATCGCCGGCGGCGGACCTGATACCTGTAATGTAGGTAACGGCACGGATATTGAGCATGGGATTGAAGTCCGGCAGGCCCTGGAAGGTGACATAGGATTCGGGCTGGATGCGGAAGGTCTTGTCGAACAGGAAGCCCTTGCCCCGCAGGATTTCGAGTTCGCCGAGGAGTCGATAGCGGCCGGCCTCGCGCTGCACGGTGACTTCGCCGGCAAACTCAGCGTCGATGTCCTGGTTCTTGATCCAGTAGTTTGACAGGATGTCAATAGTGATATTGAGGTCCCATGATGATTCGTTGCCCAGTTGGGCCATGATGGGCGTACCTTCGCCCTCGGTTGCGAACTCCGCACGGTATTCCATCGAAATGAGGGCTAGCTCGCCATAGACGGTTGGTGGTGAGCTGCCTTCGATGTGCAGATCGCCGAGGAATCTTCCCTCAATGTCCTCCAGCTCGTAGCGGAAGGGCATACCGCGGGAGATGGAGACATCGAGGTTGTAGTCGATTTCAGAGAGAGATCGCAGGGTCAGCTCACCATCGATGCGAGCGTGGACGGGGCGGTTACTGCGTTTGCGGTCGCGGACGTAGATGCTGCCGTTTTCGATAATGATGTGGTTGTTTTCCATCCAGACACCAAAGGAGTCGGTGTAGAAGGGATCGACGAGATCGAAGTATTTGAGTTGGGCGGGGACCCATCGCCCGTTGACGCTGTCGCCTGTGATACGGGCGGTGCCCTCGAGTTGCGGCTGATCGGGTCTTCCGAACAGGCGGAAGTCAGCGTTGAGGCGGCCGTCCATCTGCTCGACGTCGGGGAGCACGGTCATCACGAGGTCGAAGCGTCGGTCGGCGGCCTTCATGCTGATGTTCATGGATTCATCGGGGAAGCGGTCGATCAGATCGCCGGTGAAGACAAGATCGACCGGAAGCATGCCGGTGGCCTGATAGTAGCCCTCGCGTGAGAGTATGGCAAGGGTGTCAATGCGGAGCAGACGGTCGGCATACTGCATACGTGATGAAAGCTCACCGAGGTATACATTCTGGTAGACAAGGGAGTCGATGCGGCCATTGAGGAGGAACTCCGGGGCGAGGAATGTCCCCTGCAGCAGGGCCTCGGCGGACAAATCACCGGTGATGGCAAGCGTGTCGGTCAGCAGGGTCACCCAGGGTTGGACAGGGACATTGTCTATGGAGAGGACCACGTCCATGGCTTGATCGAAGCCTATGAAACCGTTGGCCGCCAGCCGGGAGAGGTCGTTTCCGAGGGCGCCCTCGCGAATCCAGAAACCGAGGGAGTCGATGTCGATGATGATTTGGGACTGCTGGGTGAGGCGATGGTCGAGGAGTCTCAGGTTGACGGAATCGACCCACAGGCGGTTTGGTTCGCGCTCGGAATCAAGGACGGCGGTGCAGAACAGGTCGGCGTGTTTGCTGGCCGCGGTCATGCTGGTGACATAGACTAAATGGGAGTCCGTCTGCATCTCGGAGAACAGGGAGTCATAGCGCAGGTCATAGATTGTCCCGCCATGCGAGGCCACAGATACGCGCCCCTGGCGGGCGTTTAGAAAGCGAGCGATATCGACAGAGGCGAAGAAGTCGGAACTGAACAGGCCATATATCCAGAGGGAGTCAGAGACGATCATGCCACTGAGGTCGGGATCGGCAGTGAGACCGGTCAGGCGGGCCTCGGCAGTGGCGTGACCGGCCGGCTCGGTGATGAACAGCTTGTCACGGTAGCGGTCGAGGTTGTTCAGCCGGCAGTCTATCCTGAGGTCAATGCTGTCGGAGTAGTCGAGCGAGCCATTCAGAAGGAAGTCATTCTCGAAGTAACTGATGCGGAAGGAATCGGCGAAGGTCAGATCGGAGGTGGTTATCAGCAGGTCTCCCTCGGCTTCATGGATGGGGTATTCATCGAAGGTCGACTCGTACAGAATGGTGGTCAGGTGCAGTTCAAGGTTGCTCTTGCTGAGAGCGGAGCCGCGCAGATCGATGGAGCCGTTGAGGTCCGAAGACATGGCGTCGGGCACGAGTTGCTGCAGATCGAAGCCGCGGATGTTGGCTTCGAGACGATACGTTTCGGGTTTGGAGGCGAGGTCCAGGTAACCGCGACCGTTGACGGCGCAGCGGCCGAGGATGGTGCCATATAGCGTGTCAAAGGACAGGGCACGATCCTGCAGAGAAACCTGTACGAATGTGTTTTCGAATGTGAAGATTGAGAAGTCGCCGGCGATATGCGCCGAGCCGGACAAAGCGCCGTCGTGATAACTCAGGTCCCCGTAGAGGTCAAGAACACCGTCGATGGGTTTGGTGAAGTGACCGGTAACATCGGGGATGTCGACATTATCGGCGTTGAAGTCGACGCGAAAAGTGATCGGGGCTTTGAGGTCGCCGTGGCCGCTGAGCTTCAGGCGGGTCTGATTGGAAGCGATGGTCATATCCTGCACGACGACTATGCCCTGGTCATAGGTGAGTTTTCCTCGTGCAGAATTCAGGCGATAGCGTTCATCGGCAGCGACGAAGGCCATTTGCTTGAGATCGACAGAGAGGAGGCCACGGTCGATTTGCAGGCCGGCCAGCAGACTGAAGTCCAGTAGCTGTATGGTGTCGGAGGGGTGTTCGACGGTGAGGGTGACCTGATTGAGCTGGAGCTCGTGAATGGTCGCGGCGAAGCCGTCTGCCGATGTGGTGCCAGGCTCCGGGGTGTCGGCGTTGTCGGACGGGCCGAAGGCGGGTAGCAGCCACTGTCCGGAGGAATCCTGACGGAGCGTGAGATCCAGCGTGTCGAAGACGGCCAGGCTGGAGACGAAATCCTCGGTGAGCAGGTTGAGCAGAGAGTATTTGATCCGGGCATGGCGCAGGTCAGCAAGCCGGTAGGAGGTGACGGAATCCCGGTAGTATATCTCGATATCGGCCAACTGGATATCGGCGAGGACGCCACCGCGGATATCGCCGATGCGAACATCGAGATGATACTGAGACAGGTTGAGCCTGTCGAGCTGGCGAGCGACGACGCCCTCGATACCTCCCCACCAGAACAGATAGAAGTAGCTGACCACGATGGCAACCAGCAGCAGGGCCAGGAGGCTCAGGAGCAACCGTTTCAGTCTTAGCTTCAGTTTCAACTTCGATGACGTCTTCGATTTCAAGTTCATCGGTCTACCGGCTCGGCTCGTTCAGAACGTTGTCGAGCAGGCGTTGTGCTGTCTGGTATCCCTCGCCGGCGGCTGGTCCAATATCCTCGACCACCTGACGCACCAGTTCTGGGGTCGCACCGACATTGAGTGCCCCTTTGAGGTGCGAGTGCAGTTGTCGTTCACGGTTTTCCATCATGAGCATGGCCACTATTGCGAGCTCACGAACGGTCGAGTCAAGCCCGGGGCGCGAGAGGACCTTTCCATACCCTTCAACAATCATCCAGCGGAAAATCTCCGGTGCAAACAGCTCGACGCGTTCTTTGAGTAGCTGATGATTTGAGCCGTAGACCCGGCGATAGAGGGCCATGCCACGATTGAACCACGTTTCTGACTCCTGCGTAGTAATGGCGTGCGTACACGCCTTCCGCGGTGATGGAGGGAGGATCTGGTTCAGGTGTTGGGCGGCCTCGAGCATCCGCGGGAAACCGAGGAAGAGATAGGACTGCAGGACGATTTCGTAGAGCTGTAGCTCGGATACCTGATGGCGGACAGCGCAGGCAACGGCACGATCCAGAACAGATGTCCGGCACACGGCGACGGCGGCGGCGTACAGAGCGAGGCTTCTGGTGGTACCGTCGGTCCGGGCCACGAAGCCTTCGAGCAGTGATTCGAGTATGGCGCCGTCGGCAGAGGAGTTCATCGGCCTAAGTTAACGGCAGCATTTGAGTTGTCGCAACCGTAAAGTGATCAGCGGCGGCGGCGCAGTTCGTTCTCGAGATGTCCGATGGTGTGTTTGAGGTTTTCGATAACGCGCAAAAGCGAGTCGGCCTGGTGGGGGCCAATGGTTGTGGAGGCTGTGCCCGAGTTCCGGGCGAGTCCGTCGGGGCTGCCGGCTGAGAGCGGGGCCTGGCCGACCTTGACATTCGTGAAGAAGACCCGGCCGTGGCGCAGGACGCCGACTTTGAGGCTGGCGCCGGGGGGCATCTGGCGCACGAGGCGCATCATGCTCTGGGCATTGGCGATGGTGTTGCCCCCGAGGCTGAAGATGATGTCGCCGCGACGCAGTCCTGAGCTGGCGGCGGGGCCTTCGGCGACAAGGGCGGTGACGGCCAGACCGCGTTCAATGACCTCAGCACTCGCGGAATACGAGGCGGGGATGACTAAGCTGGAGGGGTAGTATTCGACAGGTGGAGAGATTTCGATTTCGACGGCGGAGACTCCCATGAATCCGGCGTGGCGGTCGCCAAAGGTCTCCAGGTGTTCCACGATGGAGATCAGGTCGGAGGCACCGATGGCGGCGCCGATTTCGGAGCGGTCGCCGCCGACACCGCCGACAACGATACCGACGAGCTGGCCGTTGAGGTCGAAGACACCGCCGCCGAGCGATCCGGATGTGACGGGGGCAGTGAAGTGAAGCCGACCATCGGGCGCGACCCCGGCACAGAAGCCGACCGAAGGTGAGACGCGGACGCCGTAGGCGTTGCCGAGAGCGACGACCATGCGACCGTTGCATATCTGGTCGCGCGAGATGACGGCGGGGCACCCGATGGGTTGTTCGGCCTGCAGCAGGGCCAGACCGGTGTGATAATCCACTCCGACGAGGCGGCCGCGCGCGGTCTGGTCATCGCAGTACACGACGATCTGCTCGCGGTTGATGACGGAGGGTGCGGACACGATAATCTTGCCGGTGGAATCGTAGACGATTCCGGAGCTGATGATCTGGAAGCGCGTTTCCTGGCCGGATCGGGCAAGCCGTTCGGGTGACATGGCATGGCTGGCCTCGACGGTCACGACGGAGGCTGAGAGGCGTTCGATGAGCGCAGCCAGTTGCGATTCCATCGAGCCAAGCTCGTTACCGAAAGCGGGGGTTGTCGAAAAAAAGACCGCCATCAGGGGGATGGCAAGCACCCTCCGGGCGGTCTGTATCAGACGCGTTATCATTTTAGTATACCTCGACAGCCTCCCTGGCAGCAGCCGCCTCCGGCGTCAGGTAGACGCGGACAACGGGGCGCACCTTGT
The DNA here is from genome assembly GCA_964627305.1 of uncultured Ignavibacteriales bacterium. Lineage (GTDB taxonomy): Bacteria > Zixibacteria > MSB-5A5 > GN15 > FEB-12 > WJKG01. The sequence goes on along the minus strand of CAZVHP010000001.1, from coordinate 415,015 downwards.
AATACGTCGGGGCAAACGGAATGCCGGGTGTTGCCTGGGCGGATGCCAGCCTGCCGTTCTGAGCGAGTTGTCCGAAGTAGTTGCCCACGACAGACTCGGAAATGCTGTTGACACGATCGACGTAAGCGAGCTGGCGGTTGAGGGACCATTCCTCGGCCAGTCGCTGGGTGACATTGGGATTGTTGATCGGCTGGGCAGTCAGATAGGCATCATCGCGGCTGTTGTCGGCGGTTCGATCCAGATCTCCCTGCGGCGTCAACGCTACCATGATGGCGAGTATCACCACACAGGCAGAAACGACGGCGGGAATGGCGCGGCCCCATGAGAACAGCGGGGCTGACCTTGGCAGGTAGGCCTGGGTACGTGTCTCGGCGAAGCGCTCCTGCGCGATACGATTGAGCAAACGGGTATTAAAGTCCTGTGACAGCCCGGGCGAGACCAGTTCCCGTGCGGTCTCGCAAATGGACTTATGGATGGCTGCCTCTTTTCGGCATGCCGCACATTCAGCGAGATGCTCGCTAACGGCAAGGCGCTGCCGGCTTTTCAGCTCGTCTTTATATAAAGCTGACAGGCAGGAGCGTACCTTTCGACAACGCATTATGTTCCTCCAGACCAGGCTTAAGCTTTTCTCTGAGCATCATGCGCGCCCGGTTCACGCGCGACTTGACGGTGCCCAGCGGTACGTTGAGGACCTTGGCCACTTCCTCGTACGGCAACTCCTCGACATCGCGCAGGAGGAAAGCCGTGCGGTACTTTTCAGGAAGCGACTTGACCGCCGCGTCTATGGTCTGCGGCAGTCGACTGGGCAGCTTGGGATCGACCGCGAATTCGGTTTCGCTCCCTTGCATATCGGTGATATCGTAAAACTTGAACCGTTTTCTCTTTCGCAACTCGTTTCGGGCCAGGTTAAGTCCGATGGTGTAGATCCAGGTGGAGAAGCAGTGTTTGAAATTGAACGACTGCCGGTGCTGGTACACCCGAACGAAGGTCTCCTGGACGATATCCTCGGCTTCCTCGTTGGAGGAGAGCATGCGCCCGATGACGTTCATCAGGCGGTCTTTGTAGCGGTCGACCATCTCGTTGAAGGCGACCATGTCGCCATTCTGGATGGCCCGCATCAGCCGATAGTCTATGTCTTTTTCTGTTTCTTTGGCCATTTTGCGTTTCTTTCGCGCTCTCATAGTATGGTACCCTCCTTGAAGGCAGAAGTTCCCATGTGCGGCATAGCGGCAGAAAATCCTAAGTAGTTATCCAATAACGGCTTGTTGCCGATTCGAAGCCTGCCTTCGAAAGAAATACCGTTGTCGATGCCGTTTCTTCCCGAAAGGCGGCAATAAAGCGGCACCGGGGAGTTATCGGAACAATCCGCCCCATCCGGTAAGGTACAGCCCGGCACCGGATAGCGCCAGAAGAATCACGGGGACGGCCAGCAGGCGGTAGACGCGGGCAAGGTCGCTCTGGAAGTAGTGATTGGTAAGGATGAGGCAGACATGGCCCGGTGAGAGCATCATACCGGCATATCCGGCCATGTAGGCAAGGAAGATGTGGCTGGGGATGATGTCGGGTTGGTAGAGAAAGCCGGCCAGAATAGTGTAGCTGAGGGCGACGAAGGCGGCGACCATCCCGGTCAACAGGCCGGCGGTGAAGCATACGATGACGATGACGGATTCCGGGGGAAGGTTGAGAGTCGCGGTTAGCTGCGGCAGAGAGCCGATGGCTCCGCTGAGTTCGAGGGCCGTCTGGAAGGACAGGATGCCGAAGACCAGGAAGATCAGCTTGAAGGAGAACCCTTTGGCGAGGGCCGACTTGAGGCCTGGCCACTCGGGTCGGAAGGCGGCGATCAGGCTCAGCAAGGCAACGAGAACCGCGATAGACATTTCGATGCGAAGGGCACCGTAGAGAAGGATGGCCAGCAGAATAGGCCAGACAGCGCGCAGGATGCCAGCGAGGGCGGCAGCCAGATGGTAGTGTCCCTCGTGCGCAGTGGCCGGTATGCGTCGAATGAAGAAGGCCCAGCCGATGGCTGTCATGACGAGGGCCATGGGGGCCTGCATGAGGGCGACGCGTCCGATGGGCATACCGGTGATGGCCTCGGTGAGGATGATACCGGGATAGACGGGCCAGAAGAATTCGACAACATGGCGAAACCAATAGTTGGTAGCGGTTTTGAAGGCCGGGGGGTGGGTCTGGCCGCCGATGACGCGTTCGATCAGCGGCGCGGACAGGAGGGCACCGCCGGGCATGGGCATCAGCCCGATCAGGGGCGGCAGCATGGCGGCGGCGGTGCGGTTGCCGCCGGGGAGGTCGCGGCAGACATCCGACATACGTTGCAGCAGGCCCAGTTCCTGAAGCATCTGGCCGAGCGTCGTGATGAGAACGATGACGGCGGTCAGGGAGATGAAACGTCGGGATTGGACGAGGTCAGCGTAGCCTCCGAGCAGTTCCATCGGTGAGACGAGAAAGAGCGCGGCGGTGAGGACTCCGGCGCCGAAGAGGACCACCCCGACCGGCCAGCGACGCCTGAGCGCGACCACGATGAGAGCAAGAACCAAAGCGAGCTTAAGGGCATCCACAGGGGCAAGTATATGTCGGTTTCGCAGGAGTACCAGCAGAAAATGAACAGAAGTTCCGGGGGCGCTTGACTGTACGAATCGGGTGTGTATGTTCCCCGGATGCAGGTCAGGCAGGATATGCTGGTGACCACGGGGAGCCGAGCAGAGGCGGTGTTCCATCCGTTCGCGCATGAGGAAGGCGCGATGTGGCTGGACACATCACTGGTGGTTCCGGACCGCGGGATGCGGTCGGTGATGGCCCGTTCGCCGAAAATGGTGGTGGCGTTTGACGGGGGGTTGATCGGAGGGAACGCAGAGTCGCGGGTCTACAGCCGACCGGGGAGCATCCATGACTATCTTAAGATGCTGCAGCGTCTGTGGGCGGAGCCGGAGCTGGTGTCGGTGGGTTATCTGACGTACGAGGCGATGATCCGTCTGCTGGGGTTGGAACCGGTGGCGACGCTGCCATCGGTGCCGGAGGCAGTGTTCTGTTTCTATGATTCGGCACTGCTGTTCGAGGATGCCGAAAGTGAGCCGGCAATCGCCGGTTTGGGCGGCACCGATTTGGGTGACTGGAAACATCCGGGGGGCCTGGAGAGGGCATCGCGGCCGGGTCAGCCGTGTTTGGCGGCACTGGCGACCATGCGGCCCGAGGATTACCTGCAGAAGGTGGAGAAGGTCCGGAAGCACATTTACGAGGGGGACATATACCAGGCGAATCTGACGACGCGGTTCGATGTTGAGAGTGCTGTGTCTGCGTGGGAGGTGTACCGGTACCTTCGGGAGGTCAATCCGGCCCCGTTTGGCGCGTACCTGAATTTCGGTTCGTTTCAGGTGATCAGTTGTTCACCGGAGCGGATGTTTGCACTGGAGCCGGACGGGCGGGTGACGACGGCACCGATCAAGGGGACGGTGGCGACCGGGCTGGATGAGCGGGAGCAGGCGATCAACGTTCGCAGGCTGGAAGGATCGGAGAAGGACCGTGCGGAGCTGCTGATGATTGTAGATCTGCTGCGCAACGATCTGGGGCGGGTGGCGCAGATTGGGACGGTGTCGGTTGACCGGCTTTTCCGTTGTGAGCGCTATGCCTCAGTGACGCACTTAGTGGCGGACATATCCGCCAGGCTGGCTGAGGGGAGGTCGCTCGTGGAGCTGCTGACAGCGCTGTCGCCGGGGGGATCGATAACGGGTGCGCCCAAGCGGCGGGCGGTGGAGATACTGATGGAGCTGGAGACAGTTCCGCGCGGGCTGTATACCGGGTGTATTGGCTGGGTCTATGGGGGACGGGCGGAGTTCAACATTGCGATTCGGACCATGCTGCATGTTCATGGGATGTACCATATACATGCCGGTGGCGGCATAGTCGCCGACAGTGACGCAGAGTGTGAACGGCGGGAGGTTCTGCTGAAGGCGGAGCCCTTGTTTGCTGCGTTGGGCGTGAGGCCGGAGCAGCTGGGATGGTAGCACAGTGAAGGTTGTGACAACAATCGATGGCAAGTTTGTGCCGCGCGAGAAGGCCTGCATCTCGGTATTCGACAATGCACTGCTTTACGCCGAGGGGTTATTTGAGACATTTCTGGCGGTTGATGATCGGGTCGTGTTCGTGGATGATCACCTTCGCAGGTTGTCGGCGGGTTTGAAGGTGACGGGTTTGAAGCTGCCGGTGGACCGTCGCACACTGAAGCAGTGGATGGTACAGACAGCGGCGGCACATCCGGACCATATCAAGAAGCTGCGGTTGACAATCACCAGCGGCGAGGCGGCGCGGTGGGTCGGTACTCAGGGGTCGTCGAGGGTGATCCTGAGTGCCTCGCCGCATGAACTGCCGCAGGCTCCGTACACGCTGCATCTGTCTGAATTCCGCATAGACCAGAACTCTGTCTTCAGGCGAATCAAAACGATATCCTACGCGATTCACGCCGCGGCGCTCAAGCAGGCGAAGCGATACCGGCTCGATGATGCGCTGCTGCTGAATACGAGCAATCAGGTGGCGGAGGTGACCTCGGCCAACATCTTCTGGGTGAAGCGCGGACGCGTCTTCACACCGCCAATTTCGGCGGGGTGTCTGGACGGGGTGACGCGCAGAGTCCTGCTGCGGCGAGCACCGGGCTGGGGTGTGAGCATTGCGGAGAGGAACTGCCAACTGGAGACGCTGCTGGCGGCCGATGAGGTGTTCATCTCCAGTTCGTTGAAAGTGATCGTTCCGGTGGGCAAGATCAGAACAGACAAAGGGACTTTCAGCTTGACGCCCGGTCCGGTCGCAGAGTATCTCAGGGACCGGTTCTACAGACTGCTGCGGATCTGATGGGCGTTGTCCGGGGCGCAGAGTCGACGGAGCACGCACTATGCGGGATCGGGCGGCCTTGTTTTATGTTGACTGGTCTGCGGGGGCGTTTCTATTGTGACAGAAGAATGCATTCGCTTGCACATGCAGATGCAGGCGAGCGATCGTGAGTATATCGACCGGGAGAGCAGTGGTGAGATGTGTCCTGATCCTGGCAGTGTGGCTGGTAGTGGCGGTGATGGCGCCATCGACGGTGGTTATGGCGCAGCAGGATGGCGGCTGGCGGGGGAACAACTTCTATGAGATTCCGGCCCGGTGGCTGATAGACTGCCCGACAGCAGGCACTCTCCCCCGCGCCCATTGGAACATAGTCACACGGATTTACCCCGGCGGCGGCGCCATTGCGCATTGCGATATCGGCCTGTCGGGGAGGCTGACGATGGGTGTTTCGTACGGGGGCGAACAGGTGTTGGCCAACGATGATCCCGACTGGAATCCGCGGCTCGAGTTCTCGGTGAAATTTCGTTTCGTGGATGAAGGACGGACGGTGCCGGGAATATCGGCCGGATTCAGTTCGCAGGGAAATGGGGCTTTCAACGACGGCATGGACCGGTACACGTTCAAATCGCGCGGGTTCTATGCGGTGGTGAGTCGAAGTTTCTATTTCTATCAGTGGACGATGGGGGGGCATGGAGGGCTGAACTACTCGCTGGAGAACGATGTCGACCAGGAGAAGGACCTGAATTTCTTTGTGGGGACAGATGTGACCTTTCGCTACAATCTGGCGCTGCTCCTTGAGTGGGATGCGGGGCTGAACGATGACCGGTCGTCTCTGCCGAACGGGACAAGCAATGAGTTCGGCGGCAAGGGGCGCGGGTACCTGAATGCCTCGATAAAGTGGCTGTTCACGGAGAAGCTGGAGATCGAGCTGCTGCTGAAGGACCTGTTTGTTAATCGGCGGGAGTCTGATACGTTTACGCGTGAGCTGCGGATTACGTACGTCGATCACTTCTGAGGGTTGGGAATAATTGAGGTGAACGGGGGGCATTTCCTGCTTGCATGGGACGCGGGCAAGGGTTAGTTTGGGTGTGGACGAGACACTAAAAGGAGGCAGCTTATGGGTTTTGCAGGGCATCCAATCGGGAATATCATTGCATCTTGTGTCGTGGGGTTGGTCTTGGGTTATCTGATAGGATTTCGGCTCCAGCGACCGCGCGGCTGGCCGGCAACGGTGGTGATCGCAATGGTGTGGGCACTATCGCCGTTTATTGGTACAGATACGTACCTTCTGCGAATGAATGACTTCGGGCTTGTCTTCAACTGGTTACTCGCAGTCATGCTGACGGTGATACTTGCGTCCTTCGTGGTGAGGCTGGTGCAGGGCCGGGTGCCGCCAGCACAGAAGTCGCTTGCGCAGTGACAGATCTGTGAGGGTAAGTGCATGCGTTGTGTGTCGGGGGTTGATATACGAGGGCTGACAGCCCGGAAAGGAGGCGACTGGTGGAACTTATCGGGTATACTCTGGAGAATGTCTTTTTGTCCTGTGCGGTAGGAGGAATCATTGGATTCCTGGTTGGGTACGTCTGGGGGCGGCCACGTAGCTTGTGGGGAGTGGGTATCACAGCGGTTCTGTTGTTGCTTTTTGGTCTCAAACCTAATCCATACAACCACATCTTCAACTTTGACAATGTTGTTGTTATCTACGCCTTTCCAACTCTGCCACTCGCCATGGTCACGATCCTGGTCCTGTTTGGGATACGCTGGGTGTCAGATCGCCGGGTGGACAGAGAGCGGTACGCTGCGTGATGTCACTGGTACTTCGGCGCCTAACCGTCAGGGAATGTGAATGACCGCCTACAGCGCTTGGGTGCTGGAGTATCCGCTGCTTTCCGCGGCGGTGCATTTTGCGATACTGGGGACGATTGGCGAGATTCTGTCGGTGTCGATAGTGCGCCGTCGGATGTCATGGCCGGGAAACGCGTGGCAGGTGCTCGGCAAGGTGGCCGCGTGGGCATTGCTGGGAGTTTTCATCAAATACGGCTTCGCCGGGATGAAGGGGTTCACGCGGGCGCTGGTTGACCAGCAGTTGCTGCCATCGTTTCTGGGGGCGGGAATTGGCTGGGCGCTGGCGGTGTCGACGCTGACGAATGTCCTCTTTGGGCCGCAGATGATGTTGTTTCACCGGCTGGAGGACAACCTGATTCTTCGGGAGTGGAATTTCGCCGGGTTGACGACGGCGTGGTGGACGTTGCTCTGGTTCTGGATACCGGCGCACACGGTGACGTTCAGCCTGCCGCTGGCGTATCAGATACCGCTGGCGGCGGTGTGGTCGGTGGTGCTGGGAGCGATTATGGGGTTTACGAAAGCCCGTAAGGCGGCCGGGTTGGTTGGTGGTCAGCCGAGCTGATTCATCAAGAAGTCCCACAATCCAAGCAGTTTGACGGCGGAAGCGGCTACCATCACGATGAGCAGCCAGCGGATGTGGTTGGCGTAGCGCTGGGCAGGCACTCTTACGGCGATCCAGGCGCCGATCATGTTGCCGAATCCCAGAACGATGCCGACGACCCACTGGACCTGACCGTTGAGGACGAACACGAGAAGAGCGAGCACTGTAAAACACAGGATGATGAGGTTCTTGATGGGGTTGGCCATGCCTTTGAGGCCATAGCCGACGCCGAGCACGAGCGCAGCCAGCAGGAAGACGCCGACGCCGATCTGGATGAAGCCGCCGTACATACCGACAAAGAACAGCACGATCACTTGACCGAGGCCGGGTTGGCGGGAGATGAGCTCATCGCGGCCCTCCAGCCATCGTTTGGGGCGAGCGAACAACAGCGCCAGCATGACCAGCATGAGGAGACCGATAATCAGGCGCAGCAGTTGTTCATTTATTGAAACGGCGATCTGTGCCCCGATAACCCCTCCGATGACAGCCGGAATGGCGAGGATGAGTCCATGGCGGAAGTCAAGCTGACCTGTTTTGCGGTAGCGGGCTACGGAGGTGGCGGTCTGCATGAGGATAGCGATACGGTTGGTACCGTTGGCGACATTGGCGGGCAGACCCAGGAAGATGAGCAGCGGCAGGGTGATCAGCGAGCCGTTGCCGGCGAGAGTGTTGATGAAGCCGGCCAGTGCCCCGGCGGCAATGACCAGCAGGTAGATATACCATTCCATAGGCGGTCAAAAAGGGTCGGTTGCGGGGATATGTCAACGGAAAAGGGCGTGTGTTGCGGGGGGGAACCCTCGACCGGATCGGGCGGGTCTGTCGCCGGCGTCTGGCAAGCTAGTCGCCGGCAGAGTGCCGCCACCGGGCAGGTTCCTGTATGAGAGGCACCAGGGTTCGGGCACTGAAATCGTGACAGGGCTGATTACAGGTCGAACTTTTTCCAGCGCGCAAGGACCATCTCAACGAAGTCGCCGACTTCCTCAATGACCTTGTTCAGGTATTCGCGGGAGCGCTCCGGGTTGTTTTCGGGGTACCCCTGTTCGGCCTTGTAAAGGAGGATCTGGCCGGGCACGGGGTAGACATCGGCGCCGGGGTTAATCTGATAGCACAGGTCCTCGCTGTAGGCGTTCCAGTCGACGAGGTCGGGATCGATGGCCTGCACCATCGCGGTTTCATCGGTACCGGCATGACCGCCGACGTGTTCGAAGAACTTCTCGGTCATGTCGGCGCAGAGTTGCCACCAATGGACGACGCAGATATTGGTGCGGCGTTCGCGGTGGAAATCGTAGGCGACTTGTTTGAGGGCGGAGTTGTTGCCGCCGTGGCCGTTCATGATGATCACATTGCCGAAGCCGTCATCGGCGAAGCAGTCGACAATCTCGCGGATGTAGGCGGCGAAGACCTCGGGCGAGACGGTGGTACTGCCGGCATAGCGGTAAAGCGATTTGGTGATGCCGTGATTAACGATGGGCGCGATCAGGGCGTTGGTACGCTCGGCGATTCCCTCGGCGATGCGCTGGGGGATGAAGTTATCAGTGCCGATGGCGGCGGAACCGTGGGCCTCGACAGTGCCGACGGGGAGTATGATGGTGTCGATCTGCGAAGGGACCAACTCTTTGATTTTCAGCCAGCTTAGACGCTGCATTTCTCGTTGCATGATTATGGCTCCAGTCTGGCGAGGATACGTTCCAGGACGATTTCGGTTTCGCGGCAGGTGGTTTCATCGCCCTCGAACCGGAACTGATTGATGTCGCGGGCGAGCATTTCCAGGTCATCGGAGCGCTCCACGCAGTACCAGATTTCCAGTTCGCTCCATGAGATACCCTGTTTGGTGAGGGCCTCAGAGACCTCGGAATAGATGCTGGGTGAGTTCCAGTCGAAGGTTGACAGGTCGATGTGCTCGTGGCCGCTCATACCGATGGTGTAGTAGCGTCCTTCGGGGGTGGGACCGAAGACGACATCAGACGCGCGCAGCATCTTGAGCATGCGTTTCATCATGGCAGAGCTGATAGTTGGGGTGCGGCTGCCGACGAGCATGACGTAGTTGTAGCCTTTTTCGAAGCAGTCCTCGAAGACGTTGGCGGCGCGCTTGCCCCAGCCCTGCTTCTTCATGACGACACTCGCGAAGCGACTATCGAAATCACCGGCCTGCGCGGTGCTGACTTTCTTGCGCAGGTAGTCAGTAACGATTTTGACCAGCTGAACGCGGTCAGCGCTGTCGATATAGTAGAGGCGAATGTCGACCTCGGGGATTGCGAGCGCGTGCATGATGGTGTCGGTGATGAAAGCCTGATGCAGGAATCGCAGCATATCACCCTTGATGATGCCGAAGTCCATGCTGGAGCCTTCCTCGAACGGTTCCTGAATGCAGACCGCGATCACGGCGTTGTTTTTCTTCTGCGGCATAAGTCCTTGCTGGTTGCAGGTCGCTGTTTCCGTATCGTTTCATGGCTAATATAGGACTCAGGCGGAAGCGGAGTCAAGGAGCGGACAGGAGAAATTATTCGAGAGTGAACAGCGGTGCGGCGGTCAACAGACCACTCACGGGCGTGTGTGCGTACGGCGGGTTACGAGATGGCCCGCATGTACCCGAGCATGTCATCCGGGCCGACAACGCCTTGCAGCACACGCTGGATGTTGCCTCTGCTGTCGAGCAGGATGACGGTGGGCAGGGAGTAGTGCTTCATGTTGAAGCGTTTCATGAAATCCTGGGTCACCGGGGAGTCGGCCGTCTCTAGTTGCACCTTGACAGGGACGAAGCGTTTGGCCTCCTCGGCGACGGCGTGGTTGCCGAAGGTTTTTTTGTCGAGCACCCGGCAGTTGACACACCAGGTAGCCCAGGTGTCGACGAGGACGGGTTTTCCCTCGGTTTCGGCTCGGGCCAGCGCGGTTGCGAGGTCGGTCTCCCAGTCGATAAGTTTGGTTTCGGCGCGGCTGTCGGGGTTGATCGTGGACGGGAGCCAGCCCGAGGCAGCGGGGAGAATGAAACCCTGTGTGGCCAGGGATCCGATAAGCAGGTAGGCGCCGATCAGAAGCGCCAGAACGCCGAGGAACTTCTTCAGGCGGAGGAAGAAGCCGGAGTCGGTAGTGAGGCGGTCGAGTCCGCCGGCGAAAGTGCCATAGGCGAGGAGTATCAGCCCGGTGATGATGGCGATGTAGCTTGCCGGCAGGAGTGTCTGCAGGAAGTAGACGGCCATCAGCAAAAGGACGAAGCCGAAGAACTTCTTGATTTGTTCCATCCACTCCCCTGCACCGGGGAGTTTGCTGATGGCTGACGAGAAGGTACCGATGATGACATACAGTGTACCCAAACCAAGAGCAAAGACGAAGAGGACGATGAACCCGAGGAAGGGTGAGCCGCTGGTGGCGACATAGAGCAGGATACCGGCGACAAAGGGACCGACGCAGGGCGAGACGACGAGGGCAGCGATGACGCCGAGGATGAGGGAACCGACGATGCCTCCTCCCCCCTTCTGAGCGCGAGCGCCGAGCTTGTTGCGCAGGGACATGGGTACCTGGAGTTCATACAGCCCGAACATGGAGAGGGCGAAGATTATGAACACAGTCACGATGCCAATGACGACCGGCGGGCTGGCCAGCCAGGCTCCGAACACACCGCCGACCAGACTGACGATCAGGCCCATGATGCCATACATGAAAGCCATCGCACCGACATAGAAAAGCGACAGGACGAATCCGCGACCGACGCTGCGCTGCTGCCCGGCGAAGACCGACACGGTGATGGGGATCATCGGATAGGTGCAGGGAGAGAATGACAACAGTAAACCGGTGACGAAGGCCAGCCCGAGGGCGAGCAGGTAGCCCCAGAAGCCATAGCTGGCGATCAGCCTCTCAAGATCGTTGAGCGGCTGGGCCTCGCCCTGGGAGTGTTCGCTGTCGGCAGGCGTTGCATCCGTTGTGATTTTCGTATCGGCACCGGGGTCGGAGAACAGCGCGCCGTGAATCGGGGCACCGAGTTCTCCCACGGTGATGGTCAGGGGCATTTCGACTGTTTGCGGAGCGCGACATTCAAAGTTGTTGCAGGGCTGATAGGTGAATCGGACGGGAATGTCGTAGGCGCCCGCCTGGACAGAGTTCGCGATGGTGATATCGAACAGAAACACGATGTCATTGGAGTAGACCGAGAAGGGCTGATCGAACAGCGTCATATCGTGAGCTTTGGGCAGGACGAAATTCGACGGGGTAATGCCGATGAGGGTATCGAAGGATACCTCGGCGGGAATCAGCCAGTCCTCATGCGGTCGGGCGGAGTTGATATGCCAGTCTGGATGGATGCTCACCAGAACGGCGGCCGGATATGTGCCGCCGGCAGGCACGGATTCACGTGAGAAGACGACCTGAGCGGTCACAATGGGGTTGTCGGCCGCAGCGGCCGGCTGTGATGCCTGGAATCCTTTCAGAGGGTCAGTGCCGGCGACAGCCAGACAGGAGAAAACAACAGCGATCAGCAGGATCAGGGCAGTGGCACGGAGGCCGTGGGGGGAGGTGGCAGGCAGTGTCTTCATCGATCGAGCAACCCCTCGAGTTCTCTGGTGAGGTTATGCCGGCCATATTGAGCCGGCTGCTATCTGTGGGATACTAGTAAACTCAGTATTTCTTATTCAATACTTCTTATATTGGAGCAGCGGTTCCGGAGTTTCCGAACGGGTTCGATTTCACCCCGATCGAGTGGGGCCGGCTGGCTACTTCCTTGCGGCCCGGGCCATGATCTCATTGCGCAGGTAGACCAAGAGCTTGTCGGAGTCAAGGGAGCGCATGAGGCGGTCGGCAAGTTTGTCCGACAACTGGCCGGCCAGCTCGGCAGCGAACTGCCGGGTGAACAGTTGAAGGTCCTCGGAGGTGATGTTCTCGATGGTATCCTCCCACTTGTGAGCGGCATTGCCAGCGGTGGATTGCCCGGAGTCGGAAGAATCGGACGAATCAATACTGACGCGTTCAAGCTCGTCCCCCTCGAACTTCTCGATCTCCTTCTTGAACTCATCGATGAACTTCTCGACACCGGCTGATTTGTCTTTGGTGCCGGTGCTGCCGGGGGGCGGTGTCACCGGATCGACATGCTCGGCGGCGGCGTTAGGCTGAATATCTTCGGGTCGGAGATCGTCTGCCGGCTGTGCTTTGTCGGGAGGTGTGACAGGTGAGCCGGCGGGTTGCTGATCGGCGCTCTTGTCCTTGCCGAGCTGGCCGACTTCTTCCTGCATGGAGTTGATAAACCAGTTGTAGTCATGGTCGGCCGGCGCGTCGGAGTCGGAACCGGCCAGGTCGGCGATGTCGATTTTGGCCGTACCGATGCGTTGGACCTGTGAATCTTTGGGGGGCTCGGCAGGCGGTTGGGGATGTTTGGCCTTGTCCTGGTGGATCATGATAGACTCGACGCGGTGCTCGCCGGTCTGGTTGGTGTCGTCGGGTGACGGTTCTTCATCGAGTCCGACGAACTCCTTGGTCGGCTTCTTGGATGATTTTGTGGGAATCTGTGTCGTTTGGCCACCGAGCACCTCGCTGTCGGTGACACTGAGATCACCATTGGCGACATCGATCTGGTCCAGCCCCAGTGCGGCATCGAGGAACTCGTCATCCATGTCTGCCTGGTCGAGGGGGTTGGAGGGTCTTTGGTCCGGGGAGTCTGAACGTCCGGAGAAGACCATGACTTTCTCTATGAAATCGCGTGGATCAAACGGTCGGGGCAGGATAATCTCCTCAGGCAGTGGCAGTGAGGTATCTCCGGGATCGTTAAGGACAAGTACGGGCACACCTTGCAGGCCCTGTGCGCCCTGAAGAACCGCATAGAGGGGTTGTCCGGCTTCATCGGTAAGCTCTCCGCCGACAATCACGAGATCAGGTCTGGCCTGTCGGGAGATATCGCAGGCTTTTGGACCGGAGGCGACGGCAACGACTTCGAACCCGTTCTGTCTGAGCAGGGTTTCGGCGACGGTGCGGATGTTGTCGGAGGCTTCGGCAAGCAGGACACGTTTGTGCATGATAATGATTTATCCCTCTACTTCTTCTTTTTGGCCAGGTGCGATGAAGCTTTGTCCAGAAAATCGCGTTCGGCCGGGGTCAGATTCTCGATTCCCACCTCATTAATCTTGTCGAGAATCTCATCGACTTTCTGCATAGTGATATCGTAATCTTCGCGTTCTTTTTCGATCTTACGCTCGTTCCTTTTGCGACGCAAGTTTCTAATTTTGCCGATCGTGCGATTGATGCGCCAGTCGAATTTGAGATAGGCAACGCCATAGAGGGCGCCTCCCAAGTGTGCCCAGTGGGCGACATTGGCGCCTCCGAACAAGAAACCGAGCAGCATCATGCCGGGGACCATCCATTTGACCCGGACGGGGAACAGGAAGTAGATATAGACGAGGCGGTTAGGGAACATAACCCAATAAGCCGCCAGGACACCATAGACAGCTGCCGACGCGCCGATCATGGGTACTGCCTGCCCGGACTTGACAATGAGTGTCAGTACGGCGCCGGCGAGTCCGGAGAGGATATAGAATCGCGCGAAACGTCGAGTACCCAGATTGCGCTCGATTTCGGTGCCGAACATCCAGAGCATGAACATATTGAAGAATATGTGTCCTATACCGCCATGGAGGAACATATAGGTGAACGGCTGATAGAGTAGATTGGGGAAATCAGAGAAGAATTTCCTGGGTGACAGACCGAGGATATAGGTGAGGTCCGGGTAGATGAGCTGGACGACGAAGACCGCGACGTTGGCGATGAGCATCGCCTTGATGAACGGGGATATCATCCCGGGGCCGAAAGTGGGCCGGCGCTGGCCGAACTGGTTGTTTAGTCCGCTGAATCTCATTAGTATAGTATCGGTTTTAGCACAACAGTGGTTTAAGTATGGTTCGAGTCGGCCGGGTAATCAACCAGAACTATTAGTTTTTGCGCGTTGGTGTGTTCGGGTCAGACTCGGAGGTCTTCGCTTCTGAGTTCTGTTTCTTCGTCTCTTCCTCCGGAAGAGGGCAACTGCCGCTCATTCAGGTGTTCACGCCGAATCGAGGGAGTACTTTGGAGACCAGCAGGTACCAGACAACGAGAAAGGCAATCAGGCTCAGGATGTCATATAGATCCATAGTGCCTCATCCTTAGTGTTCGCTTAGTGCTTTGACCATTGCTGTCGTGTTTGTCACTTATACCTATTCATGTCAGTTCACATGCATACCAGAAACACTGGACGGCGGGCGGGGTTTCCGGGCAGCGCGAAATCGGGCGCTCCGGGGCAAAGAAAAGCGGCCGCCCGAGGGTTCTCAGGCGGCCGGCAACTCGCTGAGGGGGGCAGACTCAGACCTCAGACCATGACCTTGTCGAGTCTGGCCTGAATCTGTGCCTTGGGCAAAGCGCCGACTACCTGGTCGACCACCTCGCCGTTGCGGAAGAACAGCAGCGACGGGATGGACATGATGTTGTACTTGGCAGCGGTCTTGTTGTTGGCGTCGACATCGAGCTTGGCAACTTTGACCTTGTCGCCATACTCCTGAGCCAGTTCCTCAAGGATCGGTGCGATCATTTTGCACGGGCCGCACCATGTCGCCCAGAAGTCAACAATGACGGGCTTGTCCGACTGCAGGACTTCAGTCTCGAATGAATCGTCAGTGATGGTGATGGGACTGCTCATTGGTTTCCTCCAACCGAATCTATTGCGTATCGTTCATTTCCTGTTGGTGAACAACATTGAGTACACAATTAAGTTCCTTTGGGCAACATCAAAAAGGCCCTGCGTGGCGACCGGGATTTGACGCTGATGCGACGGTCGCTGCTGGTGCAGTATAGTACAATCCGTCGAAAAGGAAAGCCCATTGTTGCCTTTCTGAGGTTGCGTGCCTGTCGCTCAGTCGCCGAACCGGCGGTGGCAGGCATCAGCCTGTCACACATAGACATCGCCATGGCTGCGTCCGCGGGCAAAAGCTCTGACCTGCTCGGCGAAAGCTTCGAGACGGGTTTCCTCACCGCTGTCGCGGAGTCCTTCGTAGCTGATGTTGAGCCAGGGAACACCACCGAGGTCCTCGGCAACGGTTCTTGACAGGGAACTCACGGCTGTTCCGGGCATGCAGTTGAAGGGCATGGCATTGACGACGCCGCTGGCGCCGTTGGTGACCATCTCCATCGCCTTGCCAATGGAGAGAATGGCTTCTCCCTTGATTTCCAGCGGCAGATAGCGGGTGGCCATACGCAGGACCTCCTTCACGGAGCGGTCGTGCGGGATGTCGACGAATTGTGAGAAGCGCTTCATGAAGCGGTGCTCATCGCGCTGCTGCAGGATCAGTTGGGATGAGGCGTGCAATATCCCGCGGAAGTCCCAGTTGTTCAGAGCATCGTGTCGATAGGTGAAAGAGGTATACAGCGGCCATTCGGTCAGTGTGGCCATACGTACCTCAAGTTGCTGGTTTTCCAGTTGCTGGATCAGGTAGTTGTTGGAGAAGCGATTGTGGCGCAGGTATATCTCCCCCACCAATCCTACCAAGGGGTAGCGTTCCGGACGTCGTTCGATACGGCTGAAGGCCTCGCTGGCATCGTGAGCAAGGTCCATGAGGGATTCATCACGCTGGATGGCCTTGTCGAGGCGGGCGAGGTAATGGAAGTAGAGGCGTTCGGCAGCACCCTTCTCCACCTCGTAGGGGCGTACGCGCAGAAGTAGTTTCTGGAGACCGTCAACGACAACAAAGCCGCGCCAGGCGAGCGTGCGGAAATTGGTGCCATCGAGGCCGAACTGGGCATACCCGTCGCTGGAGTTAGGGGAGTAAATGGCGACATCCTGATAGCCGAGTTCATCGAGAACAACGCGGTGGAACTGGCTGTAGAGGCCGAATCGGCAGGGGCCATCGGCACCGGGCATGAAGAAGACGGCGCGAGAGCGATCGAAGTCCTTGCTGTGTATCTTCTTAATCATGTCGCCAGTGGTTACGACGCAGGGGAAGCACTCCTTACCGGACGTGAAACGCCGACCGAATTCAAGGGTAAGATCATCCGGTTCATCAAGGACCTCCGCGGTCAACCCGCACCGTTCGAAGGCAGCCCGCATGGCATAGGCATGGTCGGCCATGTTGGGAATATAGATGGTTTTTTCGAAGGGGCGGAATTCATCGGCAGTGAGGTTGAATTCGTGGATGGGGGGTTGGTGGCGATAGAACCGGAGCGAGTCGAAGAAAGCCTCGCAGCGGGTCACCATACCGGCATCGGCGGAGTGTTCATCGAGTTCCAGTTGCAGATATGGCTTGCCGTGCATGCGCCGGCGGAAGAAATGGGAGATGAACGAGTCCGGGCCACAGCCGAAGCTGGTGATATAGATTGCGAATAGGTTCTTGTGTCGCCTGATATAGTCGGCGGCACTGAGAATGCGGCGTCCGTAGCTCCAGTACATGAAGGCCTGATCTTTGTCGTCCTCGGGAACCGGCAGGAAATCCATCGGGATGGCCTTGAATCCGAGATTGCGGATCTTGTCAGGCAGTTCCAAAGAGAGCTTGCGATCGTAGCCGTTGTAGGGGCGGCTGACAATGACCATCGCCCGTTCGTCAGGACGGAGTTCATTGAGAATACGCTGCCCTTCATCCTGCATGGCGAGATTGTAGAGCCTGAAGGCGCGCAGGCCGGCATCGACAGCCTTGCGGAAGACGCGGTCGGGCAGCCGGAGCTGCCGGGCGAGTTGTTTGAGGCTCTGCCGGAGGTCATCGCGGTCGTAGGAGAGGTTGACGGGGGCATCAATCAGGCGGATGCCGTCATCGAAGTCAAATCGATTGCGGACGGCGGAGCCGACTGTTTGTACCCAGGGGCAGATATAGGCGCCTTGGTCCTCATCCTTCTCCTCGGCGGTCTTGATGATAGTCGGCATGAAGATAGCATCGACCTTCCGGCCGTTGAGCAGATGCTGAACGTGGCCGTAGACCATCTTGATCGGATAGCAGGTTTCGGCGACGAAGAGCTCGAGCGCATCGTTGACAATATTCTGGGTGGATTTGCCGGAGTTAACGACGCGGTAGCCGGCGGTCTCGAGAAACGCGCGCCAGAAGGGATAGTATTCGAAGAAGTGCAGCACCAGGGGGATACCAATGCTTCCTCGGGACGATATCGATGCGGGCGGAGTGACATAGCGCTTATAAAGCAATCTTTGGCGGCGTTGGACGTAGTCGGGTATGCGAGTCTTGCCCTTCTTCTTGTCGACATCGTACTTTTCGCAGCGTGATCCGTAGTAGAGTGGCTCCTCTCCCTCTATGTGGACGACGTGGATCTCACACTGATTGGAGCACTCCTCACAGGCGAAGGATTCGACATCGTAGCGGCGTTTGTGCAGATCGAAACCCTTGAAGCGGGTTTCGAATCCGGTTGTTGCGGCGTGGGCCTCGGCAGCCAGGAGGGCGGCACCGATGGCCCCCGTGACATCATGGTGGGGCGGGACGGTTACCTTTTTGCCCAGCAACTTCTCGAAGGCGGCCACGACGGCTTTGTTCCAGGCCACGCCGCCCTGGAAGAAGATGTTCTTGCCGATGCGGCGATCGCCGACGACGCGGGTGAGGTAGTTAGAGACGATGGAATAGGCTAACCCGGCGAGCAGGTCGTCCTTAGGGGCACCTTGTCGCTGGTGGGCGACGAGATCGGACTCCATGAAGACGGTGCACCGTTCTCCGCATCCCACCGGACATTTGGCGCAGAGGGCGCGTTCGCCGAATTCGGTTTCGATCTGGATATTGAGCTTCTCGGCCTGTTCCTGGAGAAATGAGCCGGTCCCGGCGGCGCAGGCTTTGTTCATTTCGAAGTCGACGACGGCCTGTTTGTCAATGGCGATATATTTGGAGTCCTGTCCGCCGATTTCGAAGATGGTATCAACGGTGGGGTCGATATCGACGGCGGCGGTGGCCTGAGCGGTGATTTCGTTGCGGACGATATCCGCGCCGACGAAATCGCCGATCAGATAGCGTCCGGAGCCGGTGGTACCGACGGCCTTGACGATGACGCGGTCGCCCACCTCTTCCCCGATCTCTGAGAGACCGCGGCGCACGGCCTCGATGGGACGCCCTTCGGTCATGAGGTAGCGCCGGGCGATGACACGATGCTGATCATCGACGAGCACCAGGTTAGTGGACAGCGAGCCGATATCGATTCCGAGATAGACGCCCAGATTGGCGATATTCTCCGGTCGGGCGGCATTGGTGATGTCGTAGTGCTTGAGTTCGGGGAAATCAAAGCTGAGCGCCTGACGACTGGACTCGGCTGCGCGGCGGTACTTGAGGTAGCTCTCGATGGTGGCGGCCTCGAGGGTCACCGGTTCGAGGGCAGCCTCGTCGGCCAGTCCGGCGGCGCCGATGGCACCGATGACGTTGAAGTGCTCGGGGATGATCAGTTCGCCGGGCTTGAGGTCGAGAATCTCGGTGAAGGCGCGGACGACGCCGGGATTGGCGGCAACGCCGCCTTCAAAGGCAATGGGACGAGTGAATTTCTTGCCGCGGGCGATAGAGCTTTTGAAATTGCGGGCCACAGCGAAGCAGAGTCCGGCGACAATGTCATAGTCGGGTGTGGCGATCTGCTGCAGGTGAATCATGTCTGATTTGGCGAACACAGAGCAGCGGCCGGCGATTCGCGGCGGGTTTTTTGACTTCAGGGCCATCTGGCCGAACTCGTCCTCGATAGAAATCTTGAGACGGCCTGCCTGCTGGTCGAGAAACGACCCGGTGCCTGCAGCGCACTGGGCGTTCATGGCGAAGTCCTCGACGGTTTGCTGCCTGGGGTCAAGGATAAGCAGTTTGGAGTCCTCGCCGCCCATTTCGATGACGGTCCGGACGTTCGGGGCAACGATGAAATTGCCGCGGGCGATGGCCGAGATTTCACCGAAGAACTTGCCGCCGACGATACTCTGGGCGGTCTTGCCGCCGATGCCGGTCAACCCCAGACGGACGGGCTGGCTGGCGAGATCGGCGAAGTCGGTGCGCAGGATCTCTGTGAGGGCCTCGAAAGGCCCGCCGTGGAAGCGTCGATAGACGGAGCGTTCGATCCGGCGGTTGCGAACGAACACAACCTTGACCGAGACGGACCCGATATCGATGCCAACTGAAGGAATTGTATGCTCCATAGGTGCCGTAATCAACAACGGTGCAACGCGCTTGGCAAGTCCTTTCGGCATGGACCTATTTGTCGGACATGCAGTTAAACCTTTGGGGTTGTCTTTCGGGCGACAGTGCGTATATTCCCCGTCTAAACGAAAAGGCAGAGTATGCGCGCACTTCTGCAGCGGACAACGGGTTCTGAGGTGTGGATTGGCGGCGAATGTCACAGTCGCGCCGGCGATGGATTGCTGGTGTTGTTCGGTACCCGGCGGGGTGACAGCAGTCAGTCGTGCCGCTGGCTGGCGGAGAAAACAGCGAATCTTCGTGTTTTCGAAGACGACGACGGCAAAATGAACCGGTCGGTGCTGGATATTGGCGGCGAAGTGATGGTGGTATCGCAGTTTACGCTGTATGCCGATTCGCGCAAGGGCAGGCGGCCATCGTACGGTGATGCCGGCGACCCGGCCGAGGCGGAGCGGCTGTATGAGTTGTATATTGAGGAGTTGCGCCTTCTGGGTCTGACGGTTGCGACGGGGATTTTCGGCGCCAGGATGGATGTGAGGCTGACGAACCATGGACCAGTCACTATACTGCTCGAACATGACGTTTGACTGTATTCGAAAGCTTGCGGCGCGACATGGCCTGGTGCTGGGGTCGCGCTCGCCGCGCCGGGTGGAGTTGCTGACCGAGATGGGTATAAGGTTCGAGCAGATGGTATCGACTGTGGACGAGCAGCAGCTTCCGGGCGAAGACCCGTTCATGTATGCGGAACGTCTGGCGCGGGAGAAGGCGCTGTGGGTGAGCAATCGTTGTGACCCGAGGCGCGTGGTGCTGGGGTGCGATACGGTGGTGGTGCTTGATGGCGAGATCATGGACAAGCCGACCAGTGAGACAGACGCGCTGGAGACACTGCTGAGGCTGTCCGGCAACACACATACGGTAGCGACGGCTCTGGCGCTGGTTCGTGGCCGGAAGGTACTGGCATCGGGACATGAGAAGACGACAGTAGTATTCAATGCGGTCAGCGCTCGTCGCATTGAGGAGTATATACGGACAGGCGAGCCGATGGACAAGGCGGGAGCCTACGGTATCCAAGGGATGGGGGCCTTTTTAGTTGACAGGATAGAGGGTAATCTTGATACTGTTATCGGGTTGCCGCGCAACTTATTAGACGGCCTTGCGGGCGCAGCCCCGGGAATATGCACGGAGGCATAACTTTTTGTCTAAGAATGACTTGTATGCCAGATACGGGGCTCTGCTCAGACAGGAGCGGGAGAGCCGGCAACTCGATCTGGAAGAGCTGTCCGAGCAGCTCAAGATAAATCTGGAGCATCTGGAAGCGATAGAGGCCGGGGATATTGCATCGTTGCCATCGGAGTTGTATTTCGCTCTGTTTGCCAAGTCGTATTCGGAGGTCCTTGGACTTGATTATACGCGCACAACCGAGGCGATGAAGGCTGAGATAGAGGAAGGATCTCGGCGGGAGGATCGCAAGGCGGGTAAGGGGGCGGTATCGAAGGGTCGAACGGAACATGATGAGCAGGATGGGTTGCGGGATATTCCAAAGGAAAAGCGATTCACGGGCCGATTGCTGATAGTCTTTGCTCTGCTGGTGCTGGCATTTGTGGTGTTTGTGTATGTGGCGGAGCGGATGTTTGGGGATGGCCCTCCCCTGGAGGGAACGCACAGTGGAGCGGCCGATCAGGCTGGCGAGGGGATCAAAGAGACGTTCAAGGACAGAGAGTCTGACAAATATGGCGATTTCGATTGGAGCGTGGTAAAACCATATCGCCAGCCGGAGAAGCTCAAGCTGGAGTTGTCGGCGGAACGAGACAGTTGGGCGACGGTTGTTGCCGATGGGGACACGGTGGTCTTTCGGCAGATAGATGCCGGGCGCAGTGTTTCGGTGACGGCAGCGCATCGTTTTCGGGTATCGATATCGGTTCCCTCGGCAGTGACGACGCGGCTGAATGGCAAGGATGTTGATTTGCGGGATCCAACGACGCGGCGGGTGTCGCGGGTCGAGATCAACCAGGCGAATGTTGACAGATATCTGAATCCGGAGAAGTACTTATCACAATCCATTCCTCCTGAGCCGGATGGTTCGGGGGGGGATGCGGTTACCGACGAAAGCATCGGGAGTCAATGAACATCAAGGGGTTAGTGGCCAGATTGCGTCTGAAGCGGGCGCAACGGCGAACGACCGCCAGGAGCTTTCAGTTCCCCGCTGACCTGTGTCGTCCGAAGCGTCTGCTGGTCTGCCTGCCGGGGCAGCTTCGGGAGCTGACGACAGTGAAGCAGTTCCTGCCGCAGATTACGAGTCTGTTTTCGGAAACGGATATCACGCTGCTTACGATGCCGGACATGAAGGTGGCAGACATTTTCCCGCGGAAGGGATTTCACATCCTCTCCCCCACCGGGAAGCAGTTGACGTGGTCGGGTTTGCCTCGCAAGTCGTATCTGGGGGAGTTGCGGGCGCTGAAGTTCGACATGATTCTCGATTTGAACCTGGAGTCGACGGTGTTTATGGAGGGCATCCTGCTGGGGTTGTCTGACTGTCTTCGCATCGGCCGCGGCAATTTTCTTGGGCAGCCATACTACAATCTGGAAATCAAGACGCGCTATTTGCGCGACGGACTGAATATTTACCGGTCTCTTCTGGAGACACTGGAAGGGATAAAACGCAACTACGATGAGACCATCACGCAGTCTCGGACGTGAGCCTGGGAGGGCGCGTGCATCTTAAGCAATTGAATCTGCTGGGCTTTAAGTCCTTTGCACATAAGACGAGTCTGAATTTCGCCAGTGGCATGACGGCCATTGTGGGGCCGAACGGCTGCGGGAAGACGAACATCCTCGATGCTCTTCGCTGGGTGCTTGGCGAGCAGAAGGTATCGCTGCTTCGGGGCAGCCGGATGGAGGAAGTAATCTTCAACGGGACGAAGGATGCCAAGCCGCTGGGGATGGCGGAAGTAACGCTGCGCCTAGTGAACGACCGGGGCATCCTGCCGACGGAATACAACGAGCTGCAGATCACGCGCCGTCTGTTCCGCAGCGGAGAGTCGGAGTATTTGTTGAACAAGGTACCGTGCCGTCGCAAGGACATCACGGAGTTGTTCTATGACACGGGAATGGGGGCGCACTCATACAGCGTTATCCAGCAGGATATGATCGAGGCGGTGATCAGCGACAAGGCTGAGGAGCGTCGGTTCCTCTTTGAGGAAGCTGCCGGGATTACGAAGTACAAGCAGCGCAAGCGGGCGGCACTTCGCAAGCTGGAGGCGACGGAGAACGATTTTCTGCGGTTGAATGACATATTCGCCGAGGTACAGACGCGGGTTCGGTCGCTGAAGCGTCAGTACCACAAGGCCGAGCGCTATCAGAAGATTCAGGATGATGTCAAGGGCTGGGAGTTGTACCTGGGTTCGCAGCGCGTGAAGGCGATTGAGCAGCAGCGTCGGGAGTTGCAGGCGGAGCTCGATCGCCTGGCTGATGCAACATCGCAGAAGCAGGCGCAACTGGACCGTATCTCGGCGCGGCTGGAGAATGACCGTCGACGGCAGGTTGATCTGGAGCGGCAGCTATCCGAGGTTTCGAACCGGGTATTTGAGATCACGGAAGCGGCGCACGAACAGGAGACACAGATATCGGTACTGGTGGAGAAGCGCTCGAACGCCCGGCAATTGATCGACCGCAACACAGAAGACATTCGTGCCCTTGAGACTCGTCTGGGACTGCTTGCTGAGCAGGTCTCGGAGGTGGAGGGGAAGCTTCAGTCGTACCAGCAGGAGCAGGCCGCATTGGCGGCACAGCTGACGGAGGCGGAGCGGGCTCAGGCCCGGGCGGATGAGCGGCTTCTGGCGGCGCGTCATGCGCGCGAGACCGAGAACCGGAGGCTGGCGGAGCTTGAGGGGCAGTTGTTGTCCGGCAAGAGCGAAGAGGATCATCTGCAGGAGCAGGAGCAGGAGCTGACCGGGAGCCTTGCGGACATCAGGGTGCAACTGGAACAGATCGACGCCGACGTTTTGGAGGCAGCGGAGGCAGCCCGGAAGCATGCGGCGGAGCTGGCGGATCTTGCCTCGCAGCGGGATACGGCGCGACAGAGGCGGGACGAGTTGCAGGAGCAGCTGGAGGATCTCGCCAGCGAGGGCCTTGAGACCACGGAGCGGATCGCTCGTGTGACGGCCTCGGTGGAGGCCTGCGAGGCACGGCGGAAGCTGCTTGAGGATATGATTGTTCAGTACGAGGGCTTCGGATCCGGCGTGGTGGCAGTGATGGAGCAACAGGGCCAGTGGCCGGGTGTGACAGGCACTGTGGCCGACGCTTTTGTACCTGTCGACGGTCTGGAGCGGGCGCTGGAGGCCGCTCTGGGTGAAATGGCCGGCTTTCTGATCTGTCGTGATCGCCGGTCGGCCGAAGAGGTGATTGAATTCATTCGGCGCGAGAAGAAGGGCCGTATCGGCATCCTGCTCCCTGACAGCGGGACAATCAGCGCGGTAGTTCACCGACCACAACTGGACGGTGAGGCGTTTGTCGGGTGGATGGATCAGTTTGTGACGACCGACACCGGGTTGCGTGCGTTGATGGAGGCGGTGCTTTCGCGGGTGGCTGTTTTCAAGGCGGGTGCCGATCCGACGCCAATCCTGCAGAAGCTGCCGTTCGGCTTCAAGGCAGTGTCCACGGAAGGGCAGGTGTACAGCCAAAACCTGATGGCGGGCGGCTCCGATGACACTTTCCCGTTGTTCCGTCGCCGCGAGCGCATCAAGGAGCAGGAAACGCTGCTGGCGGATCTGACTGAGGAGCTTGAACTGGCTCGTGAGCACAGGAAAGAACTGGAGCGGCAGACTGTGACGGCCCGAAGCGAAGTATCAGCAATCGCCGAACAGATAGATGAACTGACTGGCAGATGCTCACAGGCTGAGCAGCTTCTGCGGGAAACGGAATACCAGCAGCGCTCTCTGGCTGCATCGCAGGAACGTCTTGTCCGTGATCGAGCATCGGCACACGGGAAGCTGGAGAAGATTCGCGCGCGGCAGTACAGCCTGGGGCTGAGCTTCAGCGAACTGGCCACTCGCAAGGATTCGCTCGTGAGCACGCTCAGTGCGGAGGGGGTAAAGCTTGAGGACCTGGAGCGTGCGGCAAGCGAGGCGACGAGTCGGGTTTCGCAGTTGCAGATGCTGACGATTGAGACGCGCAGCAGAGTCGAGCAGGCAGCCAGCCAGATATCGCACCTGCACGAGCTTCGGCAGGAGATGACCAACACGATTGCCACCAAACGTGCCCAGATTAGGGAGGCAGAGCAACAGATCGAGGATGCGACGGGCCGCATCGCCGAGTTGGAGCAGCAGCTCAAACGAACATTTGATGAGCGCTCGACGGTATCATCAGAGCAGGCACAGTTGCGCGAGCAGCAGGCGGACATCATGCAGGCGGTGGACGCTGCTGAGGCGGAGTTGAAGACGTTGCGATCCTCGCGCGAAGAAGTGAGCCAGCAGCGACATGACCTGGAGATACGGCTGACGACGCTGGCCTCCGAGGCGGCCAGCGTGGCAGAGCGGGTGCGTGATGAATACGGACTGGACATCATGACGATTGCGGTCAACCGGCCGGATGATTCCATGACGGACGAGCAGGCACGGCGTCACCTTGTCGAGCAGAAGGAGAAGCTCAAGTCATTCGGGGCGGTGAACCTGCTGGCGCTGGAGGAGTACGAGGAAGCCTCGGAGCGGGAGAGATTCCTGAACGAGCAGCTCGGAGACTTGAGGACGGCAAGGGATGATCTGAAGTCGACCATCAACAAGATCAATCATACCGCCAGGGTGCTGTTCACGGAGACTTTCGAGAAGGCACGGGCGAACTTCAAGAAGCTCTTTGTGGAGTTGTTCAGTGGCGGCGAGGCGGACATTCGGCTGGTGGACCCGGACGATCCGCTGGAATCGGCAGTTGACATCTTCGCGCGCCCGCGCGGTAAGAAAGTGCTGTCGATCACGATGATGTCCGGCGGAGAGCGTGCCCTGACCGCGATAGCGCTGCTGTTTTCGCTGTACCTGGTGAAGCCGTCGCCGTTTTGCATCCTTGACGAGATCGATGCACCATTGGATGATGCCAACTGCCGCCGGTTCCTGCGCATTTTGCGGACGTTCTCGGCTCAGACGCAGTTCATTATTATCACGCACAACAAGATCACGATGGAGGCGGCCGATAACCTCTATGGCGTAACGATGGAGCAGCCGGGAATATCGCAATTGGTGGCGGTGCGGTTCAACCAGGCGGACGAGGACGCTTTGGATGGTGCTCCCGGGCAGTTGTTGGACGAGACCGCTGCGGGGGGGGCCTCCGACAACGGCGACCATCCTGTGAGTGATGCTGAAGCTACCGAGACCGCTGATCACTCGGGCGGGGTTGCCGGGTTCAGCGGTGAGGGTGAGGGGGATGACACGGACGATGATGACTCCTCGGGTAGTACCGGGGTCGTACCGGACAGCATTGCTGAACGCATGAGCGGTGACGTTCGGGTGGGCGGCGACTCTGACGACGAATCCCTGCAATAATCCATTCAGACAGACACCATGTTCAACTCATTCAAGAAACTCAGAGAGTCCCTGTCAAAGACGCGGGACAATCTGCTCGGCAAGATTTCGCAGGTAGTGATCCGGCGAAAGATCGATGATGACTTGCTGGAGGAGATCGAAGAAATCCTGATCGAAGCGGATGTCGGCTACAGCGCCACAGTACGGTTGATTGAGACTATCAAGGAGCAGGCCCGCGAGCAGCGAATGGCCGACGGTGAGCAGGTGCTGGAATTGCTGCGGCAGGAGATAGCGCGTATTCTGGTCAGCAAGGAGCAGCCGTTGTTCAAACCGGATGATCAGCGACCAGTGGTGTGGCTGATCGTGGGGGTTAACGGTGTGGGCAAGACAACGACGATCGGCAAACTGGCGTCGTGGTTCTCGGCCGAAGGAAAGCGGGCAATGATAGCGGCATGCGATACCTTTCGGGCAGCGGCGGTTGACCAGGTGGCCATCTGGGCGGAGCGTGCCAAGGTGGATATCGTACGGTCGCAGGAGGGGGCCGACCCGGCCTCGGTGGCGTTCGACGCGACTCAGGCGGCCACAGCGCGAGGCGCCGATATTCTGCTGGTGGACACGGCGGGTCGACTGCATACCAAGACGAACCTGATGGAGGAACTCAAGAAGATCCGCAGGGTGGTGCAGAAAGCGAATCCGCAGGCTCCGGTGTACACGAAACTCATAATCGACGGCTCCACCGGGCAGAACGCCATTTCGCAGGTGAAGGTGTTCACCGACGCGGTCGGATGTGACGGCATCATAGTGACCAAGCTGGACGGCACGGCCAAGGGCGGAGTGATGATTGCGGTCGCCCAGGAGCTGGGGACGCAGGTGGATTTTGTCGGCCTTGGTGAGAAGGTGGAGGATCTGCAGCGGTTCGATGCCGCCGCGTTCGCGGAGGCGCTGGTCAAGTGAAAACGATCACGGTCAGCACGGAGCGACGGGAGCAGATGATCGATGTCACCGCACAGGTGCAACGGGTGGTCTCCGACAGCGGTGTGACATCGGGTATGGTGATCTGCTTTGCGGCCCATACGACGGCCGGTGTGACGATCAATGAGAACGCTGATCCGGATGTTACCCGCGACATTCTGCATAAGCTGAACAAGGAGATTCCGCAGGCTGAGGGGTACCGTCATGGCGAGGGCAACTCGGACGCGCACATCAAGTCGACTCTGGTCGGCGCCTCGGAGACGGTCTTGATAGAGGATGGGCGGTTGGTGCTGGGGCGGTGGCAGGGCATTTACTTCTGTGAGTTTGACGGACCTCGTGAACGGCGCATGCTGGTCAGGGTAGTTCCCTGTGCTGACGATTAGAATCACAGCCATAGGCAAAGACAAGGACGCCTGGGTCAGTGAGGGGTGCGCCCATTTCGAGAAGCTGCTGGGTCGCTGGGCGCAGGTGCAGTGGCAGATACTGCGGGGCGGGGCTGTGTCCGGCGCCCTCTCCCCCACTCAGATCATGGCACGGGAGGCCGAGGAGTTGGCGAAGGCCCTGAAGAACGTTGCGTATGTGGCGCTGACCGACCGCGGCACATGTCATAACAGCGAGGCGTTCGCATCGCAGTTGCAGACGTGGCTGGCGAGTTGCGGCGGCGAACTGGTGTTCGTTGTTGGGGGAGCGTATGGTCTGGATCCGCAGATCATCGAGCGGGCACAATCGCAGGTGTCGTTATCGCCGTTGACGTTCTCGCATCAATTGGTGCGGCTGGTGCTGCTGGAGCAGCTTTATCGGGGGTTTTCGATACTGCACAACACGGGGTATCACAAGTAGGAGCGGAAGGGGCAGGCGAGACGCCTGCCGCCCACAGACTCCCGAGAGAGGGGCAGGCGGGACGCCTGCCGCCCACGAAAGCACCAGAGACAGGTGGTGGCGGGGTGTTATGGCTTGTCGGGCGGCTTGTATTGTGGCATGATGCGCATGTTGAGCAGGTCGAGTTCCACGATCTCGATGTTGCCGTCTGTGAAGCACCGCTCCAATTCGGCCTTCTCCCGGCGATACAATGACCAGAATCGTTGCCACTCTTTCTTCTTCCTGGGAGACGGGACGCGCATCTTCCAGTGCACGTATTCGCATTCTCGGCCACAGAGGGCGCAGTAAACGGCGCCTGCGTGGTTCTGATCACGCCGGTAGGTCTTCCCGCACTCGATACATGCCCATGTTCTGTTGCTCATTGTGTTTGCGATCTGGCGGTCACCGCCTTAAGAGAGCCAAGAGACGCGCCGTCTGCTGCAATTACCCTCGCTCAACCTCAGTGTACGATGTCATTCCGGTACTCCGATTCGATCCCAGCGTTCATGGAACTGCTCCTTGCAGTAAGATGGAGGTTGGAGCCAGTATGAAACTCGGCCATCCTTTTCTGACCGGCTGGCGAGGTCCCTGACTTCGTGTGGCAGCAGTATGTATGTTTGGGGGTCAGATGCAACGTTATTTACGATGACCCAGAAGTCCCCCATAATCTTGTTCAGCGTCGTGCCGAGGGGAACCGGACTCTTTTTGCTCAAGGTCTTGACCTTGATCGCAATTGTTCGCGAACAGCTGCGATTGTATGCAATGATGTCCACTCCGCGTGCGTTGCGTGCGGTGGGCATTGCGTTCCATCCCATGCGGGAGAGATGAAAACACGTCCAATACAGACCAACGTTTCCGGTGACCTGTGTGTCTGATTTCATGTTCTTCTCATACACAACGGTGGTTATATAGTGGTCGTCCCAAGACAGCCCTCAGGATGTATGCAGAAGCGGTAAGCTATGCTTCCATCTTCGGCATTGGCCCTCTCCAACCTACGTATTCACGGCCCTTAGGGGTGATCTCCACGAACTCTCCCGTGATCTCAATGAGGAAGTGGTTTTGCAGCACATCAATGATCGCGTGCCTTTCATTCGCATTCGGGATCGCTGGAGTCCATAGCGTATGAAAGAACCCAATTGACGTTCCTCTGTCCAAGCCTGAAATCCAATCTAACACAGCTTGTGTGTGTGGCACCAAGAACAGATTCAGAAAGCGATATTCCCATAGCGCAGCCTTCGCACGTTCAGCTTTCATGAGGCTCTCCACTTTCTCAAACTCGGCTGGATTCAGCTGCAAATCATGAGGCAGCTCGACCTCTGGTTCGAGCGGCTGTTGCTCATCAGTGTCATGATCCGCCGATGTAGAAGATCGACGCTCAAGCTGGGTAGTTGAGAATTCACTTCCGCCGGGAAACTTGATCCAGGCAATTCTCCGCATAAGATTCCTGATGTCATTCTTGAAGGTCAGGGCAATCGTGACTGCAACGACACCGGCTATAATCTGAGTAGACGTAGTCGCCTTCAAGTACTCCAGTACCAGTGCTGCAGTTTCCATGTCAGCAGAACCCTTCTAACCGATGTGACAAGAACCACTGCGTCCGTGCAATCGCCTCATAACACCTCGACGCACCGGGGCAGGTTTGACTTGTTATTCTGATTTGCCTGCAATATCTGCTGAATCTGGGGGCATGTCAATGCAAATGCGGGCTTTCAAGTTGTGTGAATCGAACCCGCCTGAAAGGCGGGCTACCGATGGATGCATTGAAGCAGGGGCAGGCGGGACGCCTGCCGCCCACGGGAAGTGCGTAGCCTGAGCGGGCCCGACTTTAGCAGCAGAAAAAGGCGCCCGACCGTGCTGAGCACTGCCAGGCGCCTTAAGGGGTGGGGGGAAATCTGTATTACTTCAGAAGCATCATCTTCTTGGTGGCGCTGAATTCACCGGCCTCGAGGCGGTAGAGATACACGCCGGAGGCCGCTGTGTTACCATTGGAAGTAGCGCCATCCCACTCGACCGTGACACTGCCGGCGGCGCTGCTGCCGGTGAACTCGCGGACCACAGCGCCATTGATATTGTAGATAGTCAGGCGCCAGTCGGCCTGGTCAGCCAGCGAGAAGCTGATCGCTGTGGTCGGGTTGAACGGGTTCGGGTAGTTCTGGTCCAGCGTCCAGGTGGACGGCAACTCGGTGGTCTTGGCCACGACCTCATAGGGGCGGCCGTTGTAATCGGCGGCATCGGCCAGCACCAGTTCGATGCTTCCTTCGCCGGAGGTAACTATTTCAACCAGGCTGTTCTGGCCGGCGCTGATTCGCTCGGACTGGGTATCGTGTATGAGGATGCGGAGTTGGTTGTTCTCAACGGCCCAGCCGAGATCCATATTGGAAGCATCGGCGCCGAGGCGGACATCATCGACCGAGACCGCTCCGGAAAGGTCGAAGACGAAATGCGCGCCACCGATATCGTCCGAGGTGACGGAACGTATCTCGGTTGTGTTACCGAGTCGCTCGGTTGTAAGAAGCATCGGCTCGTCAACCGGGAGAATCTTGCCGGTTATCGGGCTGGCCTCGCCGGTGATGATACGAATGAGCAGGACCAGGTCGGCAACTGTCAGGGTCAGGCCATCGGCGTTCACATCCGAGGCTGCGATCTGTCCGGCAACGTTGATGACGAATACGCGGAGTCCGTAGACGAAGTAGTTACTGTAGAGCACGGCATCGGCGATTTCGTAGGCAACGTTGTTAAGGTTCAGGTCGCCGCGATCGTCGATGGAATCCGGATCGAAGACGCAGATGCCACCGTTGATGAACTCGAGGCAGCGAATCGGTGTTACCTTGTCGCCTATCATGCACGGATCATCGGGGGCACCGTATTTGGTTCCGGGGAATGGCGGGCGAGCGTGTTCGGGGTAGCCGATGTCATCATCCTCGTTCCAGAGCGTATCCAGCTCAGAGTTGAGGATATACAGGTCAATGAACAGGTCATCGCCGGACTTCGACGACAGGGCGTTGTCGCCACAGTCGTACCAGAAGAAGTCGATCGGCAGATACAAACCGAAGTCCGTCTGATAGCTCGAGATTTGGAAACGCATGGTACCGAGGACACCTTCCGGCGTGAAGGCATCGGGGCCGGGATGGTTGGGACCGTTGTTGATGTCGGCGATACCGATTACTCCGACCAGTCCCGGAGGGCAGTTACTGCCGCAGACGGGGCTGGTGTAGGTGGTGGTGAAGTACTCCCATTCGGCGACGGCACTACCCTTTGTAACGGGTGACGGCAGGCTCATCAGTGAGGGATCGAAGAGCATCATGAGTTTGAAGCCGCCGATTTCCTCGAAGGTTTCAATCATGATGTTCACATCCTTGGAGACTCCGACGACTGTACAGGTATCGGAGTCGAGCCAGATGCGGGCGCAAAGCTCGCAGTCTTCGCCTTCGTTGATCTCGACCCAGAAGGATTCGACAACGGTATCGCAGCCATCGGTGACGCGGAAGCAGAACTCGTAAGTGCCGTAGTAGTACGGGATGAAGCAGACGCGGCCGGTGCTGTCGGTGAGTTGCTGGAACGCGCCCGGCTCGCCGCAGATTTGCTCGATGACGGGAGTGCTCTCAAGATCGCGGAACTTGATATCGTAGCATATCTCCACAGAGTCCTTTAGGCACAGCGAGTGCGACAGATCGGAGGTGGGCAAATCAATCTCGGGCGGCGTGTCCTCGTAAATGGTGACGTTCACCGTACAGGAGGTCTCACCGCAGGTGCCGCTGGCATAGACGACGACGTCCTTCTCACCGGGTCCGGTGACGGGGATGCAGACGGTTCCATCGGCGTAGGTGCCACCATGGCTGACCGAGTCGATTTGGGCATCGGTACCGGTCAGTTCGATATCCCAACACAGTTCGGTCGGCTCGACAAGACACATGAGCGTGTCGATCGGGCCGGGGCATGTCAGCAGGGGAGGATCGCCTATGTGCACAGTGAGGTCGAAGTAGATCGTGTCGGATCCACAGAGCGCATCGGCAATGACCCGAATCTCAGTCGTGCCGCTTTGATCGACGAAGAAGCAGAACTGCTCGTTAGCGGTATCGTACCAGCCGAAAGGGCTGAGCGATATCTGAGACGATGGCGGGCTGTAGCCATTGTGGAGGACACAGACCGTATCGGCAGCGCACAGATCGAACTCCTGGTCGAGGATCGGCTCGATAAAGGCCGTGCCACCGAGAGTCAGGGTGACCAGGGTGGTGTCAGCATCGATGGCACCGCAGGCATCGACCGCAGTGAAGATGATGGTATCAACACCGAAGTCGGTCGGCGTGTAGCACCACTGGTTATCGGTGATCTCGCCGACATTGACGGTGACCTCGACAAGGTTACCGTCGACATCGCTGGTGTCAATAGTCAGGCATATCTCGGGAAGCTCGCAGGCAACCATAGTGGTGTCCGGCGGAGCAATCATCTGCGGATTGGAGTTGAAGTCGACAACGATTTCTGTGTTGCACGTGGCCTCGTTGCACAGGCCAACGGCCGTAAGGCTGATCATGTATGCGCCCGGTGCTGTGGCTGTGAAGAATACGCTGTCGTTCTGGATCGTGGCGCCCTCTGGCGACGTGACCACGACGGAATCATAGGGGCCGGTTACTGTGAAGGCATAGGCCAAGTTGGTGTCATCGCACGCGAGGACCGTATCGGCCGGCGGGCAGGTGATGGCAACGGGGTCCGGGATGGTGACATTGAGCGTCACGATACACATATCGGAGTTGCAATCAGAGTCGCCGTACAGGGTGTCGACGTACGTGCCCGATCCGGTGACATCAAAGCAGAGCAGACCATCGGACCAGGTGGCATTGCCGGCCGTGGTAATGGTGTAGCCGACGCCGTTGACATCCACAGCGACGCACACTTCGCCCGGCTCGCAGATGCTGGTGTCGATCGGAGCCTCGGGACAGAGGATATCTACCCAGTTGCCACCCTCGACAACGAGGCAAAATTCTGTAGTATCTGCGTCGAAGCACTCGTCGATGGCGATAACCTCGAAGCAGTAGCGGCCGGAGGTGTCTGGCGTGAAGCAGACTTCGCCGGTGACTTCATTGTAGGTCCCAAGGTTCGTGACGACATCCATGAGGTTGTTATCGATGTCGTTCGCCTCGATGGGGATGCAGATCTCCACCGGTTCACACTGGCTAAAGAGGGTGTCTTCCAGGTGATGCGTGATGGTGGGTGGAGTGTTGGGAACAATGACGATCTCAATGGTGTCGCGGTCGCTGGCACTGCATTCATCGTAAGCGGTGACGGCGAAGCCATACACGCCGGGGCCGTCGGGCGTAAAGCACACCCGGCTGAAGATAGGATCGAAGGTGTAACCTTCAGTGACCTCAACGGAAGAGAGGTTACCGTCGACATCCGAAATGGCGACCGGAATGCAGATCGTCTCGTCTTCACACACCGCAATAGTCATCGGAGGCGGCAACACCACGACGGGTGGCTTGTTGCAGACCAGCTTGACGTTGAATTCGCAAAAGTAGTCGTTGCACTCGGTGGAGAAGCTGATGGTAATTCGGTTATTGGTGGCACATGCAGCGTAGAAACAGATAGTGCTGTCCTCGGCATTGTACCAGGTATTGATACCGGTGATTGTCGGCGTAATACCCGCAGGGATACCCAGGATCGGGAAGCAGAAGGTGTCCAGCTCACAGACAAAGATGGTGGTATCGGGCGGGCAGATCAGTTCGATATCCTGGTCGGTCATGATCGTGATGTAGGCGGTATGGGTGGTGGTAGCGCCACAGTAGTCACTGGCGGTGACGGTGATCTCGTACGTGCCACCATCGTAAGGAATGAAGCAGACCGTTCCCGCTTCTGGGTCCCAGGTGCCGCCCTCGACGACGATAGAGGAGGAATTGAGGTCACCATCGGGGTCGGTGATGCTCAGCGGGACGCAGACTTCGAGCGGGCCGCAGAGATAGAGGGTGGTATCCGGGATGTCGATGATAGGCGGGTTGCCACCATCACCGGTTATGAGTACCTCGCAGGTATCGGCGCGGCCGCAGATATCGGCAACTTCCACAACCAACATGGCCTCGGTGATACCGGCGGCGTTGAAGCAGACGGTTGTACCATCAAGGGTGTAGTCGAAGGGGAACTCAATGACCGAAAGAGCCAGGGGTTCGTTGTCGGGGTCGTATACATCAAACGTCACACAGGTGTCGCCGGTCAGGCAGCCGACAGAGATTTCGTCGGGGCAGGTGACGAATATGGGCGGGCGGTTAATCTTTACAGTAATAGTGACGGTATCGGGCTCGCAGGGAGGGGTCGGGCGTTCGCCCACGCTGGGTTCGCAGTCGTCGACGAGGCAGAACACGAAGGTGTAGGTGGCGGAGTCAACGTCATCGGGCAGGAAACAGACTCGCCCGGTGCTATCACTGAGTTGTTCCAGTACTCCGGGGCCTTCCCACATATAGATGGTGATGGGATCACCCTCGGGGTCGGACGCGATTATATCGAAGCAAATGGTATCCGGTTCGCAGAGCACAACAAGAGAGTCGAAGCCATCCCAGTCGGGGGGCTGGTTAAGAAACAGGGTATCGTAAACCATGGCGGTGTCGGCGCCGCACAGATCGGCAACTTCGACCATGAAGGAATGCACTCCCGGCTGGGTGGCAGAGTAGGTCAGGATGCCGGAGGAAGCATCGATAGACCCGCTGCCGGCAAGCAGACTGAAGACGAGCTCGTCATTCTCGGGATCGCTGGCCATGATCGGCAGGGATCGGTTGTAAGGCGGGTTGCAGAGGCTGGCCGAGAAGAACTGGTCGTCGATGGTCGGTGGTTCGTTCAGAAAGACGACGTAGGTGTGGTAGTATGAGGAAACATACTCACCGTCGTAGGTCAGATTCAGAACCACATAGTATGTCCCGACCGTGTCCGGCGTAAACGAGTAGATCCCAAGCAGGGGGCCGGGACGGTCCAGGACCAGATCGCCTTCGCCGCTGTGGATTTCAAGCTGCAAAGCAGGATCCTGAGCGGAATCACTGATGACGACGGTCGTGTCGACGATGGTCTCGCCGAGACATATGTAGAACGTGTCAGTCTCGAACGGCGGTGTTCTCTGCCATCCCCGCTCAGAGCCGATACTGCCATCGTCGTTGATGGACAGGTGACTCTGGGTGTTGTTGTCCGGGCTGCCGGCCGCGGACGCGACACTACAGAAAAACATCGATGTGAACAACAACAGCAGGCTGATTCTCATAAAACCGGATATCTTCATCTTTCCTCCAAGATGGATTTGCCGTATCGGCAAACATCACACCCCTTATTGAGTCACGCCTCTGGCGTGGCTATACATAGCAAAAGGGCCGCGATGACCCTTAAAGACAATCTATTGCTCATGTTCAACGTAAGCTGCCTGTTTAGCAGTAGAGTGCAGTAAACT
The DNA here is from genome assembly GCA_964627305.1 of uncultured Ignavibacteriales bacterium. Lineage (GTDB taxonomy): Bacteria > Zixibacteria > MSB-5A5 > GN15 > FEB-12 > WJKG01. The sequence goes on along the minus strand of CAZVHP010000001.1, from coordinate 379,894 downwards.
CTGTGAGCAAACCAAGGCGCATTTTCAACCATTTCAATATACCTCTGACAAGCTGAAAGTCAAGGCAATTAGCCGTGTTCACCGGTGTTGCTGCAAGATTCGGGCCAACTTACAATGGGCTGAATTGCAATGACTTACGGGCGGGCCGTGGCTAAAGATGCACAGTGAGGTCCAGAATATGAAACAGGAGTAACAATATGTGTGGCAGATTGCCGACCAGATGGTTGCGAGGGTGACCGTTTCTGTCAACAAAAAACTACGTAACAATAAGTTAACACAGTTTCTGCGACGCTGGTCGGGCGTAAGGCGGTGATGCCAGTGCACGTTGCGCCCGAGATGGGATTGTGCCCGGAAGTTGACTATCTAAGGATACCGGAACAAAGAAAGGCGACCTGGTTGGCCGCCTTTCCGAGAAGCAGATGCAGACGATATTACTTGCCGTCGCCGCCGAGAATAACGGGGAGGCTGCCGGCATCGTTTCCGATGATGATGACTTTGGTGTTTTCGGATTCGGCGATCTTTAGGGTGGCCTCAATGCCTTTCCATTTCAGGAGTGACTGGGTGATACCGGCAGAGACGATCTGCTGGAAGTCGGCGATACCCTGAGCCTCGATACGCTTGCGCTCAGCCTCCTTGCGTTCTCTTTCGATGGTGAATTCCATCTTCTCGGCTTCCTGGGCGGCAGTCAACTTGAAGTTGATGGCCTCGGATATCTTGGGCGGAATCTGCACATCGCGGATGAGGACGTTGTCGATGAAGATGTGCTTTCCATCGAGTTCCGTCTGCAGTTCTTCGAATAGGGCACTCGCGACCTCTTCGCGTTTGGTCGAGTATATTTCTTCCGGCTTGTAGCGACCGGTGACCGAGCGGGCGACGGCACGGAGGTTCGGTGCGATGGAGACGTTGTAGTAGTTTGGTCCGATAGTCACCTGCAGGCTGTCGAGTTTGTCGTCAATCGGTCTGTACAGGATGGAAACCTCCAGTCGAATGGTGGCACCGTCGGAGGAGAGCACCTGCAGAACCTCCTTTTTCTCCTGTATCTGTGTCTGGTAAACAAACATACTGTTCCAGGGCAGGTGCCAGGCGAAGCCTTCGGGGTAGATATTGCCAAACTCGGTGCCATCGCCGAACTTGGAATAGAACACGCCGCGGTGTCCTGAGGGGATTTGGGTGCCGCAACCGACCATGAAGATTCCTATCATGACCAGCAGGATGAGGCGTCGGCGTTTGATCCGGGGGGGCTTGCTTTTCATTTCGTTACCTCCTTGTGACGTGTAATATGAAGACGAGTGTCCTGACTAACTTGCAGGCTATATCCGTTGTGTCGCTGTATTATTCAACTAAAACCGCCAGTTGGTCCCAGGGTGCCGATTATCGGCGAAGAAGTCGGGAGTTGGGTTGGTGCAGACGCAAGCCTGTATGACGACTTCATTGCTCAAGGCGGAAGGGCGCGCACCAGCCTTGGTGGGTGACAATCTCGGGCGTGGCGAAGCTGTAACGGATCTGCTGCAGGTAAAGGATGTTGTATCGGTGGGGGTTGTTGCTGCGGGTGTGAACCACGCCAAAGAAGCGGTCTTCGAGGGGGAATACCGTGAGGGCCTGAACGACGAAGCCGGTGTCGCTTTCCCAGGCAACCAGTTGGTAGCGATCAAGGTTGCTGAGAAAGTCGCCATTAATCTGGAGGGAGTCTCCATCAACGACGGCGGCAATATCGGTCAGCGGGAGGTATGCGTGTGCGGTGAGGTACCGAACGGGCGTGCCGGACGCGTCGCGGACGTAGTCGGGCGGCGAAACAGCGAGATTGACGAGATAATATTCCTGTCTGGAGTAGGTGGTTGGGTCACCCTGGAAGCTCTTGCCGGACTCGTCGGTGATGGTGATATCGGCGGGCGCAAGAGGATAACCGCCGTTGAAGCCCCACATGCGCCAGCCGGCATAGGGCCGGGTATCGTCCCCGATCTTGACGAAGAGAGCATGGCGGGTCAGATATCGGTTCTGGAAGGTCACGGCCGTATCCTCTGGTTCGGGCCCGATCTTTCTCACTTGTACTTCCCAGAAGTCCTCGACCGTCACTTCGGCATGCCGAGCGCGTCCGCTGAAGGCGCGGAACTCAGAGGTGAGGGTGTCAGCGCGGACGCGGTCGATAGTGATTACTCGCTCGAAGTAGACGATGGAATCCTGATGCACGGCAGAGCCGACGGTGTACGGATGGTCGGGCACAAGGCCTTCAGCACGAAACAGCTCGCGGCCTTCTTCGGTCGTTGAGAGGTATCGACGAATCTCCTCGTCATCGTCGATGAAGAATGATTCGCGCTCTTCGCAGCCGATGAGCAAAATAGCGGCTGCCATTGGCAGGAGCAGCACTCGAGAGAGTGACCATACGTTGCGCATTGCGTTATTTCCGTTTCTTTTTCTTACTGAATTTGGCTCGTCGGTTCAATTGTTCGATCTCATCGCGAATGAGGGCGGCCGTTTCGAAATCGAGGTTCTCGGCGGCGTTTCTCATTGCTTTGGTCATGAAAGCGATCCGGTCCTCGAGACTCATGAGGTCGAAGCTCTCGGGCTTGTCGAAGGTGGGCTGCTGCTCAGCCCGGGAGTCGGCGAACTGGGTTGTTCGCAGGATCTCTTCCCTGGTCTTATAGACGGTTTCGGGATTGATGTTGTGCGATTGGTTGTACTCAAGCTGTTTTGCCCGGCGTCGGTTGGTTTCATCGATGGCAATGGCCATCGAGTCGGTGATCTTGTCGGCGTAGAGGATTACCTCTCCCCCCTTGTTGCGGGCGGCGCGTCCGGCGGTCTGAATGAGTGAGCGGGCGGATCTTAAGAAGCCTTCCTTGTCGGCGTCGAGGATGGCGACCAGTGACACCTCGGGCAGGTCCAGCCCCTCGCGCAGGAGGTTGACGCCGACGAGCACATCGTATTCGGCCAGCCGGAGATCGCGAATGATTCCGGTACGCTCGATGGCATCGATTTCACTGTGCAAATAGCGCACTCTCAGTCCGGCGCGGGCCATGTAATCGGTGAGGTCCTCAGCCATGCGCTTGGTCAGGGTGGTGACGAGCACTCTCTCCCCTTTCTCGGAGCGAAGGCGCGCCTGTTCGAGGAGGTCATCGACCTGCGTTCCAAGGGGTTTGACGCTGATGACCGGATCGAGCAGTCCGGTGGGGCGGATGACCTGTTCGACAACAACTCCCTCGCACTTTGCAAGTTCGTAGTCACCGGGGGTGGCGGAGATGTAAATGGTGCTGTTCTGGAGGGCCTCAAATTCCTCGAAGAACAGCGGCCGGTTGTCAAGGGCCGAGGGCAGACGGAAACCGTGTTCAACCAGGACCTCCTTGCGGCTCTTGTCGCCGGCGTACATGGCGCGGAGCTGCGGCAGGGTCTGGTGGGATTCATCTATAATGGTCAGGAAATCGTCGGGGAAAAAGTCGATCAGGCAGAACGGCCTCTCCCCCGGCTTGCGTGCCGTGAGGTGCCGGGAGTAGTTTTCGATCCCCGTGCAGTAACCGACCTCCTTGAGCATTTCGAGATCGTACCTGGTGCGGGATTCGAGCCGCTGGGCTTCGAGGAGCTTGTCCAGTTGACGGAAGAGCTCGAGCTGATCTTTCAGTTCCTGCCTGATGGAGGTGATGGCCTGTACCAGTTGCGGTTTGGATGTGATGAAGTGTTTGGCCGGATAGATGGCGAGGCGGTCACGGTCGCCGATGATTTCACCGGTCAGGGGGTGGATTTCGGTGATGCGTTCTATTTCATCGCCGAAGAACTCGACACGAAAGGCGTTCTCGTAGTAGGCGGGGATGATTTCGATGGTATCACCGCGCACCCGGAAGTTGCCGCGTGAGAAGTCGACATCATTGCGGTTGTAGTGGATATCGATCAGGCGCCGGATGACGTAATCTCGATCCTGTTCGTCGCCGGGGTGCAGAAGAAGGAACTGGCTCTTGTATTCCGATGGTGAGCCGAGGCCATAGATACATGAGACCGAGGCCACGATAATGACATCACGGCGGTCCAGAAGCGAGGCAGTTGCCCGCAGTCGGAGGCGATCGATATCCTCGTTGACGGACGTGTCCTTTTCGATATAGGTGTCGGTGGTGGGCACGTAGGCTTCGGGTTGATAATAGTCGTAGTAGCTGATAAAGAACTCGACAGCATTGTCGGGAAAGAACGCCTTGAGTTCCCCATAGAGCTGGGCTGCGAGGGTCTTGTTGTGCGATATGACCAGAGTTGGCCGCCCAAGCCGGGCGATGACATTGGCGATGGTGAAGGTCTTGCCGGAACCCGTGACGCCGAGCAGGGTCTGGTAGGGGGCGTTGTCTTGCAGTCCCCTGACTAACTGCTCAATGGCCTGGGGCTGATCACCTTTGGGGGCATAGGTCGATACGAGTTTGAACGGCGACTCCGGGGTTGTTACAGATGCTCTGTTCATAGTCTCAGGTACTCAATTGATCATCTTATCAAGCGCTCAGATACTGTGAGCCGAGTCTTGTCAGGGTTGTCTTTCCATTAGATGATACGTGATGGTGCAATATATGACTCTGCGGTCAGTGAACAATCACAAACAGCGATCGTATTATCTGTCATCGGCCCGGGAACATCGGCCGCCCTCGATAGTCTAAACACGTGGAATCCTCCTGTGGTTTGGCACGGGCATGAAGTTTTGCCTTGACTTATGGGCCGATTTTCATAGGATTAGTGGTTTGGCTGGAATAATGACAAACAGTCTATGTAGTTGGAGGATAAAGGCAAATGTACGCTGTTTTTCAGCTTTCCGGGTTCCAGTTCGCGGCTGATGAAGGAGATGTCCTGAAAGTGCCGCACCAGTCGGCCGAGCCGGGTGAGACACTGGACATCAACGAGGTCCTTATAATCCGCGATGGTGATGCGTCCACAGTCGGGACTCCGCTGATCGCGAACGCCTCGGTGCAGGCCGAAGTTCTGGGTCATGGGAAGGGCGACAAGGTTCTCATCGGCAAGTATAAGCGTCGCACGAAGTACCGTCGCACCCGGGGCCACCGTCAGGATTATTCGGAGATCAGAGTCAACAGGATCGTTGCCCCCTAACAGAAGCAATCTCTATTATCATATGGATCATCCCCGGGCACGGACAGCTCACCTGATACTTGCGATCGCGATTGTAGTCATATGTTTTCCCTTGTCGGTAGCGGCTCAGTCGGACTACAGGGTGGTCGACATCGAGGTGGTGGGCAACCGGGTCGCGAGCGAGGGCCTGATTCTGGGGGTGTCGTCGCTGGAGATCGGCGAGCGGCTCACGCCGGGAGCGGTTGCTGAGACCATCAGGCGGTTGTACGCTTTGGGGATATTCCGTGACGTTCGGATAGAGGGTGACGAGGTTCCCGGGGGATTGAAGGCACGGATTGTGGTCGACGAGTTGCCCAAGCTGGCCGGGCTGAAGCTGGTGGGCAACTCAAAGATCAAGGACCGTGATCTTCGAGACGAGCTTGGGCTTGGGGTTGGTGGGTACATCTCCCCGTTCCTGGTGTATCAGTCGGAGCAGAAGATAAAACGTTTGTACGCGGAGAAGGGGTACTTTTTGGCCGAGGTGGAATCCGATCTTGATTATACAGCGGATTCATCTGCGGCAACGCTGACATTGACGATCAGTGAGAAATCGAAGATCAAGGTCGAGAAGGTTGTTGTCTTGGGCAACGAGGGGGTGTCGAGCAGCGAGGCTATCTCGAAGATGCGCAATCGCAAGCGCGGGTTCCTTCGCAGCTCAGATTTTGCTCAGGAGCGATATCAGGAGGACCTGGAGAAATTCATTGAGGCATTCCACAACCGGGGGTATATCGACGCCTATTTGCTTTCTGATTCGATGCGTATCGACACGTCTCGCAACCGGATGACGATCTACCTTGACGTCTACGAAGGGCCTCGCTACTACTTCGGTGACGTAGCTTTCAAGTTCAATGAAGTGCTTGATACCAATCTTCTGCGCAACCGTCTGAGATTCACTTCCGGAGATGTCTTCAGTGCTGACAAGTACGAAGAGTCGATGATGGAACTGTACACGGCGTATCACGATATCGGTCATCTTCATGTGCGCATATTTGATGAGCGAACGACACGTGCGGACTCGATCATCGATGTCACGTATGAGATCACCGAGGGGCTTCCGGCGCGGATCAATCTGGTCAGGATAACAGGAAATACGAAGACAAAAGAGAAGGTGATTCGGCGCGAGTTATCGTCGATTCCCGGGGACGTATTCAATCGTCAACTGCTGATTCGTTCGATTCGGGACGCCATGGCCTTGAACTACTTCACGACTGTGGAGCCGGTGCCGATTCAGTTGCCCAGCGGTGATGTTGATATCGAGATGAGAGTTGATGAGAAGCAAACAGGCCAGGTGAGTGCGGGCGCGGGTTACAACAGCCAGGACAAGGTGGTGGGCAATGTCGGGATGGGTATTCCCAACTTCCGTGGCGAGGGTCAGACGCTGTCCTTCATGGTCGAATTCGGTCGGAATCGTAATTCGGTGTCTGTCAGTTTCACGGAGCCGTGGCTGAGGGGTCGGCCGACTCTTCTGGGGGTGAGCGGATACCTCACCAATCGGAACTGGTATGACGAATACACAGAGGGGCGTCGGGGGGCGTCGGTGCGGGTCGGGCGACGGTTGACCTGGCCTGACCGTTACTTCCGGGTGTTCACCTCGTATCGTCTCGAGCGAAACCGATTCTTTGATTTCAGCAGCGGATATGTCACGAACTACTCGTATCAGGCAGCCTACTACTATGATGATCAGGATGAGGAGGACGGGACGCGCCAGGATGCCTTTCTGGGCCGCAAGGTGCATGGTCCATATCCGGGTTCGCTGCTGGAGTACGGGGAGGACTGGCTGACGGCATCGCGCTGGTCGTTTACTATCCTGCGAGATTCCCGCAACTTGCCGGAGTTTGCCACGAAGGGTTCGAAAGTATCTTACACGTTTGAGACCACCGGTGGGCTGCTGGGCGGATTCTGGAAGTACGAGCGGCATCTTGTATCGGCAGCGAAGTTCATTCCGACGTTCTGGAACTTCACACTGGCGGCGAAGCTTGAGGCCGGCGCCGTCAGAGCCGGTGATGACCAGCGCATTCTGGCCTCTGACCGGTTTACACCGGGCGGGACTGCATATGACGGAATCATTAGGGGTTACGATGATGGCATCCTGACGCCTGACTCTGTTGTCACACAGTCGGACACAGTGTACTACTACTATGACCCTAACCGGATTGTCGGCGTGGACCAGCCTGATGATACCGTATTCAGTTCATACCGGGCAAGAGTACGAGGCAATTACATGCTGGTGGCGAACCTGGAGTTGCAATTCCCGATTATCCAGCAGCAGTTGTACGGCCTGCTTTTCTTTGACGCGGGTAATTCATGGTTGCGCTGGGATGAGATTGCCCCGGGTGACTTGTATAAGGGATATGGATTCGGTTTTCGATTGATGATACCGGGGATTGGGACGATGGGCTTTGACTTTGCGAAACCGCTTGATGACCCGCCCAACGGTGAGGGTCGTGGGTGGCGTCCCCATTTCCAGATTGGCACGACATTCAGATAAACGCGCTATAGCGAGTGAGGCTTCTAATGAGGATTCATTTCAAAGCGATAATCGGGGTACTGGCGCTTGCCCTCGTGGTGTCGGTGGTGGCATCGACGACACAGGCCCAGGGTATGAAGCTTGGGTTCATCGATGAGCAACGCATCAAGCAGGAGTTCAAGGACTGGCAGAAGGCACAGGACGAGTTCGAGACCGAAGTGAAAGCGTGGGAACAGGAAGCAATCACCAAACAGGAAGCTCTGCAGGAACTGGAAGAGGAGTATCAACGCCAGCGGCTCATTCTTTCCGAGGAGAAGAAGACCGAACGCGAAACGCTGATACGTGAGAAGTACTCGGAGCTCGATGCTTACACCAAGCAGATCTTCGGGCCGGGCGGTCAGGCCGAACGGAAAGAGGCTCAGTTGCTCAGGCCGTTGTATGAGAAGCTGATGGCGGCCATAGAGGGAGTCGCGCTGGAGAACGATTACGACGTCATTTTCACGAGTCAGAGCGGCCTGGGCTATATCAAACCCATATACGACGTGACTGACAAAGTTATCGATTATCTTGACAGAATGGATGGCTGAGACCGGGTTTACATCCAAAGAGATTGCTCGCAGGCTGGGCGGTGAGCTGGAGGGCGATCCACAGGCGCGCGTGGCTGGGATTGCCCCTATTGCCTCGGCCGGGACCGGCGATCTGACCTTTCTGGCGAACAGGAAGTACCGCCAATACCTGACGACGACTCAGGCGGCAGTGGTGATTGTCGACCGTGACACGGAGTGTCCGGAGCATTTGACGGTCATCAGGCATGACAACCCCTACCTTGCCTTTGCGCAGGCAGTAGAACTGGTTTATCCTGACAAGCCGCATCTGTTGCCCGGCGTTCACCCAATGGCAGTTGTGGAGGATGGCGCCGAGATTGACGTGTCGGCAGCGGTCGGGCCGTTTTGCCATGTACGAAGTGGTGCCGTTATTGGGGCGAGAACGCAACTGATTTCCGGGTGTTTTGTGGGACGGGAATGTCGGATTGGATCGGATTGCATAATCTACCCCGGAGTGAAGATCATGGACCGGACCCAGATTGGTGACCGGGTGATCATCCACGCCTCGACGGTCCTTGGTTCGGACGGGTTCGGGTTCGCACAGGCTGATGGGATTTCACACAAGGTGCGGCAGGTGGGGTATGTTGCGGTGGGCGATGATGTTGAGATTGGTTCCAATGTATCGGTCGACCGGGGTGCACTCGGCCCGACACGGATCGGCAACGGGGTGAAGATAGATAATCTGGTACAGATAGCCCACAATGTTGAAATCGGCGACAACAGCATCATCGTCGCCCAAGTGGGAATATCGGGATCGACGAAACTGGGGCGTGATGTCATTCTGGCGGGACAGGTGGGAGTCACCGGGCACCTGGTTGTTGGCGACGGGGTGCGGGTCGGGGCACAGTCGGGGGTGAACAAATCGGTTCCGGCCGGAAAAACGATGTTCGGGTCGCCGGCCTGGGAGATCAACGAGGCCCTTCGGGTCAGTGCCGCACTGCGTCGCTTGCCGGACTTGCTCAAGCGTGTTCAGGCGCTGGAAGCGCTGGCCAGGCAGGAGGGCGACGAGTAGCCGATCTGCCGCCGGCTCCTCAGGACGGCGTCTGCGGCTGTATGGAGAGCGCCTGATCAGGTACTCAGTTTTTCCTCGATTTCAGCGATTCTTTCCCAGTTCTTTTGCATCCGCTCAACGTATTTCAGGACAGCATCGGGGTCGCCCTTGGCGGCCGACTGCCGCAGGTGCTCCAGAATATCCCATTGCTGGCGATTGATGATCTTCCACTGGGCCACATGGTCGCCGAGGAAGCTGACCGTAAGGTTCACATCGGCGGCGAGCATTTTGAGCTCCGGAGTATCAGTGCTGACATGCAGCCGGGTTGACAGGTCGCCGCCGGCCAGCGCATGGATGCGCTCGCGGATCATATCGAGGTTGTCGAAGGTTCGCCCCAGCGGCACGACGGTCAGGACCGCAACTACCGTGATAGCGGCCACGACAGCGGAGATCATGTACGGCAGCAGGGTATCGGCGGCAATGACAAGGGAACTGCAGACGAAATCCACCTGCTCGTTGGCCGGAAACAGGGGCCGATAGAGGATAATCGCGACCGAGGCGACGAAGGCGGCGGCACTGATGACGGCCAGGCGGCGATAGAGCCGTTTCTTGCGCGACTTCAGCTCGCGGGCCGGGTTCTGCGTGTTTGGAGCCGACATATGGTATACCTCCTGACTGGGTCATCTTTCTTTGGTCGGGGCGAGAGCGGTTGGCGGCCTCTCGCTATCCTCATGATCGGTATACCAAGAGGAGCTGCTTTAGTATTGTTGCTGAGCTTTCGGCGTCAGGATGTGCACAACAGACAAAATCCCTGCAGGTCAACGACTTGCAGGGATTCATCATTTTCGGTCTGAGCAGGAACTGATCAGAAGGGCAGATCGTCATCATCGCCGGCGGTCGAGTCCGCTCCGGCCGGCGGGGCGTCGTTGACGTTGTCCGGCGCGGCTGAAGGGCCTTGGCGATCGGAACGATCACCGAGGAACTGGAAGTTCTGTACGACGACTTCAGAGATGTAGCGTTTATTGCCCTCCTTGTCCTCGTAGCTTCGATTGGCAATCCGGCCCTCAATGTAGATCTGGCGGCCTTTGCTGAGGTACTCCTTAATGACCTCAGCCTGTCGTCCCCAGGCAACTATGTTGTGCCAGGTGGTTGACTCCTGCGGCTGACCGTCCTGCGCCGTCCAGCGCTCGTTGGTAGCTACTGTGAAAGTGGCGACCGCCTTGCCGGACTGCGTGTAGCGGACTTCGGGGTCTTTGCCGAGGCGGCCGATGAGGATCGCTTTGTTTACGCTCATAGTGCTGTATCTTTCGTATTGCGTGATTGATGCCAGTAATATGGAGATAATATGGAGACGCAGGTGCCGCTGTCAAGCCGATGGCGGGATTTTGCTTGATAGGACATCACATTCGGTCTATTATGGGCCGGAGGCACGAAATGCGAGGACATTGCAGATTGAAAAGGACCGTTGACCCTCAGCAGGCCATGACAACCATGAAGCGTTTCCTGACCGGGAAGCTGCTGCAATCCGGAATGGGCGGATATGTGGTGGGGTTGTCAGGCGGGATTGATTCGGCGCTGTCGACGACGCTGGCGGTAGAAGCGGTTGGCCCTGACAAGGTCCTGGCGGTGATGATGCCTTATCGGACCTCATCGGAAGACTCGGTTACCGATGCAAACACGTTGATTGACAAGCTGGAGATTGAACACCGGACGATAGATATATCGCCGATGATCGACGCTTACTTCGGGACGATCGAGGAGTCTTTGATTCTTCGTGCGGGCAACAAGATGGCCCGCGAGCGGATGTCGATTCTGTTCGATGTGGCACAGGAGACCGGGCGGCTGGTTCTGGGGACAGGGAACCGGACCGAGATAGCGCTGGGTTACACGACGTGGTTTGGCGATTCCGCCTGTTCGCTGAATCCGATCGGCCAGCTATACAAGACGGAGGTGCGATTGCTGGCGCGGGAGTTGGGGATACCGGACTCGATCATTGAGAAGGCACCTTCGGCGGATCTGTGGATGGGGCAGACCGATGAAGGTGAAATCGGCGTGACCTACGATCAAATTGACGCCCTGCTGGAGCGGATACTCGATGAGGGTGAGACATCCATGTCAGCCCTGGAGAACGAGGGGTTTCGGACCGCCGATATCAGCCGGGTGTTGTCGCTGGTCAACCGTAATGCGTTCAAACGACGCCTTCCTGATGTGGCGCCGCTGGGCCGGGGCGAGATTCCTGAGGCCATCAGGATACAGCCGTGAGTGTGAGTGATGTCTGACCGGGCGGGCAAGCTGTATCTGGTTCCGACGCCGATCGGCAATCTTGGGGACTTGTCACCGCGCGGGCTGGAGGTGCTTTCTATGGTGGATGTCGTAGCCTGTGAGGACACGCGCCATACGGGTAACCTGCTGAAGAAGCTGGGGCTGAAGAAGCGCCTGATCAGTTATCACGAGTTCAATGAACGATCGCGCGCGGCCGAACTGCTGGCTCGTCTACAGGCTGGTGAGACGGTGGCGGTGGTCACCGATGCCGGGTCACCGGGGATTTCCGATCCGGCGTATCGTATTGTCCGGTTTGCGGTGGATAACGCGATCGATATCGTTCCCCTGCCCGGGCCGTGCGCAATCATCCCGGCGCTGACAGCCTCGGGTCTGCCGACGGATCGATTCTTCTTCGAGGGTTTTCTGCCGAACAAAGGCGGCAAGCGCCGTACGCGGCTGGGGCAGTTGGCCGACTTTCCGCATACGATGGTGTTCTACGAATCACCGCATCGGACGGTGAAGACGCTGACAGACATGCACGAGGTGTTGGGGAACCGTCAGGCGTGCCTGGCCCGCGAGATATCCAAGTTGCACGAGCAATTCGTGCGCGGTGCTTTGGCGGAGATATTGGCGATATTGGATCACGGGAGTATCAAAGGCGAGATCGTACTGGTAGTGGCCGGGAGTGGCTACCGGGTATCCGAGGTGGCGGCGGATGACACCGGAGCTTGACCGGAGAGAGAAACACTGGCTGCCGTTTGACCGGTGGATCATCGGATACTGCGCTTCGATGATAGTGGTGCTGACGCTTCTGGGGCGGCCGCTGGGTTCCTTTCAACTGAATATCGCTGTTTATGCGGGGATTATTCTGCTGGTCGTGATGACCGTTCGCTGGCTGCCCGTCCACGGGTCGCGGTTGTCAGCAGCTGTCAGGCTCCTCTACCCCATACTGCTGCTGACGCCGCTGTATCGCATGACCGGAGACTACATGTTTCTGGTCTTCGATGGTTTTCTTGATCAGCATCTGGTGGCGTTTGAGAAGTCCTTGTTCGGGGTCAACCCGACGCTGTATGTCGATCAACACTTGCTGGGGGTCTGGACAAACGAGGTGATCCACTTTTTTTACTTCTCGTATTACCTGATGATTCCGGGGTTCTTCCTCACGATGTTTCTGCTTGGTCGGGATGATATCATTGTCAGTGCGTGGACGGCGACGATGATCACGTTCATAACCTCATACGTGCTCTTCTTCCTCTACCCTGTCGAAGGTCCGCGCTGGTATTTTGCTGATGTCTATCAGAATGCTGTCCAGGGGCCGGTGTTCCGGCATCTCACAGAGATAGTGATGGCCAAAGGGGCCGTGCGCGGCGGAGCGATACCGTCCTCGCATACGGGAGTAGCGGTGGTCCTGATGATGTACCTGTGGCGCTACTATCGGAAGGCGGGATACGTCGCCGTTGTTCCGGTAACAGGACTGATGGTTGGTTGTGTGTGGGGGCGCTTCCACTATGTGTCCGATGTCATTGTGGGGCTTGTAATCGGGGTGGTGGCGACACTGGCGGTCTGGGGGCAAATGGGCGGGCGCTATCGGCAGGGGATGACAGGAAGTAGCTGATGTGCCCGGAGTTGCTGCAGGTGGGGCCGGTGGTGGTACGATCGTACGGTGTCATGCTGGCCCTCTCATTTCTGTTGGGGACGTTGTATGTGTGGCGGATGGCCCAACGCTTCGATCGGCCATTTGTCGTCTTGCTGGGGATGGCGTACGTGCTGATCATAGGCGGCATTCTGGGCGCGCGACTGGGCTATGTTGTCATCCATCTGCACGAGTTTGCTGATGATCCCTGGGCAGTCGTGAACCCCTTTGGACAGGATCAGATTGGTATCGCCGGGATGAACGTCTATGCCGGCATGTTGCTGGCAATGCTCGGTGCATGGCTATGGTGCCGGTGGAAGGGGCTGGGGGTGCTGGACACATTCGACCTGTTCGCGCCGGCGTTCGCCCTGGGGCTGGGATTGACGCGGATCGGCTGTCTTCTCAACGGGTGCTGTTTCGGGACACCGAGCGAGCTGCCGTGGGCGGTGAGTTTCCCGCCGGGTTCGATACCGTACGCATTCCTCGGAGCAACGACTCTGCACCCGACTCAGCTCTACAGCGCTGTCCACGGCCTGGTGTTGTTTGGCTTGCTGCACCTGATACTCATGAGACGCCGTTTCGCGGGGCAGGTGGTGGCAGTACTGCTGGTGGTGGAGAGCACCGCCCGCTACCTGATAGAGAGTGTGCGGTTCTATGAGACGAAGATGTATGTTACGTGGAGCTGGTGGCAGCCGACTTACAACCAGCTTGTGGCGATCGCCCTGCTATCGGCGGGGATTGTTGTGTATGTCACCGGACGGCGGGGGCACGCCAGGACTCAGTTGCCTCCGGCCGGCGAATAGAGAATGGTGCCGAACTGCCCGACCACCCACCCGGTGGATTCATCAATGAAATACACGTCGTACAGGTCCCAGCTCTCGATACCACTGTATTGGTCCTCCCAGGTCTGGCCACCATCCTGGGTGTAGAGGATTGTTCCATCTCTGCCGACGATCCAGCCGACCGAATTGGTGGCAAAATGGACGCTCAGCAGGGTGACGTTGGTATTCGATGTCTGTATCTGCCAAGTGGCGCCACCGTCGGCCGTGTGCAAGATCAGTCCGGCGACGCCCACGGCCCAGCCGTTGTCGGCGTCGGTGAAGTGAACGCTCCACAAATCGCTGTAGTTGCCCAGGCTCACCACTGTCCATGTCCGGCCGCCATCCGCAGTCTTGAGGATGGCGCCGAAATTGCCGACCACCCAGGCGTTGCGGCTATCGATGATGGAAAGGTCGCTGAGATTGTAGCCGACAATACCACTTGTGAAGTGCCAGGTAGCACCACCGTCGGTCGTGTATCCGGCAGTGCCATTGCGGCCGACCGCGATACCGCTGTCAGCGGTAGAGAAACCGACCGACCAGAGATCGACTGCCACACCGCTGTTCTGCTCGGCCCAGGTGTCACCGCCATTGTTAGTATGCATGATAAGGCCGTCGGCGCCGACAGCCCAGCCGTTCGTGTGATCATGGAAGTAGATGGCCTGCAGCAAACCAAGACTGAGGTCGGGGTATAGCTGCCACGTCGCGCCGCCATCCGTTGTTCTGACCAGATATCCGTTCTGGTCCACCCCGCCGAGAATGCCGGCGGCCCACCCGCGCTGGGCATCGTGGAAGTGGACGCCGCGCAAGTCCTTGTCCAGCGGCGAGGTCTGGTTGAGCCAACTGAAAACGGACAGGCTGCAGGTGACCGACTGCGGAGGATTGGCAACATCGGCGGAACTGACCCTGATCAGGCCGACCTGGTCTCGGGTTGTCGCCTGGCTCAGGTCTATTGCGAAGAATATGGTATCGGGGGTCGTGCCGGTATCGGAGTCAAGTGCGATCCAGGGCGCGAGGGGCTCGACGCTGAAATCGAACTCAGTAGTGGGGTCATTGGTCGTCACAACGAAGTACAGGTCACCGATGGCCGTTGACTCGCGGGTGGCCTCGAAAGAGAAGTAGCGGGGTGACAGCTGCAAAACGGAGCCGATATCGACCGTTACTGGTATGGTTCGCGTTATACCGACGGGATTGGTCGATTGGAGCGTGATAGTGGCCGTGTTCACCCCAGGGGTCATATTGGTGGGAAAAATCTTGACGAAGAAACTGTCGGGTGCAATGCGGTTCCCGATGGGGATATCGAGCCAGGCCTGGTCAGCAGACAGGCGGTATGCGATGCTGTCGATATTGCGGGTGCGGACTTTGATGTACGCGTTCGGGGCAAGGCTGCCTGAGTATGCTTCGAATTCCAGTGAGGCGGGTTGGGGAACCAGCATGGGGGTCGTCGGTTCATTCCCGGATTCGGAGCATCCGACAGCGGATAGCATAATCGCCAATACGATCAGTGTCGGGGCAAACAGAGTGTACTGACGGCGAAGATCGGGCATACTCATACATCTCCTTAAGAGCGACCATGTGGCGAGGTAGCCACACTGGCCATGTTCGGGCTGGTTGTCCCAGTCCCTTTGGGTCCGTCGGCCGGCGGATGCTCAGATACCGCCGTTGGTCACGCTCGGCAGTGCTCCCTGACATATCGCGCCGGCAGCGGTCAACGGGCCGGCGCGCCTGTCGTAAGCTGATAACGCTGACAGGGGGAAGTTAGTTCAATGCTGTTCGCCGGGCAAGGGCGGTTTGCGTTGGAGGCGGACAGTCTGGGGGGCGGGCCGGTTCTGCAACCTGTCCGGTGTGGTGGTCCTACTCCGAGGCGACCAGTCGTGGCGTGATCAGGATGAGCAGGTCCGTCTGCTCGCTGGTGGTGGTCCGGTGCTGAAAGAGTCTGCCCATAACGGGGATTGAGCCGAGCAGCGGCAGCTTCTTGATGGTTACGCGCTCGGCCTCCTTCATCAGGCCGCCGATCCCCAGTGATTCGCCGGCCCTGACTCGCACCGAGGAGGTCACATCACGCTTGGAGGTTACCGGACGTTGATTGTCTATCGGCCCTGTGTAGCCGAGGATTTCTTCCACGACCGAACGCACCTCCAGCAGGATAGCGGAGTCATCGGTGACACGCGGCACAACCTCAAGCGACAGACCGACATCGAGGTCCTCAAAGGTGACAATATCCTGAATGACAGCACCTTCCGTGAAGCGGTTGACAGTCTGAATGGGAATCGTGGTCAGAACCTCAATCCTGGCCATCTGGTTTGAGGTCGTGGTGACGCGGGGATTGGAGAGCAGTCGGGAGTTGCCGTTCTGGATGAGATAGTCGAGGATGAAATTGACTTCCGTGGCAGTCAGCTTCCCCCATGTCCATTTGCCGCCGTCGAGGGGATGGGTGGCAAAGGCCGTGGTTGAGCCTGAAGACTCGTTGCCGTTGGTGCCGTCGGACTCGAGACCGCCGACATTGACACTCAGTCGGTCGGGGAAGTTGATTCCGAGGCGGCTGTCGCCGGTGAGGTTGGTTTCGATGACCCTCGCCTCGATTTCCACGAGGGGTCGGGGATAGTCGGCCTGGGCAAGGATGTCACGGGCACGCTGGAGGGTCTTGGCTGGAGCGTTGATTTGAATCATCTCGTCCCATGCGGAGGCACCTTGCAGGGTGTTGCCGGAAAGGATGCGGATACTGCCCTGGTCTCCGACAATGTCGCTGACGAGCTGTTCGGCGGCCTGGGCTGAGAGGTATTTCAGCTTAATCAGTTCGGACCGCGACTCCAGCAGATGGCGATCAGCGGCAGGCCTGACAACAACAACCTCGTCAGAGAGGTACCAACTGGCACCGGTGGATGCGGTCACGACATCGAGGGCATTCATGAGCGACACCTCCCTCAAGGAGACAGTCACATTCCCCTTGATGGAACTGGCAAGGGACAGGTTGAATCCACCCTGTGTTGCCAGCAACCGGAGGACATCGACAGCGGCGGCGTTCTCGACTGACAGGGTGATGGTCGTCCGGTCGAGACGTTGCGCTGTTGGGGCTGCAGCCGACTGACCGGCAACCAGCAGAATGCCGACCAGCAAAATCGTTGTGATTGGTGTGGATGAACTGAACCGCATTATGATTCTCCGTTGAGTTTCAGGGTCTGTTTCTGGTCGCCGCGGGTCAGGACGACGGCCTGAGGATCGATGCGGGCCACGGTCCACCCCTCCACAGTCGACTGCGGAGCGGCCAGTTTGCCGTTAATTATGGCCATGCGCTGCTCACCGATCGTAGAGATGCCAGACAACCGTAACAGGTGCCCCGTCTGCTCAGGAGTGCTCTTCCTCTCGGCGCGGCGGGGTTGTGGATGACCGGCGAACGGGTCTGTGCGCCAGCCGATGTCTGGAAATGTGGTCAAGCTGGTTTGTGGCGAGGGCCTTGCATGTTTCGAAGGCGTGGTCTTCAGGATCGAATCGGCAAGCATCTGGGCAGAGGTGACGGTGGTTTCATGTAGCACATTTGATGCACCGCGACGATCGGAGACCGGGTAATTCCAGAGACCCCAGATGACGGTGACTATCAACACAGCATACATCAGTCGCTTGCGGCTGCGTTCGGTCATGGTCTGTGCTCCTGAGCGGCGGTGGTCATGAGGACATCGAGCGAGACTGAGAAATAGAGCTGCGGGTAGGCTGGCTGCTCGTACTGGATTGTCACCGCATGGACGGCGTTTACGGCGTGGTGGCGGTCTACGGCGTCGAGAAAGTCTCCGATGTCCTCGAAACGCCCGCGGCCGTCCATGGTGACGCCGACGGCATTGATGTGGTCGGCGAATCCGGGGTCGTTGATTTTCTCAAGTAATGGTTTAAGATCAAGCCCGAAGTCAAGGACTGTCAGTTGGTAACTTGAGGTGAGCGACTCCACTTCGTGCTGCAGGCGTTCTGCTTGAGCGGGATCGGCGAGTGATTGCTGGAAGCGTGCCCACTGCTCATTGAGCGAGTGGAATTCGCTGGTAACGAGGTGGGCTGTTTCCAGATGCCGGCAGTACTGCTGGAGGCGGGTATCGGCCTCGGCGCTGGTCCGCACGAGTGCGGCTGTCTTCTGGCCGAACGGCAGGAAGAGCAGGAAGTACCATCCGATCGCGATGATAACAGCGGCGGCCGCGGGCGCAGTGACGCGGATTCTGGAGACTGGTCGATTCATTGCCCCACCTCCGCACGGGCGGTGAAGTGGACGGTTCGCTGTCCGAACTGCTGGGTGGAGTTCTTGGACAGCAGGTCCACCTTGCCTATTCCCGCGGTGGCTTTAAGGTCAATGAGGTAGGCGTAGAGCAGGGATTCCTGGCGGCCCTGATCGGACCTGACTTTTCCATCGACAGTGAGCGTGCTGCCGCCGTGCTGACGGGGGTTCAGTTGCACGCGCTCCAGCGCTACGCCCTCGCGGGCAATGCTGGAGAGCACCTGCATGGCATAACGCAGGCCGGGATCCGGCTGCCGGTTGAAGGGCTGTAGTTCGCCGCGCAGAAGGCTCGCCCGTCGCGTCGTGTTGTTGAGATCAGAAATCAGGGGATGCTGCTCCAGTTCGGTAACCTGGCTGAGCTGGCGCTGGAGAAGGCTGCTTAGCTGTCGGTATTCGAGATACTGCAGACTACTGATCACCGCGATTGATATCAAGACGGCCGCGAGGGCCACTCTGCCGAGCCGTCCGAACCGCCGGAGGCGACGCTGGGACGTCACTCGCTCGGGCAGAAGATTGATCAGAGAATCAACCGGTCCCAGGGGAGGCAGCAGTGAACAGAGGCTGCAATAGCGGCTTCCGAGCGACCGCAGGCCGACGTTCTTGAGATGACGCTCGGCGAAGGCTGGCGTCGTGAGGCTGACGGCCCGGGCATTCAGCTCCGTATCGACATAGAGGTTGATTTCCTCGTCGAAGGCAGGCGGCAGGCACAGATACACGGTCTGGACATGACGATCCGGTGTCTGGCCAAGATAGTAGTCGAGCGCGTCGCGGATGACTCTCCTGATGTCGGCAAAGACACGAGGGTTGGTCGTCGCCACCTGGGACTCGGAAGCCCAGTTATCGTCGCCGAGGCCTGCCTTGAGGGGTGGAAGCGAATCGATCACCGTTTCGCGAAAGAACTCCTGTTCTCCGTGGCGATAGAAGGCGGCCTCGAGCACGTTTCCGTTGAGTCGGACCAGGAGGGTGTCCTCTTCGGCGAAGCTGGTGCTCACCTGCTCGAGCCAGGGCTTGGTCTTCTGACCAGTGGAGGTGATCAGAGTGACATCGCAGAGCCTGCTTCCGAAGATGCGGTCGATCAGGGATGGCCAGTTGCCTCCCAGCGCCAGGGCGTGGATCTCCAGGGTGGGGACGCCGGAGCGTTCGAAGCGGTCAATCCGCCTGTAGGCAAACAGGCCGGTGCGGATATCAAAGGGGAACACATGTTTGGCCTGAGAGGTCACTACCGCCCGCAACTCCCTCGGCGGCACCTCGGGCACGAAGAATGACCGCTGCAGGATGTCCGGTCCGGAAACCAGCAGGTGCAACTCATGCCGACGGGAACCATTGAGGGTCCAGAACTCGTCAAACCAGGCAATCAGGCGATCAGGCTGGCCGTAGCCGACGTCAACGCTCTGGAAAGACCAGCCGGATCGGCGGCGGCGGGAGACCGGAGTGGCGCTCCACTGGAGCCATGATTCAGAAACTTCAAAGGTGACCAGACAGCGGCCGAAGTCGCCCGGGATTCTTTTGGGGGCATCCGGGAACGGTCGGCTGGTGACAGAAGTCGGATGCTGCTCGTGGGTGGTTGACTCCGGGTGCATGCGCTCAGCTTCCTGTATTGAAGGTGACAACGGAGCCGTCGCTGAAGGTAGCCAAAATGCTGACATTGCTCATGTCCACCGGATGGACGTTCCCGAGGCCGGTGCGTTTGTCCACGAAGCTTCCAATCACGATCGCTTTAGAGGCGGAGACAGGAACGGACACGGGGCTGGAGAAGGTGATGGTATCGCCGCTCCCGGCGCGCGGGGTCCACGAGTAGTGCTGCTGGCCATCGCAGTTGAGTGTCTCGAAGTAAGCCGTAGGCGATTGGGAGTAGGTCAGTACCAGCCAGGTGATCACAATGGGAGAGGAACCGGTGTTCTCGATGGTGAAATTGACATTGTCGTTGTTGCCGCCGCTCACTCCCGCGCTGCCGGTCAAGTATGCGAGACCGCCAGTCCCTCCGGTGCCGGGGCTGGCGCCGGGATCAGCAGCCCAGAGCGCTCCGGGGAAGCGCAGGGTAAGATAGGAGGTGCTGCCCGGAAGCACTGAAACCACGGCAGCGACCGTGTCATTCGTAGACGCGTAAACAGCCTCCACCGACCGGTTGCCGATGGGCACGGTTGACAGGAACGTGGCTCGACCTGAGGCATTGCAGTGCAGGGTGGAGTCTCTGGTAATGCCGGAGCCATCGGGGTAGCTGAGGGTGATGGCCACCCGGGAGGCGCTGTCGCCGGGCGGATTGCCGGCGGCGTCGGTAATATAAACGACCACGCTGTTGTCAAGCAGGTCGGCGCTGGAGGAGGCGAGACGGCGGGTGAGGGTGTCCGGGTTGCCGCCGGTGGAATGGATGGTGACACCACCGGAGAAATCGTAGTTGGCGCCCCAGGCATCGCGCTTGAAGTCATCTGCGGCCTCGTTGAAGGCGCCGGCAATGTACGGACCGCGCCATGTGCCAAGGCCGGGATTGGTGTGCAGGGCATCGAGATTGGGCGGCAGGGCACCGTTGTCGCCAACGTAGCCGAAGTCGGCTCGGACGCCGTTGCTGATAAGCGCGGGATTGCCCACGATAGCAGCGGCGAGCTGGTCCATTTCAGCCATAGTGCTTTCGAAGCGAGCATTGGCGATGGGTGCGTCCATCGAGCGCAGGGCGACGGTCGCGATTATCCCCATCACGACGATGACGATGACCAGTTCCATGAGGGTGAATCCTGATGTGTGTCTCAGCCGCTCCACGTTAGCGTCCACGGTTAGAAAGTTATTGTGATAGTCTCGGGCGATCCGTGGCTTACGAGCGTCCGGGCGACGGGATCGTAGGTATAGGGCACTTTCCAGGCATCAGTGAGATACGCACCGGCCGAGCTGTCGATGTACGGACCGTTCCAGCCGAGCCGCTCGATGCGGTCGTAGACCGGAATCGAGTCTGGACGAGTGACGAGGTCTTCCAGCCGCTCCGGCAGGAAACCGCAGTCGCCGAGGAACCCGGCCGAGACGTGTTGCCCGGCGGCGATGGGCTGAGGGTCACCGACGATGGCCTTCTTGATTTCGAGCATTTCGGATTTGGTCGCTGCCACCCGTGATTCGTGCACGAAATCGCTGATTCTGGCGACGGCAATCGAGGCGATAATGCCCAGCACCACGATGACAATGACGAGTTCGACCAGAGTGAACCCGGTGTTGTTGGAACGTGTCATCGCCTGCGGCATCGCACTTACCAGTTGTTTTCGCCTGCAATATTGGTGTTGGGCCAAATCTGTCCGGTAGAGTCGTTGTATACCCATCCTCCCCGGGTGCCAACGATTGCTCCCCGCGCCTGGTTATGACCGGATACGATGCTATCCCCGGCATTGGGCTGGAAGGGATTGGTCGGCAGGGTGTGTTCGAACACAATGCCGGGAGTGACCAGAGAGTCATACGGAGGCCACTGGGCGACGCTACTCTTGACCGTTTCCTTGGCATACCAGATGGCAACGCCACTGCGCAGGCCGCCAAGAGAGGCCTTGCAGGATGACTCGCGAGCTTCGGTGGCGATATCCTGGTACTTGGGGATAGCAACGGCGGCGAGGATGCCGAGCACGACGATAATGATGACCAGCTCGATCAGCGTAAAACCGTGCTGGGAGCTGAGATGACGGTTGAACATCGGAAATCTCCTTGATCACAACTGATGGTTGGGAAACCGTCAAAATGGGACGGCTCCGAAAGCTTAGTTCTACTGTATACTTTTATCGTCAGTTACGGTCACAATCCTGACCGAATCAGGGCCCAAAAATGGTTATTATGTTCCACATGGGCAGGAAGATAGCCAGGGCCAGCAGGGTGATCATGGCTCCGATGACAATGATCAGCAGCGGTTCCAGGGCGGTGGTGAGGCGTCGGGAATCATAGAGCACTTCGCGGTCGAAGAAGGATGCGATCTCGCGCAGGGTAATCTCCAGGGAACCGGACTCAAGGCCGATCTGCAGAAGAGATACCACAAGTCGCGGGAAGTGCGGCATTTGGGGACGGCTTTCGGAGAGGCTTCTGCCCTCTCGGAGACCGTCCTCGAAGGCCCCTATTTCGCTGGCAATGACGGTATTGCCGACAGCATCGCGCACAATCTGCAGGCTTTTGAGCAATGGGATGCCGGAGGCGATGAGCACGCCCAGAACGTGCGAAAACCGAGAGAAAAGCACCTTGAGCAGTAGCGAGCCGAAAACTGGCGTTTGCAGAGCGAGGTGGTCAAGGCGAGGTTTCAGAGCGGGTGCCTTAAGCAGTTTAGCCACACCCCAGACAGCGGCCACAATGGCCGGAAGGAGGAAGTACCAGTTGCCGGTGATGAACTCGCTCAGGGCGATTAGAAGGCGTGTGGGGGTGGGCAATTGCGCTCCGTAGGCGGCATAGAACTGGGCGAATCTCGGCACTACGAAGGTAGTCAGCACAAAGAAGGCAAGCACAATGGCGGTGACGACCATAATCGGATATCTGACGGCGCGTCGGACCTCCTCGTGGGTGATCAGTTCCTGTTCGAGGGCGTCGCCCAGGCGCTCGAGGACGGTATCAAGCTGACCGGAGACTTCGGCGGCTTTGATGCTGGAGACAAAGACCGGCGGGAACAGATGTGGGTACTGGGCCATGCTGGCCGAGAGTTGTTCGCCCCGCTCCAGCTTATCGCGGATATCGAGCAGAGCGTTGCCCAACGGCTCGTTCTGGTATTGGTCGGCGATGATCTCAAGCGAACGGAGAATGGCAACGCCGGCTCGGTACAATGTGGCGAGTTTGCGGGTGACGAGAATCAGGTCTTCCAGGCGGGAACGCCGCTTGCGTTGGAGAAGGGCGGCGAATGAATGCTTCGATTGGTGCTTGACAAAGACGGGGATCAGATCCAGTGACTCAAGATGCTGTTCGACAGCGTCGTGGCTTTCGCCCCGGATCTGACCGGTGACAAGTTCGCCCTTGCGGTCACGCGCTCTATATGTGTACAGGGTTGGCATGGCTGACGGTAGCCTCGTTTTGCTCGGAGCGTTGCGTGATACGCAGCACCTCACGGTAGGTAGTCTCCCCCCTGAGAGCTTTTTCGAGCGCGTGTTGATGGAGGGTTTTCATGCCGTGGGCGACCGCATGGCGCTTAATCTCGCTGGCGGAGGCGGAGGCGAGGATCATGCGCTGAACGGCATCGTCGACCACGAGCAGTTCAAAGACACCGCTGCGGCCCTGAAAGCCGGTATCGCCACACTTGGGACAGCCCTCTCCCCTGACAAACGCCGGGGTGACATTGGCCGGCAGTTCCAGCCGGGGCATGACCTCGTCCGGAGGCGGATCATCTATCTGGCACGTTGGGCAGACGACCCGGACCAGACGCTGCGCAATGACGCCGAGCAGCGCTGATCCGAGCAGAAAGTTTTCTACTTCCATGTCCAGGAGGCGCGAGACAGCAGCGGCGGCATCGTTGGTGTGGATAGTCGACAGGACAAGATGCCCGGTCATGGCCGAGCGCACCGCCATCCGGGCGGTCTCGGAGTCGCGGATTTCTCCGACCATGATAATATCCGGATTCTGTCGGAGAATGGCTCGCAGGCAGGACGCAAAAGTGAGATCCACCTTTTCGTTGGTCTGCACCTGGTTGATGTGCGGCAGGTTGTACTCGACGGGGTCTTCAACCGTGATGATGTTCTTCTCCGGGGAATTGAGTTCGTTGAGCATGGCATAGAGGGTGGAGGTCTTGCCTGAACCGGTGGGACCGGAGATGAGGATAAGTCCTTCGGGTTTGTGCAGGATAGAGCGGAAGCGCTCCTGAGTGGCCGGGTCGAAGCCGAGCTTGTTGATGCCGAGCAGAAGGTTACGCCGGTCCAGAAGCCGGAGAACGACTTTCTCACCATGAATGGTAGGCAAAGTGGAGACACGCACGTCGACCGGTCCCTGTCCGGAGGTGAAAGTAAAGCGCCCGTCCTGGGGAACGCGCTGCTCCGATACATCCATACCGGCCATGATCTTCAGGCGGGAGATCAGAGCTGACTGCACAGATTTGGGCGGTGTACCCTCCTCCTTGAGAAGGCCATTGATCCGGTATCTCAGACGGACTGTGTCCTCCTCCGGCTCGATGTGAATATCCGACGAGCGGTCTTTCACAGCCTGGGTGATCAGGAGGTTGACGTACTTAATGACGGGGGCCTCGCCGGCCACGGCATCATCGGTAGTCACGCTGCCGGCAACCGGTCGAAGGTCACTCTCCTGCTGTTTGGCTATATCGCTGAGAGCTTCCTCCAGCGATTCCTTGACGGAGTAGTGCTCTTCGATAGCTTTCGCGATGGTGTCGTACGTGGCGACGGCACGATTGATCTTCAGTTTGGTGAGATACCTGATCTCGTCGACGGCGATGAAGTCAAGCGGGTCAGCCATTGCGACGGTCAGGGTATCGCCGATTTTGAAGACCGGCAGGAGACGGTGACGCTTCACGAGATCAAGGGGGAGGATGGCGAGGACATCGGGATCGACGAAGACATTGTCGAGCGATATCCTGGGTACACTGAGCCTCTCGGAGATGGCATCGACAAGGTCTTCGGCCGAGATGAAGCCTTCGCTGACAAGCACTTCGCCGAGCTTGAGGCCGTTTTCGCGCTGGACTGCGAGGGCCTGCTGAAGCTGATCCCGGGTGATCGACCCGCGATCGATCAGTATATCACCGATTCGTTTGCTCAAGACAGTGTTCCTTGGTTGTAGCGATGGGCGTTCGGTTGGTTTATCGGCAGAAATGCGGACAAAATGAGTAGTGCGCATGGCTGGGCCGGTTTGCCTTCCGGTTCGACATGTGGTATAATTGTGGTCTGTGAGACTCAACACACGTTGCCGAGAAAGGCTTATGCAGGATAAAAGCGCAACAGGACAGAGATCATCGGGAAAACGGAGGCAACGGGAAGTTAGGGAGCTGCTTCAGGCCCGCGATCACGAGGCATTGAGACAATGGGCAGCAACGGATCGGGCACCGTTACGGACACTGACCTCACTGCTCTTTGACCCCGATGAGCTGGTTGTGTATCGCGGAGCGGAGGCGTTTGGGGTGGTGATGCCGGGATTCTCTTTGGAATCCACACGCAAGCAGCTGACTCACCTGTTCTGGATGATGAATGACGAGTCCGGGGCGCTGTGCTGGCGCGCGCCGGAGGCGATTGCGGAGATTCTGGTGGCCAGACAGGAGTTGGCCGATGAGTTTGGCCGGGTGTTGTTGTCATTCATTGTTGAGGAGCCGTTCGAAGCCGGCGTATGCTGGGCGATAACACGTTTAGCCACAATAGATTCCGCCGTAGAGCTACAGGGCAACTTTAGGTTGGTTCTACCTGAGCTCACACGCTGGCTGGACCGTCGGGAACCCCGGATACGGGGCATGGCGGTGCTGGCCTTCGGAGCTCTGAAGCGGCCTTCGGCCATCTCGAAGCTGGAGGGCATGGCCGCTGATGCGGGAGTCTTCACGTGGTATCAAACCAAGAGCGGGGAACTACGGCGGACGACTGTCGGTGAGGCAGCCGGCGATGTGGCGAAGTACTTGAAGTCCTTGAAAGAGTGATCGGGCGAATCAGTGAATCTGAAGCGGAAAGCGGGCAGGGACTGTGAGCCTGCCCGCGTTGTCTTTGTAATCTACAAGCTTGTCGCCGTTCCGTGTGCGCGCCGGGTTATTTGTCTTTGATGGCATCATCGCCAAGGTCTTCATTGTAGAGTCGTTGCTTGACGACCCGTTCGATCCGGGCACGTTCGGCGGCGCGTCGCTGCATTTCCTCTTTGGTTGCCTTGACCACCTCGGGTCGGATTCTCAGTGTCGGTTCCTTGAAGACCGAGAAGCGGAGCCAGTTCATACCGAGCTTGAGCAGTTCTAGATCATCCTCTCTGAGCCTGGTCTGAGTCTGCTCATCGATGTCGAATTTCTCAAGAAAACTGGTTTCAAAGACGAACTTGCGGAAGCGGTCAACGTCGTAGACGGCCAGGAAGAACATCTCAATCTGCTTGGGGTCGAGGTCATTACCTTCCATGAAGAACTCGTGGGTGGTGAGATTCTTGAAGTCTTCGCCCATTTGGTTGTATTGTTCGATGCCCTGATCTTCGACCCACTCGCCGACGGTCTGGTCGTGGTCCTCGAGATGTCCCTTGCACATGGACTCCTTGAGCAGGAAGTAGAACTCGCTGTCGAGTTCGGCCGAGGTCTCCCCCGGCTGGGCAAGACCCAGTGGATACATGCGGCAGGCCCAGGGGCGGTTCTCATAGACCTCACAGCCCTGTTTTGAGACAAAGGGGCAGCTCTTGTTTTCGTCGTCGTTCATCTGGAGCAGCAGAACGGGGTACTTGAGATTCTTGTCGAAGGGACTGATAGTGTACCTGGCGAGAAACTCGGTGGAAGTAATCCCCAGATGCTGTTTCAGGCGTACGATATCGTAGGGGGTGAGGAAGATGTTGATATCGCCGCAGCACTCGTTGAAACATGGCACGCCCGGATGACAGCGGAAAGTGAAGTGTGAGGACTTGTCCAGACGCGGATAGTCCTTGAGAATGTGCTCTTTAAGATTCTGCAGATTGTCTCTGTCGCTCATCGTGATTCCTCTTCGATGATGCCGCTTTTCAGGGCCGTTTTCGACCATACGGGCAGTGGTCCGGACTCTCCGGTGGTGGGGTCGAGCCGGAAGCGATACGATGCGTTTTGTTGAAACTGGGTACGCATCCAGTTCCAGCCGCGTTTGTAGTAGGGGCACTCGTCGTTGAAGCAGACGTAGTGAAACTCTGTGTCCCAGCAGGCCATTTGCGGCGTGGCCCACTTGCTGAGCTTCTGGCCGCAGTGCGGGCATGTGAATGGGTGTTTGTCATCAGAGGGCATCTGTTACCTCAACAGGTTACCGATCTATCCAGGCACGAGACAGGATATCTTTGTCTGACAGAACAGTGCCGGGGGCCTTGCTGTTCGCCATGTTTTGCGCGGACAGTGCCGGAAAAAAAGGCCTCCAGACGCGTATCAGGCGTCTGGAGGCTCTATTTGGGCGCTTACGCGCTCGGCATCAGCCGCCGATGGTCTCGTGTTCCTGGTGGGCCGGGAAGACTTGAAGCATGGGACGCTTCATCATTTCCCATTCCTTATTGTCAGGATTCCAGCGGCAGTTCACGAAGCAATGCCAGTTATCCTCGTCCATCGTCGGGAAGTCGGTCCGGCGATAGTAACCCGGCCAGCGGGTTTCCTCACGGTAGAGGATGGAACGGGTATGAGCTTCGGCCTGCCACATGCGCTGGACGTTCTCCCAGCAGCGCAGCAACTCATGGAGATCGCAAGCGGCCAGCTTATCGGAGTCCTCATTGAGGAAACCGAGCAGCTCCATTGCCTTATCCAGATACGCCTTGTTGGTGGCGAACTGGGCCGACACGCCGCCCACGTACTCGTCCATGATCTTCTGCAGACGAAACATAAACATCTTGGGCTTAATGTAGTTCGGGTTCACTTCGGGATCGGTCGAGCCGTTCTTGTGCTGCTCAAAGACCTCAAGCGGGCGGTAGATCAGCTTCTTGTACTCCTCGACCTTGGCGTTGTCAATGTTAGGCAGAGTGTTGTTCTCGACGATGAAGCGGATCGCGGCCTTACCGACGATGCGGCCTTCAGCGTGAGAACCCGAGGAGAACTTGTGCGAGGAGGCGCCGGAGGCGTCACCGGCACAGAACATGCCCTTGACGGTCGACATGTGGGCATAACCCCAGAAGTATTCCTTCTTCGTCTCGGCAGTCTGAAGATCCTCAGGACCGGAGACCCAGGCACCGGAGGCGCCAGAGTGCGAACCAATGAAGTATGGCTCGGCGGCGGCGATTTCGGAGGACTTCTTCTCGGGCTCAACGTTGCTGGCGGCCCAGAGAATGGCCTGCGAGATGGTCATATCGAGGAAGTCTTCCCAAGCCTCGGCCTCAAGCTCTTTGAGCTTCTTCTTGGCGGCCTTCTCATCGCCGGCCTCGGAAGCGATCTTCTGGATAGCTTCCTCGGTGCGCATGAAGATCGGGCCCTTGCCTTCCATCACATCGAGCATACCGAGCCAGTTGCGGAGGTTGGCCGGAATCGGCTTGACCAGTCCGTAGGGCTTCCAGTTCTCGAGTTCATCGCGGCGCTCCACCATGTAACTGCCACCCTGGGAGTTAGTCGCCTGCGCCTTGAACAGCAGGAACCATGCACCGACAGGACCATAAGCATCCTTGAAGCGAACAGGGATGAAGCGGACTTCCTGGGAAGTCATCTCGGCGCCGGCGCGGAGGGTGAAGTAGGTGGACGAACCGGAGTTCCACGGCGGGTACCAGGCGCGGCCGAGGCCCTCACCGGAAGAACGCGGCTTGAAGACGTGGACGGCGCCACCCATGCCGACCATGACGGCCTTGGCACGGAAGACGTAGAACTTGTTTTCACGGGTGCTGAAACCGACGGCACCAGCGATACGGTCGCCATCGAGCAGCGGCTCGACGATGAAAATACGCTCGAAGTACTCGCCACCGGACTCGGCGAGAGCATTCTTGGCGGCCTCGGCAACGATCACCTTGTAGGACTCACCGTTGATCATGAGCTGCCAGCGACCTTCGTGGACATAACTGCCCTCGGCGTCCTTCCAGATCGGCAGTCCCCACTTCTCGAACAGGTGGACGGTGGAGTCCACGTGGCGGGCGATGTTGGCAACGAGGTCTTCGCGGATGACGCCCATGAGGTCCTGACGGACGTAGTCGACGTAATCGCGGACAGTGTTCTTGCCCTCGGTCAGGCCAACGTACTGGTTGATGGCGGACAGGCCCATAGCCACCGCACCGGAGCGGTCCATGGCGGCCTTGTCAACCAGGGTCACCTTCAGACCGTTCTTCTTGGCCCAGTACGAGGCTTCCACCGCCGCACCGCAGGCCGACATACCACCACCGAGAATCAGAAGATCAGTGGTGACTTCAACTGTTTCGAAATTCTGCATTGCAAGTCTTCCCTTCCGATTTACTTGATGGTGAACAGGGCTTCAGTTCTCAGCGCTTCCGGCTCCTGGGCCAGGACTTCGCTGTTGAGATCATCGTGAGCAGTCTTGTAGCTACCGCTCGGGACAGCCTTCCCCTCTTCCGTCGTGCGGATGGGGAACTTGAAGCGTTTGAGCATTCCATTGCGGAACTTCACCGTCCACATGATGGCGTCGGTGGAGCGCATCGGCGTGACATTCGCGCCCATCGGCACGAAGTCAGCGTACCCGCGAACCTCAATTGCCTGCACCGGGCAAATCTTCACACAGCTGTAGCACTCCCAGCACATCTCGGGCTCCTGGTTGTACGCCTTCATCAGGTCCTTGTTAAGAACCATGAGGTCGTTGGGGCAGATGAACTGGCACGCTGTCTTGTCCAGCGCCTTGCACCCATCGCACTTATCAGGGATCACAAAACTCGGCATTTCGGCCTCCTTAACATGATGCTTGAGACAATCTCATGTTGTCTTCCGTGTATTGCCAATTACTTCTTAATTTTCTTTTCAGCGTCGCCACTGGCGTGGCCATGCATCTTGACCTCGACCTTGTCGTCATCCTTCAGGCCGGCATAATACTCACGCAGAATGGCCAGGACCTCGGGACGGCTAAACTCGGCCGGCACATCGCCGCCCTCACTGAGGGCCTTGCGCAGGGCTGTACCGGAGAGGAACAGGCGGTCTTCTTTGCCGTGCGGGCAGGTCTTCATGGAGGCCATACCACCGCACTTGTAGCACCAGAAGGTCCAGTCGATGGGGAGCATCTTGCACTCAAGCGCGCCCTCGGGAAGCTCGTGGAAGACATTCTGGGCATCGAAGGGTCCGTAGTAGTCACCGACACCAGCATGGTCGCGGCCGATGATCATGTGGGTGCAGCCGAAGTTCTGCCGGAACACGGCATGCAGAAGACCCTCACGAGGTCCGGCGTAGCGCATATCCAGCGGGTAACCGCCGGTGACCACGCGGTTCTTGTCGAAATACAACTCGACCAGAGTGTTAATGCACTTCACGCGAGTATCGGCCGGGATGTCGCCAGGTTTCAGCTTCCCGACGAGCTGGTGAATGTACAGACCATCGGATACCTCAATGGCGATCTTGGCCAGGTACTCGTGAGAACGGTGCATCGGGTTGCGGAGCTGCAGGGCGGCGATTGTCTTCCAGCCCTTCTCGGCAAAGATCCTGCGGCTCTCGGCGGGGCGCATGTACAGATCGCCGAATTCCCTGGGGAAGTAGGATTCGCTGAGGACCTTGACGGGACCGGCGAGGTTCCAATCTTTCTGAGCGCGAACCATCTTGACACCGGGATGGTCATCCTCGGTGGTGCCGAAGACGTTCAGACACTCGAAGTCCTTGTCGATCTGGTAGCACTCGGTCACCTTCATGGTGCCCATGATCTCCTCGGTCTCTCCGGAGACAAGGCATATCTCAGTGCCGGTATCAAACTTGGCGTCATGTGACAGGGTGATCGGGATGGGCCAGAAGACGCCGTTGGACATCTTCATATCCTTGCAGACGCCTTTCCAGTCGGCTTCGTTCATGAAGCCATCAAGGGGCGTAAAGCCACCAATACCAAGCATGATCAAGTCGCCCGTTTCTCGGGTGCTCAAGACAACCTTGGGCATGCTTTCGGCGCGTTTGAGTTCCTCGTCACGCTCCTTGCCTTCCAGCAGGAGGATCTTGAGCTCGGGGCTCCCATGCGGGGAGATGAGTTCAGTCTTGCTCATAGGTTTGTTCCAGTTTCTTTGAGTATCAGCTATCGTGTTCGACTTAATCTTCGTATCGGCAAAATCCCCAAGAATCATGTGACTTTTTTCACAAAGACCCTTGAGTACATGGCGGCTTCGATTTGACCGCCTTACCCTTTCCTCGATCCGGCAGAAAGTAACTTTTTTCACAAGCCCTGTCAAGTCCGGGGCGTCGTTTTTTTGGACTTTTTTGACGAAATCGAGTCGATTTCGGTGGGTTTCAAGAGCCCGTGCAGCAGGTCCTTGGGCGAAGATAACCTTTGGGCGGCGAAAGGTTACCTGTGGAGGACCCAGCCCCGGCCACTGGACACCTAATTTACCAGAGATCAGGAGATTGCAAACGGTGGCTGACAGACGCATCAAGGGGCCGGAGGTGACAGCGGATGATGATGTCAGAACTGTCCGCGGGTTGATGAAGCCTTCGACGCGGGCTGGTGACGGCAGTAGGTTGGTTTGGCGGTCTGAAATCGAACGGAGGCGATGACGACCGATACGGCCGGGGTAAGATGGCCCCAAAAAAGGTGTCGTTGGTCACTGGGGTGTGGACGCGAGCCAATACCCTTCGCGGTGGCACCGGGACAAGATATTCGTGGGCTACATTGTGAAAAAAGTAACAAAAAAGGCTTGACAATTTCGCGGCCTGCAGGATATACTCAACTGATAAATAGCGATGACTTGCGGTGGCCGACATGGCCCCGTAAGCCTATGGAATGAAAGGAGAAGGCGTTATGGCCCGGGTTGTCTTTCAGGAGCCTGATCTCGATTTCATACGCGATATCCAGCAGTCGGGCGGTGACACGTTGAAGCGGTGTTACCAGTGCGCGACCTGTTCGGTGGTGTGCAACCTCTCCCCTGCTGATCGGCCGTTTCCCCGCAAGGAGATGATCTGGGCGCAGTGGGGGCAGAAGAATCGACTGGTGAGCGATCCTGACGTCTGGCTGTGCCACCAGTGCAACGACTGCTCCACGTATTGCCCACGCGGAGCGCGGCCTGGCGACGTCCTTGCTGCGGTTCGGTCGTATGTTTATAAGACGTATGCTTTTCCGAGTTTCATGGGCAGGGCACTTGCCAATCCCCGGGCGCTGCCGCTTCTGATCGGGGTGCCGCTGATCATTATGCTGGCGTTGATTTTTGCCACAGCTCCGACAGGTCCGGACGGGGCGTACCTATTCATGACAAGCGATGTGATCGATTTCAATCTGTTTTTGCCGCACAGCACGGTTGACGCCTTCTTCGTCTTCGGCAATCTGTTGATTTTCCTTTTCGCTGCGATCGGATTCGCACGGTTCTGGACGGCCTTGAAACAGGATGGGGCGCCGGCTCAAACGGGATTCGTGTCGGCACTTGTGGGCACGGTCACTGAAATCCTGTCGCACACCAAGTTCCGTGAATGCGGGGCAAATCGACCGCGAGCCGTAGCACACATGATGTTGTTGTTTGGGTTTATCGGCGCGATGATAACAACGGGGCTGGTGTTGATATTCGTGTTTGTGCCCCACTACTTCGAGAGCTGGTTTGGTGCCGATCTTCCTGCCTGGGCGATCCAGTTCACGGCGCTGCCCTTCGATCTCCCTCATCCGATCAAGATGCTGGGGGCTGTCTCTGGTGTTGCGCTGCTGATCGGCAGCGGGATGCTGGTGTACCGCCGCTGGACTAACAAGGATTCGGTTGGAGCTAATGGGTATGTTGATTATCTTTTCCTATATGTGGTGTTCGTGACCGGTTTGACCGGTATGCTGTCCTGGCTGAGCCGATATCTCGGCGTGCCGATGCTGTCGTACGTGATCTACTTTGTGCATATCCTGGCAGTGTATTTCCTGTTGTGGTATATGCCGTATTCGAAGTTTGCGCACATGATATACCGCACCCTTGCCCTTGTTCGCGCCCGACAGATTGGCCGTCAGGCCCGCGAGTTACCTGAGGGCGCCCGGCAGATGCAGGCTCAGGCCCATCAGCCGGCAAACATGGTGAGTTAAGTGGTTATGAACGGCGGACTGAGCACGCTGTACAAGTCTGAAGATTGGTGGGCTGTCTGGTTTGGCGTCATTATTTTCGCGGTGACGCTCGGCGGCTTGATCACCAAGGTGCCCAAAGTCGGCAAGTGGACCGACAATCCCCTCGATGCCTTTCTCAAGTTCGCCGATGGTGAGGTAACCGGCAACATTCTGTTGTCATTGGTGGTTCTCATGATCGCTCTGGGGGTGTTGACGGCGATCGGTGTTGCGTTTATGAAAGTGGCCAATCCGGGGCTGTATTTCGCCGGATTTGTCGGGGTTTTTGTTCTGGCGTGCCTGTCGTACTGGATAGCCAACCAGGTGAATATCAGGTATTGGGGGCTGAGCTACGCCTTGTGGGCACTGTTGGTGGGGCTGGTGATATCCAATACCGTTGGGACGCCCAAATGGCTGCGAGCCGGTGCCCAGACGGAACTGTTTATCAAGACGGGGCTGGTGCTGATGGGGGCTGAGGTGCTTTTCGGGAAGATAATCTCACTGGGACCGCCGGGATTGATGGTAGCATGGGTGGTAACGCCGATAGTGGTCGTTTTCATGTTTCAGTATGGCAAGCGCCGGCTGAAGATGACGAATCTGCATCTGGTCATAATCATCGCGGCGGCGACCTCGGTTTGCGGCGTCTCGGCCGCGATCGCGACAGCGGCGGCCTGTTGTGCCAAGAAAGAAGACCTGACGCTGGCGGTAGGGATGACTCTGATTTTCACAGTGTTGATGATGTTCTTCATGCCGCTGGCGATTTCTGCGGTCGGGATGGACCCGATTCTCGGGGCGGCCTGGATGGGGGGAACGATCGATTCGACCGGCGCGGTGGTAGCGGCGGGTTCCATGCTGGGGCCGGATGCAGAGAAGGTGGCGGCGGTTGTCAAAATGATCCAGAATGTGCTTATCGGGGTGATGGCTTTTGCGGTGGCGTTGTACTGGGTGACAGTGGTCGACCGCAGTGAGCGGCGCAAAACCGATCCGACGTGTGCGTCGCCGAGCGCGATGGAGATCTGGCACCGTTTCCCCAAGTTCGTTCTGGGATTTGTCGGTGCCTCGTTGTTCTTTTCCTTCGTGTTAGTGCCACGAACCAGTGGTGGCTTTGATGCGATTGAGGCAAGCTACATCAACCCAGTGACCGCAGTCTTGCGAGGGTGGTTTTTCTGTATGGCGTTTGCGGCTATCGGTCTGGAGTCCAACTTCCGTGATTTGACCTCGCGCATGGAGCGGGGGAAACCGATGATTCTGTATGCTGTCGGGCAAACATTCAACCTGGTACTGACGCTGCTGATCGCCTATCTGGCCTTCATGGTCTTCTTTCCCAATGCGATTTAGGCAATCGGAGGTCCAATGCACAACAGGCAGGAACCGCAGAGCAAATCACTGGTTCAACGAATGACGGAACTGGTGGCGGGCCTGGTTGCACTGGCGGCGTTTGCGGGCGTGTTCGCATCGGGCTGGTCGCCGCCCGGTCCGGCCGGAGCGGTGCTTCGGCACAACCAGCAGCTTGAGATCGACGCCTCTCCCCTGTTTTACTCGGAGGTGGAGCACATGGCATCCCTCGAACAGGGAGTAAAGCAGTTGCGGGAGAAGGCGGCAGAGTGTAGGTTGGACGAAAACGATGAGTGAATAGACAGGAACTGAACATTACGACACAAGTTTCGGAGGTATCATGTCAACGAAGGAATTGCAGCAGGAAGTAGTGGAGAACATGCGTCGGTGGATGAAGATAGAGAACGCCTCTGTTGCATCGACCGGCAACGTGATCGAGAAGACGAACAATCCGGTGGTGCGGATGGTGATGGAGATTATTCAGCGTGATTCTCAGATGCACTATCGGGTGCAGGAGTTGATTGCGGACAGTCTGGAATCGAAGACGATTACGCTGACGCCAGAGGAACTGGCCGATGTATGGGACATGATTGAGAGGCACATTGAGCTTGAGAAAAAGACAGTGGAGCTGGCCGAAAAGAGCCTCGCGGCGCTCAAGGGCAAGCGGATGATTGTCCAGGAGTACCTGCTGCACTACCTTCTAAAGGACGAGCAGAAGCACAATGAAATCCTTGATGAGTTGGCGCCGATCAAGAACAAGATGTACCCGTACGCTTAAGGGGTCCGGATCGGAGTTTAGTTAAGTAAACAGATAGAACGGGACACAGTCGTGGCGGATAGCTGTTGCTGCTGCCGAGTCCGGCTGTGTCCCATTTTTGTCGCTCCGGTCAATGGTGCGTATTGCTTTTTCGGCCGGTTTGATTATACTTAGCCGATTGTGAAACAGCCGTACGGCGTCCATGGTGAGCGGGCGATGAGCCGGTGTATGTCGGCGCTTGCGATCACCGTCAGCGTCGGGCACACCTGGAGCAAACAGGAGGAATTGATGAAGCTGGACAGTGTGGATAAGATTCTGGCATTCGCGATAGAGAAGGAACAGGATGCCGCGGACTTCTACAAGAGCCTGGCCGACAGGATGGATCGTCCGTACATGAAGGAGATTTTCGAGGGATTCGCCAAGGAAGAAGTGGGCCACAAGGCGAAGCTGATGGCGGTACACGACGGCAAGTTGATGCTGAAGGCCGAGGACAAGGTCAAGGATTTGAAGATCGGCGAGAACCTCGTTGATATCGAACTGGATGCGACGCTGGATTATCAGCAGGCGCTGATTCTGGCCATGAAGGCAGAGAAAGCGGCCTTCAAGCTGTACACCGATCTGGCTTCATCGACCGATGATGCCAACCTGCAGACCACCTTCCAGGCCCTGGCGCAGGAAGAGGCAAAGCACAAGCTGCGTTTTGAGATCGAATACGACGATTTCGTGCTCCGCGAGAACTAAGCGCGGGTACGTTTAGGGCATATCAGAGTGCGTATCAGTTCACTGGACCCGTAGTCACGAAGGTGGCTGCGGGTCTTCTTATTGTTGGGGCATACTGGGGCGATATGCTGTCACTCTGCTACCGGAGCCACCGGGCGGCCTGCAGGGCGTGATAGGTGATGATGATGTCGGCGCCGGCGCGTTTGATGCTGGTCAGCACTTCCGTCACGAGGCGTTGTTCGTCTGCCAAGCCGCGTTCTGCCGCGAGCCTGACCATAGCATACTCGCCGCTGACATTGTATGCAGCAAGGGGAGCGGCGAAGCTCTCGCGGGAACGGGTGATGACATCGAGATATGCCAGGGCCGGTTTGACCATGACGATATCGGCGCCTTCCTCGATATCAGCAGCGATTTCGCGCAGGGCCTCATCGGTGTTCGGCGGATCCATCTGGTAGGTGCGTCGGTCGCCGAACTGAGGAGCGGAGCCTGCCGCCTCGCGGAAGGGACCGTAGAAGGCGGAGCAGTACTTGGCCGAATAGGCCATGATGCCGACCTGGTCGAAGCCGCTCTCGTCGAGAGCGTCACGAATGACACCGACGCGGCCGTCCATCATATCTGAAGGAGCAACGAAATCAACTCCGGCCGAGGCATGACTGACGGCCTGCTGGGCGAGAACATCCAGGGTGGCATCGTTATCCACATCACCGCCATTGACAATCCCGCAGTGCCCGTGATCGGTATACTCGCAAAGACAGACGTCGCTGATGACCAGTAGATCCGGGCAGAGTTGTTTGATCTGCCGGATGGCCTGTTGCACGATGCCATCGGCGGCCAGTGAGGATGATCCGGAAGCGTCCTTGTGCCGGGGGATGCCGAACAGGAGCACGCCGGGAATTCCGAGGTTCCAGGCCATTTGTGCCTGTGTTGCGATCTCAGAGAGGGGCCAGCGGTAAATGCCCGGCATGGAAGCAACTGGCTCCGGTGCTATGAGCGTCTCGGAGACAAAGAGAGGATATATGAAGTCATCGGGCGATAGCCGGGTTTCGGCGACCAGACGCCTGACGGCCTCGGATTGGCGGAGACGTCGCGGACGATCCTCAGGGAAACTCATGACTCTTCTCCTTTGTTGGTTCCGGGTGCGGCCGAGCTGGCGTGCTGCACGATGGCATCAATCAGTGCGGGAATGGAATGTGTGTTCGGCTCGATGGTTACTGTCATGCCGTGCGCCTCGACAGTCCGGGTGGTAGTTGGACCAATGGAGGCAATGATGGCACTCCCAGTGACCTGCCGAAGCTCCTCGGTGGTGAGATTCTCGAGCAGACCGTCACAGGTAGTGCCACTGGTGAACGTGATGATATCGGGAGGACGCTCCAGAAGTGCTTCCTTGTGGTCAGGCGACCAGGTATTCAGTTCGGTGTTGTAGGTGGTCAGAGTGATGACGTGGGCACCAACGTCACGCAAAGCATCCTCGACGTTGCTGAAGGCAAGATTGCCGCGCACGCGGACGACATTGACACCATTGAAATCGGCGAACCTCACCAACTCCTCGGCAAACCCCTCGCCGGTCTGTTTGGTGGGTACAAAATCAGGTCGAAGGTGATACTGCTCGAGTGCCCGCATGGTGCCGGTCCCGATGACAGCGAGCTTGAAGCGAGCGAGGCTTCGTACGTCATCGACATGCTCGAAGAACTGCTTCATGAAGAAGTTGACACCGTTCTCACTGGTAAAGACGAGCCAGCCGTCGCGCTCAAGGGCGAGGAAGTGGTCCCAGACCTTGCGGTCGTGGTGTTCATTGACAGTGATAGTGGGGTATGGCATGACTTCGGCGCCAAGCTCGCGCAGAGACTGGTACATATCGTGGGCCTGATGGACAGGTCGGGTCACAAGGATGCGCTTACCCATGAGGGGAAGGTTGTCCCACCAGCGGAGCCAGGGCTGTACCTCAATCACGCGGCCGAGGATAATGATGGCAGGTGCCTTGATGTGCTCTCGCTTCATGGCCCGAGGCAATTCTGCCACCGTCGACTTGACGACACGCTGGGTGGGATAGGTACCGCGCTCGATGACGGCAGCGGGATGATCGGGGGGCATACCGGCGTTGGTCAGCCTACGCATAACGTCCTCGGCCTGGGCAACGCCCATGTAGATGACAACGGTTCCCGTCGTGGCCTGAGCCACCCAATCCCACGGTACAGAACTGGCCGACTTCTCGCGGGAGGGGTGCCCGGTAGCGAAGACGACATAGGAGGCTCGTTCGCGATCCGTGCAGGGGATACCGGCATAGGCAGGTGCGGCGATTCCGGCGGTAATGCCCGGTACGATGACAAACGGGATGCCGTGTTCTCTGAGGAAGCGGGCTTCCTCTCCCCCGCGTCCGAAGATAAGCGGATCGGCCCCCTTGAGACGGGCGACCGTCTTGCCTTCTTTGGCAAGGCGCACCAGGAGGGCGTTGATATCTTCCTGCGAATTGCAGACCGATCCGGGCCTTTTGCCGACATAGTAGCGTTCGATGGTGGCGGGCAGGGTGACAACAAGTTCATCGGCGACGAGGTTGTCGTAGACGACGGCATCGGCCGAGACGAGTAAGTGCCTGGCTTTCATGGTGATAAGCTCCGGATCACCGGGGCCGGCACCAAGCAGGTAGACTGTTCCCGTTGTGTTTGCGCTCATAGTGGCACTAAAGTAATGCCGATCAGGCGAATGCACAATGCAATTGTGGGGAGCAATTGTGTGGGGCCGACCGCCAGTGGTCGCTGGCAGGGCAGCTACTCCGGCCGCTCAATCATGCGGTCCAGCTCAAGCGACAGTTCCTCAGCGGACATGTCCTGCAGCATGGTTTTCCAGTCGGCGTTGACGAAGCGCTCGAAGCATCTTGTGCGGGCCTCGAAATCATCGGGGAGTGCGTTGAGCACCCGGGTACGGAAGTCCGCGGCGAGGTTCATGAGCTTCGACCAGTGCTCCGGGAAGATGGTGTCGAGAATGGCTTTGAGGTGACTGGACATGAACGGCGCTCTGCCATCGGTTGAAATGGCAACGGTGAGACAGCCGCGCTGAACGGTTGCGGGAAACGTGAAATCGCACAGCCTGGGGACATCGGCAACATTGACAAGGATGCCGTGGGTACGACAATCGGCGAAGACTTCCTCGCTGACCGTGGTGTCATCGGTCGCGGCGATCACCATGCCATAGTCTATCGCCTCAGGAGACTTGTAGGGTCGTTCGTGAAGAGTGATGAGACTGCGCTCGGCATAGTACCGGATCTTGTCGACAACTTCGGGTGCCACGACAGTGACCGGACAGCCCTCGTACCTGAGCAGGGAGTCGACTTTGCGCAGGGCAACGTTACCCCCGCCAACGACGAGACATTTGCGATCGTTCATAGCGATGTTGATAGGCATGTATTTGTTGGACACCGGGTATCCTCCTGTGCTCAGGTTTCGTCGCCGCTTTGGCGGGATTTCATTCGCAGTAGTCGTTCGACCAGTCGGCGGGATGCTTTCTCGACAGCTTCCCGCTGATCAAGGGGCAGTGATTCAAGAACGGGATCAAGCTCCTCGCGGCGGATCTGCTCGAACGAGTGGCTCATTCCTTCGAACGTTGATTCATGGATGGCGTGGTTGTACCAGTAGCTGAACTCGCCGAGGCGCAACTCGATGATCCTCTCGGCGGCGGGGATGGCTGCCTCGCGACGTTGTCGCTGTTGAGCGACGAAGGACTTGATGCTTTCCAGATCGTGCACCTCGATAGCTCCGTCGTAATCGCGGTCGGCATCAATGTCGCGCGGGATGGCCAGATCAGCGGCCAACAGGCGGCGCCCGGGGTGCTGACGAGTGAAGCGTTCAATCATCTCGCGAGTAATGACCGGCTGTGAAGAGCCGGTGCAACTGATCAGGATATCCGCCTGAGGCAGAAGATCCTCAAGCTCGTCAAGACCGTGTCCTGTCCCGTGAAAGGCGGCGGCCATAGCGAGGGCCTTCTCGGGAGTACGGTTGGCAAACATGAGCCGTGAGTGGTGACTCTGGCTGAAATTGGTGGCGGCGAGCTTGATCATCTGGTTGACTCCGACAAACAGCACGGCGGGGTGGGGCATATCGGCAGCGCGTTCCCGAAGGAGGTCGATGGCGGCGCTGGAGACCGAGCAGGCCCCGCGGCCCATTTCGGTGTCGGTGCGGACCTGCTTGGCGACGCGAAAGGCCTGGTGAAACAAGCGGTGCATCATCTTGCCGGCGGTCTTGATGTGACAGGCGGAGGAATAGGCTTCCTTGAGCTGGCCGACGATCTGGTTTTCGCCAAGCACCATCGAATCCAGACCGGCGGCCACGCGGAAGATGTGGGCGGCGACGTGACGACCTTTGCGGACATAGAGGCAGTCCCGAAGGGGCATCAAGTCGAGGTCACGGAAACGGCGATAGAACGATACGAGGCTCTGAAAAGGATCGAGCTCTCGGCTGAGGACGGAGTAGAATTCGACGCGGTTGCAGGTAGAGACGATGACACCCTCATAGACACCGGGCTGGTCGGCCCAGACACTGAGCGCGGCAGGGACATCCTCGACACCGAGCTGCATCGGCTCTCGCTGTTCGAGCGAGGAGGATTTGTGGTTGATCCCGCAGAGGACCAGTTGCCAGGGTGCAATGGACATCAGGTAATACCTTGTCAGTTCTTAGTCTGTTTGGGCCAGTCGGCACCTTCAGCGCCGCCGCCGAGAATACACACTTCATCGAAGCCGTTGTGCCTCAGGAGACGGGCCGCCTGATAGGCACGCGGGCCACGCTGGCAAACGATGATGACCGGACGTCGGGGGTCCAGCCTGTCGAGCTGTTCGCGCAGCTCGTTCAGGGGGATGCGGACAACCGCGTGCGCGTCGATTGAGGGAATCGGGATAGCCTCGGACTCGAAATCCTCCCTGACATCCAGCCACTGAAAGCAGTCGTCAGGTTTGGTCGTAAACTGGGGCGAGGCAAAGACGAGCCCTGCTTGTTCCTGTGCCTGAATCATAGCAGCAAGATGGTACAGCGGATCTATAGCCTCCGAGTATGGAGGTGCGTAGCCGTGCTCGAAGTCGAGCAGGTCGGCGACTCGTGCGCGCTGGCGCAGCAGCGCTGAGACAACATCGACGCGTCGGCAAACGTCCCCCTCCCCCACTGCCTGAAGCCCGAGCAGTTGCATTGATTGCGGGTTGTAGACGAGTTTGACAGCAATTGTCTTGCTTTCCGGGTAATAGTCCGGCTTGTCCGGGAAGCTTCCCCAGACGGCGCGGTGCGGGATGTTGTCGCGGGCTGCCAGTTTCTCGGACAATCCCACAGCGCCCACATTGCGTTCGAACACCTTCACAAGGAAAGCACCGGTCACGGCCGGGGATTCGCAGTCATTTCCTGCGATGTTCTCGGCAATCACGCGTCCCTGGCGATTGGCCAGAGATCCCATTGGCAGGTACATCTTGCGGCCGCTGATCAGGTTGGTTGACTCGATGCAGTCGCCGCCGGCAAAGATGTGCGGATCGGAAGTGCGGAGATGACTGTCAACGAGAATAGCGCCGGTCTGGCCGAGCGTCAGGCCGCACTCTTTGGCCAGTGTAACTTCGGGCCTCACGCCAAGGCAGAGGAAAACGAAATCGGCGGTCATGGTTTCGCCGCCTTTGAGAGAA
The DNA here is from genome assembly GCA_964627305.1 of uncultured Ignavibacteriales bacterium. GTDB lineage: Bacteria > Zixibacteria > MSB-5A5 > GN15 > FEB-12 > WJKG01. The sequence continues at coordinate 338,599 of CAZVHP010000001.1, read as the reverse complement.
ACGATGGCACCATCATCGGTAGCAGAGACCTTCTCGACCTGCGAGGACAGCCTGACGGCGACTTGCTGTCGTTCCATTTCATTTTGCACCAGTCGGGCCATTTCGGGGTCAAGAACATACGGCAGCAGGGAGTCCTGCATTTCGACGAGAGTTGTTTCGATTCCCCACAAGCCGGCGCATGCCTCGGCGAGTTCGCAGCCGATAAAACCCCCGCCGATGATGATCACGCTGCCGATTTGCCCGGTTTGTGCCGCCTTGCGGAAACTGATAGCGTCCTCAGGCCGGGTGAACGAGCGGATATTCCCGGCAGTGTCGCAAGCAAAGGGAGGCGGGACAGGGGTGGCGCCGGTGGCCAGGACAAGGGTTTCATAGGTGTAGCTCTGGCGGGAGCCATCGGCAAGGCAATTGACGGTCAGAGTTCTGGACTCGCGGTCTATGCGTGTCACCTCGGTTTCAGTGAGCACCTCGACCCCCTTGGTGCATCGGAAGAATTCTGTATCTCGTGGGGTGTCATAGCTGGTGGCGATGAGCTCCTGAAAGGAGTCAATATCGCCGGAGGCGAAATACGGCAGGCCGCAGGTGCCATAGGAGATGAGCTTCTCGCGCTGGAAGATGGTGATCTTCCGATCGGTCAGGCGTCGGGCCAGCACCGCTGCGGTCTTGGGGCCGGCGGCAACGCCGCCGATAACTGCGATGTCAGTATGCCGTGTCATATTCATGCGAAGGCGGGGCTGTCAGCATGACAACCCCACCCCGTGTAGTCTCACCTGTTCTTGTCAATGCACGGTCAAGTAATGACCGTTGCCGCTTGTTGTCAAGTCGCGGATCATCTAACCATTAATGATACCCGGCCACCTGTTCACGGATGGAGATGACGACCTTGTACAGAACTGTCAGTATCAATGCTCCGAGGGCATAAATGGCGAGCGTGATGAAGAACTCAGGCACGGTCGGCCAGTACTCGGTGATGTGTCCCATTGGATTAGGGACAAAACCGGTAACTACCATGCCCAGGCCCTTGTCGATCCAGAGCGACACGAATACCGCCACACAGGCGACGACGAGGATGTTCAGGTTGTTGCGGTAGCGCGGCACCAGCAACAGCACCAGCGAGAATACCGCGAGAATACTGGAGACCCACATCCAGGGCGCCAGTTTGCTGTAGCCCTCAAGGCCAAGGTAGAGATATTCGAAGTGGTGAATGTGCTCGGGGATGTCACTGTAAATGCCCGTGAAGACTTCCATGAGGACGAAGAAGACATTCACAGCCATAGCATAGGCGACAATCACGCCGAGTTTGCGGATTGGTTCATCATCGATCTGCAACCGGCTGACCTTACGGACAATGAGCACCAGAATGATAAGCAGTGCCGGTCCGGCGGCAAAAGCCGAGGCGAGGAAGCGCGGGGCCAGAATGGCTGTCAGCCAGAAGGCACGGCCCTCGAGTCCGGAGTAGAGAAAAGCCGTGACGGTATGAATACTGACCGCCCACGGGATGGACAGGATGATGAAGGGCTTGATCCACTTCGGCGGCGCAATGCCCTTGCGCTCCGACGAGAACGTGGCGTAGGAGATGAGTACGTTCAGCACAAGGTATCCTGAGAGCACGATAGTATCCCAGAACATGAGGGAATTCGGAGTTGGGTGCAAGAAGACGTTCAGGATGCGGAAGGGCTGGCCCATATCCACGAAAATGAAGGTCATACACATAATGACCGAGGAGATGGCGACGAATTCTCCCAGTACGGTGATCTTGCCGAAGGCCTTGTAGTTGTGGAGGTAGTACGGCAGTACGACCATCACAGCCGAAGCAGCAACACCAACGAGAAAGGTGAACTGTGCGATATAGAAGCCCCAGGGGACATCGCGGCTGAGGCCGGTTATCCCGAGACCGACTTGATACTGGCGGATATAGAAGAGCGTCCCGATGATGATGAAGATCATCAGAAAGCCGATCCATCCCCAGTAGCGTTTACTTCCAGTGAGTGCTTTTTCAATCATATCGAATCACCCTCATGTTCACACCAGGTAGTACACTTGCGGCTGGGTACCAAGTTCGGGTCTCCGCCGGATGGTGAAGTTGTCTTTCAGCAGTTGACGCACCTCGCTGTTGGGGTCTTCCAGATCGCCGAACTTGAGGGCGCCGTGCTTGCAAGCCTCGACACAGGCCGGCATCTTACCGACGGCAAGGCGCTCAGCACAGAAGTTGCATTTCTCCACCACACCGCGCATGCGGGTCGGAAACCTGGGGTTGACCTTTTCTATCCGCGGTCGCGGATCCCGGAAGTTGAAGCTCCGCGCTCCATAGGGACACGCGACAATGCAGTAGCGACAGCCGATGCAGCGGTGCATGTCCATCATGACGATACCATCGGACTTACGCTTCCAGGTTGCCTTGGTCGGACAGACACGGACGCAGGGTGGACGGTCACAGTGATTGCACAGCACCGGCACATTTGCGTGGGTGATATCCTCGCTGAGGAATTCGTGTTCCTGGGAGTGGAAAGTGCCGTGGAAGGATTCCTTCCAGATCCACTTGATTTCATCGTGGGGATCATCGAACTGCGGGACGTTGTGCACCTCGTGACAGGCGAGCATACAGTCGCGGCAATTCTCACCCCCATCGTCCTTGCATTTCTTCAGGTCGACAACCATTGCCCACCGGCTGCCAACGACCGGTGTGATGGTGCCATCGCCGGTCGTCACCGAATCAACCAGAATACTGTCTTCCTGTGAGAACACCCTGGCAGGTGAACCGGCCGCGAATCCCAGCATTGTCAGCCCTGATACTTGCAGGAATTTTCGTCGATCAATGCCCATCAGATTGCCTCCTGAGGTTCGATGTGACAATCCCAGCAGTATGGTTGCACGCCCATGTAGTCGTGGCAACGGTCACAAAAGGCGGACATGTTGGAATGGCAGTCCATGCAGGTGTTGGACAGGCTCATTTCCATCTGGGGCGAGACCTGATTGGATTCGAAGCGCTGCTGGTCGCGCACGACGAGGTCGCGCCACTCGTCAAGCAGGTCCATGTGGTTGGTTCGCATCCACTCGGTGTCGCGAACACACTGGTCGCCTTTAGTCGGCTTGTCCAGTTCCGGTACGTAGCCGGCCCTGTCATTGGCTACGTTGTACCAGATCGGGAAACCGATCAGCATCAGGAAGACGACCAGACCAATGATGATTTTCGGCATGTCATTCATCCGTGGCGCCCTCCTTGTCTGCGCCACCCTCGGTGGCGGTTGCGGCAGGATCTGCCGGTTCGGCTATGGGTGTTCCCCTGAGGTCGGTGGAGCGTTCGTTTTCGCCTTTCATGATCAGGGCGTTGCCGAGAAGCTCGTGAATACCGCACACTTCGACCCCGGGAACCCAGTACTCCATGAGCGGGGGCAGGGTGGCTTTGTCGATAGCGCAGATGCAGCACAACACGTTCACGTCATGTTTGTCGTGAACGTACTTAACTGCATTCGCCCGCGGCAGTCCGCCGCGCATGCGCATTTCCATGTTTTCGTCGGTGCCGAGTCCGGCGCCGGATCCGCAGCAGAAGGTCTGCTCTCGAATAGTGTTCTCCGGCATTTCGAAGAAGTGGTTGCAGACGTTCCTGATGACGTAGCGCGGCTCCTCGAACAGCCCCATAGCACGGGCGGGGTTGCAGGAATCATGGAAGGTCACACGCCAGTGATCGTTACGGCTGGGATCCAGCTTGATCTTCCCGTGTTTGATCAGATCAGAGGTGAACTCGGTGATATGGACCATCTTGGTGGAACGCGTGTTCTCGAAGACGGTGCCAGTGATGGGTGACTTGGGGACCTCCAGAAAGTCGGCCGGACCGTTCATAGTGTCCATGTACTGATTGAGCACACGCCACATGTGGCCGCATTCGCCACCCAGAATCCACTTCACGCCGAGACGTTTGGCTTCCATATAGATCTTGGAGTTCAGACGCTTCATCATCTCGTTGGAGTGAAACAGGCCGAAGTTGCCACCCTCGGAGGCATAGGAGCTCCACGTGTAGTCCAGACCGATCTCATGGAAGAGAGCCAGATAGCCCAACAGCGTGTAGTAGTGCGGCGATGCAAAGTAGTCGGCGGAGGGAGCCACAAACAGGATTTCCGCGCCCTTCTTGTTAATGGGGGCATCGACACGAACACCGGTGAGCTCCTCCAATTCATCGACGGCGAACTCGATACTGTCGGCGAAGCCATGCGGCTGGATGCCGAGGTGGTTGCCGGTGCGGAAGCAGTTGGCGGCGGGGGTGCAGATCCACTCGATACTCAGCCCGATCAGGTTCATCATTTCGCGCGCCATCATGGTGATTTCGGCGGTGTCGATGCCATACGGGCAGAAGACCGAGCAGCGCCGACATTCGGTGCACTGGTAGAAGTAGTAGAACCACTCCTTGAGCACATCGACCGTCAGCTCTCGCCCGCCGGCCATCTTGCCGAAGACCTTTCCGAGCGCGGTGAAGTCGTTGCGATAGACCGATCGCAGCAGCTCGGCGCGCAGCACGGGCATATTCTTGGGATCGCCGGAGCCAATGTAATAGTGGCACTTGTCGGCGCAGGCTCCGCAGCGTACGCAGACATCCATGAAGACCTTGAACGAGCGGAAGCGTTGCAGGCGGTCTCTGAATCCCTCCATGATGATCTGCTGCCAGTTCTCGGGCAGCTTCCAGTCCTCGTCGCTTACCTGCCACTTGCGCGGGTGGGGCAGATCCAGATACTTGAGGGTTTGAGGATCGGCGGCATAATTCCAGGTGCCGGATCGGAACTCAACCCTTGGATCTTCCCAGTCGCGTGAAGGAGGGGTGAGATCAATCTTGATTAGCTCATCAGGTTTGGGTATTTTGGTCATGATCACTCCTTCTCTACCGGAAGTCCGGCAGCCTTCATCACATCCCTGAACTCATCCTCGTACTCGTCATAGGTGTGAAACTTGACCTCAGGGTTCCACGGGTTGATGTGCCGTTTGACCCGGTTATTGTTGGCCAGGTTTCTGGTCGGGCTGAGGAAGACGCCACCAAGGTGCATCAGCTTGCTGAACGGGAAGTAGATGAACAGACAGCATACCAGAAACAGATGTATGAAAAACACCACGCCGATACTGCTGAGCACATCGGCCCCGGCCGGGCTGAAGCTGATCAGTGCGGTACCGAGCTGTTTGACGGCAAGCAGATCGGTCTTGCTGAAATAGCGCATCCATATGCCGCTGATGCCGATTCCGAGGATGAGCAGCAACGGGAAGTAGTCGGCTGCGAGCGAGATGTAGCGCACCTGCGGATTCCAGAGGCGTCGGATGAACAGCAGTGACACAGCACCAACAAGGATAAGATCAGTCATGTAGATCAACGGTACACCGACCTGCCAGAAGCTGTCGACCCACTGGAGCGCGAGCACCCAGTCGGGAGTCGGTTCGGCGAAGTACTTGAAGTGTCGCAGGAAGATGACGAGAAAGGCATAGTGGAACGCCAGGCCGATTGCCCACAGCCACTTGCTTGATCCGTAGACCAGCTTTGATCCTTCCTTGATGTCGGCCTTGGTGTTGCGGAACAACGACCGGAAGAACAGGACTTCAAGGAGCATCCTTCCGGCAGTACTCCAGAAGCCGTCGGGATTCTCCAGTCTGTCCTGCTTGATCCAGGCGTGCGATTTCTGCTGACCACAGGTGGTGGGGATGCGGAACGGTACCGGCGATCGCGCCCAGTCGATAATCCGCCACACGAAGCCGATCAGGAAGATGGCGATGGCCAGATACGGCAGGACCACACCGAATACAGTGTGCAGGCCCATAGTACTGACTCCCACCCACGGCACCAGTGCCAGCACGATGATAGCTAACACAGACAGCACCAGTTTCATTCGCAATGTCCTCTCTTGCTTCTATGTCTCATTGCTGCTTACTTGTCTTCATCAGGCGACGTGTCTGCATCGCCGTTTTGATTCTGATCCCTGGCCACCAATCGCTCGACGAGCTTCTCGTGGCGGCGGCGAGTTTCGTTCGTACGGATTTCGTACAGCTTCTCACGGCAGCGCATGAACAGGTCGAATCCGAGCAGAGCCAGGTTGTCGACGCGCTGGTCGAAACTGCGCAGGTCCTCGACGACTGCCCGGTCGGGGTGTCCGTTCTGCGACAGGCCGACGAATTGCCGGACGATGTTCTTGATCTCGAATATGAACTGAATTGCCTCGGCGGCGGAGAACTCCTGCACAGCCCGAATGCGGATGATAGCATCGAGGGCAACGGTCGCGGCAGCGGGTTCGAAGGACCCGGAAACCTGGTCAAAGAGCTGCTCGACATTGTCATGAATTGTCTGACCGACGGGGTTGGCAAACCGATTGTGTCGTGAGGTCAGAAATGTGGCCGACTCGGAGGGGTATGTACCGAAAACTGCCTGTCGCCAGCTGTCGATAATGGCCTCGCGATGCTGAAGTATCTGCTGCTTAAGCAACATGTTACCCTCATAAGACAGCCAAGCCGGACACTGCGAGTGTTTGTGAATACCTTCACAAGTGGTGGTCAAAAAAAAGCGGCTCGGCAACTGCTACAATAGTAAAATCCCGGCTGACCGAGGTCAACCTATATTTGGCGATTTTTCACCTGCTTGTCCATGATACCTGATTTGCAGGGCTAGTCTGGCACTCAGGATCGACTGACGGGATAAAAACCGTCCTGTTTGTTGCCCGAAAGCAGGCCGAGAGGCTGAAGTCTCTCGGCCTGGAGTCCGGCAATATGCGATCACACACAACCGGTCGGCTTGGCCAGCCCGGCGACTTTGCAGGCGCCCTTGGCCGGTCCCGACGGGAACAGCTCATAGACCTTCTTGAGCGGGAAGCCGGTCTCTTTGCAGAGCTTGCGAATCATGGGAGCAATACCGAATTTGAGGTAGTACTCGCGCAGGTAGTTCACCAGTTTCCAGTGCTCTTCGGTCATTTCGTCGACACCTTCAGTGGTTGCGAGGGCTTTGGCAACCTCTTCGTTCCACTGATCCGGCTCTTCCATGAATCCGTCTTCATCAACGTCGATGCTGATATCACCATGCGTAAATGTCGGCATGATAGATCCTCCGTAAGCAAGTAGTTGTTAGGTCACATTTATTCACTGTATCGTATTCGCATTCCATGGCAGTTAGTGCATCTCAATATATCCGCAGGGGCAGTTCTCGGCGCATTTCTTGCACCCGTTGCAGAACTCGAGTTTGAACTTGTACTCGCCCATCTTCTGCTGGGGCTTGATGACGGCCTGATCCTGGCACAGGCTCCAGCAGCTTCCGCAATCAAAGCACATGCCGCAGCTCATACACCGTTTGGCCTCGCCGACAGCCTGATCCTGAGTCATGGTTGGCATGATCTCGCGATCGATGTCAGCGAAGCGCTCTTCCACCGGGATCGTGGTAGCACGAATCGGCTGCTTCTCCTCATAGTAGGCATGATACATGTTTTCCAGCCGCACGATTTTGCGATCGGGCGGTGTGGGCAGCGTTTCTCCGGAGATCATCTCGTGGATATGGGCTGCGGCCATGCGGCCGTGAAAGATAGCATCGATCACCAGCCCGAGGTTGACATCATCGCCACCGGAGAAGACGCGTTCGACTTTGGTCATGTACTTGTCGTTGACCTTGATCCAGTCTCTGCCTTCAATGAGATTCTCGCAGCCGGTGAAGTCCGGTTCCTGGCTGATGGCAGCCACAAGGGTGGAGAACTCCATGTCGAAGGTGTCCCCCTCAATGGGTACCGGCCGACGACGGCCGGATGAATCGGGTTCACCAAGCTGCATGCGCTGACACTTCATGCCGGTGGCCCGACCGTTGGTCTGGTAGACCTCCAGCGGAGCGGCCAGCAGGTCAATTCTGACGCCTTCTTCCTCTGCTCCGACGATTTCTTCATCGATAGCCGGCATCTCGTTGCGTGTGCGGCGATACAGGATAGTTGCCTTAGCGCCAAGACGGCGGGCAATGCGGGCGGCGTCAATAGCAGTGTCACCGCCACCGATTACGACCACATGATCGCCGACATCGACCGCCTCGCCACGGTTGACCCGGTGCAGGAAGTCAGTGCCGGTGAAGACATTCTCGGCCTCCTCCCCTTCGACGCGCAGGAAGCGACCCTTGTGGGCGCCAATGGCGACGAAGACGGCATCATTGTCCTTCTGCAGTTGCTCGTATGAGACATCTTTGCCGACACTGGTGTTCAGTTTCAGTTTGACGCCCATATCGAGAATGCGCTGGTTCTCCTTGTCAAGGATATCCTGCGGCAAGCGGTAGTTGGGGATGCCATAGCGGAGCATGCCGCCGGATTTCGGGAAGGCCTCATAGACGGTTACCTGGTAACCTCTGCGGGCGAGGTGGTAGGCAGCCGACATACCGCCGGGGCCGGAACCGACGATGGCGACTTTGTTGTCGCGCTTCTGGTCGGCGAGCATCTTAGGCTTCAGACCTTTCTCGAGTCCATAGTCACCTATGAAGCGCTCGACACTGTTGATTCCGACAGCACCTTCCTTACCGCCGCGGTTGCACTCGGACTCACACGGGTGCGGGCAGACGCGTCCGCAAACGCTGGGGAACGGAGTGGTTTCGAGGAAGATATGAAAGGCTTCTTCGAAGGCCTGATCGTAGCTCTTCTTGAGATCCTCGGCCTTGTGAATGGTCATGAGCATCTTGCGGATGTGATTGTGATTCGGACAGCCAACGCCGCAGGGAGCTTTCTTCTCCACAAATTGCGGCCGAAGCGGCGAGGACTCCACGCCCGAGCTGCCGGAGGCGCCGGATACCCTGCTCAGGCCGCCTTTTTTCTTTTTCTTGTTCAACAGACCCATGATGATTCTCTTTCGTTGAGTATCGCGTCATACGGCTCGGCTGCGTGTTCGGCCATCCTCCTGATCACCGAGAATGTTGGCGTCGGGGCCGAAAAGTCAACCAGCCTCTCTACTATATCCTCTAATTATTACACACAAACCCTATTGGAGTCCAAATCACTCTCTTCTGTATCGCTTTCACCGTTTGTCTGACCGGACGCAGACCTTGCTGCCGCCTTACGGTACTCGCGCGCTCGACAGACCACGGCTTCGGCCCATGAGGGGACGCTTTCGGCGTGGATGTGGCTGTAGGCAGCGAGGACGCTGCCGGCGATCAACCCATCGCGCTTGTCCGCAAAGCCGACTCCTGACTTCATTGCAAGGCACGTAGCCGCATGAGGCTTGTCGGCGGGAGTGGAGTAGTGAAACTCGTGACCTCTGATGCGGGTGCCGATCGGGAAGAAGGGGTTGGGGCTGTCCACCTCGGCCTCCACGTAACCGTGACCGGCAGGCCTGGAGGTCATAATCAGATCAATGGGAAAGACCCCGGCCATATCGTAGCGCTGTTGATTCCATGTCACCGACCGCGCCAGATAGATCAGGCCACCGCATTCGGCATAGATGGGCAGTCCGCGCTCGGCTGCCTCACGGACGGAGGCCATCAGGGATCGATTGGCAATCAGTCGCTCGGCGTGCGTCTCAGGGAAGCCTCCACCAATGTAGAGGGCATCGATCGGCGGCAGACAACTATCCTCAAGTGATGAGACTGGAACAATCGTTGCTCCCTCGCGCTGAAGGCCTTCAAGGTTCTCCGGGTAGTAGAAGGTGAAGACAGAATCGCGAAAGACACCAACTCTTACCGGATCGGCGGTGACGGATTGACTCACCGGATCAGCAGCTCCCAGGGGCGGGGCTTGGGCGGCAATGGCCTGGATCCGGTCGAGGTCGAGGTAGCTGTTGGCGATCTCAGTCATACGTTGTCTCACAGCCGCTTGTTCATCCAATTCGGTTGGCGGTACAAGCCCGAGGTGACGTCCGGGAATCAGGGAACGTGATTCCCTGAGTTTGGGAATGACACCCAGGACGGGAATCCGGCAGGCAGACTCGATGGCCTGGCGGGTGACGCTTTCGTGTCGAGTGCCGGCGATCCGGTTGAGGACAACACCGGCAATCTTCACGTTGTCTTCGAAGGTCATACAACCATGGACAAGGGCGGCGGCAGTACGGGTTGTCTTGGTGGCATTGACCACCAATACAACCGGGGCTTGCAAGAGCCTTGCAAGCCCCGCAGTACTATGCGATCCGGAAACGTCGCGACCGTCGAACAGGCCTCTGTTTCCTTCGATGACCGCTATCTCAGAAGCAGCAGCGTGGCGGGAGAACGTGTGCGCCACCACCGACTCATCGACCAGGAAGGTGTCCAGGTTACGGCAGGTAGCCTTGGCAGCCCAGGCAAGCCAGGCGGGGTCAATGTAGTCCGGGCCTTTCTTGAATGGGGCGACTGCCAAGCCGCGTTCGCGCAGTCCGGTAATCAGACTCAGACTGACAATGGTCTTGCCGCTGTCTCCCGACAGCCCGGCAACAACCACTCGCGGTGCTTTCACCACCATTGCCGCAACCTCCGCTTGAGGACCTTAGTCGTTGGCTGCACCCTCCCGGTGCGGAATCTCGATAAAGCTTCCGCCGAAATACGTGTACACGCATCGTCCGGAGTTAATCAATTGCTTGATAGCCTCCTTGCAGAGCTTCTTGTCCACTTCATCGCCATAGGTCGCAATCATGGCCTTGGTCAGATCCATGGGTTTCAGTTTCTTCTTGACGGCCTGGGCATCCTTGACCATCTCGAACATAGCCTCTGCTACTTCTTCAACAGGCTTCATTACAAACCCCTTAGAAGGTTAGATGGGTTGACCGCTTGAAGGTCAGACCGGCATGTTTGAAGTCATCGATGTGCATCTTGGTGAATTCAATACCGGCCATTTTGAAGAATCTCGGCCAACCGATACGGTTAATCCATTCTCCCATCCGCTCGTACTTGCGGGCGTTCTTGGCCCACAACTCCACGAGATTACGGATGGCAGATGTTACCTCGGGCCAACGCGGCGGATTGTTGGGCAGGTAGGGGATGGCCAGCTTGGAGAACATAGGCTCGCAGCGGGCATTCGACACCTTGCCACCAACCCAGATGGAGACACCGTCGTTGTCCGGATCGTTCAAGGGCATAGCCGGACAGACAGTGAAGCAGTTGGCGCAATACATGCAGCGCTCGTCGATCACTTCCACAGAGGGATTGCCGTCGACAGTAGCCGGTCGGATGGCTGCGGTCGGGCAGGAAGCGCTGACGTTGGGGATTTCGCACAGCTTGTTCAGGCGGCTGTGGTCGATCCGGGGCGGCTTGCGGTGAATACCAAGAATCGCGATATCGGAGCAGTGCACGGCACCGCACATATTCAGACAGCAGGCCAGAGCAATACGCAGCTTGCCCGGCAGCTTCATGTTTTCGAAGTACTCCATCAGGTCATCCATGACAGCCTTGACGATACCGGAGGCGTCGGTCGCCGCTGAATGGCAGTGGACCCAGCCCTGAGTATGTACGATAGCGGTGATGGAATTGCCGATGCCGCCGATGGGATGGCCGATGGCCTTGAGATCGGCGATAAGGTCATCGAGCTTCTCGTCCGAGTCGAGCAGGAACTCGACATTGTGACGGCTGGTGAAACGGAAGAAGCCCTTGCAGTACTTGTCAGCCAGGTCACAGAAGGTTCGAATCTTGTTGATACTGATCAGACGACCCGAGGCCGCGCGCACGGTCCACAGTTTGGCGCCGGTTTCCGACACATGGACCATGACACCCGGCTTGAGAATCTCATGGTATTTCCACTTGCCGTAGTTTTCCTTGATCACCGGCGGCAGAAACTGCTGGAAGTGAGGCGGGCCAAAGTCAGTTCTTCTTTCCTGAACATCTGCCATGTCAAACCTCTATTAGTGTAACGTTATTGTCGTTTCTCATCTTTGACGCTGGGGAGGCCAAATCAGCCCTCGTCCTCATCGTCCTCGTCTTCCTCGAAGAAGACATAGGGATTCTCGCGCGGATGGGCGACCATCTCAGGAACGGGTTCCATCCCGATGGCATCGAGGAAGTTCCCCATGCCGACGCGCTGGATGAATTCTCCGATGCGCTCGCGGTTCTTGCCCTCTTCACACCAGACGTCCCAGATCTCCTCGATCAGTTCCTTGAGGTCCTCGTACGGAGGTTCCATCTTGTAGAACGGGATGAGGACGGAGGACAGCAGGGCGCCCTCGATGATGGGGGCCTTGGAACCAATGAGAATGGTGGCGCCGGTGTCGGTACCGGGACGGAGCGCCTTCGGCATCACGTTAATGCAGTGCATACAGCGCTTGCAGTAGCTGTTTTCGATATGCAGTTCCTTGCCGTCGAACTCCATGCAGTTGCCGGGGCAGCGGCTGATGACGTCCTCCTGAATGTTCAGTCCACGGTCAACGTACTCGCGCACCGCATCCTGATCGATGCGGATAGCGTCACGCCAGGTCCCGATGAACGACATATCGGCACGCGCGATGGAGGCTACGCAGTCGTTGGGACAGCCGGAGAACTTGAACTTGAACTTGTACGGGAAGGCCGGACGGTGCAACTCGTCCTGGTAGTGCATAGTCAAATCGTAGCAGGACTGCATGGTGTCATAGCAGGCCCACTCACAGCGGGATTTGCCACAGCAACAGGAAGGGGTGCGAAGATCGGAGCCGGAGCCACCGATATCGAAATCGATCTTACCAAGCTTCTCGAAGACCGGTTCAAGTTGTTCGGTACGGGTACCGAGCAGGATGATGTCGCCGGTGGAGCCGTGCATGTTGGTCAGACCGGAGCCGTGCTCCTCCCAGATGTCACAGATCTTGCGCAGGGCATCAGAGGTATAGTACCACCCTGCGGGCTGGTTGATACGCATGGTGTGGAAATGTGAGATATTGGGCCACTTGTCCGGCAGGTCAGAGTAACGTCCGATTACACCGCCGCCATAGCCCATAACACCGACGATACCGCCGTGCTTCCAGTGGCCAATTCTTTCCTCGAAGGACTGCTCCAATTGGCCAAGCAGATCTGCCGCCATAGGGCTTCCCTTGGCGGCCATCTTGATCTCTTTCACGAAGCTCGGCCAACCGCCCTTTTCAAGCTCGTCGAGCTTGGGGGTTTTGGGTAGATTGTCAGCCATTGCAACTCCTCAGTTCGGATAGTAAATCGTTGAAAATCTTCTAATTGCCTGTTTCACTCCAACGAATTGCTTGTGATTATCGTCACAAAGTTCGGTATTCCTTACAAGATTAGTAAGTTTTGTCCGGCGCACTCGTTATTTTTTTCACTATTTGATCATTTGTTTTGATAATGCTTTTGGCCTTCGGAGTCAAGAGCAAAATGTGAAAAATTTCCTTAACTCCAGTCACAAGGCAGTTACTCACGGGGTAGTGTCAAGTTGGCGAGCTTCACGATTAAAAGCATTGTCATTAAAGAGTTTAACATTGTAAGTGAATGTGATTTCAAGGCTCTGGTGCGTGTTTGTGTCCAGGTTGATTTTACATATAAACCCTACATTCCCCCAGAATCTGAGACCTTGAGTGACTGGATATGGGCGCACAGGGCCAAATGAAAAGAACCCCCAAGTTTGGGGGTTCTGATTCGCAGATGCAGTTGTTATTGTCTTGCCTACATGCCTTTATAGGGATTCAGGCCGACCGACTCGATGGTTTCCAGGAAGTCATTGAAGATCTTCGGGATTTTGTAAAACTCGGAGATGGCGACTTCGTGGACCTCGACCCGTTCTTCCTCAAGCACGAGTTGTTTGAGTTTCTCCCTGACATTCTCCATCCGGTACTGGGCGAGTTCCGAGCCGCGGACGAAGTGGCATTGGTAGTCCTCTCCCTTGCGGCAGCCCAGCAGGATGACACCATCGAAACCGTTGGAAAGGGCATCGCTGATCCAGATGGTGTTCATGGAGCCCAGGCAGCGCAACGGGATGATGCGAATCATCTCGTTGTACTTCATGCGCAATGAGGAAGCCATCTCCAGTGCGGGCATGGCATCGTTCTCGCACACGAAAGCGAGTATTCGCGGTTTCTCGTCGAATTCATCGGGCATGGAGATCGACCGGATCATATTGGAGACCATGCTGATGTTGTAGTCTTTGAAGGTGACAATACGCTCCGGGCAGGCCCCCATGCAGACGCCGCAACGACGGCACCGGAAGGGGTTCGGCTTGGGCGTACCCTTGTCATCTTCATCGAGAGCTCCAAACGGACATTCTTCGGTACATCGCTTGCATTGGGTGCAACGCTGCAGGAAGAACTCCGGATACGACAGATCGCCCGCGCGAGGATGCACGGCGGCTCCCCTGGCGATGGATTCCACGGCCTGAATGGCTTTCAGCCCGGCTCCATAGGCATCGTTGATGGTGCCGGCAATGTCGATAGGGGCACGAACACCTCCGACCGCGTAAACGGCAGTGCGGCGGGTTTCATAGGGGAAACAAATGAAGTGGGAGTCCGGGAAACCGTACTTGAGAGTGGGCAGGTCCGTTCCCTGGCGATAGGACAGGTTCAGGATTTTGGCGCCCTTTTCGGCTCCGGCAGCGGCTTTTTTGCCGTCCTCGAGTGCCTCTTCCTTCTCTTCCTCCTTGGGAATCTCACCGGCATCGAGCATCTCGGCCACCTCGGCCATGACGTCGAGATCACCCTTGACGCCCTCGACCCTGGTGGTTGGCACCATACCAGCCGCCAGCACGACCATATCGGCCTTGACCTGGATATCCTCACCAAGCAGCGTTTCGGAGACATTGATAGTCACCCGACCATCGCCGTTGGAGGTTACCTCACCGATTTCGCCTTTGGTGAAAAAAATGCCTTCATCGGCCTGTGCGTTCTGATAGAACAACTCATACTGCTGTGGCGAACGGAGGTCCTTGTAGATGATGTAGACCTTGGCATCGGGGTATGCTTCACGCACGTATTTCGCCTGTTTGAGCGACACCCGGCAGCACACGGCCGAACAATACGGGAGGTGGTCCTTGTCGCGCGAACCGGCACACTGGATGAACGCGACGCTTTCGGGGGCTTTGCCATCTGACGGGCGCTTGATGGCGCCGCTTTTCATCATGTCTTCCATCTGGACGTTGGTGATGACGTCCGGCGAAATGCCGTATCCCCACTTGCCCAGTTTGGCCGGATCGTAAGGTTTCCAGCCGGACGCGAGAATGATGGCTCCGACTGTAAACGGTTCGGGGGCGGAGCCATTGCTCAGTTCAACCATGAACTCGCCCGGTTGTCCTTTGCTCTTCTTGACGGCAGAGGATTTGTGGACCGTGATCTTGTCGTGGGATTCAACGGTCTTGATGAGCGAGTCGACATCGAAGTCCTCAAGCGAATCATACGGAGGCTGTTTCGGGAAGACCTTCGCATACCTGGCAGCCCAGCCGCCGAGATGGTCTTCCTTCTCGACCAGGTGCACCTTGTAGCCGGCGTCGGCAATGGCACGAGCGGCCGTCATGCCGGCGACACCACCGCCGACGACGAGGACATCTTTGGAGGTCTCGGCGATGAACGGCTCGGGCGGTTCAGTGTGATTGACTTTGGCCAGACCCATCATCATATAGTCCTGGGCCAGCATTTCCATGTCTTCTTCATCGTCGGTTTCGTGAGACCAGGCAACGTGCTCGCGCAGCGAGACACGCTCGGTAAGCACCTTCGGTCCGAAATCGAAGACTTCAGGGAATACGCGCGGCGAGCAGGCGCCGATGACAACTCTGTTGAGACCTTCGGACTCGATATCCTTGTTAATCTGTTCCACCGCTTCACGGGCGCACATCACATCCTGTGCCTTGCACACGGCGACGTTCTTGCCCTTGCCGGCCTCCTCGACAAGCTTGTCGACATCGACGGCCTTAGCGATGTCACAACCCTTGCATATGTAGATTCCTACTTTGGGATCCATCGCTTACCTCCTTGCCCCGACGTTCATAGCCTTCAGGGCAGCCCCGGTGCCGTCCTGTACCGATTGCGAGACATCGAATGGCCTGACAGCAACACCGGCACCGATGACGCCGTTTTGCTCGAAACCCTGGACAATAAACCCGAAGTCGTCCAGCGGTGTATCGAGCGGCGGCTTGACGTCGATGTTGTTTGGGACCATTCCTGTCGCGAGAACAGCCATCTCCACTTCGGTCTTGGTGATCTCACCGGTCAGGGTATTCTCGGCTTCCAGAATGGGGTTTCCGTTGGCGGTGTTTTCAGTTATGCGGGCTACTTTGCCACGGTGGAAGTGGATCTTGTCATCTTCCTGACGTTTGACGTAGAAGTCCTCCATGCGCCCCGGGGAGCGCACATCGATGTAGAAGATATGGACTTTGGCGTCGGGATACTGCTCTCGTACGTAAGTTGCCTCTTTCATCGAGGCAAGACAACAGATGGCGGAGCAATACGGCAGGTGGTTCTCATCGCGAGAGCCGGCACACTGCACGAAACCGACGGACTTGACTTCCTTCTGATCGGACGGGCGGAGGATCTTGCCCTCGGTGGGACCGTTGGGCGCAGCCAGGCGCTCCATCATAACGTTGGTAATGACGTTCTTGATCTTGCCGAATCCGAGATTGTCCAGTTTGGTGGCGTCGTATGGCTTCCAACCGGTTGCCCAGACGATGGCGCCGACTTTGGCGGTGATTGTGCGCGGCTGCATGTCCAGTTCGATGGCACCGTATTCGCAGGCCTCGACACATTTCTTCATGGCCGGGTCGTTGACGAATCTCGGGTCGACGACATAGCGTTGCGGGTAAGCCATCATGTGCGGCAGGTATATGGCTTTGGTCTTATCCAGACCATAGTTGAAGTCGTTGTCGCGCTCTATCTCGCAGACCTTGGCGCACTCGCCACAGCAGGTGCAACGCTCATTCACATATCGAGGCTTCAGAGTGATTCTGACCTCCAGATCGCCCGGAGAGCCGCTGACTGACTCGATCTCGGCCAGAGTGAGTACCCGGATATGCGGGTTGATGCGGATTCTCTTGAGATTGATCTCGATACCGCAGGTAGGGGGGCACAGTTTGGGGAAATACTGATACGACGAGGCAACGCGGCCGTCCAAAGTGGGCTGACGTTCCAAGAGGATAACGTCGCGCCCGACCTCAGCGGTCTCGATGGCCGTTGTCATACCGGCGATGCCGCCCCCGACTACGAGTGTCTCCGCGCGGATGACATCGTCGCCCGGTTCGTACTTGGCCATATCTATCTCCTTATCGCCAACGCCCAACTAATTGTGGGCGATTGTGTTAGTATGCTCAAGTCATAAGTCGCTTGTGAAGTTCGTAACAAACTTTCCGGCCAATTAACAGTCTTGCAAGCACTTTGTCAAGTGCTTACACCGAGAATGGGGCCAAAAATCGGTCAGGCGCGCATCCTTTTATCCGGGCATCGGACTTCTGCATTCATCGGCGGTCCAGTTCGTCGATCAGCTCTCGGACGGCGCGGGTCAGTTGCGGGTCGCGTTCGTTAATGTAATCATCGGGCAGCATCTCTACCACGACATCCGGTTGGCGAGGGGTTAAGTCTGTGTCTACCATGTCGGTAGTGAAGGCTCCCCATGATGGCCGTCGGATAGTCGTGCCGTCGATCAGCTCATACGAGCTGGTGCCGATGACGGCACCGCTGGTATGTGTGCCGATGACCGGGCCGAGTGCGAGTTTGCGAAACCCTTCGGCAAAGATCTCGGCGTTGGATCCGGAGGCGCTGTTGATCAGCAGCGCGAGGGGGCGTTCCCATGCCTTGGAACGCATCTTGTTCTCTGATGTTGGCGGTTCGCCGCGGAAGGAACGCATAATATATGGTGATTTGATAAGGGTGCCCAGAATATGCACGGCTGTCCAGCCGCCGCCGTTAAAGCGGACATCGATGATGGCACCAAGCTTGTCTTCGGCCAAGTTGACCAGTTCCTGCTCGAAGCGCTCCAAAGCGGGCTGGTTCATGCTGCGAATGTGAAGATAGGCCAGGCGACCGCCGGAAAGCGAGTCGACGATGGCACGGTTGCGCACTATCCACGCCTCGTAGCGATGGTTGTTCTCTGCACCTTCAGACTCCGGTTTGAGTTCGACCTGCATGGTCTTGCCTCCGGGTTTGTCCGACACGGTGACAGTCACCCGGCGTCCGGTTGTGCCGGCGAGCAGTTCATGAACGTTGGTCGTTGTGGCCAACGGTGTCTCGTTCACTGCGAGCAGAACCTGGCCCGGTTTGAGGCCGGCACGAGCGGCGGCGGAAGACGGCAGGACAGTTCCGATTCGAAGCATGCCCTCGTCTCGCAGGGCGCCGTAATCCCAGTCGACCCCGAGACAGCCGGTGCGCACGGCCGGTGCAGGGCCGGGTTCACGGGAGTAGATGTGCAGGTGAGAGGCGCGCAGTTCGCCCATCAGTTCCATGAAGAGATTGCGGAACTCCTCCTCGGAGCGGATGTGGTCCACGACCGGTTGATACCTGGCCCGGACGCCGTCCCAGTTGGTGCCGTGGAAAGTCGTGTCATAGAAATAGCTGTTGAGCATCTGCCAGCCTTCGCGGAACTTCTGCCGGTTGTTCTCGATGGTGTTGACCTCAAGCTCGGCGCAAAGCGGCAGGCTTTCACATTTGGCAGATTCGATCTCGCAGCTCAGGATGTTGCCGCTCTGGAGGTAGAAGACTCGCTTGCCGTCCGGCGACACCTGCAACTGTGTCTTGGCTTTGCCCGAACGCGTGATCTGGGTGAGGTTCGGATCGTCCTCGTCGATCCTGACCGACCATATCTCGGGTTTGCCAAGGACCGGAGCGACGAACAGAAGCTGTTTGCCGTCGGGGGTGACGACAGGAGACTCGCCGGGGGCATCGAGGCGAACCATCTTCTCGCGGCGCAGGTCAATGCGACTGGTGTCCATGGTGACTTCGAAAGGTGCAGCCTGGAGGCTGTCCCTGTCCGGGCCGCGGTCGTTGCCCTTCGCCTTATGCTTCTCGGTCTCCACGAACAGGCTGTCAATGGCGGCTTCGTCGAACTCGATTGGGCGGGGCTGGAGGTGCACGCGGTAGATGCCGCGATCCCAACGATTGTTGGAGGTGAAATACACATAATCGCCCCGGGGCGAGAAGAGCGGACGGTAGTTCCAGTCGACAAACAGACTCAGGTTGTACCGGTTGTTCTCGAAGTCAGCGGCATAGGTATTGGACTCGAAGGTGGGGCCCCCCATTGTGTACGTGAGCCATTTGGAATCTGGTGACCAGGCGTATTCCATAGTCATTGCTACACCGCCGTCAAGGAAGGGTCCTTCGATCCATACGGACTCCCTGTCCTTGGCCAGATCGTAGCGACTGATCTGCCTGAGGCCGCGATAGAAGACCAGCCAGCGACCATCGGGAGACACCAACGGCTTGGTTTCGTCGACACTGTCACGGGTGAGCTGGCGTTCCTCGCCGGTAGTGGCATCAAGAGCGAAGATGTCGTAGTTGCCATTGCGGTCGGAGGCATAGTAGATGGTGCGCGAGTCCGGCCCCCAGACAGGGAAGCGTTCTCGTGCAGATGTCTCTGTCAGACGGCGGGCGAGCCGGGGGTCCTCGGCAGGCAGGAGATAGAGTTCACCGTGAACGACGGCGACGATCTTCCGACCATCAGGAGACAACTGGAACCACTCGACATCTTCGGTGAGGCGCTTGTGTTCGATGAGGTTCGTTCGCTCATCGGTGGCGATGCGAATGGGCACGGACCTGAGAGCGGGAAGCGACGGGTCCAGATGCCAGATCTTGAAACCCTGTTCAAACACGAGCTGGGTTCCCTGGGGATTGCTGTTCAGCCACTGGACGCCATCGCCGTCAAAGCTGGTGATGGGAGTCGCCTCAAGGCCGGACAAATCCGTTCGGAACACCTGCGCCCAGTCGCCGCGGCAGGAGACGAAGTAGACATCATCGGTCTCCCAGTTGAGGACCGGCCACAGGTCGTGACCGCCGTGATTGGTTAGTCGCGTGGAGGTGAACGGCGTGACGGTGCGATCCTGAACGTAAAGATCGGCGACCATAGCCGTACGCAAATCGCGTCGCCACCAACGAGACAGGCCGGAGCCGCTGGCGAACAGCAGCCTGGTGCCATCGCCGGAGATGCGACCGCCGTACAGGTGTTCCCACGGGGTGGTGGCCAGTCCGACCGGAGTTCCGCCCTCGATGGAGACGGCGTAGATATCGCGACGGGAGTTGCGATGCGAGGTAAAGATGACGCTGTCGCTGCCGGGGGTCCAGCCGGAGCCGAAGTCGTCGGAGGAATGAACAGTCAGGCGTTTGGCCGAGCCGCCTGTGGCGGGTATGATGAAGACATCGTAGTTGTTGTAGCGCCGCGAGGAGAACATGAGCCAGCGTCCGTCGGGTGAGTAGTACGGTCTGATGTCCTCGGCCTCATGGACCGTCAGGCGGGTTGCCTCTCCCCCACCTGCGGGAACAGCCCATATGTCGCCCTGCCAGGTAAAGGCGATGGTCTGGTTATCCGGAGACAGGACCGGGTATCGGGCGTACAGGATTTCATCGGCGGCGGTGAAGGCAGCCGAGGCGAGGATCAGGATACAGATGAAGATGGCTGAGGAAATCGCGGTGCGGACAGTCACGGATTGCTCTCCCTTGTTTCTTGCTTAACAGGGCATCGCCATTGCGGCAACATGTGAAGTGGTCATAGTACACCGCAAATCGGCGGCAGGCAAGCCCGTAGAGCAGATTCGGGGCAGGTTGTCTGTAAAGGCGGGCGGCCGATGATTCTGATGAACCATCGGCCGCTGAGCGCATGACTACTGGTAGTCAATATCTTATGTGATCGTACCTGCCGCGTATCAGTAGCAGGATGGCGGCGGCGGGCCGTCGTCGAACAGATAGGAGATCAGGAAGGTCAGGTCCTGGACGTTTATGTTGCCATCCGCGCTGACATCGGCTTCTTCGGGACATTCGGGCATGGGGCCGTCATCGAACAGGAAGGCGATCAAGGCGGTGACATCGCTGACATTTACCAGGTTGTTGGGATCATTGTCAACGTTGCCGCGGATACCGATACAGCATCCGGCCATATTGACGGTACCGGAGATGACGTACGGATTGTATGACGCTACCGGTCCGCTGAACCGGGGCTGATAGTCACCGTAGCCGCCAATACTCACCTGTGCGGATTGTCCGGGTTCGGCGGCAGTGGAGATGGCGAACAGAAGCCGCGCCAGGGGGCCGTCACCGGCACCGAGATCGGGTTGGGCGTCAACCTGCAGGCGCGCCGTGTAGCGGTTGAAGAAGGCATCCCAGTGGACGTAGTCCTGCAAGTCGAAGTAGCTGGTGCGGCAGTCCTGAGTTGTGTATCCGAGCATGGTCAATACGAGATCACCGGAGACCTGGACAGGTATACGGATATCATCCAACGGGCACACATTGCGGCCGTAGACCACGACTTCGACGGTGTCGCCGGGGCCACCCTCGATTTCCATGGCCACCATCGTGTCGGCGAGAGCGGCAATGTAGTCCTGGCGGGTACTGGCGTAGACATCGGATCCGGCGTGGACTTCAAGGACGACGGTATAGACACCGGGTTCGCTGTAGGTGTGCACAGGAGACTGGGTCCAGGCGGAGTCTCCGTCGCCAAAATCCCATATCCACTGGTCGACCATCAGGTCGGAGCCGCCTTGAAAGGCGACCTCAAGAGGGACCTGGCCGACAGCCTTGTCGCAACTGAAGCTGGCGGCATTGAACGGCATGATTCCATGGATGATATACTCCTCCCAGGGGGAGCAACCATCCCAGGGGCAGTGCAGATTGTCCATTGTGTACCAGGCGTTGTGACCGCTATCCCAACCGTAGTTAAGGTGCATCTGCTTGGTTTCACCCTGCAGTCGCCAGCCATCGCAGACTATGGAGTGAGAGTATATGCGGTATTGCATCGGCCTGAGGTTGTTGATCTCGTCCTGGATGAGTTGGAAGTAAGCGGCGGCGGAGGTATTCGAGCGGTTCGTGCGGTCGATCAGAGAATCGCTGTAGCCGAAGTACTCCGGGAAGACAGTCTGGGCATACGAGGTATAGGCGCCCGACCCGCAACGGCCGTAGTTCATCTGGAACGCAACACCAACTTCGTAGCACAGCTCGGCGACAGCGTCGCGTTCGGCGCTGGTGCAACCGTCGTGGCAGTCATCGGGCATATTATCCCAATCGTAGGGATTGGTCAGATCGGCGGACAACTGCTGACCGGGGGTGCTGCCGCCGCAGGAGTAATCGCCGCTCCAGTAGTACGATACGGTACCGTTACCCTGGATCGGCCACTTGTGATACGCCATGATCTGAGCCGCGGCGGTCGCAACGCAGCCAACCACACAGCGGCCGCCATCGCCATACGGCGCCAGTAGATTGTACGGGTACCCCTGGTGCCAGGATTGCGTGAGCAGCGGTCCGACCTGCTGAATGTCGGCCTTCTGACCGGACTGAAGCTGCTGGGCGAAGTCTTCCGGGTCGACAGCGAATCTGTCCCATTCGGCCCGATTAGCCGGGTCGTAAGCAATATCGCTCTTGTCGGTCTGGACCGCATCGAGCGAGCCGAAGCGATCAATGTAGTACTGCATCCTATGCAGCAGCACTTCGCGGACCATCAGCGCCATGCCATCGGCAGCATTGACGTCGAGATTGCTGACATCGGAATAGAGCTTCACCGGCGGCAGTTCCATCAGTACCGGGACGACAACGTATCCGGCCGGTGCAATATGGTAACAGTGACCGACCAGGGTGTCGTTGTGGTACAGCGGGTCCATTCCGGTTATCTGGGGATCGGTCGCCTCGGCCCACTGGCCGAACGAGGCGGTATGGGACAAAACCCAGTTAACGGCAACATTGTCCATCTGTTGTTTGTCGGCCAGCTCGGCGGAGACCGTTCCGACGAGAACGAATACTAACAGGGCGGCCCAGATAACGGCACGCAGCCCTTTGGCTTCCCCTTTTCGTAACGGTGTGTGCAATCTACTTCCCTGGTGTGCCCGGGCAATCATGTCTCATCTCCTTTGGTAACCAGCCGTGGCGAAGGGCATCGGTGTTTCAATGATGTCGGCTCGGCTGTCCGTTTGTTTACCGGTGATCCGCTCGCTACGCATTCATCAGATCCTGCCGAAGCAAGAGCAACACGAACGTGAGGGGTGTGCGAGCGGCGGTGTTGGGTGCGGTTCAAGCAAGGCCAACACATAGTAATCAGTAATCTGTTTGCTGTATATCTTGTACAATATACGGAACGAACCACAAAACACCAGTACTTTAGTTCGCAGGATCGGTTCAGGTTCGTGGACCGCACTTGTCGCTGAGTACCACCTCTTTACGGGCAGGGACTCAAGGCGTCGGCATCGCCTTCAAACAAATAGGCGATCAGACGGGTGAGGTCCGACAGATTGATGTTGCCGTCACCATCGACGTCAGCCTCGGCCGGACACGGAAGGTCCTCACCACTGACGAACAAGTAGTCAACAAACCGCGTCAAGTCCGAGACGTTAACCAACTCGTCGGGGTCACCGTCGATGTTGCCGGTCACGCCAACGCAGCACGTTCCGCCGGACTGGGCTGTGATCGTGGCCGATTTGCTACGGGCATTGTAGGTGGCTACGCGGCCGGACATCTCCGGCTGGTTGCCCGGGTAACCGTCGAATGAGAGAACGGCTTGCTGGCCACCCCTGGCAGAGCCGGGTATCGAGTAGTAGAGCTTGAGCACCGGGCCGACGCCGGGCGGCAGGTCTGTGTCAGGATGTACCAGAGGGTTGGATACGCGCATCGTGTACTGGGTACTGCTGAGCCAGTGGGAGTAGCCGACCGAGGCGAAATCACTGGTGCGGCATCCGTCAACTGAGAACGAGTCGAGAGTAATACCGATCAGGCTGCCGGAGATCACGATTGGGATTCTGATGGAGCTGACCGGAATTGTGTTCCGGGCCATGATAACGATCTCGACATCCTCTCCTGCGGCGCCGGAAGCTTCGCTGCCGATAAGGGAATCGGCCAGGACGATTAAACAATCCTGCCACGTCCGTGAGCGGGTGGTGTCGGGGTCCGTGACGGTCGCGGAGACATTATAGTAGCCCGGTTGCGTGTAGACGTGGACGGGGTTGGGTACATCGGCAGTACCCCCATCACCGAACGCCCACGACCACGCCGGGGCGCTGAGGTTGGAATTCCCGGTAAAGGTGATCTCGAACGGCTCGAATCCGATCCGCTGGTCGGGTGCGAAGGTTACCGCCTCATCCGGGAACATATTGATCATGGCATAGTCCTCGAACCACTCGCAGCCGTCCCAGGGGCAGTGCAGCTCATCGACAGTGTACCACTTGTCGTGACCGGACGCCCAACCATAGTTCATATGAATCTGCTTGAGGTCATCGATTTCTTTCCAGCCATCGCAGACAATCTCGTGGCTGTAGATCGTATAGGGAATTGGACGACCGAGATCGATCTGGCCCTTGAGCACGTTGAACCAGCCGTCGTAGGTATAGTCGAACCGGTACTCGCGCGTAATCGATGAATCATACCAGAAGTGTCGGGGATACATGGTCTCCGCTCGTGCCGGCCAGGCGCCTGAGCCGCAGGCGCCGTAGCCCATATCAAAGGCGACGCCGACATCGTAGCAAAGCTCTGCGGCCGCAGCGCCCTGTTCCGGGGAGCAGCCGAGGATGCATTCCAGGGGCATGTTGTCCCAGTCGTACTGCTTGTCGAAATACGCGGTCAAGTACCTGCCGGGTGTAGACCCGCCGCAGGAGTGGTCCCCATTCCACCAGTAGGTGTGGCTGCCTACACCGGAAGCCGGCCACTGCCAGTAGTTCATTACCTGAGCGAATGCCGTCGCCACACAGCCGACGACACAGCGTACGTTGGAATCACCGGTTGGACACAGGTCGTTGTAGGGGGCGCCCTGATCCCAGGACGTACTCATAAGGGGTCCGGCCTGAGCGCTCTTGATTCCGCGCTGGGGAAGCCGCTGGGCGAACAACCCGGGATCGACAGCGTACTCGTCCCACAGACTCCGCTGACTGCGGCCGAAGAGCACCGTACCGGTGTCGGGCTGCCTCGAGTTCAGGCTGCCGTAGTACTTAACGAACTCCTGAAAGCGGTTGCCAAGAACATCACGCAGCATGGCCGTATAGCCCAGGGCGCTGTTGGGAGTCAGGTCGAGGCCGCTGGTCGTGCTGTATGACTTGACCGGCGCAAGTTCCTTAAGCAGAGGTACCAGAACATGTCCACGGGGGTCGATCGAGTAGACGACTGCAACATCCTGTCCCTGGTGTGTAAGGATATCGCGCGCAGCGATGGCAGGATTGACAGTGCCGTCCCAGTCTCCCTCAGTGGCAACGACCGTCTGCAGCCAGTTGAGGCAGACGAGGTCCGTTTCGCGGTCGGTTGGGATTTCAGCGACTGATGTTCCAACGCTGATCAGTAGTACTATAGTGACCAGAGAGAGTCGACGGGACAATCGTGATGTGTGCATCATATTCCTCGGCTTGCGCAAGTACGGGGGTTTTGGGGCCGATTCGGTGACCACAGACCGGACACCGGACACCGGCGTATGTTTCTGAGGGCAATATAGCACTGCAAAGTTCATTAGCAAAGGATTTAGCGTATTGCACTTGTCAGCGGGCCTGGAGCGGTCTACATTGTGAGCTGATGGTGTGGGACCTGTCATTGTTATCTGAAGAGAGGTCGTATGAAACAGCGATTGCGGGATTGTATCGATGCCCTGAAGGTCAAGGGAGTCGATTACGCCGATGCCCGATACGTCAGCCGTCAGCGCGAGTCCATCAGGATGAGCAACGGCAAGGTTGACCAGCTTGGTCGGGATATCGATGTGGGGATTGGAGTCAGGGTACTCCATCAGGGTTGCTGGGGGTTTGCCGGAACGGCAGGAACCTCCAAAGCGGAGATGAACAAGGCGGCCAGCCGGGCGTTGCAGATCGCGAAGGCCTCGGCGCTGACGCGGCGAGAACCGGTGCAACTGGCCGAGCAGGAGGCCTTCACTGATCACTATGTGTCGCCGTGCGCAGCCGACCCGTTCGAGGTGTCTTTCGATGAGAAACTCAGCCTGATGCAAACCGTCACTGAGCGCCTGACCCGATCGAAGAAGATCAAGACGGCCGAGGTGTCGCTCAATTTCTTCAAGACCAACAAGCTGTTTGTGTCCAGCGAGGGCGCCCAGATCGAGCAGGACATAGTGGAGTCCGGCGGCGGCTATCACGCTATTGCCGTTGGCGATGGTCAGGCGCAGAAGCGTTCATTTCCCAACTCGCACGGCGGCGATTACGCCACACGCGGCTGGGAGTTCATCCGGGAGCTTGGCCTGGTGGAGAACGCAGAGCGGGTACGCGAAGAGGCGATCGAATTGCTGAAGGCCAAGCCGTGCCCCGATACGGATACCACCATCATTCTGTGCGGACCCATGATGGCGCTTCAGATTCATGAGTCGTGTGGTCATCCCATTGAGCTGGACCGAGTGCTCGGCACCGAGATATCGCTGGCGGGCGGATCGTTCCTGACGCTCGACAAGATGAACAAGCTGCGGTACGGTTCGGAGTTGGTGAGTATCAATGCCGACGCGACCGTGGAAGGAGGCCTGGGAACGTTTGGCTACGATGATGAGGGTGTCAAGGCACAGCGGGCGCCGATAGTCAAGGACGGCCTTTTCGTAGGTTACCTGACAAGTCGCGAAACGGCGCCGGTGATCAGGCAGCGTTCCAACGGCACTATGCGGGCTGACGGGTGGAATCGGATACCTCTGATCCGCATGACCAATGTCAACCTGGAGCCGGGGAGCTGGAGACTTGACGATCTCATTGCAGATACCGAGGACGGGATCCTGTTCGATCTGAACAAGAGCTGGTCAATCGACGACAAGCGGCTGAATTTCCAGTTTGGCTGCGAGTGTGCGTGGCAGATCAGGGGAGGCAAATTGGGCCAGATGTACAAGAACCCGGTCTACACCGGCATCACACCGGAGTTCTGGAATACGTGCGATGCGATCTGCGACCAGGACCACTGGCGGGTGTGGGCAATTCCGAACTGCGGGAAGGGGGAACCGATGCAGGTAGCCCACGTGGCTCACGGCGCCGCTCCCAGTAGATTTCGCAACATCAGGGTGGGGGTGAGCAAATGATTGGGCGTGAGAAGCTACTGAACAGCCTGCGAAGCGTACTGGATGCATCGGAGGCAGAGCAGACCGAAGTGACCTGCTTCGCCCAGGATTCCGGACTGACGCGGTTTGCCAATTCGGCCATCCACCAGAATGTCGCCGAAACGAACCAGCGGGTGATCGTGCGCTGTGTGATTGGCAACAGGATCGGGGTCGCAGTCACCAACTCGCTGAACAAGGCGGAGCTTGTGCAGACAGTGCGCAATGCCTGCAGCATTGCCAAAATGCGGCCGGAGAACCCTGACTGGCCGGGGTTACCGAAGCCGGCAAAGTACAAGATGCTGGATAACTTTGATGAGGCGACGGCCAAGGCATCGCCCATGCAGCGGGCGCGAGCAGTGAAGAGTATGATCAAGATCACTGACCGGCTGAAGCAGGGAGCGGCCGGTGCGCTATCGACGACAGTGACCGAGACGGCAGTGGTCAACAGCAATGGCGTCGAGGCATACCATGCCGGCACATCGGCATCGGTGAATTTCATCGCCATGTCGGATGATTCCTCGGGGTACGGTGCCGGGTTGTCGCCTGCCCTCGGCAGTCTGGATACGAAGGGCCTCGCCGCAGTGGCCGCTGAGAAGTGCCGCAGGTCGGTGCACCCGCAGAGTATTGACCCCGGCGAGTACGAGGTCATTCTGGAACCGGTGGCGGTAGCCTCACTGCTGGAGTGGCTCAACTACGTGGGCCTTCGCAACAAACCGGTTCTGCAGAAGATGTCGCTGCTGTCCGGCAAGTTCGGCAAGAAGATCACCTCGGAGCTGGTGAGCTGGTATGACAACGCGTTCGAGCCTGGAGGAATCGGTCTGCCGTTCGACTTCGAAGGTGTACCCCGCCGGAAGGTGATGTACATCGACAAGGGAGTGGCCACCGACACGGTGTGGGACCGGCTGTCGGCGGCGAAAGAAGGTCGCAAACCGACCGGCCATGCGTACACAGCCGATCAAATGGGCGAGGGCGGTATCGGGCTGAATCTGTGCATGAGGGCGGGCACGGCAAAACGCGAGGAGATGATCAGAAGCGTCAAGAAGGGCATCCTGGTGACGCGCTTTCACTATATCAACGGCTTCATCGATCAGCCCCGGGGGGTGTTGACCGGCATGACGCGCGATGGCACCTTCCTCATTCGCAACGGAGAAATCGTGTGCGGCATCAAGAATCTTCGATTCACCGATGCCATGCCGCGGGCTTTCGGAACTGCTGTAGCCATATCAAAAGAGCGGGAGCTGGTCGATTCCTGGTGGAGCAGTATTGGCTGCGCTATTGCGCCGGCGGTTCATCTGAAGTCGTTCAGGTTCTCCGGCAAGACTGACTTCTGAGCGAGTGGAGGCCGGCCGAGTTTCGCGATAACATGACGAAAGGCGGGTCCTGTGAACGCAGGAGCCCGCCTTCATTGTGACTGGCAACAAAGACCTCCGGAAGTCTCTACTGTGGGGAGAAGGCGTGGACGAGGTTGAACGCACCCGGCCGGACTTCATAGTTGTGGAAGTGCTCCACGGCGGCCACGCCTCCGCCGGCCGTCAGGTAGCGAATCGTGATGTCGTATGTTCCCGGCTCCAGCTCGAAATCACCGACGAAAACCCGCCCCGGCAGGTACTGAGCGGAGCGCAGGTCAGCGCTCTCGGTCAGTTCGACAGCGGCATCGATGGCGGTCTTCTTCAGCCAGCCCACCAGACCGCCGTCATCCACCTTGTCCTTCTGTTTGTGTGCCACGATCCCCTTGGCCAGCGCCCGCGCAACGGATTCGAAGATGATCATGGAGCGCTTCGCCTTGAAGACTTCCTGGGCGACGTCGTTGACGTTCTCGATAAGCTCGAGGCGTCCCAGCAACCGGCCGTTGACGTCCACCTCAATACGGGTGATTGCGGAACGGCGTGGCTCCATGCGCGGTAAAGAGAACTTGAAGAAGAAGTCATCGGATATCTTCGCAGAAAAGGGTCCGAAGAGCGCGACCTCATTGCCATGAGTATCGGTTCCGAGAACCCAGACGAGGTCAAGCTCGGAATCGGTTTTCAGGCGCACGGTCGTGGCTTCGCGAGTCGGACCAAGACCGGCCAG
The DNA here is from genome assembly GCA_964627305.1 of uncultured Ignavibacteriales bacterium. Taxonomy (GTDB): domain Bacteria; phylum Zixibacteria; class MSB-5A5; order GN15; family FEB-12; genus WJKG01. Next base: position 309,537 of record CAZVHP010000001.1, on the reverse strand, counting down.
ACCGACGACACTGAGAATGCCGCCGGCTTCAGAGCGATACTTCACATCGGGCGGCGGAAAGGTGTAGATGTGGGACTGGGTGGTGAAGGCATCAAGCAAAGCCTCGTGATCGATCCGCGCGTCGTCGTACAGCCCATCAGCGGCGTACATATGCATGCTGAGCCAGCGAGCGAAGGCATTGTTGTGGTAGTGTATCTTCTCCGGTTCCATCTGGAGCGAGATGCTTCCCTCTTCCCTCTCGCGGGCGGAGCGCTGCATGCGCGCGAAGGCATCGCCGTATTTGTCTTCGAGCTGATCGAGTTTGAGGTTCGCCCGCCGGACCTCGACAAAGGCGCCATCGAACTGGTTCAGACAGATGTAGTTGACAGCCTTGATAAGATTGGCGTAGAGAACTTCGTAATCCTCGCCGGCGTACTCCAGTACGTTGTCGTTGAGGGCCAAAGACGCAATTGCGCGTGAGACGCTTTTGGTGAACAGCTCCTCGGCAGCGGCCTCGGCCAGTTCGAGTCTCTCGTTGGAGGCCTCGTAGTCCTGAGCATAATGGTTGAGGAAGCCGGCATCGAGGAAGTAAAGCAGGCGATCTTTCTGTCCATACTTCCCCGACTCGCGGGCGCTTTCCAGCAGCATGAGGGCGGAATCGAACTCGTGCTGCACAACCCGCTGCGTGATCGGCTCGTAGAAGCCGCGACGAGTGGACATCGAACCGCACGCGCTCACCACAAGGGCGAGCACCGCGAGACACAACCCACGGCGCCAGCTACCGGCAGGAAACATCAGGTCACCCCCTCAGGCTGCTACCACTTCGTCCTGCCCTGCGAGATACCCTTTTTGATCTCCTTGGTACCGATCCAGACCTTTTCCATGGACTCGATGTTGACCAGCTCAAAATCGGTCTTGTAATAGACGACTGACTTCCCACCCTCGGTATCGGTTATGGTCTTGACGTGCCCCTGGAGCATGAAATCGGCTCCGGTTTCAGCGCGCATTCTCTTGGCGGTCTCGGCGGTTGCGAATTCCTGCTGTTCCTGGCGTTCGGCGCGCAGTTCGGCGCGGACATCCTTGCTGGCCACGAACCGGACCTTGCCGGAATTGATGAGCTGGCGTTCAAACTCGGTCGTGAACACCTCCATATTAATGTGCTCGCTGGTCATGTTGCGAATGATGCCAACCGTGACCACCGGGCGGGAACCCTGCTGTTCGATGTAGTCCGTGAGCCAGCGATGAGTCAGGGCATCGCCGATCATCTCCTCGGCCACCAGCCGGGCATCGGTGTCATTCCAGCGACCGGACAGATCGGTGACGGTGTCGGCCTCCAGCCGGGTCACCTGCTTGCCGCCGCCACAGGCAGTCAGCAGTGCTCCTATGAGAACCAGAACGATGAGCTGCTTCATGTGATCATTCCCTAATCTGAATAGTTTATTGGTGTTAGAATGCGTCTATCACCCTTTGATGTTTGTCGGTCGCCATATAGCAATGATACACACCGGCGGCAACTAAAGTTTTCACGGCTGTCCATGATTCTGCGCTTTGGTCTGCTGTCCTCCCTGGCGAGCTGAAAGCCGCCGTCACTGCTGGTCCGGTCGTGTCCGGTCCGGGTATTCGGGGCCGATCGGGCGCTCGATCGGATCGGTGCGTATCTTGTCCATCAGGTGCTCTATGGCTGTTTCGAGCTGGCGGTCGCGGCCGTTGAACGTCTCGTGGGGCAGATTGTCCACCGTGCTGTCCGGCTCGACGCCGTACCATTCGATCGGCCAGCTTCCTTCGGGTCCGAACACACCGAATTCGGCCGCACTTGCGATGCCGTTATCGACGAGGCGATTGGCGTAGCTCAGCCAGATGCCGCCTCCCCAGGTCCGGGTGCCGATCACTTTGCCCAGTTGCAGGCGGCGAAAACCTTCCACGAACATTTCCCCGTCGGAGGAAGTCCATTCATTGCAAAGCGTGACCATGTGGCCGGCGAAACCGTACTGGAAGTTGGGGTCGGCCTGCCCTATGCGGGGCTGCCACCACAGGAACGGCTTACGCAGCAGCGATCCGATAATCCAACTGTCGATATTGCCGCCCTGGTTGTGGCGGACATCGATAATGAGCCCGGGGCGATTCCAGACGGGGAAGAAGTCGCGTGCCCACTCAGCGTAGTTGCCGCGCCCCATAGCGCGAATGTGGACATAGCCGATCTGGCCGTCGCTGAGGCTGTCGACCATCCGGCGGCGCGTGATCTCCCAGTCGAGGTAGCGAAGATTGCGCTCGGCTGCTCCTGAGACGGGAACGACAATGGCCTTTTCGGTGCCGGACCGATTATGCGGTTTGTATTCCACGAGCACCTGTTGACCGACCCTGTTGCGAATGAGCTCGTTGATATGCGATGCCTTCAGGACGTCCTGCCCATTGATACCGACCAGCATATCCCCCTCGGTGATTCCGACTCCGGGTTTGGCCAGCGGGCTGAGTGTCTCCGGACGTTCGGGATCACCGCGGTAGATGTGGTCAACGCGGTAGCCACCGCCGCGAACATCGCGTATCAGCAGTGCGCCAAGCGAGGCGATGGTGACTTTCTCCTCGGCAGTGCGGTGATCACCGCCGCCGACTGTCATATGCAGGGCCGACAACTCGCTGATCATGTGGGCCAGCAGGTCGCTAAGCTCCCAGCGATCGGTGACGCGGTCGACCAGAGGAAGATACTTGTCGCGGATGGCTGTCCAGTCCACACCGTGCATACCAGTATCGTAGAAGTAATCCCGTTCGAGACGCCACGCCTCAAGGAACATCTGACGCCACTCCTCGCGCGGGTTGAGCGGGAACGTCCACGAGGTCAGGTCCAGCCTGCCTTTATCGAGACTGGCAGGAGGGCTGACGGAGGCGTCGACGACATAGAGGTTATCGCCGGACCTCAGGAGTATCTTCGACAGATCGCCTGACAGCTCGTATTCCGAAATGTTGCTCGCGAATTCGGCCGGTTTGGGAGAATCATCGCTGATTTCGAGGACATTGAGCGTGTATTTGCGGCTGCCGACAGCGGGCCAGGAGCGGTAGTAGACAGCCTTATCGGTTACATTCAGGTCAGTGTAGTTGCCGCCGTCGACCGGGAGTTCATACAGGCGCCACGGTAGTGAATCGCGATCGATGCTGACCACGACAGCCGGCTTCTGATCCTTCTTGTCATCTTTGTCGGTCTTCGCTGTCGCTTCAGTCTTGAGGGTAAGCTCATCCTTCAACTCGAATGGCGACCGGGCGTCTTTGGACAGGGCCAGCTGATATAGTTTGGCCGGAGCGTATAGGAACGGCTGCTCTGCACGCGGCCCCCAGACATTGCCGGCGATCGCATCCAGATTGCGCTGTGATATGAAGTACAGCCACTTGCCATCGGGGCTGAAAGCGGGGTCATAGGATTCATAGTGATCGCTGGTGACGGCAAAGCGCTCATCATCAACAACCGCGTAGATCCATATCCGGGAGAAGTCGTTTTCGGCCTCGCCGACCCAGGCCAGATGGCGGCTGTCCGGTGCCCAGGTGGGGTCATGGGCGGCGCCGTAGCGACCGCTGTCAACCAGCCGGTGCCGATCACGGTCACGTTCATAGACCCATAGCCTGTTGTTCTTGTCGGTGTAGGCGATGAGATTCCCATCGGGCGACGGAAGGCCATCGAAGCGCAGTACCTCGGCATTGTCGGTAAGCTGCAGAGGGACTCCGGTGCCGTCGGCGAGCAGTTGCCAGAACTCCACCTCGCCGCTTTCGTCCGAGAGGGCAATCAGGGTGTCGTTGCCATGCAGAAACCGGGCGCTGCGGTAGCGCACGCCGTCATTGCGGGTGACTTCCCGCATTCGGCCGGCCTTCACCGGTCGCACGAACACCTGCCCGCGGGCAGTAAGCACAACGTGGCTGCCGTCACCGGACAAATGGGCAGAGGTCAGATAATCCATCGGCTTGTCGATCCACTTCTCGCGCATCTGGTCGAAATCGGAGGCGAGAGTAATCTCGACCATGGCCGTCTGATCGGTGGCGATCTCGTACAGGTACAGGTCGGCCCCGAGCTGATAGACAATCATACCATCAGACAAAGCGGGAGATTTCACGTCCCATCCTTCATGGAACGTGTGCTGCCTGAGGTCGGTGCCATCCGGGAGCATCGACCAGAGGTTTATGGTCCGGTCACGGTCAGTGGCGAAGTACACTCTTCCCTGCCACCACATGGGGCTGCGGCTGGTACCTTCGAAGTCGGGATGCAGTCTTACGGCGTCGGCCATATCGGGAGTGAACTTCCAGAGGTTCTGTACCGTACCACCGGGGTAGTTTCGGGCGTGGCTCCCCTGGTGCGGGAGACGGACGAAGAACAGCTCTTCGGCGTCACCATGGACACCATCGGCGGCCTGCGCCAGGGGGACGGGTACCCGCTCACCGGTGGTCAGGTTGAGCCTGACCAGTTGATAGCTCGGCAGGGTAGAGAAGTGCGAGGTGGCATACAGCAGGATCTTGTTGTCGATCCATGAGGCGACATAGCTTTGCTCGTTCTCCCAAGTCAGGCGCCGTGGTAAACCGCCGGCAAGCGGCATGACATAGACATCGCTGGTACCCTCGTATTGGGCAGTAAAGGCCACTTGTGTTCCGTCGGGTGAGACAACGGGGCGATACTCCCATCCATGATGGGTGGTCAGGCGCCGGGCCAGACCGCCTTCGATTGGCACCCGCCAGAGGTCGCCCTCGGCGGTAAACACTATGAAACCTCCGCCAATGGCAGGATACCGATAATAGCCCTGCGGCCCGGGTTGGTCGGCCGGACTCGGCGACGATGACACCAGCAATGGTAACAGCAGTGCGAAAAAGAAAGCGGCAGCCGGGAAAGAACGAGACATGGGACGGTTCTCCTGAGATCGAGGATGCTTTGTGAACACTGGCAGCAATGTAGCAGATCGCTGGGCCGAGTTCAACGAGAAGTTGTTCATTGCTGGGGGGGCCCAAAGAGGACAGCACTTCGGCCAACCGCTCAAAGATATCAGCCACCACCTGCAAAAGTGGATAACTCGTAACACATTAAAAATGAAGAGCAGGCAACTTAGTGCTTGACAGAACGTAGAGGGCAGCATATTCTGGTGGCCAACCAGAACAGACGACTAAAGCCTTCAGTGTAGGAACCGATAGAGACTGATATGATTTTTGAACTTTGTAAGACGTACAACGGCCAGCTTCTGAAGGGCAGGCGCATGTTATAGATCTGGACTATCCCACCGGATGCTTATCCGCAGTTTTTCCCCGGGACCCAGGTCTCGGGTTTTTTTGTGTTCACGAGTCAACGATAACCTCAAACGGTTCGCAAAAGGAGGACACCATGGTGTCACAGCCAGGACAAGCCAAGAGGCGATTTTGCCGGCAGCTCATTGTCCCCTCGGGGATGAACAGCTATCGCAAGATCGCGTGGGTGAACGAATCGAGCGAGGTGACAGACAGCCGAATGTAGGGATCGGAGGCCTCGGGCAGCATATGCCAAATCAACCGAGGTTTCTGACCGACTCCAGGTCAGTCCGGCTTCTCTCTCACCCCCAGTTCGTTCCCAGTCACACATTCGACAGTAATCGCGGAACCGCAGACGTAGCGGGTCCGAAACGGCCGAGTTATGCTGATCCGGGCAAATACCCGGGTAATCGGACGGAGAAGGAATCAGTGATTCCGAAGAGAGGGAAGCAATGTACCATTACTTCAAGTCAAACAAGCTGCTGGAGCACGTGCTGAAAGTGCTGCTGGCGGCGGTCGGTCTGGTCCATCTGGAGACCGGGCTGGTGGTTTATGCCTATCGCGGCCGCGTGTGGGATTACGCGGGCGAGGTGCTGGAGAGCTATTTCGGCTCGCTGGCTGAATCGGTGGCACTGGTGGCGCTGGTCTGCTACCTTGCCGCGGCAGTCCTGCTGGTCAGTGCGCCGGTCTCGGGCAGGCTGTATCGAGGAGTGGGCAAGCTGCTGAGCTAAGAAATCCGCACAGCAGCTTCCCTCTCTTTGGACTTCTGAGTAGGTCATCCATCGAACAAGAGCAAGTGATCCATAGTGGCAACATAACATGACAAGAGTGCATCATCCGATAAGTAGGCGCCGGCATCTGATGACGGCGGCAAGTGACACACAACTGGTGTCAACTACCGCCGTTTTTTGTTTGCCTGAACCCGTGATCGGCGTGATTGTTACGTCAACGTATGCGTAATCCGTGGCACAGGCAGTTTGCAGTTCCGGCCGCCCTGGGGGTACTCCTCGCGGTTGTGCATGCGGGCATCGGTACGATCGAGACCGAGGGCGCTCTGGCAATCGTGCTCAGAGTGGCTTCCTTCGCGATCCTGATCTGGCTGGTCAGTCGCGGTGCTGACTGGGTGGTTGACGGTGCCGCTGGGCTTGCCCGTCGGCTGGGCATATCGGAACTGGTGATAGGTTTGTCGGTGGTGGCTTTCGGTACGAGTGCTCCGGAGATGGCGGCCTCGGTTGTGGCCGGGCTGCGCGGGAGCGGGGACATCACGGTGGCGAACGTCATCGGGTCGAATATCTTCAACATGTATTTCATCCTCGGGGCGGTGGCGCTGTTTACGGCCGGAGGTGTGCATATCGCTCGTCCCCTGGTGAAGCGCGACGGCCCGATACTGCTGTTGGGGACGGTGCTGGCGCTTGTGGCATTGGGACATCTTCCGGGAGCAACGAGACTGGCCGACGGCAGCACCGAGCCGGTCCTGGGAACGCTGCTTAACATGCGGCTGGATTTCATCGAGGGCCTGGCTCTGCTGCTGGGCCTGGCAGTTTACATCTGGCTGCTTTACATTGCCCGTCGGGACACAGGCGGAAGACCAGCGACTCAACAGCCGTCGGACGGTCACTGGATTGGTGAGGCGGTCTACCTGATAGTGGGGTTGGTGATGGTTGTTGGCGGGTGTCAGTACCTGATCGGGTATGCCGAGCCGGCATCGCGAGGTCTGGAGGGTTTCGGCGCCCTGTGGTTCGCCTACTACTTCAGTATTCCGGAGTATGTTATCGGTATCACGATAGTCGCTGCCGGCACTTCAGCGCCGGAACTGGTGGTCTCGCTGGCGGCGGCGCGGCATGGATCAGCCGATATGTCGGTCGGCAATCTTCTGGGCAGTTCGGTCTTCAACATATTTGGAGTGCTGGGCATTGCAGGGGTGCTTCTGCAGCCGCCGATCGCGGCCTCAGTCATTGTCAGCCACCAGGCGGCCTTGAGCATGGCAGTTATGTGCCTGATCCTGGTGGTCATACTCATCTTCATGTACACTGGGCGCAGGCTGAGTCGACTTGAGGGAGGCATTCTGGTGCTGTTCGGGCTCGGTCAGTGGCTGTTCGATTTGTTGGTGAGGCGATAGTTTATGATCATCAGTGCCGGCGTTGTAGATTTCCCTTTGCTGCGGGATATTGTTGTCATTTTTGGGTTTTCGGCCGCGATCGTGTGGTTGTTCAGTCGTTTTCGGATGCCTTCGGTTGTTGGCTTTCTTGCCGCCGGCGTGCTGATTGGACCGCACGCTCTTGGAATTGTCAGTTCGATCCATGCCGTGGAGCTGCTGGCCGAGTTGGGGGTGATCCTTCTGCTGTTCACAATTGGCATTGAGTTCTCTTTGAAGGACTTACTCGCCTCCCGCAAGCTGGTCATTGTTGGCGGTGGAATGCAGGTAGGGCTGACGCTTGCGACGGTCGCTTTGCTGACGTGGCTTGTTCACTGGCCCTGGAATCAGGCTGTATTTGCCGGCTGCCTGGTTGCGCTCAGTTCGACCGCAATCGTACTCAAAACCATGCAGGACCGAGCTGAGATGGAGACTCCGCACGGGCGGGTAGTGCTGTCCGTTTTGATTCTGCAGGACATTGTGATTGTTCCCATGATGATACTGACGCCACTGCTCGCCGGGGGGCAAACCGATGTCCCGCAAGAGCTGCTCATTCTTCTGATCAAGGTAATGGCAATTATTGTGGCCGTCGTACTTGGTGCGCGTTACGTCGTCCCCTGGATGCTCTACCATATCACGCGCACTCGCAGCCGCGAGCTCTTTCTGATGTCGATCGTACTCATCTGTATAGTGGTCGCGTGGGGGACATCGCAGCTGGGTCTTTCGTTGGGGCTGGGGGCGTTTCTCGCCGGGCTTATCATCTCCGATTCGGAGTACTCCTACCAGGCGCTTGATGGCATCCTTCCGTTCAAGGAGGTATTCAGTAGTTTCTTCTTTGTCTCAGTCGGAATGCTCTTCAACCTGAGCTTCCTTACCGAGAACCTTCTGATGGTACTGATCATGGTTGTTGTCGTGCTGGTGCTCAAGAGTGTTCTGGCAGGAGGGGTGGTTGTCATCTTAGGTTTGCCGACACGAATTGCGATCATCTCGGGCCTGGCTCTCAGCCAGATTGGGGAGTTTTCCTTCATCCTCTCGCGGGTTGGCGTATCGACGGGGCTGCTGGATCAGGATACGTACCAGGCATTCATTGCGGTAAGTATCCTTACGATGGCGGCAACGCCGTTCATAATCGCGGGGGCACCGGCCCTGGCCAACAGACTAGTGGGGAGCAAGGTTGTCGCGGCAGCAGACAGCGACATCTCTGATAACGACACCAGCGGACAGGGGGAGTTGCGTGACCACCTGATTATCATCGGCTATGGTCTTAACGGGAACAACCTGGCACGGGCAGCACGTGAGGTTGATATCCCCCATCTGATCATCGAGATGAATCCTGAGACGGTGCGCCGAGAACGCAAGTTGGGGCGACCGATTCGGTATGGTGATGCTACCAGTAAGGAGGTGCTCCTGCACGCCGGCATCAAGGAGGCGCGGGTGGTGGTAATTGCGATCTCGGATCCGGCGGCCACACGGAATATCGTCCGCCAGGTCAAGGCATTGAATCCATCGGTATATCTGATCGTGCGCACACGGTTTGTCAAGGAGATGCCGGATTTGCTTGAGGGTGGCGCGGAAGAAGTCATTCCCGAGGAATTCGAGACCTCGATTGAAATATTCACCCGGGTACTGGCGCGCTATCTGGTGCCGATCGACCAAATCGAGCGCTTTGTTGACACCGTGCGGGCGGACGGCTATGGCATGTTCAGATCGATGTCAGCCCCCTCCGCGCGGCTTTCGGATCTGAGGCGTCATACTCCCGATCTTGAAATAGTCCCGGTCACGCTGCACGAACAGTCATCGCTGGCAGACAGGTCCCTGGCCGAACTGGACCTTCGGAAGAGACACGGTGTGACGGTGGTGGGAGTATATCGCGGCAAGCGAATGCACCCGAATCCGGAGGGGGAGTTTACGCTGAGGACGGGAGACGTCATCTATATGCTGGGCAGTGGTGAGGAGGTTTCGATGGTCACGCAACTGGCCACAGCCGACAAGCGGGAGTTCTGAGAAGTCGGTTACGGCAGAGGCATCACGGGTTCCCTTACAGAGGCACGTCAAGCGGCGTTCCTACCAAGCCGCCGCTGCGATGAGAAGGAGACCCGCGTTAGATCGCGAGTTTGCAGGGTATTGGGGCCTTCAGGGTTTCGGAGCATCAGAAGGACCAGAGGCGGTCGTGGTATCAGCATCGCCGGCAGCCGGATGGCTGTCACGGCTGTACATATCCAGGTTCAATACCATTATCGTGTCCCGGACCGTCACCTCACCGAATCGGCCGCGATGGTCCCGGAAAGTGAATGAGAGGCGCTCTTTCTCTATGATGGTCTGCAGTTCATTAAGGTTGTGCATCAGATGATTGAATGCGGCGCCTGCGCGCTCCGGATCGGGATAGCGGACTTCGATAAGCGTGAAGGTCGAGTCATGCTGATCAGTGTATCGTCCGAGCACCCCCCAAATGCGGCCAGCCAGTTGCAGGATGTCGCCCTGACCGAGATTCGCTTCCTGGGCCAGTGCGTAGGGACCGCGAATGATGCGCTCAGTCCCGTGCTGGAGACCTGTGAGGGGCAAACGGCTGAGCAAGGCTGGAGCCGGCTCATCGGGAAGATTCACGGTCACCGTGTTGGCCAGATTGACCATCGTCGGCAACAGGGAGTCGGTGAAAGTGTAGTTGTTGATTCTGACAAAAGCACTTCCCTTGACGACGACAATCTGCGAAGCATCGCCGCTGTTACGTTCGCGGATGCCGTCAACGGGACTCTCCTGGGCCGCCTTCAGCAGGTAGAGTCCGAGGGCAGCGTTGGGGTCGGTCATCAGGTACACCTCAAGGGTCAGTTCCTGGTCAGCCTTCCGGTAATACTGAACATGGAGCCGGTCGAATCCGAACTCGTGATACAACTCGGCGCCGCCGTTGATATGCGCGTAGAGATCATGCCCGATGAAGGTAAGCAGTTGCTCGGACCGCTCCCAGCCGGTCTCAAAGCCAGAGGCGGGTGGCTCGAATGTGTCTTGAGCCAAGATATCCCCCGTCACGAGCAGACAGAGCACGGCCGTGAACGTGCGAAGAGCCAGCCTTTCGCGGGTTGGTCGCTCGACAACTCGAGCATCCTTCCGGCTCAGCATCGCAATTGTGCCTCCTTCTCTTGCGGTTTGCACGCGCCGGAGCAGAGCGGAGGGGCACTCACGACTGCAGCGTGCGCGTGAATCCGCTCGGCTGATCAGGCCTCTGGCTTCATGTATCGCTATCGGGCCATTGCCAGCGAGCGACCGGTGCCGTGTTCACTAAGTGGTCCACATCATTGTACCCCGTGGAGTGATGATTAACAACCTCAAACTTCAGGTTCCGCTGCCCGGAGTTGTCGGTGCCAAACTCGACGTCATCCAGGACGATGTGAAACATCGCAGTTGATTGGTGCAAGCAGGGGGCACCGGGTGCTGTACAAGCGGTTTCCTTTTGATGCTGTCGAACAGCCCTCGCATTCAGATCGTAAGAGACTCGTGGCGAGCGACGTGGAATCTCTTGACCGCGTGCGGGTCATGTGATTATAATACCAGATAATCGAGAGTTAGAATAACATCTTTGAAACTGCTATCATCTGGAAGTATGAACCGGTCGAATCTTAATAGCCGGGAGGTCCCCTGCGGGCCGTCCCGTACTCATAGCTATGTGGTGCTACGTGCCACGAGGTGAGCCTTGCCGCCAGAATGGAAATACGGACGGGTAAGGCACAGGAGTGAACCGCGGAATGATCGAAGGGAGGTGAATTGAATGATCTATTTGATCGATCCGCAGAACACGCTGCGTCAGTCGGTTACCGGCGACTGCAGACTGAAGTGCTCGACCTACTGCGGGATTAAGCCGTTGTACGGTATTGATCCGGTCGAGATCTAAGCGATTGCAGAGACTATGGTTCGCGCCGTGGCCCTCGCACGGCGCGAGCCAGTTCTTCGGTTGTCGTGTCACAACGACTTCCCTGAGAGATGCTGATCGGCCGGCAGGAGATAGCAAGGACCACGTAACAGACGGAGAGCCGGCGCAAAGACACTGGTAACCCTCGTCTCGAAGTTCGCACCATGGATACTTATCATGCCTAAGATATCTCGATACAACCATTTCCACCCGTGGCAGGATGGTTATGTCCTCGCCTACAATGCCCTATCCGGCGCGGTGGCGCTGATGACACAGGAGAACCTGGAGGTGTATCAGCAGTTGGCAGCCAAGCTCGAGCGGAATCCTTCACCTGAGCTGACCGAATCGGAAAGCGAATTACTGAAGCAGCTCGAGTATGGGTGTTTCGTGCACACTGGTGATGTGGACGAGATCACCAGGCTCAAACTGGCTCATAACCTCAGCCGATTCAATCGCACGGGGCTGGGCCTGGTCATAGCACCGACAATGGCCTGCAACATGGCCTGTACCTATTGTTTTGAGAAACACACTGCCACGAAGATGTCTCCGAAAGTCATCGAGGCCGTCATAGAGTTTGTTGAAAAGCAGGCAAGACAAATCGGAGCGCTCGATGTTGGCTGGTACGGCGGGGAGCCGCTGCTGGCTCTGGACGTGATCGAGGATCTCACGGAGTCTTTTCTCGATCTTGGACAGGAGTACAAATTTGACTACAGCTCATCGATTGTCACCAACGGTTACCTGCTGACCCCGGAGACAGTGGACAGACTGATGGGGCTTCGAGTCTTCAGCGCGCAGGTGACTCTGGACGGCCCGGCGCGGCTTCACAATACGAAGCGTCCGTTGCGAAACGGCGGTGACAGCTTTGATCGCATTATCGTCAACGTACAGGCGGCCGTTGAACGGAAGATGCAGATCGGGGTTCGTGTAAATGTCGACAAGTCGTTTACCGTCGATGACATCAGCGAGTTGCTCGACGAGCTTGTGGAAGCGGGGCTGCGGGACAAAGTGGGGGTGTATTTCGGCATGGTAGAGGCGGCGTCACAGGTCTGCTCGAATATCGCTGAGGCCTGCTATGAGGTGGCGGATTTCTCCCAGATTGAGGTGCAGTACTACCATGAACTGCTCCAGCGGGGTTTCGTGATCCAGAAACTCCCCTCGCCGATTTCGACGTTCTGCATGACGCAGACGGTCAACGCGTTTCTTGTCGATCCCGAGGGGTGGCTTTACCGCTGCTGGAATGATGTCGGTGATCAGAGCAAAGCCTCGGGAACGATTATGGATGAAATCAACTTGCTGCATCCGAATTTCACGCGGCTTTTTGAATATACCCCCTTTGAAGACAGTCGATGCCTTGAGTGCAGTGTCCTTCCTGTCTGCATGGGGGGCTGTCCGGCCCGTCGGGTGGACCGAGGGCTGTCCGATGAGCAGATGTGCGAGGGTTGGAAGCACAACCTGCAGCCGATGCTGGAAATTATCGCGGTTTCGCGACAGCAGGAGATGCAGCGTCGTCAACAGGCGCAACAGGCCTCCGAAGTGCGAACCGCCGGAAAGGAGTAACAGATGAGTGAGTTCAAGTTCTTCCCAGAACAAGTCGTATGGGAGATCACCTATGCCTGCAATATGCGTTGTATCCATTGCGGGACTTCTGCCGGTGTTCCGCGCAGTGATGAACTGACGACAGAGGAGTCGCTGGCACTGATCGATGAGTTGGCGGATCTTGGCTGCCGGGGGTTAACACTGTCCGGCGGGGAACCGCTGATGCGGAAGGACTGGCCGGTGCTGGCGCGTCGCAGCAAAGAGCGCGGGATAGGCACTTTTCTGATCACGAACGGCTACATGGTGACTGAGGACATCGCCCGGCAGTTCGTGGACATTGGCTTCGGCAATATCGGGGTCAGTTTCGACGGCAGCCGCGATGTGCACAACTATATCCGTCAGCACAAGTCAAGCTACGAGCGAGCACTCAATGCGATGCGGCACTTGCGCGCAGCCGGGCAGCGGTTCGAGGCTGTCACGCAGGTTTCACGGGTCAACATTGACGACCTCGATCACATCTACAAGGACCTTGTTGATGTCGGCGCCAGCGAATGGCGGATCCAGATGACGACTGTCACCGGGCGGATGCAGAAGGACATGGTGATGGATCTTGAGTTGTTCGAACGGATGATCGACAAGATCATGGAACTCAAGAGAGACGGACGGGTCCCGATCGATGTCGGCGAGAATATCGGCTATTACGGCTGCAAGGGCAGCAAGCTGCTGGATGATGTGCCGTACTTGGGATGCTATGCCGGCACGCGCGTGGCCGGGATCTGCTCAAACGGGGATGTGAAGGGTTGTCTGTCGCAGCAACCGGAGTTCGTCGAGGGCAATATTCGGGAATCATCGTTCACCAGGATATGGAACGACCCGACCAGGTTCCTGTACAATCGTAAGTTCACGCGCGACACAGCCTCTGGTGAGTGCCGCGATTGTCAGTTCCTGCCGCTGTGCAGGGGTGGCTGTATGACGACCTCGGTGTCAGCTTCGGGCGAACGGGCTAACAACCCGTACTGCATTTACCAGATTGAACGGAAGCGCGGGATCGAGCCGACCATCACTGAACAGATGGCCGAACTTCTGGCACCGTTCAGGGCCGAGCACGAACGGGTGGTCGTACCTGATGACCAGCGGTAAGACGCCGCACATTCTCTTACTTCATCCGTCCTGCTTTTTCTACCCACCGTGGATGGAGCGGGCGGAACTCAAGACGTCGCTGGTCTGGCTGGCATCGTACCTGAGCCGGCGCTTCGGGGTGTCATATGCCGATTTCGAGCAGCAGATCGGACGCCCCAACAGCCCCACGCAAATCCGCCGCTATGAGCGACACGTTCGGCGCTTTCTTCTATCGCACGAGTTTGATATTCTGGCGATTTCCTGCTGGACATCGCTGTCGTATCGTGCGACGCTGTCTGTGGCTCGGATTTGTCGGGATCTGTTCCCTGAGAAACTCATAGTCGTCGGCGGATACCACGTCACAGCCCGGCCAAACGAATTTGACAACGGCAGCGGGCTGTTTGATTTTGTGGTCTGCGGCGAGGGTGAGCTGGCGCTGGAACACGTGGCCGAGCGACACGCCCGGGAGGGGCGACCGAATGCAACGCGGGTGATCCGGGGAGCGGCAGTCGGCGAAGAGCATTTCGTTCCCTATCGGTGGGACCTGTTGGCCGATTTCGTTCGGGAACATGTACCGGAGGGCATCAAGGGGCCGTGCCTGTATCTCTCGCGGGGATGCCCGTTTGCCTGCTCGTTCTGCATGGAGCCGACCAAGGACCGACGCTGGCGGTCGTACACGGTCGCTGCCGCCCTCGATGAAATGGAACGCCTGTACGACTTCTTGACGCCTCACTCAATCGCAATCGCCGATGCCTGCTTTGGCATGAGACCGTCGTGGCGCAGGGAGTTCCTTCGCAAGCTATGCGAGCGCGGAGATGACTATTGGATTGTCTTCGAAACGCGCCCGGAGTATCTTGATGAGAGAGATATCGCCATGCTTGCGGACCTGAAGGTGGAGGTTCAGTTTGGGCTGGAGAGCGGCTCTCTGGATATGCTCCGACTCATGAACAAGACTCGTCACCCGGAGCGCTATCTGCAGCAGTTTCGGCATGTCAGCCGTCTTCTAACCAGGCATCGCATAATGCATCGAGCCAATGTGATATTCAATCATCCGGGTGAAACGCGGCAGACGCTGGATGAGACCTTTGCGTTCATGGATCGAGAGCTGGAGGAGTCGCCCTCGTATCTGATATGGGCGCCTCATGGCTACATGCACTTTCCGGGATGCGCCGTGGACGACCAGCGAGAGTGGTATCAGTCACAGTTCGGTGCGGAGTTCAACTCTGGTGACTGGTGGAAAGATGCAGCCGACCAGTACGAAGCAAGCATGCAGGTGGTCCCCTCGCGGGACCTCAGCGGGGATGGTGTTCGTCTGTGGGAAAGCATGATGAACGAGCGGCTGGAACGAATGCGGACGGCCCTGGCGCCGGAGGCAAGAGCATTTGCGGCCCGCAACTACTTCCGGGAGTGGCTGGATGATACCCGACGCCAAAACGCGTAGGCGGCTCTGGTACTATCTCAGGCCCTACTGGAAACTGGAATTGTTGCTGTTCGCCACGATGATCGCTTTGACGGTCGTCACGATTGCCATGCCGCTGGCCCTGAAGTACCTGATCGATGATCTCATTCCCGATCTGGCCGAGCAGCGAGAATCAGGGGGCAACCCGAATGCCACGCCGGTGGTTTACTACGGCGCTTTTCTGGCCGGAATCTATCTCGCTAATCTGGGGCTCTCCGTGGTGCGCGACTACCTGGCCGGTCGGGTAGGGGCGAGTATCATCGCGGATATGCGCAGCGAGTTGTTCGATCATCTTACCAATGTGCCGCTGCGCTTCTTTCAAAGGAATCAGGTCGGGGAAATAATGTCACGGCTGCTCTCGGACGTGCAGCGCGTTCAGCAACTGCTGTCATCGACGCTGTTGATGTTTGTCATGAACGTCCTGCTGGTTGCGGGTGTCCTTACGGTTCTTCTCGTGTGGAATTGGAAGTGGACGTTGATAGTACTCATCCCGGTGCCGATTACGATCTTCCTCTCCAATCGCTTCGGGCTGTCGCTGCATCGGATAAGCCGGGCGCTGCAGGAGACGATCGCACGGTTGTCCGGGCGCTACCAGCAGTCGTTCTCGGCCATTCGGACGATCCGGGCGTTTGCACAGGAGCGTCGCGAGAAAGAGACTACCGACGGTGTCCTGAAATCCCTGACCGGACTGTACATTAGAAACAGTGTCTTCACGTCGCTGGCAATCAACCTGGTGCAGTTCGTGACGATGCTGGCACCGATTGCAGTACTGGCCTGGGGCGCCTATCTGGTGGCCGGCGATACCGTGCTGCTGGGGACTCTGCTGGCGTTCTACATTCTCGTCGGCTATCTCTATTCGCCGATCCAGGATCTGGCGCAGATCAATGTCGACGTAGAAATTGCGATGGCCTCGGTACATCGCATTTTTGAGTATCTTGACATTGGGCCGGCGGTGGCCGAGGATGAGAACCCGATGCACCTCAAACATGTGCGCGGCCATATCGTGTTTGAAGGAGTGTCGTTTGCGTATGACGACAACGGCTTCAGGCTTAGGGATGTGTCGCTGTCAATCGCGCCGGGCGAACGGGTTGCCATTGTCGGACCATCCGGGGCCGGCAAGACAACGGTCATCAACCTGATCCTGCGTTTCTTTGATCCTCACCGGGGTTGCATTCTTATAGACGGCGTTGATGTCAGACGAGTGCTGGTGAAAGATCTGCGATCTAAGATTGGGCTGGTCGATCAGGAGCCGCTGCTGTTCAAGGCATCGCTGCGGGAGAACATCGCCTATGGCGATCCTGATGCCGACCTGGACCGGATCATTCGAGCTGCCAGAATCGCGAACATCCATGATTTCATTGCATCTTTGCCCGATGGATACCAGACCGAAGTTGGCGAGCGCGGGGTGACTCTCTCTGGTGGGGAACGTCAGCGAGTGTGCCTGGCGCGGGCCATACTGAAGGATCCGCCCATCATGCTGCTGGACGAGGCCACATCATCGCTGGACACGCGCAGCGAAGAATTGATTCAGCAGGCGCTCGACAAGGCACTTAAGGGAAAGACATCGATCATCATTGCCCACCGGCTGGCTACGGTTCGCGACGCTGACAGGATCATCGTAATGGACAGGGGGACGATTGTCGATCAGGGCACGCATGAGCAATTGCTGGAGCGATCTGCGTTGTATGGCGAACTCGCCCGTAAACAGCTCAAGATGTAAGCAGCCTCTCGTCTCGCCGGTGCCCACCTCTCCCTATTGTATGCAGCCCACATCCGTGTGAACTCAGTCCTGCGGACACACCTGCGGTGACGCCAAGACGGATTCATGCGGATGGCATCAGTGTTCGATCCGAATATCGCCGGTCAGTCGGTCCAGCTCAAGGCGGCTGATCCGCGCCTGATAGCGGGCGACAATCAGCGCGTTGAGGGCACGGTTCAGGCTAACCTGAGCATCACGAAACTCAAGCGAGGTAGCAGATCCGAGGCGGTACCGATCCTGCATGAGTTCAAGGTTGCGTTGAGCGGCTTCGACGTTCTGTGTCTCGAGTTCGACCAGCTCCAACCGCTGTCGGAAGGTCTTGATCGCCTGGCTCACCTGTCCGGCGAGCTGGTTGTGGGCATCGCGCAGGGCCAGGGTGCGATTGTTAGCTTCGATCCGTGCCTGCTGAACGGCAACACCATCGCGGAAGCCGTTGAAAACATTCAAGGACAACTGCAGCCCCACTCCGTAGGTCGTGGTCTGAGTAGTGATATCATTCGTGAAGTCTTCCCGGTCGGACGCGACGGTACGATCCGTATAGCTGGCCGAGGCATTCAGTGACACCTTCGGCAGAAACCGGGAGCTTGCGGTCGTTACCTGTTTCTCGGCGATGGCTTTCTGATGGGCGGCTGCTGCGAGGGCAGTGTTGCGATACTCGGCCTGTCGGAGAATCTGATCTACATCGCGTTCGAGTGCCGGCACCTCGAACTCTGGCGTAACTTCGAAATCGACACCGGGCTCCCGTCCCAGCAGTGTATTGAGATTCTCGCGGGCAATGGTTACCTGGAGTTGCTGCGTCAGGAACGCGGCCTGATCCGCATTGAAGGCCACGCGGGCGTTGAGCAGATCGGTGGATGATGCCCCGCCAAGTTCGCTGCGAAGCTCTTCCTTTTCCAGACGCGTCTTCGAAATGTCGCGCGACTGCCTGAATACATGCAGCAACTGCTCCTGCTGCACGACATTGAAGTAAGCGCGCATGATGGCGACAACGGCGTTCTCAATGGTTTGCCGCGCCTGAGTCTCGCCAAGCCGAGCCAGGTTTTCGAAGCGGCTCCTTTCGGCGAACATGCGGAAGCCATCGAAGACAGTCCAGTTGAGCGCCGCCGAGGCTGACCAGTTCTCGGCGTCAGAGTTGCCGAAAGAGAACGGGCTGTTCGTTTCCACGTCCTCGCTGCTCAGATTGTAGCCGGCGTTGGCATCCACTGTCGGCATGAACTCGGCCCTTCCGAGTGCCCGCTGCTTGCCGGCGCTCTCAGCAGCGTTCCGGGCAATCTGTATGGCATAGTTGTTCTTCAAACCGACGCGGATAGCCTCCTCGACGGTCAGGAGCTGCGCGGACGTCGCGTCGGCGTAGCTGCCAACGACGAGAATCATGACCAGAAACACTGCATGTCGAATCACTTTGGTCACCTCCTTAATCCGTCGCCATGGTTTGAAGCTCCTGTACGGCGGGTTCGACCTCCTCTGATGAAACCCGCTTGCCGGTAAACAGCTCGCTGACCCTGACTCGGATGGCATTGAAGACCAGGAAGCTCGCCGGCAGAATGACCAGAAGAATGAATGTGCCGAATATGAGGCCATAGGCCACTGAGACCGCCATTGGGATCAGGAACTGGGCCTGACGGCTGGTCTCCAGGATGAGCGGCGCGAGGCCGAGGGCGGTTGTCAACGTCGTCAGCATTATCGGTCGCAGACGCGCTAAACCGGCAGCGTAGACGGCCTCGGCGACGGGCATGCGGTCGCGCAGGTTGTGGTTGATCTGATGGATGAAGACAATGCTGCTGTTGATTATGATCCCTGACAATGCAATGATTCCAAAGAGCGAGAGCATGTTCAATTGCAATCCCTGTATTCCGTGTCCCCAGATGGCGCCGAGGACTCCTATCGGAATCAGGCCGAAAATCATGAACGCCTGAGCATAGGAGCGGAAGACGAGAACCACGAGGATGAACATACCAATCAGCGCGATCGGAAAGGCCTTACGCATAGAAGCAGCGATCTTCGCCTGAGACCGGGATTGTCCCTCGAACGAGTAGCGCACCGAAGGATTCTGGGCCAGAATGGGAGGCAGGACCGCAAACTCGATCTCGTTGAGAATGGGGGGAAGATCATCAGTGATATTGGCCTGGGCGGCTTCGACCTTGACTTCGCGCTGACGATCGAGATGACTTATCTTGGTCACGCCGCGGTCAATAGTATAGGTAGCCAACTCGCTGAAAGGATACTCGCCACCTGAGGGGGTGCGAACTCGCATACGGTCGAGAAACCCGAGGGCGGCGCGATCAGAATCCGGGTAGCGCACCCACACCCTGATCTCGTCGCGACCGCGCTGAATGCGCTGGATCTCCTGACCGAAGAACCCCTGGCGTACCTGACCGACCACATCCTGAAGGGTCAATCCGAGGGCGTGGGCACGCGGTTTGAGCCTGATGTCCAACTCGCGTCGCCCCTCCTGATCAGTGGTCGTAACGTCTTTGAGACTGCTGAAATTCTCAAGCTCCGTCAGAAGCATATCCCGGGCTTGTTCCAGTTGCTCACGATTATTCGAAAGAAGGCTGATTGACACCGGTTTGCCAAAGCGGGAGACTTCGCCGAAGGTGATATTGTTGGCCTCGGGAAGCGGCCCCACGGCCTCGCGGATACGGTTGGCAATGACGACGGACTCCATATCCCTGATCTCGCCATCGAGCAGTTGGACAGTCAATCGACCGGTGTGGCTGCCGGATTCACCAAAGTCATTGCTTCCGATGTCGCGTTGCACACCGAGGACAACATCACGGCCATCCGGCCGTTCAGTCTTAAGTTGCTCGCCCACCTCCCAGACGGCCGTTTCTATGCGGGCGAGCAACGAATCAGTGTCGGCTTCCTGACGACCGGAAGTCAGTGAGACGTTGATGGGAACAGTATCCCCGTCAATGAAGGGGAAGAAAGTCACGCCAATCAGCCCACCGCCGATCAAACCGACAGTGAGCATCACGAGGGCCACCGGAGTGACTACCGTAATCCACTTGTGGCGCAGGGCAAATCTCAGGGAGGGGCCGTATATGTTGTCCGCAAGATATCGGAACAGGCCATCAAGCCGCCTTCGGATCCCGGAGTCATCGGTATGCGAACGTAACCCGCGCGAATGTGCCAGATGAGACGGCAGGATGAAGAAGGCCTCTATCAGCGAGAAGATCAGCGAGGCGATCACCACCAGCGCCATGTGCCAGATGAACTTCCCGAGCATGGCATCAAGGAAAAAGAACGGCATGAAGGCTATAGCTGTCGTCAAGACAGAGGTTGTTACGGGCGCGATAACCTCCATGGTGCCGTCGATGGCCGCCCTGAAGGCGGGTTTGCCCTTCTCATATTGGGCGTAGATGTTCTCGGCCACAACAATGGCGTCATCGACGAGAATACCGACCACGATGATCATACCGAACAGCGAAATGACGTTGACTGTGATTCCGGCGAAATTGGCGATGATGAACATACCCGCGAATGAGAAGGGAATGCTGATCGCCACCCAGAATGACAATCGCAGATTGAGGAAGAGCCCAAGTGCAATGATGATCAGCAGCAGGCCGATCAGTCCGTTCTTGATCAGCAGCTCAAGCCTTTGTGTCAGCGGGACCGTTCGGTCATCAAGCACCACTCCCTGTACCGACTGGTGGGAATCGTTGAACTCAGCAAGGACAGCCTTGGCTTTCTCGGCGATGGCCAGGATGTCCTCGTTGCCGGTTTGGTCGACATTGAGTATGACAGCGGGCTGACCGTTGTAATACCTCTTACTCGGATTGTCTTCCCACTTCTCGTGAATGTCGGCAACATCCTTCAGCAGAACGACGGTACCGTCAGCGTTTCCCCTGACGGGGATATCAAGAAATCCCTGGGCGTTATAGTCGCGTCCCCAGGAGCGGATGAGGATTTCTTCATCGACGGTTTCAAACTTACCGCCGGAGATATTGACATTGGCTGCAGCTACGGCGCGGGCAACCTCGGCAAAAGTCAGTTGGTAGCGGCGGAGGCGTTCCTCGGAGACCTCGATTGAGATCTCCAGCGCCGGCAGGCCCTCGATGCTCACCTGTGAGATTCCGGGATCGGCCAGAAGGTCGTCGCGGAAGGCCTCGGCGATGTGTTTCAGGTTGTACAAGTCAGCCTTGCCGAACAGGACAATAGACAGCGACCGCGTGCGAAACAGCTGCTTGAAAATCACGGGCTTCTCGGCATCGACGGGGAATGAATTGATACGGTCGACGGCGTTCTTGACATCGGCGAGCACCAACTCAATATCGGCCCCCTTGAGTACTTCGACCGTGACAGTGCCCATGTTCTCGCGAGAGACCGACGTGATGCGCTCAACTCCCTCCAGCCCATCGATATTCTCCTCGATCTTGAGCACCACACCCTCGGCGACCTCCTCGGGAGAAGCACCGGGGTAGACAACCTGCACCTGAATGATGTCAGGCTCGATCTCAGGAAAGAAGGAGTATCTGAGCTGTGACAGGCTGATCAGGCCAAAGGCGACGATCCCGAACAGAAGCACTGTTACCCAGACGGGGTAACGGATCATGAATGCTGTGACCCTACGCATCAGTTGGTCTCCACACCGGTTACGGTCCCGCGAGATTGGGCAGGCATGCCCGGGGCAACTCCCTGCAGAACGTCGGTCACGAGAGTATCGCCGTCATTCAGCCCACCGTTGATGATGGCGTCCTCTGTCTCCAGACGGGCAATGCTTACCTGTTGCCTTTCGAGTTGCCCGTTTCTTATGAGGTAGACATACTGCTGATCGTACAGAGCCCGTCGCGGTATGGACAGCGCCCGGTCGATGATAATACCCGGTATCTGCGCCTGCATGAAGACGCCATTGAGCGGCGCACCCTGCGTGCCGGGATCGATCTCGATGAATATGCTGACCGCCTGGGTGCGGGTGTCAATGTCGGAACCGACTCTGGCGATCCCGCCACTCCATTCTCCGGAGATTTCATCGGATACCAGACGCACCGGTTTGGTGAAATCTATCCACTGGATATCGCGAGCGGGAACCGGGACTTCGACCTCAAGGTCCTCAAGGCTGATAAGCTCGCCGAGTTTCGTGCCGCTGCGTGCGATCGAACCGATTCGCAGGTCAGCTGAGACAATGGAGCCGTCGAAGGGCGCCCTGAAGGCGTGTTTTTCCAGCCTGATCTCCTGATCGCGAATGCGGAAGTAGAGCTGGTACACATTGAAGCGTGAAAGGAACAGCTTGATCCGCTGGTTCTCCGTCTCCGGCAGCGGCGGCAGGGGTTGGTCAAACTCGATGCTGTCGAAGTAGTCCTGCCAGAGTTGATACTCATCGGGAAAATCGACCCGAATTTCAGGAAGTACCTGCGCCAAGGCAGTCAGCAGGCTGGCTTTCGATGAGTTGAGATCGAGTCGTGCCTGTCGATCGTCTATCCGAACCAGCAGATCACCTCTCGAGAAGGTCTGGGCCGGTTTGAAGGGGACATCTCCGGGCATCAGCGTTCCGGCCACCTCGCTGTACAGATCCACCGGTTCGGCGCTTTGTACGCGGCCGTAGGCGATGATCTGCGACGGCACAGGAACTAACCGCACGACCTCGGTTGCAACAATACGCGGGCGCGGCTGCGGCGTACGACGCTGGGGCTGCTCGCGCATACCCAGCAGAAGATTCATCACCACGAAGCCGATAACCAAAATTGCAACAGGGATGATGAATTTCAGGTACTTACGCATACCACTCTCCCCCGCTCCGGGGTCGCCACCCCCTGGCGGAGACGACGCGGAGCTCGGTTGTGGGGTCGGGGATGTCGATGTTGTCGGACCGTCTGCCATGTATTACCTCGCAGTCATTGCTTGCGTATTGTACCAGCTCAGGCAGCCCCATTCCAGGGAGGCCATCACTCAGCAATAGTCGATTAGTCAAATCTACAATATCCATCAATATCCATTGGCCCGGATATGTTCCGCCGGCTGGTTCTTCAATCGGGATTCTGATCTTCCTCAACCTTCCCCCAGCAGCTTTCCACAGAATAGCCGGTGAGGTTCCTGAACATATGCCGCAGCACCTCCCGCGTGCAATCCAGCTTCTCATTGGCAAGCCCGGACTGGGCCAAGTGGCTCGTCCGGATCACGATGTCCAATACCGGCTTGACAAACCGACGGCCTCTGTCGGTCAGGTGAATTCGCCAGCGACGACGGTCCGCAGGGTCACGTCGTCTTTGCACGAGTTCTCTGCCCTCGAGGTCATCGACGATCCGCGTCATGAAGCTCTTGTCCCGCATGAGCATATTCGCCAGACTGCCCTGAACGACGTCATTGTGGTAGAAGAGGTTCACGAGGATGATCCATTGCTCCAGCACTATGTTGACACCTGCCTCGGCAAAAACATCGTTGAGGCGGCGCTGCCAGGCGACCGCAGTCATGCCAATCAACCGAGGAAGGAAGTCTCGCGGGTCGAGTTGAGGCTCAGTCTCTTTGGTTCTTCTGTTGTCCAAATAGTTACACTTGCAATTGTTTCATTCGCAACTAACCTCCCGTAACATCGGCACCGGCCATCAAGTTTCTGATGGCGCCGGAATCTCTTGTGAGTACGGCAGAGTGCTCAGTGTGTTGACAATTCGGCCACCGTCGTGCTGAGCTGGTCGAAAAATCTGTCGATATCTGCGGTCGTGGCAGCACCGTTGGCCACGACCAGCCGAATAACGGTACGACTATCTTTGAGACGAGCATAGTTCACGAGAACACGACCGGTCCGATGGAGTCTTTCACGGACGGCCACAGTGAAATCGTTGACACTCGTTCCCGTGGGAGGTTTGACCTGAAAGCAGACGGACACCGATTGCCGGGGGGCTGCCAAAGCGAGGAGGTCTGATTCGTTGACCCGAGATTCAGCATAGGCAGCAAGGTCGATGAGATGATCAATGTGGCGCTGCCAGCCATCGGTCCCGTGATACTGCCAGGCCAGCCAGAGCTTGAGGATATCGACCCGTCGGCCGCACTGGAGCGACTTTTCGCCGAGGTCGAACCGACTGTCCCGACCGCCATGAAAGAGGTACTCGGTGTCGCTTGAGCCTACTGCGGGCTGCAGACGATGAGGTTGGTTGAGCAGGATAACAGAGCAGGTCAGCGGCAGGCCCAGCAGTTTGTGGAAATCCCATGCGACAGAGTCGGCCCGGTTCAGTCCTCTCAACAGGTGGCGGTGGCGGGCACTGAACAGGAGCGGGCCGCCCATAGCGGCATCGACGTGCAGCCAGATGCCGTGTTTTCTGCAGATTTCCGCAATCGGCTCAATGGGGTCAAATGCGCCCAGGACCGTAGTGCCGGAGGTAGCCGTGACTATGAACGGTGTCTGGCCTTCGAGTTTTGCCTGTCGGATGGCCTGATCAAGCGAGTCCGGGCGCATACAGCCGCACTCATCGCTGGCCACCTCGATAACGTTGGCGGTCCCCAATCCGAGCACGTTGGCTGCCTTACCAAGCGAATAATGCGCCTGATCCGACACGAGGGCAACTGGAGACTGGCCGGCTGACTGACTCCAGCCGTGTGTACGAACAGCGGGGAATGCATGATGGCGAGCGACCAGCATGGCGACGAGGTTGGCGTTACTGCCACCGGTCAGGAAGATGCCATCACCGTCGCCGAAACCGGCCATGTTCAGCAGGGTGCTCACAACCTTCTGCTCCATCAGGGTTGCGACCGGTGCGACCTCATAGGTATACATGGACGTGTTGCTGGCAGCACTGAGAAGCTCACCCGCGACTCCCGGCAGTGAGAAGCCGCCCCACAGCGGATTGAGAAACTGCGGATGCGCCGTCCGCACGCAGTGATTAAGGTAGGTATCTGCGGCCGCCAGGACTTCGCTCTCGCCCCGGCCGACGGTGGGCAGATCAAGTCGCAGCAGTTCTGTGAGTGTCCCGGGATCACGGTAGTCTGAAACCCTTGTGGAACCACGCTCGCTCTCGGACACAAAGCGGTCGATCAGGCCAAGGAGTGTTTCAAAGAAGTCCTTGCGGTTCATAGTCTTTCCTGTTGATGGACCATTCTGCCCGGTGCTTGGCCGAGGCCGAAAACACGAAGGTACCGATTTGTCGGCCCTCTGTCAAATGTACGGATGGAGTTGGGCGGCCAAGATAATTAGTTGATCCGGAGGGGGCTTTGTGTACATTACGACCTTCAGCCCGGCGCAACGAGCAACCGATACAGAGTTTAGTCGCAGAAACCGGGCGTACCCGATACTTTGCCACTGACCTTGTGTGAGGACTACTCAATCATGACCGACTCTGAAGTGAAGTCTCCATCGAATTTCATCCGCGACATCATTGATCGTGACCTCGAAACCGGCAAGAATGACAGCCGTGTGCACACCCGCTTCCCGCCGGAACCGAATGGCTATCTGCACATTGGTCATGCCAAGTCGATCTGTCTCAATTTCGGGCTGGCCAGAGACTATGGCGGCAAGTGCAATCTTCGTTTCGATGACACCAATCCGACCAGGGAGGAGGAGGAGTACGTCGAATCGATCAAGCGCGATATCCGCTGGCTTGGTTTTGACTGGGAAGATCGGGAGTACTACGCCTCGGATTATTTCGACCAGTTGTATGAGTGGGCTGTTCGGCTGATCAAAGACGGCAAGGCGTATGTCGACGATCTTACTGCGGATGAGATACGCGAGTTCCGCGGCACTTTGACCGAGCCGGGCAAGAACAGCCCGTATCGTGAGCGGTCGGTGGTGGAGAATCTGGACCTGTTCGAACGGATGCGCCAGGGTGAGTTTCCGGATGGAGCCCGGGTATTGCGAGCCAGGATAGACATGGCGGCGCCGAACATCAATATGCGCGATCCGGTGATGTACCGCATATTACCCGCGCGGCACAATCGGATCGGCGACAAGTGGTGCATCTACCCGACGTACGACTGGGCTCATGGGCAGAGCGATTCGATTGAGGGGATCACGCACTCGGTCTGTACGCTTGAGTTCGAAGATCACCGCCCATTGTATGACTGGTTTCTGGAGCAGTTGGGGGTGCACCATCCGCAGCAGATCGAGTTTGCCCGCCTGGAGTTGTCGCACACCATTATGAGCAAGCGCAAGCTGCTCAAGCTGGTTCGCGAGCACCTGGTCTCCGGCTGGGATGACCCCCGGATGCCCACGATATCAGGCTTGCGTCGGCGCGGCTACACCCCCAAGGCCATTAGGGACTTCGCCGACCGCATCGGTGTCGCCAAACGCCGCGACAGCGTGGTCGATATCGCCCTGCTGGAGCACTGCCTGCGTGAGGATCTGAACCTTCGTGCCCGTCGTGTGATGGCCGTGCTCGATCCGCTCAAGGTGACGATCGAGAACTACCCGCAGGACAAGGTGGAGCACTTCGAGGCAATCAACAACCCGGAGAATGACACCGACGGCACGCGGCTGGTTCCGTTTTCTCGCGAGGTGTACATCGAGCGCGATGACTTCATGGAAAACCCTCCCGGCAAGTTCTTCCGCCTGGCGCCGGGACGCGAAGTGCGGCTCAAGCACGCCTACTTCATCACTTGCAAAGAGGTTGTAAAAGACGAAGCGGGCAACATCACCGAGTTGATCTGCACGTATGATCCTGAAAGTCGCGGAGGGACCACCCCGGACAATCGCCGTGTCAAGGGCACCCTGCACTGGGTGTCGGCGTCACATGCGGTTGAGGCGGAGGTGCGACTGTACGATCATCTGTTCACGAAGGCCGACCCCGCTGATGCTCCGGAGGGAGAGGATTTCGCTGCCAATATCAACCCTGATTCTCTGACAGTCCTGACCGGTTGCAAGGTGGAGCCAAGTCTGGCACAGGCCACTCATGAGGATCTGCTGCAGTTTCTCCGGCACGGGTATTTCAGCCTCGATGAAAAGGACTCTCGTGCGACGCGACTGGTGTTCAACCGCTCAGTCGGCCTTCGGGACACGTGGGGCAAGATACAGAAGAAGGGGTGATCAGGTCCGGCGAGCCACAACCGGATCACGGCCTGACCGGCGCTCATCTTCGTTTCGGTCGATGATAGTGGGTGGCGTGGCCGTAGATCAAATCGGCCGCCTCCATCACCGTCTCTGAGAGAGTGGGATGAGGATGGATTGACAACCCCAGGTCAGAGGCCACAGCTCCCATCTCGACAGCCAGAACGCCCTCGGCGATGAGCTCTCCGGCGCCGGGTCCGGCGACGCCCATACCGAGAATGCGTTTGGTCCGGGGATCGACCAGCAGCTTGGTGACGCCGTCGGTTCGCCCGAGTGTCTTGGCTCGTCCTGAAGCCATCCAGGGGAAGCGGGCGGTTTCAACATCGATTCCCCGGTTCTTGGCATCGTTGCCAGTCAGTCCGCACCAAGCGATCTCCGGATCGGTGAAGACCACAGCGGGGATAGCCTGAGGCTCCCACACCACTTTCTTCCCTGCGATTACCTCGGCGGCGAGACGCCCCTCGTGAGAGGCCTTGTGAGCCAGCATCGGTTCTCCGGCAACATCGCCTATGGCATAGATATTAGCCTCTGCGGTGCGTCGCTGACGGTCAACCCTGACAAAGCCGCGATCATCGGTCTCGATCCGGGTGTTTTCCAGCCCGATATCGTTTGAGTTGGGACGACGGCCGACGGCGACCAGCACACGATCGAACACGCGCGTGGCATCCTCCCCAGCTTTGGTCTCCATTGTCACCTTCACACCGTTCTTCTGCTCCTTCATTTCTCTGACAATGGTATTAAGGAGGATCTGATCTGTCTGGCGCTCCAGCTGTTTCGCGAGTACGGAGACCAGATCGGAATCCACTCCGGGCAGCAGATCGGGTGTCATCTCCACAATGGTCACTTTGGCGCCAAGCCGAGCGTAGACGGTGGCCATCTCCAGACCGATGTAGCCGCCGCCGATCACCAGCAGTGATTTGGGGACTTCCTTCAGCTTGAGCGCAGCAGTCGAATCCATGACGCGCTCGGAGCCGATATCAAGCGCGGGGATACTGCTCGGACGCGAGCCGGTGGCAACAATGGCACTCTCAAAGGTGAGTGAATCTCTGCCACCGTCCACATGGTCGATCTGAAGGGTCTCGTTGTCCTTGAACGAAGCGGTTGCTTTCAGATAGGTGATCTTGCGCTGTCTGGCGAGCTGTCCAAGACCGGAGGTGAGTTGTTCTACCACCTCTTCCTTCCACGCACGCAGCCTGTCGAGATCGATCTTCGGCTGGCCAAAGGTGATTCCCCAGTGTTCGGCTTCCTGCGCCTCACCCAGCAGCCTGGCCACATGAAGCAGGGCCTTGGAGGGTATACAGCCGCGATAGAGGCACACACCGCCCGGGTTTGCTTCGGGGTTGATAAGCGTCACGTCCAGCCCGAGATCGGCCGCCATAAAGGCTGCAGCATAGCCGCCGGGGCCACCGCCGATGACTGCAACCTGGGTCTTGCTCTTGTGTTCCGCCATGTATCTTCGTCCTTGCTGTTCTGATCCTTCTTGATCTCGCCTGCAGCCTTGTGTCAATCGAAGTGCAGCAGGAATGGGTTCTCCAATGCCTCAGTCACCCACCGCAGGAACCGGGCGGCGTCAGCCCCATCGTTGGCCCGGTGATCATACGACAGTGACAGAGGGAGCATAGTGCGCGGCTGGAATTCGCCGTCGATAAACCGCGGTTCGACGCCGGCACGGCTGACACCGAGAATGGCGACCTGGGGCCAGTAAACAATGGGTGTGAAGTCAGTCCCGCCGATCCCGCCCTGATTGGAGATGGTGAAGGTGCCACCCTCCAGGTCTTCGGGCGAGACCTTTTTTGACCGCGCCCTGTCTGAGACGTCCTTCAGCTCAATCGACAACTGCTTGATCCCCTTCTTGTCGACATCGCGTATTACCGGCACCAGAAGACCGCGATCGGTATCGACTGCAATGCCCACGTGGCAATACGACTTGTAGACTATCTGCCCGGCGTTCATATCGACAGTGGCATTGAAGCGGGGGAATCTCTGTAGGGCGGAGGCAATGACCTTGAGCAGAATGGCTGTCACGGTCAGTTTGCCACCCTCCTTCTCGACCAGAGGATTGTATTGGCGGCGGAACTGCTCAAGGGCAGTGATGTCGGCCTTGTCGAACTGGGTCACGTGGGCGACGGTGGTCCAGGCATTGGCCATGCCTTCGGCTGTGATCCTGCGGACAGTGGTCATATCCTCCCGTTCGATGTCGCCCCACCGGCTGAAATCCGGCAACTCGGGCACCGCAGCGCCGGATGTTGGGCGGCTCCTGCCGGATACTACCTGCTTGACGAACGACTTGACGTCATCAGGAGTGATGCGCCCCCCCGGCCCGGAACCGTCGATCTGGTTGATGTCGGCGCCCAGTTCTCGAGCGAGACGCCGCACGGTAGGTGAGGCCGGCGCCAGCGACGAAGCGGTGGCGACCCCCTCCTGTGTGCCGGGGACAGACTCCCTTTCGGGCATGCGCCTCGATGCTTCCTGACTATCAGAGGTCTTCTCCTCTGGTCTTGGTTCCGGCGTCTCGGTTTTCGCAGAAGCTTCCTGTTCGGTCTGCTCGTCCGATGACTTCTGAGCATCCGCATCCTGTTCGGGTTCGTCTCCGTCGTCGGCGTCGGATTCTGCTTCGGATTCCGGTTCGGCCTGGGCATCGGTCTGGGTATCCATGCGGGCGATGACGGCGCCGACATCAATGTCCTGACCCTCTTTGACCAGCACCTCAGTGATGACGCCATCGGCAGGAGCGGGAATCTCGACAACCGCCTTGTCGGTCTCGAACTCGATGACCGGGTCCTCAGCGCGTACCCGGTCTCCCTGTTTAACCATTACCCCCACAACTGTTCCCGATGTGATCTTCTCGCCGATTTCCGGAACCGTGATATCCTGTTTCGACATATACTCTCATCCATCCTAATCGTGTAGCGGATTAGCTTTCGCGGGATTGATATCCAGCTTCTTGCCTGCGGACTTCAGCGTCTGCAGTTTGAGGCGGTCCTTCCGGTACAGCTCGACCAGCGCCGCCCAGGCGATGTAACGAGCGTCGACCTCAAAGAAATCACGAAGCGCCTCACGGGATTCGGAGCGCCCGAATCCGTCGGTACCCAGGCAAACCGCCCTGCTGGGCATCCACTGGCAGACAGAGCTGGGAAGGTTTTTCAGGTAATCGGAAGCGGCAACGAAGATGTCCCCCTCACCGTCGAGGACCTTCGACACCCAGGGCACGCGCGGCTTCTTGTCCGGGTTGAGGCGGTTGTATCGATCGACATCGATGGCATCGTGATAGAGCTGTTTGTAGCTGGTTGCGCTGAAGACGTCGGCCGGAATGGCGTAATCGTCCTGTAGTATCTTCTGTGCCTTGAGTGCCTCATTCAGAATAGCGCCACTACCGAGCAGGTTTATCTTGTTCTTGTCTGTCTTCTTTGCACCGGAGGCGGAGAACTTGTACAGACCATTGATGATCCCCTCCTCGATTCCGGCACCTTTGGGCCTCGGTGGTTGATGGTAGAACTCGTTCTCGACGGTCATGTAGTACAGGATGTTTTCCTGGTCGTGATACATCCGTCTTATTCCGTCCTTGACGATTGCGGCGATCTCGTAGGCAAAGGCGGGATCATAGGCGCGCAGGGTTGGCAGGGCATACGCGAACTGGTGACTGTGACCATCCTGATGCTGCAGCCCTTCGCCGGCAAGGGTGGTTCTGCCGGCCGTTCCGCCGACGAGGAAGCCGCGCACCTGCATATCACCGGCGGCCCAGATCAGATCACCGATGCGCTGGAAGCCAAACATCGAATAGAAGATGAAAAACGGGATAATGTTGCGCGCGTGGGTGGCATAGGCACTCCCGGCCGCGATGAATGACGACATGGAGCCGGCCTCGGTGATTCCTTCTTCGAGAATCTGACCATCACGTGCTTCGCGATAGTACAGCAGGCTCTTCTTGTCGACGGGTTCGTAGATTTGGCCCACGTGGGAGTAGATTCCGACCTTTCTGAAGAGCGATTCCATACCGAACGTGCGAGCTTCATCGGGGACAATCGGCACGATCAGTTTTCCCAGATCGTCATCGGACAGCAACTTCGAAAGCAAATAGACAAAGGACATGGTAGTAGCTACCTGACGGTCACCACTGCCCTCATCGAATTCGGTGAACAGGCCTTCTCTGGGGGGATTGAGCGGTGGCACTGTGACCATACGTCGGGGTAGATAGCCACCAAGCTCCTGGCGTCGTTCCTTAAGGTATTTCATCTCCTCGCTGTCTTTGGCCGGTCGGTAGAATGGTGTCTTCTCTACTTCTTTGTCGGACAGCGGGATGCCGAAACGGCTGCGGAAGGCGCGGAGTTCCTCTTCGTTGAGTTTCTTCTGCTGGTGGGTGACGTTGCGTCCTTCGCCGGCCTCACCAAGACCGTAACCCTTGATCGTCTTGGCCAGAATAACGGTAGGAGCACCCTTGTGGTTGACAGCCGCCTTGTAGGCAGCATAGACCTTGTGCGGGTCGTGCCCGCCGCGCCGCAACCTGGCGAGTTGCTCATCGGAATACGACTTAACCAGCTCCTGCAGGCGCGGATCAGCGCCGAAAAAGTCCTTGCGGATGAAGTCGCCGCCGGAGACAGTGTACTTCTGGTACTGGCCATCGGGAACCTCCTCCATGCGACGCACCAGCACTGATTCGTTGTCGGCGGCCAGCAACGGGTCCCAGTCGGATCCCCAGATGACCTTGATGACGTTCCACCCGGCCCCCCGGAACGCGGCCTCCAGTTCCTGAATAATCTTGCCATTACCACGAACCGGGCCATCGAGCCGCTGCAGATTGCAGTTTACGACGAAGATGAGGTTGTCGAGCCTCTCGCGAGAGCCGAGGGTGATGGCACCGAGTGTTTCCGGCTCGTCAGTCTCTCCGTCGCCAAGGAAGGCCCACACCTTCTGGTCTGACGTGTCCCTGATACCGCGATCATGCAGGTAGCGATTGAACCGCGCCTGGTAGATAGCCATGATCGGTGAAAGACCCATCGAGACGGTGGGGAATTCCCAGAATTCAGGCATCAGGCGCGGGTGCGGATAAGAGGACAGCCCCCCCTTCGGGTGCAGTTCACGCCGGAAGTTAACCAGTTGCTGCTCTGAGAGGCGTCCCTCCAGGTAGGCGCGGGCATAGATGCCCGGCGAAGCATGCCCCTGGAAGTATACAAGGTCGCCGGGATGTTTCTGGCTGCGTGCACGGAAGAAATGGTTGAATCCAACCTCATACAGCGTCGCGGCCGAAGCATAGGTGGAGATGTGGCCGCCGATGCCATCGGACACCTGGTTGGCCCGCACCACCATCACCATCGCGTTCCACCTGACGATGCTCTTGATACGTCGTTCTATCTCCCGACTGCCGGGGAAAGCTGGTTGCCGCTCAACGGGAATGGTGTTGATGTACGGGGTGTTGGCGGTGAAGGAGGTGGCGATGCCCTGCTGCTGGGCGCGTATCTGAAGACGACGCAGCAGCTCCCTGACTCGCTCTGGCCCCTGACTCTTGTAGACGTAATCGAGAGATTCAAGCCATTCTCTGTTCTCAAATTCAATCTCGCGGGCATGGTCTGTGTCATGCTTCTCGGCCATAGATGCCCTTTCCTTGCGCCTGGTCATTCGTTTGTGGGTCCCGCAGCCTGCTGTCGCGGTGTCGGTCTGCGTGCTTTCCCTGATAACCATATCGACTCGATGGCATGGTTTCCCAGGTAACGGCGCCGCATCGAACCATTGCCGACCGCAACATCCGGCAGTGTCACATGCAGTCCGTTACTGCCGCGATCTCAGGGTTGGGACCAGCATCCGCTCACAGAAATCCTCGAACGTTGTCGGGGTCGTGGTTTGCTCTGTGCGGGGATGATCGTCCTTAAGATGGCCGCTGTCGAGAGCACGGTACAACTCCACCATCGTCTCGGCAACGTGTCGCGTGGCTCCCATTGTCGTCAGCGCCTCGATGGCCTGGTCGGGAGTAATGGTGACGAGCTTGACGTCTTGGCCAAGAACTTCTCCAATAATCTCGGCGGCCTCACCGAAACTATAGTCCTTTGGTCCGTGTATCGGTCGGATGCGGATTCCCTCGGCCGGTTGTGTCAGGGCACTGGCGGCAGCCCGCGCGATATCCTCTGTGGCCACCATCGAGAGCCGTGTCTCCGCCTTCACCGGCAGAAACACATGGTTGTGTTCAGCGATTGCCGCAGCCGATACAAGGAAGTTCTCCATGAAGAACGTCGGACGGAGGATGGTCAGATTGTCAGCTGCCTCACTGAGGATCTCCTCAACCTGTCTGAGCGCATTGACCGGACCGACCCCCTGCCCCAGATGGGCACCAACTGAAGATATGAGCACCACATTGTGAATGCCATTAGCTCTAACGGCTTCGGTGGCATTACGGGCAAGCCCGGTGTAGTAGGCCGTGTAGTCTTCGGCGCGCATATCGGGCGGGTTGACCCAAAACAGGGAGTCGACACCCTCTGTAGCCCGGACCACCTGCGCTGGATCAGCAAGATCACACGCGACCACCCTGGCTCCGCGACCTTGCTCTTCGGCAAGCTTTTCAGGGTGGCGGGCAAGAAGAACCAGCTCGTGCGACCCATCATCGAGCAACAGGGTAACGAGTTTGCGACCGATATTGCCAGTCGGCGTGGTGATGGCTATGGTCATTACGGTATACCTTTCGCTGTCCCTTGCGGGATGTTTCGTTACTACACAAACGGTCGGCGTGGAATCTTGTTCCCGGCCATACAGGATTAACCAAGTCCGGTTAAGTCTCTTAGCCCCAAAGAGAAACGACTCAGGGGAGTGAGCGGAACGCTACCAGCCGTTCCCGCAAATGAGAAGCTGGGAGACAGGGATTCGAACCCCGATTCTACGGTCCAGAGCCGCATGTCCTACCATTGGACGATCTCCCAGTGTACATGTGACTATCGGCAGGTTTGGCGTGAAGCTTCAACCACCGTAGTCCTGAGTGCAACAAGTATATATATTCCAGTCTTCATGTCAAGGGCCGGCTTTGGCCTCAGTGAAGATTTTCCGCGGGGTGCGTGTAATACAGCAGGGCCGTCCCCCTGACGGCCACCCTGGCCCGGTTGGCGGTGATCAGGTTGCGCAGGGCAAGTGATTCTCCGCGGTTGACGGTCACGCTGTCGGCTCGGTACCGCGTGCCGGAAGTAGATAGTGTGATCCGGCGGGACACCGGGAAGACCGACAGGACTTCCCCCTTGCGGTGAAGTATGCTCACACTCTGGTCGCGCATCACCTCGAAGAGGTAGCCATGGTTGATCAGGCGAGCGCGCATCGGTCGCCGGCTGCGTGCAATGATCTCCAGCAGTCCGACGGCCCCGAGAAAGTGGTCTATCTCGGTGCTTGATGGACATACCATGACGAGATCGTTGACACCCGACTCCAGGCACAGGCGCACGGCCAGCTCGGCGTCGGTCTGGTCTTTGTGCACCGGATGAGTGATGACCTTGACGGATGCCGGCAGGTTCCGGGGCGGATGTCTCAAGGAATCGAAGTCTCCGATTATTACCGCCGGACCAAGGCCGGCCTTGCGCACGAAGCTGTAACCGCCATCGACGGCGATCACCGAACGTCCCCTGGCTAAGGAGCGGTAGAAGCTGTGGTAGCGGGCAGGATATCGACCGTGCAGGTATAGCACTGCGGCTGTCATTTGCGCAGTCCCAGGACTTCACAGGCAGCACCGAGCAGGGCCGTGCCGGGGTCCATGATGACCACCACCGGCATCTCCTTGAGAATCGAACGCATACGGCCGGGGCGCACGAACCGACTCACGAAGCGTCCCTGGTCCAGGGCAGTGGCAATCTGCGGGGCGATCAAACCGCCCAGATGCAACCCGCCCAGGGTGATGCCCTTGAGCGCGAGGTTGGCCGCCTCGGAGGCAAAGCAGTCAATGAACATATCAAGCGCCGCAACAGCGACTTCATCACTGCCGGCCAGAGCGTGCTCAATGACAGCAGTGTACGGCTGAGGTGAGCGGTCAAACCACACAGCAGGCTGTTCGCCACGTCGGAAGGTCAGAAACTTATAGATCGACTCCAGACCGCGGGTGCTGACGACATCCTCGACCTCAACATACGGTTGCTCTGCCGAAAGGTACTCCAGCAATTCGGTTTCCATAGGCGCCGCCGGAGCGAACAGGGAGTGCCCCCCCTCGCTTGGCGTGACCACATAGCGCTGCTCATCAAAGACAATGAGTGCCTGACCCAGCCCCGACCCCGCTGCGAGAAGACCGATATTGCCGGTTCTGTCGGTGTGCCCGGGCTTGATCGTGTAGAATTTGTCGTCCGATAGCTCGAACATGCCCTTGGCAGTTGCCACCAGGTCATTCAGGAGCCTAACGCTCTTGAGCGCAAACTCGCGTTCGATCTGCCGGGCACTCAGTGTCCATGGGAATGTCCCCTGAAGCACCTCGTTGTTGATTACAGTTCCCGCGACGCCGAAGCAGGCCACCGCAGGCGTTGATTCCGTCCTGTCAAGATAGCGATGCAGAAGCTCGGCGAACTGGTCGAAATCGTGGTTCTGGAACGTCTGACGATCCGCAAATTGCACCTTGCCGCTGCGAAGCGTAACCCGCGCCAATTGGACGGTTGTGGCTGTGATGTAACCTGCCAGCATCGACTACTCCCGCCTCAGTTGCTGCACCATCCGGGCCAGACCGGCACGATCCTCAGACCGGAAGAAGGCCGTTCCCATCACCAACACGTCGGCGCCGGCGCGTACGACTTTGGCAGCGTTGGAGGCATCAACTCCTCCATCGACCGCGATCAACGTCTCAAGTCCGCTGCGGTCAATGTGCCGACGGGCCTCACGCACGGTGTCGAGGCTCGATTCAACAAACGACTGCCCCCCGAAACCCGGAAAGACCGACATCACCAGCAGCAGATCGACATGCTGCAGGTGCGGGATGACACTGTCTGCCCCCCGATCGGGATTGACTGAGATTCCGGCCTGTACGCCCATAGCATGGAGCTGGTCGGCAAGGGGCGCCGGATCGGGGTGCACCTCCACATGGAATGTTATGCAATCGGCACCGGCTTTGATGAAGGCCTCGAAGTACTTCTCCGGCTCGGCGAGCATCAGGTGCGCGTCAAGGAAGGTGTCCGAAAGCCGGTCAATCGTCCCGACGATACCGGGACCGAAAGAGATATTCGGTACGAAGTGCCCATCCATAATGTCCAGGTGGAGCCAGTCGACGCCGGCGGCATCAGCCGAGGCAACCTCCTCACCGAGGCGGGCGAAGTCGGCGCCGAGCACCGAGGGTGCGATCATTGCCATGCTTGTGTGCCCTCCCCGGTTGCCTTAACCCGGCTGTTTGCGGAATATGCGACCTGATTGACAACGTGCATGGCGTTAATCAAGCTATGGTGTACAATGCCTAAGCGCAACCACATTCCTCAGATATCCTTACCACGCCGCTGATTGCTCAGAACAATACGGGCATTACGCTGCAGATTGTCCAGTCGCGGTCTGGTCAGTGGTGTACCGGCTGTCAGAGTGAGAAACTGCTCGGCTGCGGTCATATTCAGGACAGCCCGGCAGTCGAGGAGTTCCCCGACCCCCGCCTCGGGCAGGAACTCCCGGATGCTGGTCAATTGGCTGCGTTGCGAGTGCGGACAGACCTCCTGACAGACGTCACAACCGAAGATCATGCTGTCCATATGCTGGGCTAGCTCCGGCGGGATTTGCGGCGGGCGTTCGATCGTGAGATACGATATGCACCGTCGGCTGTCGACCCCCGTATCCTCGCTGATAGCCTCGGTCGGACAGGCATCGATACAGAGCGTACACTCACCGCAGGCACCATGGTCGACCGCATCAGGATCGTCAACATCCAGCTCAACCGAGGTCAGGATTTCAGCGAGGAAGAGCCATGAGCCGAAATCCCGATTTATGAGCATCGTATTCTTCCCGATATACCCCAGCCCGGCGGCGCGGGCATACTCGCGCTCGAAGAAAGCGCCGTAGTCCACCCACCAATAGAAGTCATGCTCGGTGTTCGCACCCGGCGCCTTTCGAAGCTTGTGAATCAGGTGTTTGATCATACGGCCAAGCACCTTGTGGTAGTCTCTCCCGCGCGCGTAACGGGAAACCCGGCCGGAGCCTTCGGGTACTGCCTTTGAATCAGGCTGGTAGTAGTTCACACCGAGCATGATGACCGACCGGGCGCACGAGAGGAGTTTCCGCGGGTCGGACCGCCGATCGCGACTGGTCGCCAGCCAGTCCATGGTGGCGTGATTGCCGGCAGCCAGCCAGCGGTCGAAGCGCCTGACCGCGTCTGGAATCACGTCGGGGGACGTGACACCGCACAGGTCGAACCCGCAGGAGCGGGCGAGGTCCTTGACGATTGAGGAATTCAACACAATTACTTCGAATCTGCCACGCGTGGCAGGAATACACAACAAGAAAGGCGGGCACCAACAGCACCCGCCTGTGTTACTCGACCGGTACAGTGGAATCAGACGGGCTGTTTCTGTACCTTCTCCATCAGGAAAGCATGCATGGCGCGGGCCGCTTTCTTGCCGGCTCCAGCCGCGAGGATGACGGTGGCACCGCCGGTGACAATATCGCCGCCGGCGTACACGCCCTCGCGTGAGGTCTGCATCGTCTCCTCATCTACAGTGATATTACCCCATTTGTTTGTCTGCAGACCGGGGGTTGTCTGCGGAATGAGCGGGTTGGAGGAGTTGCCGATAGCCACGACGACCAGATCGACCTCCATGATGAAATTGGAGCCCTCGATCGGTATAGGGCGGCGGCGACCGGAGGCATCCGGCTCACCTAACTGCATGCTGATGCACTCCATCGCCTTTACCTTGCCATTGTCATCGCCGATGAACCTGACCGGGTTAGTCAGCAGGTGGAATTGCACTCCTTCTTCCATCGCGTGGTGGATCTCCTCGGCACGGGCCGGCATTTCGGCCTCGGAGCGACGATAGACGATGTAACCATTCTCGGCACCCAGACGCAGGGCAGTGCGAACCGCATCCATAGCGGTATTGCCGCCGCCGAGAACGGCGACATTGCGGCCCTGGATAATGGGAGTATCGTTGTTCGGGAAGTCATAGGCGCGCATCAGATTGGATCGTGTCAGATACTCGTTGGCGGAGTAAATACCGATAAGATTCTCTCCCTCGACACCCATGAAATTGGGCAGACCGGCACCGGTACCGATGAAGACGGCATCGTAACCCATTTCGAACAGCTCGTCGATTGTATCCATTTTGCCGACCACTGTGGAGTTCTGGAACTTCACCCCCATATCGCGCAGGAAATCGCACTCGGCCTGCACGATGTCTTTCGGCAGGCGAAACTCCGGGATGCCGTACACCAGCACGCCGCCGGGCTTATGAAGTGCCTCGAAGATGGTTACGTCATGGCCCAGTTTCACCAGGTCGCCGGCCACGGTGAGCCCGGCCGGGCCGGAGCCGACAATGGCCACTTTGCGACCGGTCGGAGGTGCGACGGCAGGGATTTCCACCAGGCCGTTGTCGCGCTCATAGTCGGCAACAAACCGCTCCAGGTGGCCAATGGCCACAGGCTTGAACTTCTTGCCGGTAATACAGACCATCTCGCACTGCTCTTCCTGGGGGCAAACGCGTCCGCACACTGCCGGCAGAGAGTTGGTTTCCTTGATCTTGCGCGCGGCCTCAGCGTATTTGCCTTCATAGACAAGGTTGATGAAGGCCGGAATATCAACCTCAACGGGGCACCCCTTGATGCAGGGGGCCTTGGGGCAATCCAGACAACGGGCCGCCTCCTGTTTGGCGAGTTCCTCGGTCAGGCCGAAGGGGACCTCCCGGAAGTTCCTGACACGATCCTCTGGTTTCTGCTCCGGCATGCTGACCCGCGGAATCTTCATGCGCTCTTTGGGTTTCAACTTCTCAGCCACAGTACTCTTCCTCTCATTCAAACATAGACATCGCTGTCAACCGGCGGTGGTCATTCCTCGTTGTCATTTTGAGCTGGGATAGGAGAAATTCCTGACCGCATCGGCCAGCTTGCACCCCGGATTGGCCAGGAAGCGCTTCATGGCTTCCTGCTCCTGCTCCTTATACGCACCCAGACGCGCTGTGAGCAGATCGAAATCCACCTTGTGACCGTCAAAATCAGGCCCGTCGACGCAGGCGAATTTCGTCTCGCCGCCCAGCGAGACACGGCAGCCGCCACACATCCCGGTGCCGTCAATCATCAGCGGGTTAAGCGACACCCAGGTGGGAATCGGCGGGTCAAAACCCCTGGTCAGATTGGAGACGACTTTCATCATGGGCACTGGACCGATGGCCATAACCATGTCAACCTGTCGTTTGTCCTGCTCGACCAGCTTCTTCAGGACATCCGAGACAAAACCATGATGCCCATAAGAGCCGTCGTCGGTACAGACATGGAGTTCATTGGCAACAGCCCGGTGCTCTTGCTCATAGAAGATAGTCTCCTTATTGCGAGCACCGATGATGGTAATGACTTCGTTACCGGCCTGCTTGTAGGCCTGGGCAATCGGGTAGATGGGGGCAATCCCGATACCGCCGCCAATAACGCAGGCGGTCCCCCAGTTCTCGACATGCGAGGGAATGCCGAGTGGCCCGACAACATCGGAGAGCTCCTTGCCGGGCCCGACTGTGGTCATCTGGGCTGAGGTCTTGCCTACAACTTGATAAATGATCGTCAGTAGCCCTCGGTCGCGGTCAAGTCCGGCAATGGACATGGGGACACGCTCACCGTGTTCGTCAACCCTGATGATAACAAACTGCCCCGCTTTAGCTTTGGCGACAAGCCTGGGGACCTCAACCAGCATCTTCCAGTTCAGCGGACCTATCTGCTTGTTCTCTGCGACTTTCGGCATCTTTCCTCCGTTGTCTGTCCTGACACGTCAGATGATAGCACGTATGCCCCAAAAATCAAGGCAATTCTCCTCTTGTCAGACCACAGCAGGCGGCTTGACCAGACCTGAATTCTGAGCGGGAGCTGTAAAGCGAATCATGCACCCTGAACCCCGGAGAGTCTGCAAGCGTTATCGAAAAGAGTGCTCCTGATCAACGCCGACATCGAAACCGACGTTCGGCGGGCGGATCGGAGGGAAATAAAGACATTACAAGTGGCAGATAAATCGGCAGTATTGACGCCGATCTGGCTTGAAATTCAGGGTTAAAGCATTATCTTGGGCCGGATTTTTTAAGGTCTGAAATGATGATGAGGAGTACGGCTATGGCGAATGCAAACGTTGTGAACAGCGCACGTCTGGGTTTCACTGAACTTCC
Organism: uncultured Ignavibacteriales bacterium; assembly: GCA_964627305.1. Taxonomy (GTDB): domain Bacteria; phylum Zixibacteria; class MSB-5A5; order GN15; family FEB-12; genus WJKG01. Next base: position 269,165 of record CAZVHP010000001.1, on the reverse strand, counting down.
GGACGACATTATTTTCGGCTACGAGAGTACTTTTGGCGCCAATCATTACACGCGTCAGAAGGTGGTGGTCCGCAAGGCGCTGGGTGCGTGGTTGTACACCGAGGACGGCAAGAAGTACCTTGACTGTCTCGCCGCCTACTCCGCCGCCAATCAGGGTCATCATCATCCTCGCATTGTGCAGGCTGTCGTACAGGCGCTGCAGGGTAGTTATGGCTCGGTCATCTCCAATGTCATGTACACCGACTCGCTGGCTACCTTCCTGAAGAAACTGGCGACACTGGTACCGCAGCTCGGCCCCCGGTTCGGCAACAACGGCAACAAGGTGCTGCCCAAGAATGGCGGTGTCGAGAGTGTGGAGACGGCCATCAAAGCGGCCCGTTATTTCGGATGGAAGCACAAAGGAATCGAGGACGGAAAGCAGGAGATCATTGTCTTCGACAACAATTTCCACGGCCGGATGATCACGGTGGTCTCGTTCTCGACGAGCAGGAAGTACAAGGAAGGGTTCGGACCGCTGACGCCGGGATTTGTATCGTGCGAGTTTGGCAATGTTGAACAGGTCAAAAAGGCCATCAACAAGAACACCTGTGCCGTGCTGGTGGAACCGGCCCAGGGCGAGGGCGGTATGTATCACCCGCAGTCGGGCTTTCTCAGCAGCCTGCGTGAGTTGTGCGACAAGCATGACTTGCTGTTGCTGTTTGACGAGATCCAGGTCGGTCTCGGGCGCACCGGCAAGATGTTCTATATGGAACACGAGGGGGTTACCCCCGATGGCGTCATCCTCGGCAAGGCGCTCTCCGGCGGTCTGGTGCCGCTTTCCTGCTACGTCACCAACCGTGAGCTGATGGACCTAGTTTTCAAGCCGGGGACCGATGGCTCTACATTCGGCGGTTACCCCCTGGCCTGTGTGGCTGGTTGTACTGCCCTGGACGTACTGGTGGAAGAGAAGCTGCCGGAGAATTCGGCCCGGATCGGTGCCTACCTTCTTGAGAAACTGCAAAGCGAGCTGGCCGGCTCACCGCAGATCAAAGAGATTCGCGGCAAGGGGTTGTTCATCGGGGTGGAGGTCAACAATGGCGACGCCATGCACTACTGCCGACAGATGCTCAACCATGGTCTGCTCGCCAATGACAGCCACGGCCATACCATTCGCATTTCGCCGCCGCTCATCATTGGTGAGAACGAGGCCGACCTGATCGTCGATGGCCTCAAGGCGGTCCTGAAATAGCAAGTTCGCTGAAGGTGTTATCTGGAGGCGATCACCCGCTGGGTGATCGCCTTCTTTGTGTCTGAGTCGGGATTTGCTTGTTGGTTCTTATGTTGCGACGAGTGCCGACATAGATAGCCCCGAGGGTGATGGCAGCTCCGATCATCTGCAGAGGCAGCAGTCTCTCATGCAGAAGATATACCCCCCATACAGTAGCCAGCACGGGCTGGAGCAGCAGAATCAGTCCGCCGGTGGCGCCCGGAATCCGGGGCAGAGAGCGCGAGATGAGCATCCACCCTCCCGCCTGTGCCACCAGGGCCAGTAGCACCACCCAGCCAAGATCGGCATGAATGCCCGGCCAGAACCGGTCCGGTTCCGTTATCAGCGAAGCCGGCAACAGAAACAGGGCACTTATCAGCGACGCCCACGCCATGAATGTCACCGGTTCGGGGCGCTCACTTCGGGACCCGGCCATTCGCACGGTCACCAGATAGTTGGCGTAGACGATACCCGTCAGCAGCCCATATATGATACCCTTGATATAGGTGGCGGTGAATTCCAGCTCGCTGCCGACGCCTACGAGCAGGACGACCCCGCCGAAACCGGCAATGGCCGCGGCAAAGAAGCGTCCGGTGAGCCGCTCCTTGAACAGCAGGAAACTGAGAACGGCGGTGGCGAAGACCTGGGTGTTACCAAGGATGGTGGCCATGCCGGCGCCCGAGAAGATGATCGACCGATGCCAGACAAAGAGGTCCAGAAAGAAGATGAAGCCGGCAATGGCGGCGAACCGAAAGATCGGCCGGGGAAGTGTCAGTGGTCGCCCCATCAGACGGGCCAGAAGAAACAGGATGCCTGCCCCGATAGCTGTGCGCCAGAAGGCAATAGCTGTCGGCCCGAGTTGCTGGGGGTTGATTAGTTTGACAAAGACGGGCGCGAAGCTTATGCAAATAGCACCCAACACGAGGAGCAGAAGCGGTCCACGCTCTGGATCGGATGACCTGCTGTTGAACTCCATATCTGGCATGACGCGCAAGATACGCACTAAACCCGTATGACGGCCAGTTCAAATCGCGATAGCCGATCGGCGGGCGAAAAGAGTTCCTCAGTATTCCTGCCAGTGGTAGTCGGCAGAGACGATCAGGGCAACAATCATCCATGACAACACCAGAGCCGTTCCGCCGTAACTGAGGAACGGCAATGCCAACCCGGTAACCGGCATAAAACCCAGCGTCATCCCGATATTGACAAAAAACTGAAACAGTAGAATGAAGGTGCCTCCCATGACAACATTGGAAGCGAAACTCGACCGACAACGGGCAGCAATGTGTACGGCGCGGTAAAATATGAAACCAAACAGGGCAATGACGAGCAACGATCCCCACATACCGAATTCTTCGCCAAGGACCGAGAATATGAAGTCAGTGTGTCTCTCGGGCAGGAAGTCGAGCCGGGTTTGGGATCCTTCCAGAAACCCCTTGCCCCAAATTCCGCCCGAGCCGACAGCAATCTTCGATTGGATAATCTGGTAGCCGGCTCCGCGCGGGTCCATGCCGGGATCAAGAAATGTCAGAATGCGAGCTCTCTGATAGTCAGCTAAGCGGTTCCAGATGAAGGGCGTTATCATGCCGAACCCAAGGTTAGCCACAACCGTCAGGAAGCTGAAGGCAGCCCCCGGTCGAAACAGGAAGATGACCACCAACAGAACCAGAAAGTACAACGCCCACGCCAACCAGTGCGAGGCGGCCACCAGCGAGACCAGCGGCGAGACAATCAGCAGCATGTACACCGGCGACAGTCCCGACCAGAACCACAAGCCAAACAGAATAACCGGAAAGACCAGCGCCGTTCCCATGTCGGGCTGTTTGAGAATCAAGGCCATCGGTATTGCGGTCAGCAGGGCAGAGATGGCCAATCGCCGCTTGGAGGCAACCGGCAGCTTTGAGTAGGCGAAGTATCGCGAGAGCGCAAACAGCACCGCCAGCTTGGCAATGTCCGCAGGGGCGAGGTTGATAGAACCAAAATGAAAGAAGCGCGTTGCTGACCCGGATCGCGATCCTCCGACGAACAATACCGCAATCAGCAGTGCAATCGCGGCACCGTAGAGCAGAAAAGTTACAAAATCGAAGAACCTCAGCGGAATGTGCAGTACAACTGCGAAAACGATCAGGGCGACACCAAGCCACATGAGCTGTCGCTCGTAATACGCACGGGTCGTGTCATTATCGGCATGGTACTGCGCAGACATGATCAGGAGGATACCGATCAGCGAGAGCAGCAATACGGCACCGATCAGCTTCCAGTCCAACTCCCGATACTTGAGCATTGTCAGTTGGCCTCCGCTGCCTCGGGCGGATCACTGGTCGCCAGGTTCCGCGTCTGACGCAACTGACGTTTCTCCATGTATGTACGGATAACATGGCCCACTACCGGCGCCGCGACCTGCGAGCCGTGACCGGCGTTCTCGATTATGGCCGCAACCACGATCTCCGGCCGTTCCAGTGGCGCCACACCGACAAACCAGGAGTGGTTTTCCCCGTGAGGGTTCTGCGCCGTCCCGGTCTTCCCGCCAACCGAGTACATCTTATTGCGAAGCCGCTTGGCGGTGCCGCGTTCTCCTTCAACCACTCGACGCAGACCGTCAAGCAGTACCTCCATGGTCCGCTCGGAGAACGGCAGTTTGAAGGCGACTTCGGGCGCAATGGTAATCTTCTCACCACTGGGGTGCGAAATCTGCTTGACGAGGTGAGGACGATACACAATCCCCTTGTTAGCCAGGCCGCAGAAGAACTGAGCCAGTTGCAGTGGCGTGGCAAGAATCTCTCCCTGCCCGATGGCGTTATTGAGAACGAGGGCCCGGCTCCACTTGTTTCGACCATACCGCTCATCGTAGTATTCGCTGTTCGGGTTCAAGCCGGGAAACTCGTTGGGCAGATCCACCCCTGTTATGTGACCAAACCCACACGCATCATAGTACTGGCTCAGCACGTCGACACCTAACTTGAGTCCGACCTGGTACAGGTAGACGTCGCACGACTGCTCCAACGATCCGGCCGCAGTGACGGCGCCATGGCCGTTGCGATCCCAGCACCGAAAATACCGGTTGCCCATTTGCATGCCACCATAACAGGGTTTGAGAGTCGTGCTGGCAGTGATCAGCTCTTCCTCCAGAGCAGCCCCAACAGCAACAAACTTGACGGTCGAAGCAGGCGGATACAGCCCGTTGAGGGGGCGGTTAAGCAGCGGATGGGTCGTGTCGCTGGAAATCACTTGCCACAGGCTCTCAGGCACCACCGAGGAGAAGATGTTGGGGTCATAGCCCGGGTAAGAAGTCATGGCGAGTATCTCACCGTTGCGCGGATCAATGGCAACCACCGCTCCGCAGCAGAAGGTGTCAAGCACCTGAACACACGCTTTCTGTATGTCAATGTCGATGCTGAGAGTGAGGTCCGACCCGGGAACGGCCGGAGTCCATTTGCGTCCCTGATACGGCCCGAGGATCTGGCCGGATGCGGACACTTCGATGTAAGCCGTCCCCTCTCGCCCGCGCAACAGCGGGTCGTACAGACGCTCAATACCCTTCTTGCCGATCATTGATCCCAGTCGATAGCGGGCATCCGGGTTCGCCGCCATCTCGTCCTCGGAGACTTCGCCGACATAACCGGTGAAAGACTCGGCCCCGAGGCTGTCGGTGTAGCGACGCACCCGCTCAAGTTGATAGGACACTCCGGGGAACCGCCGGCTCTGCTCCTCGAGAACTGCCAGTGAAGTGAAGGTGATATCCCTCTTCACAGGAGCCGGTTGATAGCGACTGATCATATTCTTGCTTATGCGCCTGCGAATCTGAGTAGTGTCCAGATCGAGCAGGCCAGCCAAAGCCGGCAGAGTTACACCCTTGATCTCTTCCGCCGGCACGACGCTGACCGTGTATGAGGCGCGGCTGTCGATGATTACCCGATCTTCACGGTCATACACAATCCCGCGCCGCGGGATGATGGGCTGCACACGAATGCGGTTGCTTTCGGACTGCTCCTCCAGCATCGAGTGTTCCAACACCTGCAACCGGAACAACCCGACCGCAAGCATAAGAATCATCCCGGATATGAGTACCAGAGCGACAGCGACACGGCTGTCGCGTGATAGTTTGAAACGCTCCATAATCAATCAGCTATCAAAATACCGAACGAACCCGCTCGCGTGTTATACGCCCTTCCTTCACCATGAAGAAGAGCCAGGCAATGCCAGCTGTATACACCGCACCGGTGAGAGCCCGCGACCACATCAAATGAAACAGGCCGCTGGACGATTCGGTCAGAACAAAGAAGGTATTGTGCAGCATTATACCACCGAGAACATAGAGCTCCTTTGAATATGACGCTTCCAGATTCAGGCGCTCGCGCACCTGATAACCCGCCACTCCAAGCGCCGCAAGGAACAGGGCATGCCATCCCTGTACAGCGGGTGATCCGGCGGCCAGGACCAGCCCTGTCACGAAGCCGAACCATGCCGCGGTGATCTCCGACTTGTAAAGAGCAACCATCAACACCATCATGCCCGCCAGATTGATAGTCGCGCCGAAGACGGAAGTTACATCCTTGAATATGACTTGCCAGGCCGCAATCAGCAACACGTAGAGAATGTACGGGACTACTCGAATCATGGGCCCTCCGGTTTGAGCAGGAACACCTCCTCGACAGTGTTGAAGCTTGCTGCACTCTTGAGAGTAATCGCGCAGAACGGCTCTTCTTCAGGTCTGGCAACCGATATCACATCCCCCACAGTCAGACCGGCCGGATACACTCCTCCAAGGCCGGATGAAACTACCCTGTCTCCCGGTTTTATACTCCCATCGGCAGGAAAATTGTCAAGGATGAGTCCGGTCCCGGGCACGTATTTGACGATTCCCATCTCGCGTCCGGGAATGACCCGTGCCGCCACGCGGCTGGCGGGGTCAGTCAGGTACTGGATCTCGGCAAATCCGGGCATAACATTGACCACTCTGCCCACCAGTCCGGACTGGTTTATCAGGGGCTGGTCGACAAAGACACCATCGGCAGCCCCTCGGTTGATGACGGCACCCACTGGAGCTTGCTCACCGATGACAGACACCACTTTGGCCGGCATAAGTGAGTATCCCGGCGGCGGTTCGAATCCCAGCGCCTGACGCAGACGCTCGTTTTCGCGAGCCGCCGACTCCAGGAGCGCTATTCGCATCCGGGCATCAACGAGTTGCTGTCGAAGGCGGGCATTCTCCTGTGAGACCCCGGCCAAATCGACTACATAGCTTCTGATAGTGAAGAACGGGTAGTAGAGGGTGGACAGCAAACCCTCAGAAACGAACCGAGACACCGATGTACCACTGATTATGAGCACCAGTGACAAACAGGCGATAACGGCCAGATGAACATTGCGCCAGTTGTTCGAAGAATGGCTGGGCAATCCCTTTCCACCTCATACGGCGTCCGTGCCGCGACCACAGGTGAACTACTCTACATTGTCAATGAGCGCCAGGACATCCCCGGGGGAACTGGCCTCCATGAGCTTCTGTCGGTTCTCCTCGGACTTCATCAGGTACGACAGCCGGGCCATCACATTCAGATGCGCCCCGATCGCATCCTCCGGCGCAGCTATCAGGAAGAACAAGTGGACCGGTTTGTGATCCATGGCATCGAATTCGATTCCCTCTTCGCTGCGACCGTACGCAATAACGATACCTTTCACGGCCTTGGTCTTGGCATGCGGGAACGCGACGCCATAGCCGACCCCGGTAGTTACAAGCTCTTCACGCTCCCGAATATCGGCGAGCAGCTGAGTACGATCTTTGATCATGTTTGAGGACGAAACCAGGTCAACCAGTTCCTCGATCACATCGTCCTTGGTCTTCGACTTCAGATCGAAGGATACCAATGTCTCATCACAGAATTTGGACAGCTTCATATGCGCACTCAAGTCCTATAGATTCTCGGTTTCATCCATCAACAGAACCGGTATGCCGTTGTTGATCCTGAACGCAATCTGATGATTGGTGCAGATCAAGCGACTTCTGGCTTCCTCGTACTGCAGCTTCTGCTTGCACCGGGGGCACACCAGTTTGTCCACCAGCCGGTTGGGCACTCGCTGGTCGCGGGCATTATTGTTCATCGAAATCCCCCATCACACGGTATTTCTGCAGGCGCTGATCGAGGAGCTGCTCCACGGGCAGCCTCGCCAGCTCGTCAAGGGCCGCCACAAGCTCCTGCCTGACCAGTTCGGCAGCTCGCGGCGGATCGGTATGGGCGCCTGACGGCGGCTCCGGGATAACCTTGTCAATGATTCCCAGGTCAATAAGATCACTGGAGACGACCTTGAGCGCCTCGGCCGCCTCGGGGGCATGGGCGTTGTCACGCCACAGGATAGCAGCGCAGCCCTCAGGCGAAATGACCGAATACCAGGAAAACTCCAGCATCATCACACGATCGCCCACGCCAATACCGAGAGCTCCACCGGAGGCACCCTCACCAATGATAACAATCACGATCGGGACTCTCAGCGTGAACATCTCGCGGATATTGCGGGCGATAGCCTCGGCCTGGCCGCGTTCCTCGGCACCGATGCCCGGAAACGCTCCGGGAGTGTCAATGAAAATCACTATTGGTACGTCGAACTTCTCGGCCAGTCGAAACAGGCGCAGTGCCTTGCGGTACCCCTCCGGATGAGCCATCCCGAAATTGCGATAGAGCTTCTGCTTGGTGTCGCGCCCCTTCTGCTGGCCGACCACCATCACAGGTTTGCCATCCAGATGTGCAAATCCGCCAACCATGGCGGGATCATCGGCAAAGCCGCGATCGCCATGCAACTCAACGAAGTCGGTCATGATCATCCGGACATAGTCGAGGGTGTGAGGTCGGCGGGGATGCCTTGACAACTGAACTTTCTGCCAGCGAGAGAGATTGGAATATATCTCCTCGCGGAGCTTCTCCAGCTTCTTCTGCAATGACACGATTTCGCCGTCAAGCTGAATACTCTCCCCGACCGAGAAATCCTTCATATCGGAGATCCTCTTCTCCAGCTCGACTATCGGGCGCTCAAATTCCAGTACCGGTCCATCACTCATAATTCATTACCACAATAGCTTACAGCCCGCGCGCCGGGTCTTTTCCGCGCCGCGCCGCGGCACTGGTGATAAACATATAGAATATAGTCAAAATCACAACCATAAAAACGAGCAGAACGCCGAACACTATCAACCGGTTCCAGTAATAGCCAGCCAGCGCGAAGCCGCCAAAGACGACCTGAAGAGCGTAGAACACGAGGATCACGCGCCCGCGCGAGAGCCCCAGCACATTCAGGTAGTGAAAGAGATGGCGGCGGTCGGCCTTGTAGACCTTGCGCCCACTGACCAGCCGTCGCACGGTGGAGGACAGGGCCTCCAATATCGGCACACCCAGCGCGAGCAGCGGCAGATACAAAGCGGCCACGGCGTAAGATTTGACTGAGACAGACAGCGAAAACACCGCGAAATAGAAACCCAGTTGCATAGCGCCGCTGTCTCCAAGGAAGATGCGGGCCGGAGGGCGATTGTAGTACAGGAACACCACCAGGAAACCGACCATGCCGGTCATGAACACCAGCACGCCCTCGGCCTGGTAGAGCCGGCCCAGAAACAGCAGCGTCACGGCGCCGATCAATGAGACTCCGCCGGCGAGGGCATCGAGACCGTCGATGATGTTAATAGCGTTGGTCAGCCCTACGACCCACAGGACTGTGATCAGCAGCGACCAGTTGCCGATATCGATACTCCCCCATGGCGTCGAGAGCAACTCCACGCGCACGCCCCCGGTGAAGACCAGCAACGCTGCCGCCACCTGTGCCAGCAGCTTGATCCCGGCCGAGAGAGGTTTGAGATCATCGGACAGGCCCACCAATAAGATGATCAGCGCCCCCGCCAGAATGTAGGGCCACGAGCCGGCGAGATCCGAGAATACGCCGGAAAAGAACAGCCCCCCGCAGGCCAATGCCAACCACACGGAGACAAACAGAGCAATACCGCCGAGGAATGGAGTTGGACGATCGTGGCGCTTGTGCTGATGCGGCTGATCAAGCAGATCATATCGATGACCAAGGCGAATAAGCCACGGCAAGGTCAGCAGGGCAGCAGCAAAAGCTACGGCGGCCGTCACCGCCATGGTAAAGTAGCTCACCTCTGCCTCCGGCGGTGAAACAGCTCAAACACCGTCTTGGCCAGAAGATTGATCGACAGCAACAACGGTAACAGCACAATTGTGAACCCGTTTGGATGGTGTTTCAGAAAGTAGTACAGCACCGACCGATGGTGATACCAGTTACGGACAAGAGTTCCGGTCGTACTCCCACCACCCCAGTAGTGCACGCCGCCTGCCTCGGGGACAAACAGATTGACTCGTCCCGACTGAATGAGTCGGGCGCACAGATCAGTGTCCTCCATATACATGAAGAAGCGTTCATCGAAGCCGTGCGTCTGTTCGAAAACGGACCGGTGAATCATCAGCACCGTGCCGGCAACCGCCGGCACCTCGGTGATGGTGTCTGCATCACCAAGGGTATAGACTGAAGTGCGTCGTGTCAGACGACCAAGGACTGACCCTCGTGAGAACAGGATATTAGCGGCAGTCGGCAACCGTCGGCAGGTCGGCTGAAAGCTGCCGTCGGGATAGCGCAGCCTGGCGCCAATCGCGCCGCTTGTGGGACATTTGGCAAGCGCATCGCACAGGTTATGAATGGCGTCGGAGTCCAGAAGAACATCGGGGTTGAGAAACAGCAGCACATCTTTGGTGGCCCTGGCGGCTCCGGTGTTGGCGGCGGCGGCAAAGCCGGTATTGGTGCGGTTGTGGACGAGCATGACACGCGTCAGCGGCAAGAGGTCGGCCTCTGTCGGCGGTCGATCCGAGGCATTGTCCACCACGATCACCTCGTAGTCGGTATCACTGAGTGCCAGAGACAGGTGACTGATGCAGGAGGTAAGATGCCGCTCTGAGTTGTGTGTCACGATAACGACTGAAATGCCGGGGACAGCCACTCTGTCAGCCTACTTCAAATGCCCAAACAGCGCCTTCAGCCTCAGCCACCAGACCATCCAGATGGCTTCGCGGACAATGCGTTTAGACATCTTGGACTTCCCGGCCATGCGGTCGACGAAGACAATCGGGATCTCCTTAAGCTTGAACCCGTTCTTCCAGGCACGCATGGTCATTTCGATCTGGAAGGAGTACCCGCTGGATCGAACGCCATTGAGGTCAACCTTCTCGAGGACCTCTCGTCGCCAGCATTTGAAACCGCCGGTGGCATCACGAAGGGGCATACCCGTCACAATCCGGGTATACACATTGGCGAAGTACGACAACAGCAGCCGTGACATGGGCCAGTTGATTACGTTGACTCCGGAAATATAGCGGGACCCTATGACGACATCGTACTCTCGGATTTCGCGCAGGAAGTCACGGATATACTCCGGCCCGTGAGAGAAGTCAGCATCCATCTGCATGATGAAATCATAGCCTCGTTCTATGGCCCAGCGGAAACCGGCGATATAAGCCTGACCCAGTCCTTCCTTCTTCTCCCGGTGCAGGACATGCACATTCCGCTCATCTGCCGCGAGTTTGTCGGCCAACTGCCCGGTGCCATCGGGCGAGTTGTCGTCGACCACGAGGACATTAATTCGCGGGTCGAGCGGCAGCACGGCATGGACGATCTTTTCAATGTTCTCCCGTTCATTATAGGTCGGGAATATGATCAGTACACGCTGCGTATGCGGCATCAGTCAACCTCTTGCGTCTTTAGCCTGTTTCGAGATCGATCTGACCAGTGACGCCATCCGAAGAAGGCGAACACTCCCAGCAGGTAGACGAGAGTCAGGATCGTCGCCAGACGACCGGCTTGATAGCGTGGGGACTCAAACCGGAAGACCACTTGCCGGGTTCCGGCCGGCACCGGCACGGCGCGGAAGGATCCATAGGCGCGCATGAGCGGCACCGACTCACCATCGATCGTTACCTTCCAGGCGTCGTAGTAGTTCTCCGTCAGGACCAGCATCAGGTTGCTTTCCGCATGAACGCCAACCGCAATCGAGTCAATACCGTGGTGCTCAAACCAGACCGAATCAGTCGCCAGTTTTGTGCCGGGCACAACAGCCAGTTCCGGCACCTCCTCCAGAATGACAACTCGCTGCAGATTGGTTATGCCATCGATGACCTCGCTGACGACAGAGTCCCTCTCGGGCAGTATCATCACGCTGTCCACAAGGTAAAGCCGTTCGAAGGCGTTGGGGTTATCCATCACCTGAAGGCCCATTGCCTGTTGCACGCTCCTAACCGGCTCCGCGCCGAAATAGCCCTGAGGCAGTTGTTGCTGTCCGGGAAACATCAGGTAACGAGCACCGACCAGGTTCAGGAAACGGGGGTTCGCCTGATTCGGGGCGCCCAGGCCACCGAGAAGGGCCTCGTACCACAGCAACTGGTTGCCATGATATCCCGTGACCACCTCAACTCCAAAAAACGGCAGCAGATCTGCCGGATAGTTCGTGAAATTCATGGTCCGCCACTTGCCCGACTGCTGTTGCAGGAACTGGCTGATCGGGTTGGGTCGAAAATACTGATGATGATCAAAGGTATCCACGAAGCGGCTGTTGAAGCGGATGCCATCAATCATCATAACCAGCGGAATCACCATCAAGACGACCGCCGATGCCTTCCCCTGGCGGTATAGCCAGATGGCAGTGGCGGCGATACTGGTGAACAAAAAGGCCAGCCAGGCACCCGAGGTGATGGCGGGAAGATTGCGATAGGCCAGATCCAACTTGGAGACACCCTGCCCGACCATCCGGGTGGCGGCATCCGAATAGAACAGTGAGGTCCACAGCTCTATCACTCCACGCCCGCTGGCCGTAAAGGCAAGTGCCAGCACCAATAACAATGCCGGGACACCCAGAAGAAACCAGTTGAAGCGCTCTGAGAACTTCTCCCGACGATCATTCGCCTCGTCAATCAGTCTTTGAATCAGCATTCCGGCCAGCAGGGCCGCACAGAAGGCGAAGATGTACATAATCATCGCCGGTGCTCGCAGCGACTGCACCTTGGGTATCAGGTAGTAGAAGATGTAGAAAACAGGCGTGGTATCTCCCAGCGCGTAAAGCAGCGCGAATATGGCCAGCCCGCCGAAGAACCATGACTCCCGACGGCGCACGAACAGGAATCCCAGCAGTCCGAGGAAGAAGGTCACGGCGCCCACCGTCTCGGCGTTGTCCCGGAAGTGATTCTTGCCCCAGTAGTATGTCTCGGTATTCTTGGAAGCAGTCCCGGCGAATTCCGGAATCAGCAGGCCCATTGTCTCCTCCTCGTGCATCGACCACGAGGTCGCCCATTCCCAGCCGGATTTGTGTTCGGCCCGCGGCGAGAAGTGGGTCGTGTAGTAATACCCCGGATAGAACTGAATCGCGGAGATCAGCAGACCAATTACAACCGCATAGGCGGTCAGCAGTCCCGGTCTCACCAGCAAAACTATGCGGCGGGTCTCAAGATAGACAGTCACGAGACGATAGGCAGCGTACAAAGCCACCACCCAAAGCATGTAATACGACATCTGCGGGTGCGGCGAAAGGATGATCACACCGATCACCAGCCCCAGAAGTGAGAAATTCAGAAGCGGCCGGCTCTGAAAACCCCGTTCAAGGAAGAGAACCACCAGCGGGAACAGCGCGGTCACGAAGATCTTGCCGTCGTGACCCGGCGCCACCAGAGACACCAAGTAACCGGTATACATGTAGGCAACAGCGGAGACCAGCGCGGGAATCTTCTGCAGCTTGAACTGCCGTGCACAGAAGTACATGAACAAACCGGCCAGGAAGATGTGCAAGAAGAGGTTGATCCCCAGCATGCGGTAGATCGAGCCGAAAAACTTCAACACCGACAAGGGATAGAAAATGTCCCCGTGGAAGGCATCGATATACGGCATACCCCCAAAAATGTACGGATTCCATTTGGGTACCGAACCCGTCGCCGCAACATGGTCAACCAGAAACGAGCGGAAGAACACACCGGCGGTGATGGTATCCGAGCCGTGCAGCATCTTGTCCGAGAACAGGAAATCTGAAAACAGCAGCACCAGCCCCAGGAAGATCACCACAAACACTATCGGTGTGAACAGGGGCGAACTCTCGATACTGAATTGAGGCCGGCGAGCGGCGCGTGCCGAAGGGGTCTGTTTCTGCTTCTTCGCCAAACGGATTGTCCTCTCTTCGCCTCAGCGTCTGATCGCAAGGGCCAGCAGCGCAGCTACGCCCTCAACAGCGATTGACCACAACCTTGCCAGCACGGCGATCGCCGGTCCCAATGGTCCTGCAAATGGTGTCAGCAGTATGCCCAGAACCAGTTCCCTCGGCCCCAGACCACCCGGAGCAAACAGCATCAGGTACCCAATCTGATAGGACGCATTGAAGGCTCCGATTGCCGGGATGGCGGCAAAACCGGGGGCAACGGACCGTACGAACAACCAGAAGGCAAGGCCGTACAGAATCCAGGCCACACAATAACCAAGGAAAATGCCCAGAGCAACCTTTTTGTCCATACGGAAGCTGACCTCAGCCCGCCCCAGCCTGCGCAGGAAGTAGTTGGCCAGAGCCAGTGTCCGCTCCGGCCACAGGACGATTACGGCGCACACGACTACCATAGCAGCAGCGATGATCCACCCGGCCCCGGTGCCGAGCACGGCAACACGATCGGTGAGCAGCGACGGCTCGAACTGCACAGCCGCGACGAACACCAGAAATGAGGCGGGGATGGCGAAAAGCTGCGCCAGCACGAATGAGGCCCCCGCCTGCTCAGGGGGAATGCCGTGCCTGCCGGCCAGATACAGCACGCCAAACAATTGCCAAACCTTGCCGGGGATGTAACGCCCAAGGTTGGACAGATAAAAGATCCGAAACGCCGCCGACGCGTCGAGGCGGTGGCCGAAACCATTGATGATTGCGCGCCACACCGAGGAGAGAGCAACAAAGGTCAGGATGCCGACCAGGATTGAGGCGGCCAGGAGCAGCCAGTCGACCTGCCAGTCATGGGCAGTGATAGCATCCCAGTTGTCTGCCACTTGCCTGAGGACGAAATACAGAATGGCTCCGGCCAGCAGTACTTGAACAGGGCGTCGCCACCAGCGACGGGCACTGCGCGGCTCGGTCTTGGCAGACACCTCAATCATTGGCTCGGCGGACTGTCGTCCGGTTCGCGGCTGTGGCGCCGCTGCTGATTCTGCAACTTGAGGCGCAGGTCGCTCAGTTCTTCCTTGATGGCTGTCTGGCCCTCGGCCATGAATCCCATCATGAACAGCCCCATGCCTAATCCCAGCAGCAGGATGACAAGATACAGCAGGGGACGGTAGCCCTCACCCAGAAAGATGCGCAAGTACACGGCCGCCAGACCGATAACCACCCCGAGCACGAAACAGGCACATCCCGTAAACCCAAAATACAGAAGAGGTTTGCGAAGAAAGCTAATCTGAAACTTCACAGCCAGCATATCAAGCACGCCGATCGGAATACGCCAAAACGAAGAGAACTTGGAGCTACCCCAGTTGCGATCATACAGGGGAATCTTCGCCTCGGCAATACGGAATCCCTCGTTGGAGGCAAGCGGCACAAGGTATCGGTGCCAGTCCTGACGCAGGAAGATCTGTTCCATGACCTCACGTCGAAATGCCTTGGCGGCGTTCATGTCGTGAACCTGCAGGTTGAAGATGCGCCGACTGAGCGAGTTATATATCTGCGAAACGAAGCGCTTGTTGTACTTGCCCTGTTTCCATCCGGCGCACAGGTCGGCACCTTCGGCAATCGGCTTGACCAGCGCCGGAATGTCCTCCGGTTTGAATTGCAAATCGGCGGGGTAGAAGACGAAAACCTCTCCCCTTGCAGTGGCGAACCCGGTCTGCAGGGCTGCCGTCAGTCCCCGGTTGCGGCTGTGGACCGCGTAACGTATGAACTCGTACCTGGCGGCGTTGGCGTGTATTCGCTCCAGGGTACTATCGGTTGAGCCATCGTCAACAAAGACCAGCTCGCCCTTGAAGGGGGCTGAGTTGAGCATGTCGGCAAACAGACGACAGAACTCATCGATGTTGCCTTCCTCGTTCAGCGCAGGAACGATGGTTGAGACGAAGAAATCATATCGTGGTTGCGTTGCCACATTGACTCCAGGCGGCCGTGATTCACGTTATGCACCTGATCGGCCATTGCAGGCCAACAAGTTAGTGCACGTGTCATTATGCACAAACAAACCCTTTGTTTCAACTGCTTTTTTCGGCAGTCAGGACATCAGAAACAGCGCTAAAGCCGATGCACAATCCTCCCGCCCATAACGGTTGCCACAACCCTGCCGGTCAGCTCCCAGCCAATGAAGGGGGAGTTCTGCGACAGGGAGCGGAAGTCCCCGGCTTTGACAGTCCACTTCCCGTCCGGATCGATCACAGTGATATCGGCCGGCTCTCTCTTCTTGAGCGAACCGGCCGGCAAGTTGAGAATCCGCGCCGGATTGACCGTCATCTTGCGAATGGCGTCGGCCCAGCCAAGATACCCTTTGTCGATGATGTACGTCTTGATCAGGGCCAGCGAGGTCTCCAGTCCGATCATGCCGGGTGGCGCCTTATCGAACTCGCTGTCCTTATCCTCAATCAGGTGCGGCGCATGATCGCTGGCGATACAGTCAATAGTCCCATCGACCAACCCGGCGATGACGGCATCACGGTCGGCCGCCGTCCGCAGCGGCGGGTTGACACGCAGGTTGGTATTGAACTCCTTGCCGATCTCCTCATCGGTGAGAATCAGGTGATGCGGTGTTGCCTCGGCGGTTACCTTGACACCCTCGGCCTTGGCCCGACGAATGGCCTCGACCGATCCGGCGGCTGACACATGCTGGATGTGCAGCCTGGCTCCGGTCATGCGCGCCAGCGAGATGTCGCGCTCGACAGCGATCTCCTCGGCCACGGCGGGGGCACCCTTCAAACCAAGGCGCGTCGACTGATACGACTCGTTCATCACACCGCCGGCGCACAGGTGAGCATCCTCGGCATGGTCCATGACCGGGATGTTGAACATGGTCGAGTACTCCATGGCGCGACGCATGATCTCGGGGCTTTGGACGAATGAACCGTCATCGGTGATGCCGACCGCGCCCGATCGTACCAGCTCACCAATCTCAGCCAGTTGGGTACCTTCCCCGCCCTTCGTGATAGAACCAATCACGTAGACCCGAGCGTCGGCATGACGCGCCCGATCAAGCACGAACTGCACGGTTTCCTGGTTGTCGATTCGCGGATTCGTGTTTGGCATGCAGCAGATGGAAGTGAAACCGCCGGCCGCGGCCGCCCGACAGCCGGATGCAATGGTCTCAGCATATTCATTACCGGGTTCGCGAAGGTGCACATGGATATCGACCAGCCCGGGCACCACAATCCTGCCGGTAGCATCCAGTTTCCTGTCTTCCGGCATGGTGGCAATATCCTGCCTGACTTGCAAGGAATCCTTCTCGATTCCGACGATCTTTCCGTTGGAGATGAAAAGGTGTCCTTCGCTTCCGAAACCGAGTGCCGGGTCAATGATCCGTCCGCCGGTGATAACCAGATCGTAGTTCTCAGCAGTCATCACTCACCCTCCTCCTGCTTGCGCCCGGACAACAGATACAGCACCGCCATGCGGATCGCCTGGCCGTTGGTGACCTGATCAAGGATCACCGACTGCTCGCCATCGGCTACCTCGGTAGAGATCTCCACACCGCGATTGATCGGACCGGGATGCATAATCGTGTAGTTCCTGTTGAGTCGTTTCAGTCGGTCACGCGTCAGCCCGAACAGGTTGGTGTATTCGCGCATGGAAGGGAACATCCCGGCCTGCTGGCGTTCGATCTGAATGCGCATCACATTGACCACGTCGGCACCGTCCAGGGCCTCGTCAAGGTCGGTGTAGACATCGCACTCGAAACGGTTGACATCGCGCGGTATCAGGGTCGCGGGACCACACAGCGCCACCGAGGCACCGAGCGCTTTCAGACCCCAGATGTTGGAACGAATCACACGGGAGTGCTTGATATCGCCGACAAGCACGACCCTGAGGCCGTCGAGATGCCCGTACTTCTTGCGAATGGTGAACATATCCAGCAAGGCCTGAGTGGGGTGCTCATGCGACCCGTCCCCGGCGTTAATGATGTTGGCATCGAGCCACTGGGTCAGCTGATACGGCACACCACTGGAAGAGTGGCGCACAACGACCATATCAATTTTCATGGCCTCAATATTCTGTACCGTGTCGCGCAGCGACTCACCCTTGGTCACCGAAGAGGTCGACTTGGAGAAGCCGATGGAGTCGGCAGAAAGGCGTTTTTCGGCCAGCTCAAAGGATATCTTGGTACGTGTAGACGGCTCGTAGAACAAATTGACGACAGTAATGCCGCGCAGAGTCGGCACCTTCTTGATGCGGCGATCGATAACCTCGCGGAATGTCTCGGCAGTGTTGAGGATGAGGGTGATGTCTTCAGGTTGCACACCCTCCAGGCCAAGCAGATGGCGCGAATGCAACTGGCTCATGATGACTTCCCTCTCGTCTTGGCATTGTCTGCAGCGATCACATCGACCCGGTCAACCCCCTCCTTCTCGATCACCTGAACGGCCACGCGGTCGTCGCGCGCGGTGGGGATATTGGCTCCGACGTAGTCGGGTTTGATAGGCAACTCGCGGTGCCCGCGATCGACCAGCACGGCCAACTGGATGGTGCGCGGTCGACCGAAATCATTGATGTGGTCCAGTGCGGCGCGAATCGTTCGGCCTGTGAACAGCACGTCATCGACGAGAATGAGATTCTTGTCGACGATGGGAAAAAGGATGTCTGTCCGCTGCACCACTGGCTGGTCGAGCTTGGAGTGGACATCATCGCGGTAGAGACTGATATCCATCAGACCTACCGGGATATCCACACCTTCCAGGTCCTTGATGATGGTCGCGATTCTCCTGGCCAGATGGGCCCCGCGGGTGAGAATCCCCACGATGACCAGCGTCTCTGCACCGGAATTGCGCTCCAGTATCTCATGTGCGATGCGAGTGAGCGCCCGGCTGATCTTCCCGGCGTCCATTACCGGCTTCGTGTTCTCTGTCAACGGCTTACCTCCCTGTGCAAGACAGATGAATGGGTGGGTGCGATAGTCGGCAGCGGCCTGATGTGACCCGGCGTAATTAGTGTAAGTTGATGTAAGAGAGTGTGATGCGGTCTCATGCCTCTACCTTTAGTGACCTCGCCGGATCACCTTAAAAGGTTGCTTGTCGGCCCGGTGTAGCGCTACTATTACCGCAACTTCGGCAAACTGGCGCAGCCGGTCCAACCGGTTGCGCCGATTATAGCACATCCATCAGCGGAGTCAAGTGCAGTTTCAGGAAAAATACCGGCACTCAGTCCTCTGTCCGGCCGGTGTGATATGGCGGAGAGACGATAGCGCTGGAACTACCGGAGAAGAACTCCCTGACCGTTACCAGTGAAGAGCGACCCTCAGCATCGAGAATCAACACCTTGTCCGCAAGCAGTCGCACAACATCGCCATCGTGCGTGATAACAACCTGTGTCCGCCCTTGCTCGGCCAATCGTTGCGACAGGGCGACGAAGCGCGAGACACCATCAACGTCAAGGGCGCAGGTGGGTTCATCGAAGATGATCACTTCCGGCTGCATCGACAACACGGCCGCAAAGGCAAGGCGACGTTTCTCACCACCGGAAAGAGTGAGCGGATCGCGCGCGGCAAACACCTGCGGATCGAGCCCCACCAGTTGCATCATGGCCTTCACCTGCCGATCGACGAAACTGTGACCGCGGTTGGTCGGACCGAACGTCACTTCCTCGGCACAGGTGCGCAGGAAGAACTGCCGTTCGGGTTGCTGTAGAATAGCGCTGACCCGACCGGAGAGGCTGGCCGCGTCAAGTTGGCCGCCGTCACCGCCGAGAAAGCGGATACCGCCCGAATCCGGCTGATTCAGTCCGCACAATAGCAAACCAAGAGTGCTCTTGCCAGAACCGGAGGGGCCGACGACTCCCAGGGTTTCGCCACTGCGAAGCTCAAGATTGAGACCCTTGAGAACCGGCTGGTCCGGCAGATAGGCGAACGTGACCCTCTCACACACTACTCGCGCGATACTGCTGTGGCCGTTCGTTTGCGCAAGCGCCGCTGTTGTGCACTCCTTTGCCGCATAGCGATTGGGACTGAAGACAAGCCCAGCGCGCTGACAGAGTGATTCGTCGGTCAGAATTTCAACGGGATCACCATCAGCGAGAATACGTCCGTGTTCCAGCATGACGAGCCGAGGATACGAGCGCGCCACGTGCGGGTACTGCGTGATACGTATGACGCAGGCGCGCGGGTTCCGTCGGTGAATGGCATCAAGTTGCTCAGACAGCAGCCGGCGACCGGCCTCGTCGAGGAACGAATCGGGTTCGTCCAGTACCAGTGCCGCCGGATCAGAAACCATGAGGGCCGCCAGGGCAACCCGCTGCTTCTCACCGCCGGAGAGTTCGGAGGTCAACCGACGGCGCAGGTGCTCGATGTCGAACCGCCTGAGGACATCGCTGAGGCGTTGCTCGATCTGCTCGGGCGGTATACCCAGATTCTCCAGCGCGAATGCGATCTCCTTGTCGACGGTAACAGCCACCATCTGGTTGTCCGGGTTTTGGAAGAGCATGCCGACAGCCATACTGCCGGAATTGGGAGTGTCGACAGTGACAGTGCCCGAATCAGGCTCGGCCAGCGAGGCCATCAGGCGTGCCAGAGTGGACTTCCCGGAGCCATTGGCTCCCATCACACATACCTGCTCGCCCGAGGCGACCTCCAGGCTGAGATCGTCAAGCACCGGAGGCAGATCGGCACGATAGCGGTAGGTCACGTTCTTAAGACTGAGCATGGCTCCACATCCAGCAAAAGGGCCGGTGTCCACATGTGCGGGCACCGGCCAAACCTAATACGCTGGTCAGGCGTCATCAACCGATAAAACTGACATCCATCTTACGAGCGGCGCCGGCTTCATCCAGGCGACGCACCGGAGTGGTGTGAGGTGCCGAGGTCACCTTCTCCGGATCCTCGATCGCCTCCCGGGCAATGAGCTTCATCACTTCGGCAAAATAGTCAAGCGTTTCGCGGCTTTCGGTTTCGGTCGGCTCGATCATCATGGCCTCGGGGACAATCAGCGGGAAGTAGTTCGTCGGTGAATGCACCCCGAAATCCAGCAGCCGCTTGGAGATATCTGCTGTTCGCACGCCGGCCTTCTTCTGGCGATTGCCGGAAAGCACGAACTCATGCATGCAGTGGACATCGTAGGGAAGATCGAAATCCTCGCGCAGCAGCTCCTTGAGGTAATTGGCATTAAGCACAGCATTCTCACTCGCTCGACGCAGACCTTCGCCACCAAGCGTGCGAATGTAAGCATAGGCGCGGACAAGGTTGGCGAAGTTGCCATAGAAGCTGTGCAGCCGTCCGATAGAGTGCGGACGGTCGTAATCCAGAAAGTAGCCACGGTCGTCAGACTTTCGCAGTACGGGGGTTGGCAGATACCTTTCCAAAGCGTCGGTGACACCCACCGCACCGGCACCCGGCCCGCCGCCGCCATGAGGCGTGCTGAAAGTCTTGTGAAGGTTGAAGTGCATGATGTCAAAACCGACATCGCCCGGCCGGAAGATACCCATATTGGCATTGAGGTTGGCGCCGTCCATGTACATCAGACCACCCTGCCGGTGCACGATGTCCGCGATCTCTTTGATGTGCGTCTCGAATATGCCCAGGGTGTTGGGATTGGTCATCATCATCCCGGCCACCTCTTCATCCATGACGGCGGCAACGGTTTCCGGTGCGATGACGCCCCTCTCGTTGGACTTGATCTCGACGGTCTCGTACCCGACGCTGTTCACCGATGCGGGGTTGGTGCCGTGAGCAGAGTCGGGGATGAGGATCTTGCTGCGACGGTGCCCTTTCTCGGTGTGATACTTGAGCATGATCAGCAATCCGGCGAACTCACCCTGAGCACCGGCCACCGGTTGCAGCGACATCCCCGGAAAACCGGAGATTTCTGACAGGTACTGCTGCAGGTTGAACATCAGGTGCAGAATTCCCTGAGCCGTGGAGCAGGGTGCCAGGGGATGATGCTCACGGAAATCGACAAACGAGGCCGCCACATCGTTCAGCTTGGGATTGTACTTCATCGTGCAGGAACCCAGCGGATAGAAGCCCTTGTCGATATGGTGATTCCTGGTCGAGAGGTTGACGAAGTGCCGCATTGCCTGCGGTTCTGACACTTCGACCAGTTCAGCCGCCTTCTCCCTGAGGAACCTGGCGGGAATGCTGGTGAGTATCTCCGACTCGGACCGTTCGGTTGCGGGCAGGGTATAGCCCTTGCGTCCGGGCGCCGACTTCTCGTAAATGACAGTACCTTCGTATTGAGTCTTCATGAGTGCGATCTGATCCTCTGTTAGTCTGACCTGTAATCCTGTATCTGACTGCTGCTGCCGGTCACCTTCTGTGAGGCCGGACGGTAATAGTGCCTATTCCTGCAACCCTTCCCCCGTAAGACTTCTTATCTGCCCCATGACCCACTCGGTCTGGTCGGAGCCGGGATAATGTTCGACGAATGCCCTCAGTGCCGTCAGCGCCGCCGCGGTGTCCTCTTTCTTCACGAGCACATAGGCACGCCACAACTCCGCCCTCTCAGCAAACGGCTGGTCGGCAAACTCGTTCATAATCCATTCGAATTGCACGAGGGCTTCATCGTAGTTGCCGGCGCGGCGTTCCATGTCCGCCAGTTCCATCTTTGCCTCCGCGGACAGTGAGTCGGTCGGCTGGCCGGTTGCGATCACCTCACCGTACCAGTCGTAGGCCTGCTCGGCCTGACCCCGATACTTGTACTTGTCAGCTATCTTCTTGGCCAGGATACGATTCGGTGCTTCCTCGTAACGTTGAACCAGAAAAGCCAGGGTGTTCTTGCCAACCAGATAGTCATCGAGTGTTGAGAAGAACGGACCGGCCTCGCGGTAACCGACGATGCGATCGATTTCGGAGCCAGTCGTATCAAGCAGGATGAGTGTCGGATAGGCCGAAACGTTGTATTGCCCGGCCAGCTCCGTCTGCTGGTGACCGTTGACTTTAGCCAACACCATTCTGGAGGTGAAGTACTCCTCCGCCTTCGGCGTATTGAGCACGGTGGTGTCAAGTCTCTTGCACCACTTGCAATCGTCAGTGAAGAAATCGATCAACAGCGGCAGATTGTGAGCCGCCGCCGCCTGACGGGCCTTGTCGATATCATGGTATACCGGCTGCAGCGGACCGGAGCCGGAATCATCAGAGCAGCTTACGGCAACCAGAGTGAACAGCAGCAGAGCAATCAAGGTATGGGCTCTTATCATTCCTTTGGACATAGCAGTCTCCATAAGCAGAAGTGTCAGCGCCTCTGTTCGGGAGGCCTAAAGTCATCGCCAAGCACGGCCTCCAGTATGATCAACGCTTCCTCCCTGAACTCGCGCGGCACGAGGATGGCGCTGCCCTCGCCGCCGGACGGACTGAGATTCCACATCATATCCATTCCCTTACCATAGGCATTGAAGAGGTTGGACAGCAACACGGACGGGATGTTGTTGGAATCCAGCGCCCCTTTGGCCATCTCCGAGCGCACCTCGCTCTCGACACGACCGACAACGACCCAGCTGTCATCGGGCTGCACCGCAGACGAAACACTTGCAGGAAGCGCATCCACAAGCTTCTCGCTGCAGTCCGGGCACATGAGTACGCCCTCGGAGTACTCGTACTTGCATCGGGGACAGAAGGGCACCTTACTCCTCCTTTCGCTGCCAGCGCTTGCCGACAACCATGTCCAGCACGCCGATCGCCTCGGCCACACAGGCAGCCGGCACCGACACCTCGAAACGCCCCGATCGATCGGAGTAGAACGAATACAACGGAAGGCCGGCCGCGCCGAAGAACCCCGATCTGCAGAACACGACGGCCGGAATCTCGTAGCAGGCAAGGGCCTCGCGTGCGAAGTCAGCCGAGATCTTGTCTTCAATTGTGCCCAGCACTATCCATCCCTCTTCATCCTCCGAGGTAATCTCGGAACCGCATACGTAGCACTCGGTAACGTCGTCACCAAGCTCGGAGTTACATTTTGGACATAACACCACTGGTGCTTCGCTCCTTAAGCCCTTCTACCAAACGAGCTATATCACGGTCTGTCCGCTTCTCCGTAACCGCGACAATCAGACAGTCGTCGAGACCCTGATACCAGCGCCCGGCACTGATGCCGGCCAGAAGCCCCTTCTCGGTCAGAGCGTTGATGATACGGGACGCTGGTTCGGGTGTTTTGATGGCAAACTCACGCACGAATGGAGCCGGGAAGCAGGCACTGAAGCCATCGAGTGCCGTGATCTGCCGGTACGCCTTCTGCGCCCTTTCGGCTGAGAGCAGAGCCACCTGTCGCATACCGGTCTTGCCCATGAGGGTCATATACACAGAAGCCGTCGTGGCACAGAGCGCCTGGTTGGTGCAGATATTCGAGGTTGCCTTCTCCCGGCGGATGTGCTGCTCTCGCGTCTGCAGGGTTAGCACAAACCCGGTGCGTCCATCCACATCGGTTGTCCGGCTCACAAGCCGCCCCGGCATCTGTCGGATCAGGTCTTTCTTTGCCGCAAAGAAGCCCAGCAGGGGCCCACCGAACGACACCGGTATCCCCAGCGGCTGGCCCTCGCCGATCACGATATCGGCGCCATACTCCCCGGGAGTCCTCAGGATTGCCTGCGCGATAGGATCCACAGCCATGATGACCTTTGCCCCGACACTGTGGGCCGGCTCAACGATGTGCTCGATCTCCTCGAGCAGGCCGAAGAAATTTGGCTGCGCAACCAGGACGCAGGCCGTGCGCTCATCAATCGAGTCCTGCATCCGGCTGTAATCGGTCACACCGTCGGCCATCGGTACATAGATCAGCTCAATCCCGTGACCGGCCAGGTATGTGTCAATGACCTGTCGGTATAGCGGGCTGACCGTGTTGCTGATTACGGCCTTGTTGCGTTTGGTCACCCGGACAGCCAGTAGGACGGCTTCGGCAGCAGCCGACGCTCCGTCGTACATCGAAGCATTGGCAACATCCATCCCGGTCAAACGGCAGATGTGTGTCTGAAACTCGTAGGTTACCTGCAAAGTCCCCTGAGACACTTCCGGCTGATACGGGGTATACGCTGTCACGAACTCCGGGCGGTTGACGATGGCGCCCACTGCCGACGGAATGAAATGATCGTACACACCGCCACCGGCAAAGCAGGTCAAGCCATCATGGCTTTCGCGGGACAATCCCTCGATCTCTGCCAGCAGTTCCATTTCCGAGAGCGCGGGGATATCCAGAGGACGATTCAGGCGAAGCTTCTTCGGGATGCTGTCAAGCAACTGCTCGATTGAGTCGGTGCCGATCCGGTTGAGCATTTTCCGACGATCGTCATCGGTATTCGGAATATAGGGCATAGCCGCCTTTCTGTCTTGTCACTCAACGGGCTGTCGACTGTGGCAGCGCAGCCGACCAGTCAACGCTGGTTGTTTACTCCAATGTACTCTTGTAACCGGCGGGATCCAGCAACTGTTCGACCTGACCGGCCTCAGACACTTTGATCCTGATCATCCAGCCGTCACCATACGGATCTCGATTGATCACCATCGGGTCATCGGCCAGGGCCTCATTGACCTCGACCACTTCTCCGGAGACCGGTGCATACAGGTCAGACACCGCCTTGACGGCCTCAATCGTGCCGAAAGAATCCATCTGCGAAACGTTCTCTCCAACCGAGGGCAACTCGACAAAGACGATATCACCCAACTCACCCTGAGCGTAGTCGGTGATCCCGATGGTTGCGATATCACCGTCAAGACTGACCCACTCGTGCTCTTTGGTGTACTTCAGATCCGATGGAATATCCACACTTGCCTCCTGAACAACATCCTGTGTTTCTACTTCTCTGTCCGGGTCGTTGTTTCGTCTGTTTCTTGAGCAGCTTCTTTGACCTGCGGCCTTGTGACTGTGGCGACTGCCGCCTGATCCGTTTCGGCCGGACGCTTCAACGTCAGACCGGTGCGAACCTGTTCGGCGTCGACCGGTACTTTCTTGAAGGTGCTCTCGAGGAAATTGATGTCGTAGTTGCCGGCTACAAAATCCGGGTGGGCGAAGATCTGCCGGTGGAAGGATACGGTCGTCGGCACCCCTCCCACAATGAACTCGCTGAGGGCGCTGCGCATACGCCGGATGGCTTCATCGCGCGTGCGGGCACGCACGATCAGCTTGGCGATAAGCGAATCATAAAATGGCGGAATAGTGTACTTGGTGTAGACAGCCCGATCGACGCGCACGCCCAGACCGCCCGGGATATGCAATCCCGTGATCGTGCCCGGCCCGGGCCGAAAGTCCTTGCTCGGGTCCTCGGCATTGATGCGACACTCGATCGAACACCACTTGTGAATCAGTTCTTCCTGCTTGTATTCGATCTGCTCTCCAAGGGCAACTCTGATCTGATCCCTGACCAGATCAACTTCGAACGCCTCTTCGGTGATCGGGTGTTCCACCTGGATGCGCGTGTTCATTTCCATGAAATAGAAATTGCGGTCCGCATCGACCAGAAACTCAATCGTCCCCACCCCACGGTAGGCAACATCGCGGGCACCTTTCAGGGCGGCCTCACCCATTCGCTGCCGCAGCTCAGGCGTCATCAGCGGCGACGGCGTCTCCTCGATCAACTTCTGATGGCGGCGCTGAATGGAGCAGTCGCGCTCTCCGAAATGGTAATAGTTGCCATGCGTATCGCCGATCAGTTGTATCTCCACGTGGTGCGGGTTGATAACCAGCTTCTCCATGTAAAGATCGGGGTTGCTGAAGGAGTTGGCGGCCTCGGTTGAAGCCACGTACCAGTTGCGCTCGAGTTCGGCCATGTTGCGACACATGCGCATCCCTTTGCCACCGCCGCCGGCGACAGCCTTGAGCATGACCGGGTAGCCAATTTCCTCCGCGAGTCGTGCTGCGGTATCGAAATTCGGCACCACTCCTTCCGAGCCGGGGATGACCGGCACGCCGGCCTTCTTCATGATTTCTTTTGCCTTGACCTTGTCGCCCAAATCACGAATCTGCTCCGGAGTCGGCCCGATGAAGATGATCCCGCACGACTCGCACACCTCGGCGAAATCGGCGTTCTCGGCCAGAAACCCGTAACCGGGATGGATCGCTCCGGCATTGGTCACCTCGGCAGCGGCAATAATCCGCTTCATATCAAGGTAAGACTTGCCCGGGGCGGGCGGTCCAATGCACACATCTTCATCAGCAAAACGGACGTGCAACGAATCACGATCAGCCTCGGAGTACACAGCCACTGTCTTAAGGCCAAGCTCTTTGCAGGCCCGGATGACTCTCAGGGCAATCTCGCCACGGTTGGCAATCAGTACTTTGTCAAACAAACGTGTTCCCTCATATGTAAGCGGTACCAACAGGTCATGATCAGATGTCGCTGCGGCACCGTTTATAATCCACAAGGCCCCAATATAGGGGAAAGTTCCGTTGGTGACAACATGATTTGCTGATTCCGCGCCAGGCCGAACGTTGGTATTCTGTAGTTACAGTCGCTTGAAATACTTGCGCTTAGGACCATCCACCGGCTCCACGAAAGTCCCCCAATCAAAACCTCTTTCCACCATCCTCCGCTGGCAGTCATCATTGGTGTCGTTGTTGCCCGGGCGCCGGATTATCATGCCGCCGGGCCAGGCGACTCGCTCCTTCGCGGCCAGTTCCTCAAGTGGTTGATCACCAAAGACATATCCGGCAAAGGCAATGTCAGTGAAACGGCTGACGGCGCTGCCGTGTTTACAGATGAAAGGAACAGCGCAATCGTGACTGACAAGCTTTGGCGATGACTCAGATTGTTGTTTGTTTTGACCGAAAATGATGTATAAGTATCGAAACATCCAAACTTCACCTGCGGAGCCCCCCGAAACTGTGAACACGAGACTGGTCGTCCTGACATTGACCGTTGCAGCCCTGCTGGTTACAGCCTGCGGCAAAAAGTCGACCAATGGCCCCACCGGCGACACGACACCGCCTGCGGTTGTCCTTGTGAGTCCGTATGATGGTGCCTCCAACGTCGACATTGAAACGGAAATCCAGGTCACGTTCTCTGAAGCGATGGACCTAAGTACACTCAGTGCCGCCAATGTCGGGCAGTTAGGAGGTCTGTTCGATTACCCGAGCGACTCACAGGTTGTAATCTTCCCCGTGCCGGTGCTGGATTATGGCACCAATTACTCTCTGCTGATCACCACCGGGGTCACTGATACGGCCGGAAACGCCCTTGCGGAGGTCTTCAGCTGGTCATTTACCACTGAGCCGGACCCGGCGACAACCAACCCGGCAGTGGTGACGGTTACCCCGGCGTCCGGCAGCAACACGCATATCGCCTGGGAGCCGATCACAGTGCTGTTTGACAAGGCGATGGACTCCACGAGTTTCATGCCGGGTTCCATCAGCCTCACCAGCGGCTCCACACCTGTTCCGGGTGTGATCACTTATGACCCTCTTGCGGTCACGGCCAGTTTCCAGCCGGATGATACTCTTGACTATGGCACTGTCTACACCGCGACTGTTACCACCGCCGTCGCGGATACGTTCGGCAATCACCTTTCGGAAGCGTTTGTCTGGAGCTTCACGACAGCTGCCGATCCTTTCATACCGTTTGTGAGTTTCAATCCCTTCTATGACAACGCGGTGGTTGACTCACAGGTAAGCATTGCCATGTACGTCCAGCACCCGGTTGGCGTCGACAGCATTCGTTACTACGTGGACGGCGTCTTCGTCCCCGGTGCAACCAGTTACGAAGCCCCCTGGTTCTTTGACTGGGATGCTTCCGGCCTTGACATTGGCCAGGTGGTCGTCCTGACAGCCCGGGCGTATGCCATGGACCGGCAGGGAGAATCTGCCCCCATGTCGGTCATATACCTCTGGGAGCAGATGGCCCTCGATGACAATGCCGAGCAGCTGCCACAGGATGTGGTAAGGATGCTGGCCCGCACCACCGACACCCTTCTGGAGCTGCGCTATGAGTTCTCGGCTGACTGGGCAGACGCCTATCAGGACACCGGGGTCGATCTGGGTGTCTTCTTTGATATCGACGGCAACCCCAACACCGGGCGCAACGAGTTCAATGGTGCAAGTCTGAACGGTATTGGCGCCGAATACCGTATGATCCTGGGACTGCACGGCGGTGACACAGCTATGGCCGTGTGGAGCGCATCGAGATGGAACAAGCTGTTTGACACGACGGGCCTTGCGTACCACCACATTCCGGACTCCACCCGGGTAATGGAAGTCGGCATCGAATGGAGTGATTTCGGCAATCCCTTCGGCGCACGAGTTGTCTCCATCAACGCTTTCTTCCACAGCGCTGACGATATAACCTTCGACTGGGTGCCCAACCAGGGTGAGGGGTATGTAACCATACTCCGCGAGCATCGCTACTACGGCACCTCACCGACGTCAGCAGCGAAGCAGCCGGTGCCGCACAAATCGCAAACTGACGGAAAGCCCCAGCTCCCCAACCCGTTCGAGTGAGTGTGCCGGAGCGCGGGTACCGAAACGACGAGGCGGCGATGATATCTGCATCGCCGCCTCTGACTTTCGAATCCGGAACGTGTCCCTTAGAATTTCTGAAAGCCCTCAGAACTGCCGAAGTCGCCGGAGCTTGACCCGGCAGGTTTCTCGGCCGTGCTTTCGGAGTCGTCCGTATCGCCCCAACGATCTGAACTGGAAACAATCCCCTTGAGCCTGAGGTCGAAATCGTCCGGGTTGGAGGCATTGTTCATGGCTTCCTCGAACGAGATCAGACCTTGCTTGTGCAGTCTCATAATCGACTGGTCGAAAGTCTGCATGCCGTACTGCACCCCGCCCTGCTCCACCAGCTCAGGGATATTGAGGATCTTCTCGGGGTCCATGATGCAGTCGCGGATGGCCGCAGTGGCGATCATGATCTCCAGCGCGGGCACTCGACCGGCACCATCGGCCCGCGCCAGCAACCGCTGGCAGACGACCGCTCTGAGCGTGCCGGCCAGCAGCAACCGAATCTGATCGTGCTGGTGCGGCGGGAAGAACGAAATGATGCGCGTCAGCGTCTCGACGACGTTCATGGTATGCAGGGTGGTAAGCACGAGGTGCCCCGTATCGGCGGCCGTCAATGCGATCGACATGGTCTCCAGGTCTCGCACCTCACCTATCAGAATGGTGTCCGGATCCTGGCGAAAGGCGTGGCGCAGAGCGGAGGCGAAGGTTTCGGTGTCGCCCCCCACTTCGCGCTGGGCGATAATTGACTTCTTGTCCCGGTAGATGTATTCGATCGGGTCCTCAACCGTCACGATATTGTCGTGGCGATTGGCGTTCATCTCCTCGATCATGGCCGCCAGCGTCGTCGACTTACCTGAACCGGTAGTCCCGGTTATCACGATCAACCCGCGGCGCTCATAGGCCAGCTTCCTGATCACTTCGGGAAGCATGAGAGACTCGAACGACGGCACCTGCGTGTTGACCGCACGTATGGCAATGCCGCTGGTGCCCCGCTGGCGGAAGAGGTTGATACGGAACCGCCCCAGTTTGGCCACCGAGAGAGCCAGATCCATCTCGTTCTTTCGCTGGAAGCGTTCGCGCTGCTTTTCGTTGAGTATCTGGCTGACCATCTGATCCATTTGATCGATGGTCACCGGATCGGTCTGAATCTGCTCGAGTCTGCCGTTTACACGGAGGTGGGGCCTGATTCCAACGCGGATGTGAAGGTCCGACGCCTTGCGGTTGAGCATCTCAACCAGCATCTGTTTGAGATTCATTCTCAATCCCTTTCCGACTTGATCACACCTCAGTGCGATCTCGCCTAATCGGGATCGATCAAGAACAGCGTCTGTCCGAACTCCACCGGTTGAGCGTTTTCGACCATGATCTTGACAATCCGGCCGGAGACTTCCGATTCGATTTCGTTCATCAGCTTCATCGCCTCGACAATGCAGACCACCTGGCCGACCGTGATCTTCTCGTTGAGCGACACATACGGCGCGGCATCCGGTGCCGGGGCGGCATAGAACGTACCGACCATCGGCGAGGTAACCGGGACCAGCCTGTCATCGCTCGCAGCCGGGCCAGGCTCAGCAACCGCCACCGGCTTCTCAGCCGGAGGGTCGGCAGGCCGCACCGCCGGCGCTGTCTGCACCACAGTGGCAGCGGTATGACCGTTACCACTGGCGACTTGATCGCCCCGATGAATGATTTTCACCTTCCGTCCCCACGAGGAGACTTCTAATGATTCAATATCGGACTCTTCAACCAGTCGGATTAGCTTCTGAATATAATTTACGTTCATTCACCTACCTCAAAACGGTCAACAACTACGCTCAAGTACTATCGATTCGGGGAAAATGGCGTATTCGGGCAGCTATCCCCTCTTTGCCATACTGCAATAGATTATACCAGTCGGTATTTACAACTCCAACAAATTTTTGGGAGCTTTGTTCAGCACTCGCCCGCCGGTGCGAGTAACCACCACGTCATCCTCGATCCGAACTCCTCCCCACCCCGACAGATACACGCCCGGCTCGATTGTTATAACATTGCCTGCCTTCAGCTTATCATTCGAGAGCGGTGATACGCGGGGGCCCACATGGACAAAATAGCCAATTCCGTGGCCGGTTCCGTGACCAAAGTTGTCGCCGTGGCCGGCTCTGGTAATGATCTTGCGACACACATCATCAACCGCCTTGCCGTCAACTCCCGCTTTGACCTTGCGGATTCCTGCCTTCTGCGCCTTAAGCACCAGGTTGTAGATCTTCTTCTGTTTCGTGTTGGCTTTGCCCAGCACAACGGTTCTGGTCATGTCCGAAACGTATCCCTTGTAGGTAGCACCGAAATCGAACGTGATCAGATCGCCTTGCTCGATCTTCTTGGTTGAGGCGACGCCGTGCGGAAGAGCGCTGCGCCAGCCGGAGGCGACGATAGTCTCGAACGCCGGCTTCTCTGAGCCGAGCATCATCATCTGATACTCCAGCTCAGCGCGGACCTCATTCTCCCTGACCCCGGGTGTGATTATGTTCAGAATGCGCTCAAACGCAATATCGGAGATCTCCACCGCCTTCTCAATCAGAGCGATTTCGGTCTTGTCCTTGACCCAGCCCAGTTCGCTGAGCACGCTGCCGGCGTTGGTAAGGAGGATGTCCGGCAGGGCGTGGCGAATGCGGTTACGCTGGCTGACAGTAAGGTGATCACCGTCGAACCCGCACCGCATGTTCTTCTGGTTGAGCTCCGGGAACTCCTTCAGCTGCCCGATCGGCTCGCCCTTCACAATGTGCACTTTGGCACCCTTGATCTGCTTGGCGGCCTGATCCTTGTAACGGAAGTCCGTGAAGAAGCTCGCTCCTTTGGTCTTGAGGATCAAAAGACCGGCCGAACCGGTGAATCCGGTCAGGTAGCGAATGTGATCAAGGTTCGTGACAATCATACCATCGAGATTCTCTGATATGACTTTCTGTCTTAGCTCGCCAATGCGCTTTGCCGACATAATCAGCGCTCCTTCTCTCGGGACTTCTGTTGACTTTGTTGCAGTTTTTCTCTGATTCTGGGGCTGTCACCGGTGCGACAGAGGTGGTCAAACACCTGTGCGGCCAGACGCGGATAGCCTTGTTTGAGGTACAGATCTCCGAGCGTCTCGGTATAGAAGTAGACCTGCCTGAGCGACCTGTTCGCCGTAGTAGCTTCGGGCTGACGCGGAAGGGTGATCGTACGGGTTGTCTGCTGCCGCTCCTGTCGCATCGGGCAGCACAGGCCACTTCCCCAGGGATCCAGTTGCTGCACACGCTCGTACATGGCCATCGCGCCGAACTCATCGCCGGCAGCGAACTTCATATCTCCGAGGTACTTCAGGGCTACCAGATTACTGGGATCAAGAGACAACACACGGTAGAGCTGCTCGCCGGCAATCTCATGCTGCCCGGCGTGGTACAGGGCACGAGCCAGAATCAGACGCCCGGACACCAGGTTGGGGTTGTCGCGGAGATGCTCACGACATACCTCCACGGCTCGAGAATACCGTCCCTCGGCCAGATACTGTGCTGCCCGCGCCGGCCAGTAAGCACGCGAAGCGAGGGTGTCGGTAACGGGCTGCCTGCTGTCTCCCAAGGGCTTGAACATGGCCGCAAAAAAGCCCATCACCTGACAAAAAGCAAGCTCTATGCGAATCAGTCCTCCAAGCGGCTTCGCAGCAACTGAATGAGACTGGTTGAGGAACGCCCCTGGCGCATCCTGACGCGACGAACCTTCCCCCCGTACGACTGCACAAATGTGGCACCGACAATGTCCTCAATCGCCCAGTCGGCACCTTTGACGAGCACATCGGGTCGTATGGTCATAATCAGTTTCTCGGGGGTTTCCTCGCTAAAAATGACCACGTAGTCCACAGGTCGCAACGAAGAAAGAATGATCGCTCGGTCGCGCTGGTTCTGGATTGGTCGATCCGGTCCCTTGATACGCCGCACGGAAGCATCGGAGTTCAGGCCCACGATCAGAACGTCGCCGAAGGATCGGGCCGAGGCGAGGTAGTCGACGTGCCCCCGGTGGAGGATATCAAAGACCCCGTTGGTGAAAACGATACGCCGGCGCTCCCGTCGAAGACGCCTGATCAGCAGCGGAAGCTTGCTGCGCGCTATGACTCGACTGATTGCTTTCATGAACAGATGCCCATCGTCCGCAAGGGAGCGTCGCCTCAGATCTTCAAGGTGGTTCGGGCCAGATTCCCGTTTTTCAGGTGGAACTGCAGATCCTGTTTGAGCTCGTCGATCGTGACCGTTGCGGTGCCGACCTCCCGGACGGTGATACCAGCGGCAGCGTTGGCGATCACGGCAGCTTCGGCAAAATCCGCCCCGGCGCAGGCAGCCGCGGTGAAAGTGGCGATGACAGTGTCTCCGGCGCCGGTGACATCAAACACCCTGCGGGCAAACGTGGGGATGTGGGTCGGCTCCTCGCCGGCGCGGAACAGCGACATGCCATCCGGGCCGCGCGTGATGAGAATCGATTCAGCCTCCAGACGTTTGATCAGACCGTTGCCGACCTCGATCAGGTCCTTCTCTGATTGAATGCGAAGCCCGTAGGCAAAACCTGCCTCATGGTGGTTGGGCGTAATGACCGACACCCGCTTGTAGTTGTGAAAATTCGTCTCCTTGGGATCGACGCCGATGAAGATGCCCCGTTTCAGGCACTGCTCGATCACGCGGGTGAGCACATTGGGATTGATCACGCCTTTACCGTAGTCGGAGATGATCACGGCATTGATTTCATCGAGCACCGACATGAACCGCTTGAGTACCTGGTTCTCGGTTGCAGAATCGAGCGGATGACGGTCCTCGCGATCCGCCCGCACCACCTGCTGGCTGTGGGCCATGATGCGTGTCTTGATTGTGGTCTGTCGCGAAAGATCATGCACCACGAAATGGCTCGATATCCCCTTCTCCTTGAGCAGGCGCGCCAGTTTGACCGAGGCCTCGTCCTCACCGACCGTTCCCAGCAAAATCGGCTCATCGCCGAGCGTCTTGATATTCGCGGCAACGTTGGCAGCACCACCGAGCAGCAGCCTGCTCGACGTAATCTCAACTACCGGCACCGGCGCTTCCGGGGAAATGCGGTGTACAGCGCCAAAGAGGTACTCATCGAGCATGATATCGCCAAGGATGAGTATGCGTGCTCGCCCCATCTGCGAGGTTACGGCTTCGATTCGCTCAGCTTGCAGGGTCATCGGTTGGGGCTCGATCCGTCGGAGGCATGTTCTGCCGGTTCCAATTCATGTTTGACATAACTTAGGAATATATTAAAATGGCTTATCAGTGACAAGCGAAGAAATACCCGAAAAGGACTTACCTCATGGCTCACAATCAACAACCTCCGCAGCAACGTCTCAACATCGAACTCGGCGACAAGGAGGCCGAGGGGATATACGCCAATCTTGGCCTGATCATGCACTCGCCAACTGAGATCATCATTGACTTTGCCCGTGTGATGCCGCGACTACCAAAGGCGAAGGTGCTGTCCCGTATTATCATGACTCCGATGCACGCCAAGCTGCTGCATCAGGCACTGGGAGAAAACCTCAAGAAGTTCGAGACCCAGTTCGGTGAGATCAAAATCCACGGAGGCGCCGACCGTCCCGACAAGATCATCGGTTTCGAATCCAGCACGCAGCGCACCGGCGACAACGATTAATGACCAGCGGGTACTTCTCATTAGTCCTGCACTGCCACCTGCCGTATGTGCTGTCACATGGCACCTGGCCGCACGGCAGTGACTGGCTGTATGAGGCAGCCGCCGAGACTTACCTGCCGTTACTGCAAGTAATCGATGAGCTGGTCAGCGATGGAGTGTCGCCCCGCCTGACGGTCAGCCTCTCCCCTGTTTTGTGTGAGCAGCTTGCTGATCGACGTTTCAAAGATGGCTTCATAATCTATCTTGACAACCGTATCGATGCCGCCGAGCGTGACCAGTCGGAATTCTTGCACCTCGGGCGCGCTCGAATGCACGCCAATGCCGCCGACACCGAAAGACGCCACCGACGAACGCGCGACCATTTCGAGTCTCTCCTCCGGAACATCCCGGCCCGGTTTGGAAGGCTGGCCAAGGCCGGGCACATCGAGCTGATCACCTGCGGAGCAACTCATGGTTACTACCCCCTGCTGTCCCGCGATGAATCCCTGCAGGCGCAGACGCGCATGGCTGTGGAGTCACACCGGCACCACTTCGGCATCAGGCCGCGTGGCATCTGGCTACCCGAATGCGCTTACCGCCCGGCCGGAGAGTGGACTCCGCCAGTAGCTATCAGAGGCAAGCGTGAACCATATGTACGGACCGGTGTTGACCAGGTCCTTGCCGGCAACAGCCTTGAGTATTTTGTGGTCGACTCCGCACTGTTGCCGGGTTGGGAAGGCACCCGACCTCGCGCCTCAAGCGCTGACCTGCATCAATCGCTGGCCGGCCGCCTCGCGCGCGGCATGACCGTTCCCGCCGAGATTGGCCACATCTCACCCCATGAGCTGTTCCAGGTGAAATCGGGACAGGAACCCCAAAGGCCGATTGCCGTCTTTGCGCGAGACCCTCAGACCGGCGCTATGGTCTGGTCCGGCGAGCACGGTTACCCCGGCGATTCGGTGTACCTCGAATTCCACAAGAAGCACTACCCGGGAGGCCACCGCTACTGGGCAGTGACCGCCAGAGAAGCCGATCTGGGAGCCAAAAAGGAATACGCTGCCGAAGCGGCCAACCAAAGGGCCGGTGAGCACGCCGAGCATTTCGTCACCCGCATCAGGGAAATTCTCTCCGAGGCGTATCAATCAAGCGGCACAGCCGGCGTGCTGGTAGCTCCCTACGATGCCGAGTTGTTTGGTCACTGGTGGTTCGAGGGACCGGTGTTTCTCAAGGCCGCA
This sequence comes from uncultured Ignavibacteriales bacterium, assembly GCA_964627305.1. GTDB lineage: Bacteria > Zixibacteria > MSB-5A5 > GN15 > FEB-12 > WJKG01. Next base: position 233,447 of record CAZVHP010000001.1, on the reverse strand, counting down.
CTAAGAATTCTCTCCGGTGATCAGTCTGTGCAGCTCAGCACTCTCTCCGAGCATCTGGACCGTACCCCGAAGCGACAAACTGTCACCATCTCGGAGGGCAGCTGGGGCCTGGAGAACACGCACATGGTGTGGGTCACCGAGAAAAACGAATGGACCTGGTACCTCGTGTACGAGGCTGAGTCCGTGATCACACGCTGGGCGCGGTTCTGGCGGGATCACCCGGACCGGCAGACAGACGAGTTGACCGCCATCCTGAAACAGGCGGCCCGGGAGTTAATGCTCCTGAGCGCCTCCGACTGGCAGTTTCTGATCGCCTCCGATTCTGCCGCCGATTACGCCGAAAACCGGGTCAAGGAGCACTATAGCGACTTCAAACGGCTAATCCAACTTGCCCAGGTGTGTCTGAGTGAGGGCGGTCTTCTTGAGGGTGATCGGCAGTTCCTGCACGAGTGCGAACGCAAAGACCGGCTATTCTCCAGTATTGACCTGAACTGGTTTGCCGGCTGAGCGACATTGCGGTATCGCGGCGCCAGCACAGTCTGTTGCCGGCTCACTTTTTTTGTTGCCGAAACCCTTTGCTGACAGACAACTTCACCACATGTCCCTGGCCAAGAGCACACAGAAGTGCCCCTACTGCAAGGAAACCATTGCAGCCGGGGCCAGCCGCTGCAAGCACTGCCATGCTGACCTGAAGACGCCCAAAAGGCACTGGCTGACACGGATCAATAACTTCCGCGCCGGGTTTCTGGGCGGCGTGCTGTTTGCGCTGGTGCTGTTTGTCCTGGGTTACCTCCACTTCTCGTAGCGGGCAGTTGCCGCGGCACATTATGTGATTGCGGCAGTCAAGCTTATGCTGGCTTATCCGATAATCATGATAGAAGCATCAACTGCGAAACTGCATCAGATTTGAGTTCTGTATCTATGGAGAAAAGACACTATGAAAAAGAGGGGCAATATCCTCGTTGTTGACGACGAGAGCGTCATCCGCCAATTGCTGGTCAGGACGATTTCCCGAGATGGCTACAGCGTTTCAGAGGCCTCAGATGGAGTCGCGGCACTTGAGGTGCTCAATAAGTCTCATTTTGACATCGTAGTCTCCGACATTAAGATGCCGCGCATGAATGGTATGGAGTTACTGACCGAGATTCGCTCCAAATACCCGGGGGTCTCGGTGGTTCTCATCACGGGTCACGGCTCGGAATACAACGCTGAGGCGGTCACAGAGGCCGGCGCCGACCAATTCATAACCAAGCCGTTCAAGAACACAGAAATCTCCCGCACCCTGGCAACCCTGTTTAACAGCCGTGAACAGCAGCGAAAGGCATAGGTCTCCGACGGTGCTCCTGGGGCCGGTCGGTTTTCGCACCTCGCCCGGTAACAGGCTGTTCAGAACCGCAGACAGATGCCGACACAACAAGTAGGAGAACTGAGCCTTTCAAAAATAGCTGATGCTGCCGCGGGCGGCTGCAGGGCTGACCTCAGGGAGCTGGCAGTAGCAAAACCAACAGCAGTGCGCACCTGTCAGAAGTGGCCCGGGGGAAGTCCTGATCGTCTGATCTGCATGTTCGGGGAGAGCACAATTAGTTACTATGACCGAAGCAGGGAAATCGAACAAGGGCGGATTCTCATCAGGGCGCAGGCGAAGGCAGGCCGCATATAGCCTCTTCGCAGCCGCCACCTACATCCTCGGGTATGCGTACCTGTATGAAATGATGGGCACCGGAGCGGGCATTCTCCTCGTGGTCCCGGTCATGCTGCTGGCCTGGTTCTTCGGTCTGAGAATCGGCCTTCTTGCCGGTCTTGGCGCCATCGTCGTCAACACCATCCATCTGAATCTTGTTGGCTACAGCGGCATCGATGCGATCTTCCACCGCCCCGGCTGGATGGGCTCGATCATCCTTGTCGCCATCGGCGGCCTGATCGGGTACCTGAGTGACATCCGCAAGCAGCTCCGGACAGAACTGCGCCGGGTACAGGCACTCCAGAAGGCCTGCGACAAGCGAGGCCATCACTTCCAGACTGTTGTCGAGCAGGCCCGTCAGCCGATACTTATCGTCCGCGATGGCAGAATCATCTGGACCAACAAAGCCACCACCGAGGCAACCGGCCATGATGCGCAGACGCTCACGAGCACGCCGTTTTTGGAGTTTGTCCACCCCGATGACCGCCAGGAGGCCCGAGATATCTACATGCGCCGGGTTGCCGGCCGGCAGGCCCCGGACACACACCAGCTACGCGTCATAGCGGCTGATGGCTCGACCCGATGGTTCCAGAACAGCGGGGGCACGATAGACTGGTTCGGCGAGGCGGCCACCATGAACTTCCTGACCGATATCACCGACCGCAAGCAGACCGAACAGGCACTGGTGCTGGAACGTGATCGGCTGGCCAACATCATCGAGGGCACCGATGCCGGCGTGTGGGAATGGAATGTGCAGACAGGTGAAACCGTCTTCAACTCCAGGTGGGCGGAGATGCTGGGCTACAGCCTTGAGGCTCTCTCTCCGATCTCGGTCGAAACATGGAAAGCGCTGATGCACCCTGAGGACCTGATGGAAGCTGAGGCGTGCCTGCAGCAGCACTTCGACGGCGAACTGGAGCACTACGAACTGGAATTCCGGATGAAACACCGCGACGGCCACTGGGTATGGATTCTGGATCGGGGTCGCATCATCACGCGCGATGGTGACGGAAAACCGTTGCTGATGTTTGGAACGCACACCGATATCAGCCGGCGCAAAGCAAACGAACACGCCCTGCTCGAAAGTGAATCGCGCCTGCGGGCCATTACCGATTCGGCCCAGGACGCCATCGTAATGATGGACCCGCAGGGACACATCTCTTTCTGGAATCCCGCCGCAGAGAGGATATTTGGTTACTCAGCGAAAGAAGCCCTGAGCCGCAACCTGCACCAGTTGCTCGTACCTGAACGCTATCATGACGCTCACAACAAGGCCTTTGCAGACTTCCGGAGTACCGGCGAAGGTAACGCGGTAGGCAAGACGGTCGAACTGGAGGCATTGACCAAAGCTGGCCATGAAATCTCGATCGAGTTGTCGCTGTCTGCCATCAAGCTCAACGATGACTGGCATGCGGTGGGCATCATGCGGGATGTCACTGACCGCAAGGAAGCCCAAATCCGGCTTAAGCAGACGCTTGACCAACAGGATGCCATCTTTGAAAGCAGCCTCGTCGGTATCATGGTCCTGCACGATCGCATTGTAACGAAGGTTAACCCGCGCATGGCCCAGATGCTCGGATATGAACCACACGAGATCGAGGGCCGTAACCCGGAGCAACTCCATCTGTCATATGACAACTTCGTTGATTTCGGCGAAAAGTACTACTGGCGCCTGGCCGAAACGGAAATCGTACACATTGAGTACCCACTGCGACACAAGGACGGTCACACCGTCTGGTGTCAGTTCAACGGCAAGGCCATCGCCCCCCCTGACTTGTCGCGGGGAGCCGTCTGGATCATCGAGGACATGACCGAACGCCGCGCGGCACAGGAAGCGGTGCGCAAGTCCGAACAGAAACTCTCTCTGCATGTCAAGGAAACGCCGCTGGCCTACATTGAACTGGATACAGACTTCGTGGTCAGTGCCTGGAACCCGGCGGCAGAGAAGACTTTTGGTTATAGCAGCGAGGAAGCGATTGGATCAAGTGCCGCCGATCTGATTATCGTTGACAGCACTCGACAACATCTCAGCGCCGTCTTCCAGCAAATACTTGATAATACAGGCGGTCGGCGCAGCACGAACATCAACCGCACGAAAGATGGGCGCATCATCACCTGCGACTGGCACAACACGGCCCTGACCGATGAGGCCGGCCATGTGACAGGAATTGCCTGCCTTGCGATGGACGTCACGGAGACTAAGCGGGCCGAGGAAGAGTTGCGACGCAGTGAGCAGCGGTTCCGACTGTTCTTCGAGCTGGGCATGATTGGCATGGCCATAAAATCGCCGGACATGACCTGGATCCACTGTAACGAGCGCCTGTGCGAGATGCTGGGTTACACTCGCGAGGAACTGATGCAGGCCAGGTCGACAGAGCTGTCCCATCCCGATGACCGCGAGGCATCTCTGGCGGCTTATCAACAGATTGCCACCGGCCAGACCGACTCTTACACGCTCGAGAAGCGATTCATGCACAAGTCCGGTGAGATTGTCGAGGTCATGGTATCAGCGAAGTGTCTGCGCAACAGCGACGGTTCCGTACGCTCGATCCTTGCACTGTACCAGGACATCACGGCCCGCAAGCGCGCCATGGAGGCGCTGGCGAAATCCGAGGCGCAGAACCGGGCCATCGTCAGCGCCCTGCCGGACCTGATGTTCAGGATGAGGCGCGACGGCACCTTTGTGGATTTCAACGATCCTGATGGAGTGAAGCTGCTGCGCGACCGGCACGCGATCATCGGCAACACGCTGAAGGACCTTGATTTCCCGACTGACTTCGTGTCCCTCGTCAATTCGAACGTTGAGAAGTGTCTGGACAGACGCAGGCTCAGGACATTCGAGTACAGCATGCCGGTCGACAATCAGATGCGCCACTACGAGGCGCGCGTCACACCCTGCGGACCCGATGAGGTTCTCTTTCTGGTGCGCGATGTCACCGAGCGTCGCAACGCTATCGACAGAGTTCGCCAACAGGCCGATTTCCTCAAGTCGGTGCTGGAGTCAATCCCGCACCCATTCTATGTCATCGATCCGGAGACCATGGGCATCAAGATGGCTAACTCTGCCACTCACGAGGGCCCCCTGCCCGAGGGTGCCACCTGCCATCTTCTCACACACAACTCCGAGACACCATGCTCCGGCAAGGACCATCCCTGTGCCGTGAAGAGAGTGCGGGAGAACCTGAAACCATACACAGTGGAGCACACGCACTTCGACGGTGACGGCAAGCCCCGCACAGTTGAGGTGCGCGCCTTCCCGGTTCTGGAAAACGGCAACCTGACCGACATCATTGAATACAGCACCGACATCACAGAGCGTAAGCGCGTCGAAATGCGGCTGGCCATGCTCGCCACATTTGCAGAGAACAACCCCGGAATGATCGTGACGCTGGATAGCGACGCCCACCTGCAGTATACCAACCCGGCAACCGAGTCGAATCTCGCACGTATGGGGCTGTCCGTTGAAGAGATAGCACGAGTTCTGCCCCACAACGTCAGAGACCTGATCCACCGTTGCGTCAGCAACAGCGAGACTATTCAGGGGCTGGAAGTCCGATTTGGTCGCAACACCCTGCTCTGGGATTTCCATCCGGTACCGGGCCAGAGCATCGTCCACGCTCTTGCTGAGGACATCACTGACAGGGTCCACAGGGAACAGGAGTTGCGAAAGCTGTCCCACGCCATCAATCAGTCACCGACGATTGTCATTATCACAGACCCCGAAGGTACCATTGAGTACGTCAACCCCCACTTCACTCGCGTCACGGGCTACTCGCTGGTCGAGGCCGTCGGCAAAAAAGTGAACATCGTGCGTTCCGGGCGCCAGGACCAGGCCTTCTACCGTGAGCTGTGGGAGACAATCACAGCGGGGCAAACCTGGAATGGTCGGATTCAAAACCGTCGCAAGAGCGGCGAGATCTACTGGCAGCGAACCACTATCTCCCCCATCTTCGGAGAGGACGGCAAGATCACCAGCTTCCTTAGTGTTGCCGAGGACATCACCTCGGAAGTCCGGGCACAGCAGCAACTGATGGAATCAGACAAGCTGGCGGCTATCGGCACCCTTGCTGCCGGTGTCGCCCATGAATTCAAGAACTACCTCGGGGGCATCATCGGCAACGCTTCGTTTGCCATGGATGATTTGCAGGAGGAAGGTGGCTTAGAGGCTGCAAGAGAGACGTTCACCCAGATCATCGAGATGGGCGAGAAGGCCAACGACGTCGCTATGTCGCTGCTGACCTTCTCCAGAACACAGCCTGACGACTTCAGCCCCGAGGACCTCAGGAAGGTCATCTCGCGGTCGATAACCATGGTCGAGAAGGAGCTCATCAACCAGTCGATCGAAATCGTCACATACTTTCAGGAGGACATCCCACCGGTGGAGGTTTCAGCCTCCAGGATACAGCAAATTCTCATGAACCTGTTCATCAACGCCCAGCATGCAGTCGGCAGCGATGGTGTCGTCACGGTGGCGCTGGTCAGGGAGGGCGACCTTGTGCATATCAAGGTTGGGGACACCGGTCCGGGGATACCGCAGCAGAACCTCGGGAAGATCTTCGACCCATTCTTCTCCACCAAGGGCGTATGGGGCGAGGATGAGCTGGCCGGCACGGGGATGGGGCTGGCAATCGGTCGCAATATTGCCCGGGAGCACGGGGGCGACTTGACAGTCGAGTCCGTGGAGGGCGTTGGCAGCTGTTTCACCCTGACCCTGCCCCTCAGTCGGGAGCCAGGCAGGACTGCAACGCCCTACCCTGAAAAGAACCGCGACATACGGCTGCTGTTGTTCACGCTCAACCGGAAGATCCTCTCGCATTATCATCCGCAAGCCAGTGCCGAAAGGGTGAACCTGATGGCGGTCGACTCCCGGGAGGCAGTCAGCGAGAACCTTCGGCGGGTGGCCGATACCGTCATCTGCGATGCTCGCTTCTGCGCCAAAATCGAGCTGTTCCGCATGGCGCAAACCTGTATGGAGCAGGACGTGCCGTACATCATGATAAACTGCGGCCAAATGGAGTACCAGCTCGCCGAACTGTTCGAGAAATCCAGACGTAACTTCAAGGGACTGCCGGCTCTGCAGCGTGTGCTGGAGTGCATCGAGAGCAAAGATCTATCGCCACAACGAACCACAATTCCGCCCACTGGCAAGCCAAAGCCCTTGTCCACCCCCGGTTGATCGGATTGATGATGTGCGTTGATAAAAGGTAAACGCGAGCAGACAAACGGCCGTACCGTCAGCGTCGCACGAGCACCTCAACGATGCGCTGTCCTTCTACCCGTGAAACCTCGAACTGAATGCCGTACCACTGGACAAGCTGGCCCTCGCTGGGCACAGACCCCACCAGATCATAGATCAACCCACCCACCGTGTCGTTGTCACCGGGGTCATACTCGACGTTAAGCAGTTCCTGAAGCTCTTCAACCAACATTGAGGCGCTCGCCAGGTATCGTCCGTCGGGCATCTGCTGGAACAGATCGCTCTCATAGTCGTGCTCATCGCGAATCTCGCCGACAATCTCCTCGATAATGTCCTCCAGTGTTACCAGCCCGGCGACCCCACCATACTCATCGACAACAATAGCGATATGCAGGCTCTTCAGACGGAACTCCCGCAGCAGTTCACCGATAACCTTGGATTCCGGGACGAAATAGGGTTCCCGCAGGTAGTCATCAATGACGAAACTCTCACCGGGCTGAGGCATCCGGTTGAACAGGTCCTTGACATAGACAAGCCCGACAATGGAGTCTATCGAGCCGTCGTACACGGGGTAGCGCGAATGCCCGTCCCTGGCCACCAGTTCGCGAATCTCGGGGAACGTCATGTTCTTGTTGATGGCGGTCATATGAATGCGCGGGATCATGATCTCGCGGACTACCGTCTGATCCAGAAGGAAGATCTGGCCGATCATCTCCTTCTCGTCTTCCTCGATAATCCGCTCATCAATCCCGGCGTCCTCGGCGAGGGTCTCAATAGCGCGCTCCACCAGGTCTTCCTTCTCTTCTTCGGTCACCGCCTCGCGCTGACGACCGCGAAGCAGCAGCGCTCGATAGGCTTTCACCACCGGCAGGAGGAAGGTGTAAAGGACCGAAACCAGCCAGAAGTGACGGTTCATAGACATACTGATTGCGCGACGAGACGCTCTCCTCGGCAGATACTCGACAAAATACACAAACAGCAGCCAGACCAGTATCAGGCCCAGCATGAACACAATCCAGTCGCTGACCTCGAGTCCCCGGGCAAGCGAACGCAGGAGCAGGATGGCGCAGCCCGTGATGACGATCAGCACCAGCGATTTGAACAGCATCGCCGTCTGCACAAAGGCGCGTGGATCGCGGCTGAGTTTCTCAAGGAACTTCCGCCGACGATTGGACACTCTCGGAATGATCTGTCTAATCTCGTCAGGGTCAATGTGCATCGACAAGGCGTACAACGAAATGCCGTAGCCCAGGAAGTAACCCGACAGAATGGCGGCTATCGCAACCCACTCACTTCCCATGCTCACCGCCGTGATCCTCGACCTGTGTCAGAAAGAAATCCTCGCGCTGCTGCATGCGCCTGAGCGACTCATCGTCCTCGTGGTCCCATCCGGCCAGGTGCAACATGCCGTGCGCAAAAAGCCGCAGTAACTCCTCGGTGAATGACACGTTGTAGGTACCGGCCTGCTGCAAAGCGCGGTTACAGGATATGTATATCTCGCCGAACGTGCCGCCATCCTCGTGAATGTCATCGACAACGAACGAGAGTACATCGGTCGGACGGTCCAGTCCGCGAAACTCCCGGTTCAGGACCTTGATGCGCTCATCGTCGACAAACACAACGTTAATCTGCGACGGGAACATCGGATCGAACTCATGAGCAACGATGGACTGGAACAACCGCCGCAGCTTCTGACGTGGAATCCGGGCCGGAGTCTCTTTGAAGATATGCAGTTCCATCAGGATCTGGCCTTGACCTGTTCCCTCGTGGGATAGACCACGCGATGGTGAAACGCGCCGACCAGCACCTTCAGAAACGCCTCCCTGATGCGGGCCAAATCGCGCAGCGTGAGGGGGCATTCGTCAAGTTCGCCGGCCGCCACGCGATCGTCGATGATCCGCTGAATCAGGGTTCGGATTCGGGCCGGCTTGGGATCATCGAGCGTCCGACTGGCGGCCTCCACCCCATCGGCCAGCATACAGATTCCTGTCTCCTTGATCTGCGGTTTGGGTCCGGGATAGCGGAACTTATCGGGGGACACGTCCTCATCTCCCTCCTCCAGCGCCTTATTATAGAAATAGGTCATGACCATAGTGCCGTGATGCTCCTCGATGAAGTTCAGCACGTCATCGGGAATATCAGCCGCTTCACCAATGGCGCGGCCCTTCTTGACATGAGCGGCAAGGATAAGAGCAGACATGGAGGGTGTCAACTCATCATGTTTGGACTTGATACTGAGCTGGTTCTCCACGAAGTACTCCGGTATCTCCATCTTGCCGATATCATGATAATACGTCCCCACCCGCGCGAGCAAATGGTTCGCCCCGATTTCCTTGGCCGCAGCCTCACACAAGTTGCCGACGTTGATGACATGGTGATAGGTCCCCGGTGCTTCCAGCGCCAGCCGCTTGAGCACGGGGTGGTTCATGTCCGACAGTTCAAGCAGACGGATATCGGTGGTAATGCCAAAAAGCGACTCAAAGACCGGCAACACACCGATTGTCAGAAAGACCGCAACAAGGGCGCTGACCACACCATAGCCCATTTCTGTCGGGATGTCAGTCGAAGGTGTCAGGCGCAGCCCCTCAATGATGGGAATTATCACAACATAAGCAAGGGCGGTCAAGAACATGATCTTGAAGAAGTCTGACCGTTTTGTGACAGATCGCGATGTGAGACAGGCAACCGTACCCACAAACATCGTCACCAGGGCCAGCGGGAAATTGAACCGATGCATGATCCCCAGCAGCAGTGCGAGCACGACGGTGGCGATGATCCCCACCTCGGCATCAAAGAGCACGGTTACGAGCATAGCCAACATGGCCACCGGGAACAGGTACATAGATAGGCGCAACTGCTCACCGGCCAGCCAGACGAGGAACAGCACCAGTCCGAAGATCAGCAACAGCGCGAGTATTTTGGGGTTGGAGTGAAATAACTCCCGCCGGAAGTAGAACAGGAAAAAGTACAGCCCGCCGAATGCCGCGAAGCTGAAGAAGACACGCGCCGCCGCCGGCAACCACGCCTGAATTCCGCCCTCACGAGCCGCACGTTCGCGGCTCAGTCGAGACATTTCGCGAAGGATTCGTTCCTGCCTCTCATTGATCCTGTTGCCGGATCGAGCAATAATATCACCCTCGCGGACGACTTCCTTGATCTCGGAGATGGCCTCAAGTTCCTCCTGTACCCGGCGATTGTACTCGTTGGTAGCCAGGCGAAGGTTGGGCTGGATGAACGTTCTGCCCACAAGGTAGTTAAACTCAACATCGACACTCGAGTCTGCCGCATAAGCCTCGTTGAGGGCCGAGAGCAGTTGCACGTTCGCCTCGGCCAGCGGCAGCACCCGATCCCGGGAGTGGATTGACTCCCGATCACCGCGCCGAACAAGCACGCTCTTACTCCGGGTTTCGGGAATGGTAGCCTCATTGGGCAGTACACCAACCTTATAAATCTCGTCCTGCAATATCTGCTGAAGGCGCGAAACGGCGCGATTGAGATCGGGTCGCCTCAGTGACTGCAGAATCGCCTCCCGCGAGAGCATCGGAAAGCGTCCCGCGACCAACTGCGCCAGATCGCCCATAGTCCCGGCGCCAAGGGTGTCGTGGGCCTGACGCAATGAGTCTATAAGGAGCCCATACCGCCTCAGGTCGATAAGCGACTGATTGACTATAACGGTGTCAGCATCGAGCACAAACGGAACAGCCGCCCGAATCAACTCCCGCTCCTCGCGAAGCTCACGTTCTGTCTTGTATACGACAATCTGAAATGGAGCAAGGACATCCTCGAGCGAGATCTCCCCCTCTCGCGGCATATTCAGGGGATCGAAAAGGTTCTCGCCCGGATAGAACACTCCCACGATGAAAGCGGCCACGACCAGCATTATCCCCTTGTTCACACGGGACCGAAGTGTCGGCTGCTGTGCCTGACGGCTCTCCGACTGCACCTTGAGAAACCGCTTGATGGCGCGGCGCAGCTTAATCAGGATGGAAAACATGAGGCGAAAATCCCTTTCGCGGGCCTATCGCTGACGACCACCTTCCCAGCGTTCATAGGCCGTGATAATCTTCTGCACCAGGAAATGACGGATAACGTCCTTCTCCGTCAGATACCGGAACTCTATTCCCTTGATCCCGGAGAGGATCTTTTGGACCGTAATCAGCCCCGACTGCTGTGGTTTGACCAGATCGATCTGCGTGACATCACCAGTGATGATCGCCCGGGATCCCTCGCCGATACGAGTAAGGAACATCTTCATCTGGGCACTGGTGGTATTCTGAGCCTCATCGAGCACCACGAAGGCATCATTGAGGGTGCGTCCCCTCATGAAAGCCAGTGGTGCAATCTCGATAATACCGATTTCCAGCAGCTTGCGCGCCTTGTCCGGCTGCAACATGTCATACAGAGCGTCATATACGGGGCGCAGATACGGGTCCACCTTGGCACGAATGTCCCCGGGCAAGAACCCGAGTGACTCACCAGCCTCGACCGCGGGCCGGGTGAATACGATTCGGCTCACCTTGTTGGCCTTCAGTTCGGCTACCGCCATGGCCACCGCCAGGAATGTCTTGCCCGTCCCTGCCGGCCCGATTGCGAAGACGATGTCGTTCTTGCTGACTGCCTCAACATATCTGGTCTGCCCGACTGTCTTGGGCTTGATCTCCTTACGCAGTGAGTTGACCAGCAGACTGGCAGTCGAGATTTCCGTCGCAGGACCCTCGGCGCCTTCCTTGACCATTGCGATGGCGTAGTTGATATACTGCTGCGTAATATAGTCCCCCTGCCTGATCCTCGTGATCAGGTCCTGCAGAACACGCATCGTCTTCTCTACCGCCTCGGCGGGGCCTTCCACAACGACCTTGTCGCCGCGGGCCACTATCTTGCCATACAACTGCGCTTCGAGAACACGCAGGAACGCATCCCCCTGCCCGAACAGCAGCCGCTGATCGATTCCCTCGACAGAGAGGGACCGGACAACCTTCTCGTCTAACTCCAAACTCATTACCCGTCTTGTTGTTGACTCTCCTCTTTCAGACACAATCCCAGCTCTTCAAGCTGCTCGGGATCGATGGGACTGGGCGCGCCATCCATCAGCGACTGGGCCGCCGTTGTCTTCGGAAACGCTATAACATCCCGAATGGATTCCGTCCCGGTCATTATTGTCACAATGCGGTCAAGCCCGGCTGCGATACCAGCGTGGGGTGGCGCACCATATTCGAGCGCACGAAGCAGAAAGCCAAACATGCGCTCGGCGCGATCCTTGTCGATACCAATAATCTGCAGAATCATCTCCTGCAGCTCGCGTCGGTTGATACGCTGCCCGCCCGAGGCAAGCTCCCACCCGTTGAGCACCATATCGTACTGGATGGCTCGGGCGCGACGCCAGGGATGCTTCGGATCACTCAGGGGCACGGTTGACGTGAAGCCCTCCTCGATCAGTCCCAGGTCGTCTTCGTGAGGGTGGGACACGATATTGTGCATGGCCATCAGTCGGCCGGATTCCTCATCATACTCAAACAACGGGAACTGCTCAACCCACAGCGGCCGCCATGCCGACCGGTCCACCAAAGCGTGTTCGCGTCCCAGATGCAGTCGCAACTGACCGAGAATGGACTCGGTTTTGATCGGCTTATCGGAGATGATGAAAAGCGCATCCCCCGGCTCAGCATTGGCCTTCCCGCAAATGCGGCCGGCTGCCTGTTCGCCGAGGAACTTCATGATCGGGGACTTATCGCCACCGTCTGCACGGAGGATGTAGGCCAGCCCCCCGGCACCATGCTTCTTCGCCAGGTCCGTCAGCGCATCGACCTGCTTGCGTGAGTAGCTGCCCCCACCCTTGAGCACAATGCCCTTCACCACCCCGCCGGCCGCGACATTGTCTGCGAATACCTTGAACCCGCAATCGGCCACCTCTGCTGTCAGGTCCACCAATTCCATCCCGAATCGAAGATCCGGCTTGTCGATCCCCCAGCGGTTCATGACCTCATCGTAGGTGTACCGCGGGAATGGTATACTCAGATCGACATTGAGCATCTTCTTGAACAGGTCGGTCATCATCCGCTCAGCCACGCCATAGACATCCTCGGGAGTTACAAAGGACATCTCCAGATCGATCTGGGTGTGTTCCGGCTGGCGGTCGCTGCGGAGGTCTTCATCGCGCAGGCATCGCGCGACCTGGAAGTACTTGTCATATCCCGAAATCATGAGAACCTGCTTGAACAACTGCGGCGACTGCGGCAGGGCATAGAAACGACCATGCCAGACACGGCTGGGGACGACGTAGTCCCGCGCGCCCTCGGGAGTCGACCGAATCAGCAGTGGCGTTTCGATTTCGTAGAAGTCCTCGCTCGACAGAAAATTGCGAACCGCCAGGGTAGCCTCGTGACGGAACCGAATCCGACGTTGCAACGGCCCGCGGCGCAAATCCAGATAACGATACTCAAGCCGCAGGGTCTCGGCGGCGCTGCAGTCCTCGGTGACTTCGAAAGGTGGAGTCTTCGAGGGGTTCAAGGTCCAGAAATCACTGACCACGACCTCGATCTCGCCTGTCGGCATCTTCGTGTTCACTGTTCCCTCGGGTCGAGGCTGAACCACGCCCTCGACCGCGACCACCCACTCATGGCGGGCACGGTTGGCCTCGGCTAATACCTCATGGCTGACCTGATCGGGATTAAGAACCACCTGGGTTAGTCCGTACCGATCGCGCAGATCGATAAAGAACAGACCTCCGAGATTGCGGTAGCTGTTGACCCATCCGTTGAGGCGTACCTGCTGCCCGGTGTGATCGGCACGCAACTCGCCGCAGTCGTGAGTCCGTTTCAATTGCGAATAGGGTGGCACGTAACTTGTTTAACTCCTTGCAGTTTATAACATTATCGGCACAGCCCGGCTTTCTCCAAACCAGCCGATACACAATTTCCACCGGCAGAGAAGGTATTGGAATACGCGCCCGAAGTCAAGGTCGCTGATCAAGACCACCGCCTCACTGCGACACGAGCACGTACCGCATAGTCATACCCGCAGTCACCAAAGATCGCTCGGCCCGATCCCGCTTGACTTTGGCCCGGCGTCACTACATTATAATCCGCTGTAATACCAAGCACTTACAGCCGATAAGTAAGAACAGAATGAAGCTCTCGCGCTACATAACCGAAGAAGCCATCAAACTTGACATGGCCACCCGCATAGAACCGCTCGGAGAGGACGAGTCCGAGGCAAAGTGGCTCCAGAGCGCCAAGGAGCAGGTGCTTGCGGAACTGGTCTCACTGCTGGATGAAAGCCACCGCATCGGCAATTACAACAAACTGCTCATCGACTTCATTAACCGGGAGCGAAAGGCCACCACGGCCCTGGGGCAGGGTATTGCAGTACCACATATTCGGTCGATGCAGGCCAAGGACTTCATGCTGGCCTTCGCGCGCTCGCCCGAGGGATACCCGTTCGACTCGCCTGATTCGAAACCGGTCCACCTGTTTTTCATCATGGCGGCCCCACCTTATGAGGACTCGCTGTATCTGAAGGCTTTCAAAGCGCTGGTGGAAAAACTGCAATACGACGGTTTCCGCCAAGAGCTGCTGGAGGCCACTCACCCGGGCGAGGTCATCCGCGCCATCCGCGCCATGGAGTAAGGAGCATTCCTGCCTGTGTAACGGTATGCATACGCCGGACTGCCCGAGTCCATGCCCCTTGCACCCGGCGGCTCACGCCCCGGCGCATCTCCCGCATCCCCGCAGTGACAGTCTCCCCCATCTACTCCTTTCCTGGCACATCGAACAAACTCGGCTGATAGTCCGCCCACGTCTCCGGAGCAATACGAAAATGGTACTTGTACCGACACTCACCATCGCGGCACGTCGCCGGACGGCGAGCTGTCAGGTAATCGAATGTCCGCCCGCACACACAGCAGGTGGCCTTGCGCCAGGGCTGTTGGGGTAAATGCAATTCGGAATCTCGCATGAAGAGCATAACCTCATGTGCCGCAACGCCTTAACGAGCCACGCTCTGGCCCGCCGGAGCCGCAATGGCACAGCGAAGATACAGTTCAGGAGGACCGATAGCAATCACAATTCGGCAGTGTAAGGCATTGCCCCCTCCTTCGCCCCCGATACTTCCTTACCTCCCCTCGCGCAGATCCATCCACATGGCAATCGAATGACGCTTGTACGGGATCGGGCCGAGGATATCCAGCCGTGCCGGCTGAAAGCCCAGCCGCTTGTACAGATGATTCGCAGCTTCGAGCACCTCGCTGCTGGCCAGTATGAGGGTCTCCGCACCAAGTTGCCGGGCACGTTCGATCGCCGCCTGCACCAGTATCCGCCCCACTCCCTTGCCACGCGCCGATTCTGTCACGCCCACCTTGGCCAGCTCATACTTGACCTCGGTATGCTTCATCAGGGCGCACGTGCCCACCGGCGTGGCGCCTTCGAGCGCAAAGAGCACCACTCCTCCCTGCTCGATCACATGCCGCTCCGGGTTGGTAAGTACAATGCGGTCATACGGCTCCACCTCGAAATGGCGGGTAAGCCACTCGTAGTTGATATCCCGAAACGCCTGCCGGTACTCCGGCTGAAACTCGATTATCCTGATCTCGCTAATGACATACCTCCATACCGCTGCAATGTATTATACACGACGCCTGTCACAAGCGATTCGTTGGGCTCTTTATGGCACAACGCTCGGTGAACCGCGATGAAGACCAGGACGCTACACCACTCAGGCTGGGTCTTCGTGTGCTTGGCAGGCCGTCACCGGTGAAATGGACCTCTTGCCATTGGATCAATGGCTCTAATCCCCCCTCACGCCGGAACTCAACAAGTTACTTCAGCAACACCATCTTCCGGCTTTCAACATGGTCCCCTGCCACCAGCCGATAGAAATACACCCCGCTGCCGGCACGCTGCCCGCCGGATGTCACACCGTCCCAGGTGACAACATGGTGACCCGCCGAATACTCACCATCAGCCAGCTCCGCCACCTTCTGCCCGAGCAGATTGAAGACGGCAATGGACACCCGGGACCTTCGCGGCAGATCAAATGCGATAGTCGTAGTTGGGTTGAACGGATTCGGGTAGTTCTGGGCCAGCCCCCAGGACTCCGGCAGCAGGCCGCCGCCGTCATCGACGACATCAGTCGGATCCTTCTTCGTCCACTGCGCCAGACGACCAGAGACTTCGCTGCCGGCAAAGGTGAATTCTCCCCCGAGGATCAGCTTGTTATCATAGGCCGCCAGCGACCAGACTCGGCGGTTCACGCCGGATCCGAGCGAAGACCAGTTGTCCCCGTTCCACGAGGCAACCCGGTTGGCCGGGTCGCCACCAGCCGTCGTGAACTCACCCGCCGCGATCAGATTTCCATCATACACCAGCAATGCCCACACCCGATCATCCACCCCTTCACCCAGAGCTGACCAGGAGCTGCCATCCCACGCCGCCACCCGGCTGGCCGCGACATCGCCTGCCGTCGTGAAGCTTCCCCCGGCGATCAACCGGCCATCGTACACCGCAAGGGCAAGGACATCACTGTCCATCCCCGATCCGAGCGGAGACCACTCCACTCCATCCCAGGCGGCTATCCTGTTCGCCGTCACGTCACCGGCGGTCTTGAACAACCCACCGGCCACCAGCCTTCCGTCGTAAACACACAGGGCACGGACACGGCTCCCAAGGCCCGAGCCCAGCGACGACCATTCGCTGCCGTCCCAGCAGGCTATCTCAGCTGCCGGGACACCCCCAGCCGTCGAGAACAGCCCTCCCGCTATCAGTTTATCATCCCACACGCACAGAGATTGGACCATGTGGCCTTCAATTCCGGATCCCAGCGACGACCAGGAACTGCCATCCCAGGCGGCAATGCGATTAACGTTCGTGCCACCTGCTGCCACAAAATCTCCCCCCGCTATCAACTTCCCGTTGTAGACGCCCAAACTCCAGACATTGCCGTCCCCGTCGTTTTCGATCCCCAGTCCCGCCGGCGACCAACCGCTGCCGTCCCAGGAGGCTATGCAGCGTACCGGTACGCCGCCGGCAGAACTAAAGGCACCACCGGCGTACAGATGATCTTCGTAAACCGTCAAATCTATAATGCGGCTGTTCGTTCCCGCACACAGCGAAGACCACGTGCTTTCATCCCATGAGGCAACGTAGACCCCCGATCCGTCAAGGCCTGCATGCAGCTGTCCACAGACGATCAGCTCATCGTCCAGAACCACCATGGCAGTAACGATTCCGTGGTTCCTGTCTCTTTCCAGCGGGGTCCAACTGCTGCCATCCCAGGCAGCGATGCACTCAGCCGGCATCCCGCCGGCCTCAGAGAAAGTACCCCCGACGATCAGCTTTCCGCCATAAACGGCAAGCGACCTGACATCCGTGCTGTTTCCACCCACACCCGAACCCAGCGAGGACCAACTACTCCCGTTCCACTGAGCTATGCCACCGACGTACACACTGTCGATATGTCTGAACCACCCGCCGGCAACCAGCTTCCCGTTATAGACCGACAAGACCCAGATCCTGTCATCCATCACCGATTCCAGCCGGGTCCAGGTACTCCCGTCCCACGAGGCTACCGAATGCAGCGCTCCCCCCATGAAGAGGTCCGTTCCTGCCACATAGAGCTTGTCACCGATAACCGTCAAAGCAGAAAGGTCAAAGTACATCCCCGGCCCCTCCGGCGACCAACTGCCCCCGTCCCAGGCCGCCATCCTGTTCACCGGCACACCATCGGCAATCGTGAATCCCCCGGCGGCAATCAGCCTGCCTTTGTACACGGTGAGAGCCGACACCGCGTTATTCATTCCTGATCCCAACTGCGACCAACTACTCCCGTTCCAGGCATGAACGTTGTAATCCCACAGGCCGTCATCTCTGTTGGATCTCACCGCCACGATCACCTTGCCGTCATAAACCGTCATGGCGGTAACCAGAGTGCCATCCTCACCTATTCCCGAACCAAGCGAGGACCAACTGCTCCCATCCCAGGCAGCAAACCGGCGGGCAACTACGCCGTCAGCAGCCCCGAAATTGCCACCGATAACCAGTTGCCCGTTGTAGACGACTGCCTCTGAAATCCTGTTGTCCACGCAACCTACTGATGGTGATATGCTGTTATCCCAGTAGATGTCGTCCGGGTGGTCCCCCACGGAACTCACAGCCCGCTCCACCGGCTCACCCGCGATTCCGTCCGAAGCACCCTTCTGTGTCTCTAAAGCAAAGGAAACATCGGCCAGGACAGGCTCAGCAGTACCGGCACTCGTCACGTGTGTCATGGCCATGAACGCCACGACCGTCAACGACTTAACCAGAACGATAGTATTGACTCTCATTGCTCTCCCCGCGTAATATGCATCTTTCAGACCTGTGGGATTATTGGCGAGGGCCACAAACCGGGCTCGCCGAACTCGTGCTGTGGTATCCTGACTGCGATGGATACCAGCGGCACGACCCTTTTGTGCAGTATACTCAATGAGGGCCAGGTTGTCAATTTTGCGCCCGCTGTGTGCCCACCATTGGTGATATCCCCGCCGCGCGGCTGTTGCGCATGAAAACGCCCCGCCGCAAATGCGACAGGGCGCCGAAAAACCGATTGCTCTTGCGATCAGACGTCACAGCCCTACGGACAGGGCTCCGGCGCCGGACCACCGCTGAACAGGTACGCCACAAGGTAGGTCATGTCGCTAATGTTGATCACTTCATCCGCGTTGACATCCCCCTCCTCAAGGCAAGGCGGCGCCGCACCACCGGAGAACAGAAACGCCACCAAGTACGTCATATCCGAGATATTGACCAAATCCTCGGGATCGCCATCGACATTGCCGCGTAAACCATTCCCGTTGCAGCACTGTTCGCCCAGAAGGGGATCGATCAGCACGATCGCCTCACCCAGAACACCGTAGTCCGCAGAGTTGGCAACTACCAGTACCTCGACAGGTCCCTCGTGGTGCGGAAGAAGACGGACAGCACGCAGTGTTACCCAGACGAGGCAGTCCTCGGGTGCCACCAGAACATTGACGATCGGCCCGACAAGGCCTTCAGGAGTCTCAAGTTCAATGAGCCAGTGGTCGGGATCCGGGTTCTCCACAATAACATCGACACCGACCGGTTGCGGCTTATCATGGGACACGGCCAACGGGATTTCGAGGATGTTGTCACCTGCCTCTTTTGCCCGACCACTTGTGGGCATCGCCGATGGAGGTTGTGGACCGCAACTGCTTGCAGTCAATCCGGAGACGGTGAAGTTTATGTTTCGCCGGTCATTCTGTGGCCAACCGTCACCGACAGCGTCGACAATCCCCCAGAAGCAGGAGTGCTGTGACAGTGGCAGGCTGTCCGATACACCCGGAGTCCACCAGCGAAGGAAGGTCCTGGTCGAACCAGGCAGCAGCGGCCCGGCGGTATTCCACTCCGGCCCGCTCCCAATATCGTACAGGACCACGGGAGCGTAGTTGGGTCCAAAGTAGTAACGCTTGAAATCAACTGTGAAGGAGTCCACGGGGACTGCGCCGACATTTCTGACAGTGACATTAATGAGGGTCGGCTGACCGCACACGACGGGCTGCGGAGCATAGTTGACATACAAGACCTCAAGATCACTGGGCACCGGCGGCAGGGGCTTCCCCATCCCCTCGATAGCAGCCGGATCGACCAGACCGTGGCCAGTGGCGCTGTCCCACCCGGGCGGACCGATATCCTGGGCCGTCGACCGTAACAGCGCATGCGGGTGGGGCATGCGCGGACTGTGTGCCTGAAGAAAACAGGCACACAGACCTGCTACCTGAGGCGCGGCGAAACTGGTTCCGACTGCACCGGAATACCCTCCCGTCCGATTGGTGGTTATGACCGTCTCAGTGACCGAGCCTGATTGACAGCCGTCGGGGCAAGCGCCGGTACACTGACCACCGTAGGCAACTACATCCGGCTTGGGCGACAGACCGATCCCCGGACCTACCCGCGAGAATCCGGATGGGCTGTCGTCCGATCGATCCACGGTACCCTGATGACTTGCGGCACCAATCGTCAGAACAGTGTTCGCTACGGCCAGATGACCAACCCCGGCTTTGGCCCCCCACCAGGTGGTGTCACAGGTGCCATGGTTGCCGATCCCGGCCACAGCCGTGATATTGCGGAAGCGGAACTGATTGACAGCCTGTGTCAGTGGATTGAAGCCATCTGACTCGCGATCAAACCCCACGGAATAGTTGACCACCTTGATCGGTGGCGATACCGTCGCCCAGTTCATGAGCAGCCAGTCGGTTGCCGCGAGTATACTGGCCATAGTCATCACGCCACTTGCATCCGAAACCCGGGCATCAAACAGCGATGCCCCCGGGGCCGTGCCACGGTTCACGCCTCCGCTGCCCCGGCCCAGAGCACAGCCAGCGACCATCGTGCCGTGTCCATGATCATCGCTTGGATTTCCGAGGACATATTGCCCAGTCTGGCCGTCAACCATTATCAGCCCGCCGACCGCCGCGGGCAAGTCCGGGTGCAGCAGGTCCTCCACGCCCGAATCGACAATCGCAATTGTCACACCCGTACCATCGTTGCCCTGGTCTTGGCATGTGTTCGGACTGTAGTGACCCGCATGCGCTTTAATCGCCTCGCCAGCCGTTCCCATAAACAAGACAGCCTCCTCGTTGGGGCAGACGAAGCCCACCTCCGGCCACGTGGCTACCTCGTTCTGCAGATCGGCCAGAGAGATATCATAAACCTGAATAGCAGCGACACTCGTTGATGTGTAGCCAATAGTGCCCAGTTGCTCCAGTTGCGCAACCCGGTCGGCGGGAATACAATCATACCGGAAACAGACAAAGACATCGAGCAAGCTTTCCGGGCTGGCCTGATCCAGCACGTCGTCCAGCTTGTTGCCGTCGGTATCGAGTGGCGCCTGTTGATACCACTGAGCCGGACTCGTGATCGCCTCGACTGAGACAGCCCCAACCGCCAGCACTGCAGTTACCAGCAAGCACCATCCTGCAGCCCCCCTGAGATTCGTCGGCCCGTTGCCGTTTCTCATACTGAACCACCTTTCGCCCTGTCAATTGTAGATTATATCGACCGTGATAATCCAATATAGAGCAGCAAGCACGCATGTGTCAAGTGACTTATTCCACATGTCTAAGATCCGAGAACCCCGGAATGCCCCTATTCCAGCTCGTCCGGGCCAGGCGTCGCAAACGACTGATACCCGTTGAAAGAGTCAAGCCGGCTATTCAAGCGAGCAGTCCACATACGCACGGGTATTTAACCTCCGCTTGCGCATGACGAGAAACCTCAGCAGTGTTAGTGAAGTGGACTCAGCGTAACACACAAACCCGCCCCCTCGCTCAATCAAGAACAAGGGGGCGGGCAAACTCCGTGCACCCACCCTCGAACCGCCGCAACCAGGCTCAACAGATAGCCAGCTCCGGCCGGGCAACCCCGCAACACACACAAGGGACTACTTACCGCTGCTACCTTCCGGTCCTGACGGGGTTCATAGGCTCGTGTTGTACGGGACCCAACCCTCAACACCGCTTGTCCGCCGAAACCCGACCTTGGCTAAGCCCTCAGGTGGGAATTCGACCCCGGTATAGCGGATTCCGGGTTACAGGGCACCGCTAGCTCCCCATCTAGCACGATTACCTTCCACCTGTCATACCCACAAATATGTAATGGAGCCGATCGGGATCGAACCGACGACCTCCACGTTGCGAACGTGGCGCTCTCCCAGTTGAGCTACGGCCCCATTGATCATCACTTGTTGTCTGCCGCCGTGCAGACCATCCGCGGCCCGCTGGCGGCTGTGGCATCGCGCCGGAATGGCACAATAACACAATCGGCCCCGCTCGCCAAGCCCTTTTTGGGACCCACAGCGTCCCTTCCCAACATTCCCAACTCGTCTGAAAGTGACTAATACATGACCCCCACCCGCAGCGACCACACCGGCCCGAATGTGACATCAACCGCGCTGTTGCCCCCATACGGCGCCCCGAACACCGACAACTCCAGCACGTATGCGATATTCTTGTTCTGGAAAAACAGCGCCTCGCACGCGGCGCGGACGGTCAGATAACTGGTCGCCTCGAGCCGTCCGATGTCATACAGATACGCAAACCCCACGGTCGCCGAAGGCCGAAGAGCATACTTGAGATCCTTGAAGTACTTGATTGTCGGCTTGATCCCCACCTGCGGATTAATCATCATCTGACGGCTGGTATACAACTGGATGTCGTGAATGTCGACCACAATCGTCATCGCAACCGGCTGCACCACAGGGACATCGAAAAACACACCGCCGGTCAGGCCATAGCGCATTTCTTCGCCGGCCGAATCGATGCGAAACGTCGAGGCATTCAGGAACCCCGCCTTGATCCCCACCCCACCGCGCCTGATCCGCTTATCCAGAAGCTGCGCCTGCACACAGACAGGCAACACCATACACAGCAGCAGCACCCAGATCAAGCGGCGACCGAACACGTAATCACACTCCCAAATGGTTCACTCTCTTACAGATAGACGAACGTTGGCGGCCCCGTGTCAAGTGGTGACAAAGACCCGCTCCTGAACATAACGTTCCCGCACGATTTATGATTCCGCCCAAGCAGATTTTTCCCTATATTCCACCGTATGAGTTACCTGGTATTCGCCCGCAAATACCGTCCGCAGCAGTTCGAGGACATTGTCGGACAACAACATGTGACCCGGACCCTCGTCAACGCCATTGCCAATGACCGGGTTGGCTCCGGCTACCTGTTTTGTGGACCGCGGGGTACCGGTAAAACGAGTACCGCCCGGATTCTCGCTCGCGCGGTCAACTGCGCCGAGGGCCCCACGCCCACCCCCTGCGGCACGTGCCCGGCCTGCATGGAGATCACCGGCGGCAACGCCCTCGATGTGCTCGAAATCGACGCTGCCTCCAACACCGGGGTCGACGATGTCCGCACCCTCCGTGAGAACGTCCGCTACCTGCCCACTCACGGCCGCAGACGAATCTACATTATCGACGAGGTCCATCGCCTCTCCGGGGCGGCCTTCGATGCCCTGCTCAAGACGCTCGAGGAACCACCGGCACACGTGATGTTCATTTTCGCGACAACCGAGCCGCTGAAGGTTCCCGAGACGATACTCTCGCGCACCCAGCGGTTCGATTTCAAGCGTGTCTCCGTCGTCGACATGGCGGCCAATCTCAGGCATATCGCCGAGGCTGAGAAGCTCACAATCGATGATGCCGCCCTGACGCTGCTGGCCCGCAAGGCCGATGGTTCGGTGCGCGATTCCCTGTCGCTTCTGGATCAGGTAGCCGCCTATGCCACCGCGGCAGTCGGCGAGAAGGAAGTCATTGAGGCGCTGGGCCTGGTGGACCGCCGCTTCCTGGTGGCCTTTGTCGACGCAGTCGGCAATGATGACGATCGGCAGGCACTCCGGCTGAGCAACGAGATTATCGAGGGCGGCATCGACGTGCAGGATTTCGTCGCGGAGCTGCTCGAGCACCTTCGTGTCCTGCTGGTCCTCTCCACCGATCCCGAGGCGGGCGAATCGCTGGCCTACACCGACGAGGAGATTCACCAGTACGCCGCTCAGTCCTCGCGCTTTTCCACCGGTGACATTTTGCGCCTGATGAAAATCGCCACCGACCTCAGGCGCGATCTGCGGGGCGGTATCGAGGAGCGTCTGGCCCTGCAGGTGGCCGCCATCCGAATGTCACGCATGGAGGCTACGGTCAACCTCTCTGAAGTGCTGGCCAGGCTGAAGCAGGGAGAGGCCCTCCCGCCGGCAAGCACATCCGCCGGAAAAAAAAAGCCCGCTGAATTGATAGCACCCTCTTCAACCGGCAGTTCGGTGACGCTTGTCGCCCCTCGACCGAAAAGCGAACCGCCAAAGGCAGTCGTGAGCAGTGACATTTCGGAGCGGCGCATCCGCGAGGGATGGCCGGAGTTCCTGACCGTGCTCGCGTCGCGGTCCAAGCGGCTGCACTCACTGCTGGAAATGACCAGGGTGGTCCGGCTCGATTCCGGCCGCCTGGTGCTGTCATTCCCGGCGGCAGGCGCCATGTATAAACAGGCAGCGGAAAAGCCGCAGAGTTTAAGCTTGATCGAATCAACCCTGCGTGCGCATTTTGGGGCCGGTCTGGCGATCCGCTTCGAACTGGATCCATCGCGTGAACTGACCATTGCGGACATCGACAAATCCCGTCAGGCCCGGCAGGAACTGAAAGAAGCTATCGCGAACTCACAGCGGCTGCAGATGTTGATTGATAAAGTCGACGGCGAGGTTATCGGCGTTCGCAAGCTGAAATAGAACACCCGTATGTAGCAAAGATAGGGCAGGTGCGCCTGCCGGCTAACAACAGGAGACTGAAATGGGCAAAGGTGGACTTGGCAATATGATGAAGCAGATCCAGCAAATGCAGGCAAAGATGGAAGAGATGCAGGCAAAGCTGGAGGAAGCCGAGATCGAGGCCAGCGCCGGCGGCGGCATGGTTACGGTCGTCATGAACGGCAAGCACAACATCAAGTCGGTGACGATAGACCCCGAGGTGGTTGACCCCGAGGACGTCGAAATGCTCCAGGACCTCATCCTTGCGGCGGTCAATCAGGCCAATGAGAAGGTCCAGGAGATACAGAGCGAGCAGATGTCCGGCCTGACCGGCGGCATGAACATTCCCGGCATGAACCTGCCGTTCTGACCCGGGGGATTTCGGAGCACCCGACATGTTCAAATCGGCAGCCTCAGTGGAACGCCTGGCCAATCGACTCGCCCGCCTGCCCGGCATCGGGCGTAAGAGCGCGGCCCGGCTGGCCATGCACATCCTCAAGCTTTCCGATGAAGAAGCCTTCCTGCTGGCCGACACGATTCGCGAAGTGAAGGAGAAAGTCGGCTTGTGTTCTGTCTGTTTCAACATCTCGGAATCCGATCCATGCGAAGTCTGCACTGACCCGCAGCGACGGTCAGATACGATTATCGTGGTCGAGGAGGCCGCCGATGCTGCCGCTCTCGACAAGGTCGAAGACTTCACCGGACGGTTCCATATCCTCGGCGGCCGCCTTTCACCCCTCGATGGAATCGGGCCGGACGACCTGCATATCAGGGAGTTGCTGACCCGTATTACGGATGAGATTGCCGAGGTTATCATCGCCACCAACCCGAATGTCGAGGGAGAAGCAACTGCCGTATACTTGTCGAGGCTCCTTCGTCCACTCGGCATCAAGGTAACCCGAATCGCCCGCGGACTGCCGGTGGGCTCTGATCTGGAGTACGCCGACAGCGTGACATTGTCCCGGGCAATCGAAGGCCGGCAGGACTTCTGATTCCTATGGCGCGTGCATCATCCCAAGTATACGCCGCCTGGGGTATCCTCGACACCTCTCTGGGCCTGGTGGTCCTGTTGCACCTGTTTGGCTTTGGCCTTTTCGAGAGCGCCTGGGCCTTTGGCCACTGGTCGGCCGTATCAATTTGGTACCTGATCGCCTGGGCGGTAGCCTCCGCCGCGCTGATCGTCGCTTGCCTGCGCTACCAACAGGCTCTCGATCGGTTCGCCTCGCAACCTCGGACTGTCACCGCCGCGGCCATTCTGCTCTTCGTGCTGACGATTCTAATCGGATACGACTCGTTCGTGTATGGCGGCGGCAACCTGCGCGTGGCACAAATCGCGCAGGCTGACCCCATCGTGCACCGCTGGTGGGAATTTGGCGCTTCAGTCGTCGTCACTCTCTTCTACAAGATCATCTCCTTCTCCGATATGAAAGACACCGCCGCCGGGGCCATGGCCTGGCGGTTGTACGCATACTGCGCCACTGCTCTGTCGATCTGGGCTTCCCTCAGGCTGAGCAAAATGCTGACGGACACTGCCCACCTGCGTCCCTTCATCTTCGCCATCCTCTTTGCCGGACCACACCTGCTTGCCATGATGGGCCTGATCGCGGTCGAACCGGGGCTTGTTGCCGCCTTCCTGTGGCAAGCCGTCTGGCTTCATCGACTGACCCATGAATACACCCCGGCTCGATTGGCCGCACTGTGGATAGTGACCCTGATCGGTGCCGTGCTCCACTGGTCCGGCGTCATCCTCATTCCGCCGGCGATTCTGGTGAGCCTGAGTCCCCGCTCTCGCCTGAGCCTGTCCGCCATCGCCCTGGCGATGCTTGCCTTTGCAGGCATGATCACTGCGATCTATCTGCGCGCCGCCGATGATTTCGCCTTCTCACGCTTCATACTGATGCTCCATGGGCGCAACCCGATGTCCGACTACGCCCTGTTCTCCTCACGTCATGTCACCGACTTGCTGCAAGTGATTGCCATCACGCTTCCCGCCGCTCTGCTGATCAAGCTGCTCTGGTGGTGGCGGCCCCCCGGACTCACGGACCGTTTCTGCTGGGCCGTCACGCTGCAGGCAACAGGCGGCATGGTTGTGCTGATCATGACAAACCCGCGCCACGGGATGCCGTTCGACCTGCCGCTGGCGGTCGTCTATCTGGCCCCGATGGCACTGCTGCTGGCGACGCTCCTTGGACGCATGGAGATCACCGGCACAGCCGCCCGCAGACTGGTCGTGGCCAGCGGGCTGTCCAGCCTGATCATGATCGGCAGCATCCTGCCGGTCTATACCGATATCCATGTCGCCGAGCGGTACCTTGGTCCGTACCTCAAACGTCACAACGCCCTTTTCATGCCGGGCTCCTTTGCTTTTCGCGATGCCTACTTCCACCGCGGTGAGCTGGACAAAGCCAACGCCTGGGAGTGGGAGGTACCGCTGCAGTCGCTGGCCTACATGCACATGGAAGGCGCCGGCCGCCTCGTGGAGACCGGCAAACACTCCGAGGGACTCAGAAGCCTCTATCAAATCAAGACGGAGTTCCCCTGGTGGGTGGAACCGCGAGCGCTGATCGCGACCACCCTGATGGCGCTCGGGCGCCCAGCACAGGCCCGGCCGGAGATTGACACCTGCCTGATGCTGCAGCCAAACCGCCAGGAGTTCCACATTCACCGCTACTCAGCGCTGCGCCAACAGCGACAGCACGACTCCGCCCTCGCGTACATAGAGAAGGCTCTCGATTTGTGGCCATTCGAACCGACCATTCGCGTAGACTACATGTACGCTCTCTTTCATGTCGGGCGTTATCCGGAGGCCGCGGCCTATGCCGACAGCCTCCTTGCCGAGGACAGCCGTGCCGCGCATGCCCATGCCCTGAAAGGGATGGTGTCCGAAAGAACGGGTAACCTTGCCGATGCTGCCCGATCCTACCAGGAGTTTCTCCGACTGGCACCGCTGGATCCCGATGCCGAGACGGTCCGCCGTCGCCTTGACAAGATCAAGTCACGTTTGTAGTCACAGAGGAATGCCCGCCCCCGCGGCCCGCTCAGTACTTGTGCTCCAGACGGGCAAACCCGTCAAGAGCCGCCACCTTGTATGCTTCTGTCAGAGTGGGATAATTGAAGACCGTGTCGACAAAATAATCCAGTGTCCCCCCATGCGCCATGACCGCTTGGCCGATATGGATCAACTCCGTCGCCCGTTCTCCGACTATGTGCACACCCAGCAGACGACGCGACTTCGGAGCAAAGATCAGCTTGAGCATGCCATCGTGGTCATTGATTATCTGCCCCCGGGCCAGTTCGAAATACCGGGCGATGCCGACCTCGTAGTCCTGGCCGGAGGCCACCAGCGTCTCCTCGGTCTCACCCACCATAGACACTTCGGGTATGGTGTATATGCCGAATGGCAGAAGCGTGTTGATGCACGAGGTATCACCATCCTTGAACGCATGAATCGCGGCCAGCCTGCCCTGATCCATTGAGACCGATGCCAGCGACGGAAACCCAATAACATCGCCGACAGCATAAATGCCCGGTACGGAGGTCTCATACAGTTCGTTAACCGCAATCAGGCCGCGCTCCCTGGTCTTCACCCCGACGCAGTCAAGATTCAGGCTGGCGGTATTCCCCACTCTCCCGGCAGCATACAGCACGCGGTCAGAGACTATCTCGCGTCCGGACTGTGTCCTGACGACAACATGATCCTGTTCGGGATCCACCCGTATCTCTTTGTCGCCATCGTTGAGCATCAGCGTGATGCGGTACTTGCGCATCAGGTAGACCAGAGCATCGGCAATCTCGCGGTCCAGAAACGATAGCAACTGCGGACGCTGGTCGATAATCGTCACCTTCACACCAATGTGCGCAAAGATCGAGGCATACTCACAGCCAATCACACCGCCGCCCACAATCGTCATGGTCCGCGGCAGGGTATCTATACTCAGAATGGATTCCCCGTCGTAAATGTACTTCTCATCAAACGGAACATGCTCGGGCCGATACGGGCGCGTGCCGGTTGAAATGACGATCACCCGCGCCTTAAGGTGCTTGACCTCACCGTTGTCGCTGACCACCTCAACCGTGTTGGCGTCCAGAAGCCGCCCTGTCCCCTGCAGCACCTGGATGCGATGCCGGGCCATGTTCTGCGCGATCACGTCGAGTTCCTGCTGAATCACCTGGTCCTTGCGGTACATCAGCTCCCGCACGGTGATGTTTGAGCGCACCCCGCCGATGAGTCCGTAGGCCGAACGCTGCCGCAGTCCCGCTATGTACATGACGGTTTCACGGAGTGTCTTCGAGGGGATCGTCCCGGTGTGGATGCACACCCCGCCCTGGACTGACCGCTTCTCCACGATAGCCGTGGACTTGCGCATCCGGGAGGCCTCGATCGCGGCCTTCTCTCCCGCCGGGCCGGAGCCGATTACTACCAGGTCAAACTGCTTCGTTTCCAAGCCGTCCTCGCGCTGTTATTATCCAGAGGCCCCAGAGTCATTCTCGCGCCTTGTGCAGACCATCTAACTCATCATGACGTAGCCGCTCAAGCTTCTTTCCGATATCGTCATGCACCGTCCGCAGCCTGTTCAGGCTGTTCCCCGTCGAACGCACGGAACCCTCGATCCGTTCCGTCAGACCCATCGCTTTCTCTATCCCCTCGGCCACTGCCTGCAGACCGGCGCTCAGGCGACGGCTTTCGGCCAGCAGCTCGCCGGTCGTGGTCAGACCAAGGTGCTTGTACAAAGCGGCAAAGGTGGCCAGAAAACCATACAAATGGCCGGGCGACGTCGGAATCACCTTGCGCTGGAGCGAATAGCCGAACCCCGTGTCGGGACGAGCGACAAACTCAGCATACACCGATTCTGAAGGAATGTACATCAGTGCCACCTCGGTGGTGCCGTCATGAGGACGGAGGTATTTCTCGGCGATGGCATCGACATGCTTCTTCATGTCGCGCTCAAACTCCTTGACGGCCTTCGATGCATCGGGATCAGCGGCCAGGCGCTGGTACGAGTCAAGAGGGAACTTCGAGTCAATCGGCAGCAGCCGATCTCCAACCCTCACCGCGGCATCCACTGTCAGTCCATCCTCAAACCGATGCTGCATGACGAACAGCGACTCCGGAAGTATCTGAGCCAGCAGATGCTCCAGCAGCATTTCGCCGAGCACACCTCGCAGTTTCGGCGGGCGGAGCAATTCCGATAGTGCCTGGATATTCCGGCCGACCTGCTCAATGTTCTCCGCCTGCGTTGCCAACTGCCCCAGCCGGTTCTCAATCTGCCCGAAGATCTGCAACCGCCGATCCAGTGACGCCTGACCATCGGCCAGACGCTCATTGAGCAACCGATTGGCGCTGTCAACCGATTCCCGAAGCGAGACCAGCCCCTCCATCTGCTTCTGGATGATTTCTGCCTTGAGCGAGGACAGCGCGATTTCTGCCGCCTGAGCATCCGAGGGCTTCGCCGACCGGCCCTGCCTGATCA
This sequence comes from uncultured Ignavibacteriales bacterium, assembly GCA_964627305.1. GTDB lineage: Bacteria > Zixibacteria > MSB-5A5 > GN15 > FEB-12 > WJKG01. Next base: position 203,810 of record CAZVHP010000001.1, on the reverse strand, counting down.
GCAGCCAGATCAACAGCATCAGCATCAGTGCCAGTGCAGCAAGAATCAAGACACCCTGCATCTCCACGCGCGCCCGTCCTCCCCACTGGTGTCAGTCAGTGAAAGACTATTCTCATCTTGTCAGCACCGAACAAACCCTTACCAAGCAGCGCATGGCGGAACTTCACCGCCACGGCTCCGGTCTCCGGGTCGAGGTACTCCGGCGAAGGTGTGATACCGAGAATGTACTTAGCCAACAGGTGATTCGTCGCGTAATCGTACAGCCCGGCCTCATTGTGGTCCATCCTCACGCCGAAACGGAACCCCTCGGTCATGACCGAATCGCCGAACTGCTCGTTGTAGAGAAGCGAGTATGCCCCGTCAAGGGCTTTGTCGCGGCCGAACAGGATGGTCACATCGACCGCCCCCGGATTCTCCGGCTGCACAGAGAAGCCGTACCACTCGCCGCTGCCGGTCACGGCCACGCCGGCAGTGCTGGCAATACTCCTGCCCTTGAGCTGCCCGGCAGCCGAGCCGCTGCCGGCCGTCAGCTTATCAGTAATGTACCTGTCAAGCCCGGTCAGCACTTCTGCCCAGCTCGTCAACCCCAGTGCATTCTGAATCAGTGTCCGCATGTCGGCGGCGCTGAGCTTATGAACATAATCAAACCGTCCAGAGGCGTTCCGATACAACTCCAGATACTTTTCCAGACCAACCCGGTCAATCAGGTAGCCCGTCATCAGACCCGCCACGGAGTAGGCGATGTCGGCTGTGGCATTGCGCTCGAAACTCGTCATGGTAAGCAACGAATCCGGCGTCATAATCTCCTGCTGGTGAAGAAACGCGCCCAGTTCCACCAGTACCGCCGGTGCCTTGCCCCAGCGTCCTCCGAAGTGCACCGCCAACCCTTCTCTCAGTAATGGCGCCGTGTACAGCGGCAGCCGCTGCAAGCGGATATTCACAAGCAGGTGGCACAATTCGTGATAATGCGGGAAGAACGCCGACACGATGTCGTTGGAAGCTACGTCCAGGGTGCCTTTCACCCGGTAGCCGGTGATACTCTCGACCGTCTCATCTGAGTCACAATAGAAGTACTCGATTTTGCTCTGCTCAATCTGCCGAAGCTGCCCTGAGCTCAGCCCAAGATCGGCAGCCAGCCGGGCGAGCATCAGATCGGCATCATCGAGGACTACAGGGTTGAGCATCTTCATTTGATCAGGGTGATAGTGAATCCGGAAATACTTCGTCTCCGTGACGGGCCAGTCCCGACAATAGTAGTCCTGCGGGTAGATCAACCAGTACCAGTCCTGTTGTCCGATAGCGTAGTAGTCGTGCGTTACCAACTGCCCCTCGACAACAGCGCTATACTGCAGCCGGACAAAATCCTCACCGCTCAGCCTCTCGTGACGCTTCACCGGCGGCTGGAGATGGTCGCGCATAACCGGCAGGTTGCGAACGATCGGAGAGAGGGCGTCTGCCTTCACCGGAATATCGTCGAACACGATTCCGAATCGGCTCGATCGCTCCTGGGCGGATTCGGTCCACATGTAGCTCGCCGACTCGAAATTACCGGAGACGAGAAGATTGAAGTACTCACGAATCGCCTCCACCGCCGGTGGGGCAGCGTGAGCCGAAGCAAAAGTAAGCACCAGTACGCCAAGGGTCAATCGACAACTGCGGCGGCGCAGCCAGTTGAGAAACTCCGTCATGGGTTGGTTCACTCCCTATGGTTGACAATGATTTACAGACAAAAACCGAGAGCAATATATGTCACTTGTACACGTGCTGTCCAGCACCGAGTCAAAAAAAAGCCCCCGCCACCCGGGGCGAGGGCTTGCAGATTGCCTGTCGCTTAGAACACAAATCCGATACTGAAACGCTGGGCCGATTCGAACCGACCGAAGTCCTGCCAGGCGTAATCGATCACCAGCTTCGTGCCATTGCTGATGTTGGTCGCCAGACCGGCACCGAACGCCAGCCCCTCCTCTTCCGTGTTGAACTTGTACCCGGAACGAAGGAAGAACTGCTCGGAATAACCGAACTGCGCACCCACTGCACCCTGCTGAATGTTATCATTCGGGTGCTTGATCTCTCCGGAAAACGTGACCAGGCTCTTCGGGCCAAGATCGACATCATAGGCCATGCCCACTCTGAACAGCATCGGCAGGTCATACGGCGTTGTCGACAGATTGGCCGGCACCGGATCATTGGTTCCCTCACCGTTGCGGCTGTCGTAGCGCACAGCGAGGTCCGAACCGGTGAACTCCATCTCAGGCCCGAGGTTGCTGATGCTCATCCCGAGTCGCAGGCTTCGGAAGCCCGTGTGCAGCATGGTCCCGAAATCAAAAGCAAACCCCTGAGATGTCTCATTGTGAATCTTCTCGCCAAGATACTTGGCGCTGATACCGAAGGCGAACTTGTCGGTCAGCTGCCGCGCAAACGACGCGCTGATCGCGTAGGAACTGGCCGAGTAGTAGTCGCCGGTTCCTGACTGCTGTTCGAAGGTCGTGATCTCCTGATCATCCATCGACAGAATGGCCGCCGATACACCAAAGGTGCCGACATCCTCGAAATAGCGCGCAAACGCGACGTAGTTCAAATCGATATCCAATAGCCAGTTCACGTTGGTGAAACTGATCTCTGAACCATCGATCGCGGCAAGGCCCGCTGGGTTCCAGTACATGGCATACACGTCGTTGGCCATCGCGGCCCCCGCCTCGGCCATCCCCTGGTACTTGGACCCGACCCCGATCTTCAGAAACTGCGCGCCCGCTGAGCCGGTCTTGGAGAACTCGGCCGATGCGGTCGTCGCCGTCAGCGCCAGGACAAGAATAAGTACGAGCTTTTTCATTGTCGTTCTCCCTACTTGATTACGGCAAAACGGCCGGCGTGGTCCCCGTACGGGGATTCCACATGATAAAGGTAGATACCCGAAGCGACCTGCTGGCGATTGCTCGAAAGCAAATCCCAACGGACAACACCGGCACCATCGTTATTCTGAAGTGTCTCAACCAGATCGCCGGCAAGCGTGTAGATGCGAATCGTACAGCGGTCCGGCACGTTCTGGAACTCGAGCACTGACTGATTGTCCGTCTCCACCATTGCCGAGTAGCGGGCAAAATACGGATTGGGTACAACCCGCACACCCGGCAGCTCCGCGGCCGCCTGGGTCACGTCGATACCGTCCACGTCAAAGGCAAAGACATCGTCAGCACCGTTCATGGGCGCTCCCTCAATCGTAAGTACATCGCCGATCTGCGGGTTGTAACGCGACACATCAAGTCCGAACAACCAGCTGTAATACTCCGGAAACGCATAGTACGTCACCGATTCCAGCGAGTCGTATGGATAGTTGATGATCGCCAGGAGGTCATACGGATCCCAGTCCAGATCGAACTCGAAGTCGAACACACCCAGCGATACCCGCTGGTTGGTCGTCGTGTTCCAGACCTCGAACGGTACCCAGTAGGCGAAGTCGGTCCCGTAGAACGGATCATCGACCGCGGTTGCCCGCGTGCTGTCACCGGTGAAGCGCAGCTCGTAGGTTGACCGGTAGTGAATGCCACCGTAGATGAGCGTGGTATCCCAAAGCGGCGTGGCTCCCAGCGAGTACGCCAGGGTGGGCACGGCCGGTCCATAGAACGAATCCTCATCCGGCGCCAGCGTCGTATCGGTTCCGCCAAATGCAGTCTGGGCTGCGCTGGCGGGGATGCGATCACCGTTGCGCAACACCACCCGCAACCCCTCGGCCACCGGGAAGAACTCCGGGTCGCCGTTGTAACGGGTTTGGTTGGCCAGCACCGTGTCACCGGTCGTGACGTTGATAAGGTGCCAGTAGGTCGTATCGTAAAACTCCTCAAACCTCACTTCGTAGCTGGCCCCTCTCAACTGCGCCGGATCGAACACGATCGGAATCACCGAGCCTGCCGAGGGACTGCCGTTACCGCTGTACTGATGTGTCACCGTACTGGCGGCTTCATAGTGACCGGCCGGGTCATTGCGCGGCGTCACGGCGACAATATTGCTCACCTCACCGGCGATACCGAACCCGTTCTGCAGCGGATCAACACCGAAAGCAGCATTGCCGGTATCATAGGCCACCAGGCAGTACCAGTATTCCACACCATTGTAGAGCCCCGTATCGACGAAGTTGTGTTGAATCGGGTCTCCCGCCGAGATGACTTCATACTCAGCGATCGGGAAGTAATCGACGCTCAGGCAGTTGTTGGTATTGCTCCGGTCCTCGTCGCCCCAGGTCAGTCCCTGGTTGTCGGAACGGTAGAGCTTGTAGCCCTTGAAATCGACCACGCCCGACTGCGGATCGACCGCCACCTCCGAGGTATCACCCCAGTGCAGATAGACCTTGCGATCACTCGCTCGAGCGCTCAGCACCGGCAGCGCCGGCGGCTCCGGGCCGATGTAGTTAGACAGGAACAACTCCTCCGCCCGATCGGCATTCGCCTTGAAGTCGGACTCATTGTCACCGGCCACGAGCGCGTACACAATCTCTATGGTCTCACCCGCCGGAAGATCAAGACCGCCGATACACATAACGTAGAACTGATCGGTTGGCGGCAGCGACTGGTCAAAGTCGGTCGAGGAAATCATCGCGTAACGGGCGCGGTCATTGGTCGGGAAGTAGGCCCAGTCATCGGTGCGAAACCCGGTCAACCCGACATTGTCCGGCGTCTTCAGCAGCTTGGTGCCGAACACCCCGGTCCGAGCCTTCCAACCCGGATCCCAGCCCTTGTTGTCATAGATCCAGGCCAGGCCGGCCTCGGCATCATGGGCGACCAGGTCCTCAAGCCGACCGTTCTCACCCGTACCGTCAGGTCCGCCCACATCGATATCGGTGTAGATACCGATTGCGAACTCGCTGTAGCTCTCTGTCGATGTGTTGGTGATCCTCAGCTCAACAAAGATGAAATCCTCATTGTAGCAATAGTCCCACTGCTTGCAGGTATGGGTGATCTCCAGCCCCATCAATGACTGACCACCGGCAGCATCGTTGAACCGGTAGTGGGAGTCCTGTAGAGAGGTGGGACCACCGGGACGGAAATCAGAGGCAAGGCTGTTGAACTTCTGATTGTAAGCGAAGCTCTCACTTTCCGGATCCCATACGCGCCAGCCAAAAGCCGGACTGCCGGCTCCCAGACCGACCGTATCCGTGCGGTCATACTGGTAGTACCGGGTCGAATCAGTCGACAGGTAGATCCTGTAAAGCTGGTCGCCGTTGACCGGCACTGCCATACCCTGGAAATCATCGGCTGTGTTGGCTACGAGCGTGTCCCCCGAGGCGGTCACACCGCCCATCCAGTACATGATCTCCGCAAGGTAGTCATGCCCGGAGTTGCGCGGGTACTCACCCGATGGAAGGCCCCAGTAGGAGTAGCCTCCGACATACCCGAAATTGTCAATGGTTACAGCGATATTGCCGCGGTTGTGAGTAATCTGGTCAGCCGTTCCCGGTTGCGGTGACTGCACCAACCCATCAGGGTCGGAACCTCGATCAAGCACCCGCTCGGCTGCCGGTGGCCGGGCCGCTGCCGTGGATAGACACACGAGCACGGCCAGTCCCAACAGGACACCAGACATAATGTATTTCTGCGTCTTCATGGGTCGTGCTCCGGTTAAAACGTGAACTCCAGCCCGGTCCGAACGGTCCGTGGCCTGGAGAAATTCTGAGGATCGTGATCATACAGGTAGTCGTAGTGATCAAGCGCTGCCTGATCAAGCGCCACCCCTCCACTCATCCGATACCCGTCGTCGTCAGGACGCCCGGTCCGGGCGTAGACACTCATCACATTGCGACGGTCAAACAGGTTGTCGACTTCAACGAAGAAACTCAGGTTCTGACGCCCCCCTGACAACGGGAAGTCCTTGTTGAAGCGCATATCAACCGAGTAGTTGGCCGGCAGTCGGCCCTCGTTCCGCTCCCCAAGCGGGGCGCCGTTGGCGTCAACCGGCGTGTACGGCAGTCCCGATCCGTAACGACCGACAACGTTAAGCCCCCACGCTGCGGGGATTCGCATCCCCCAGAGACGACCGTCCCAGCCAGCCGGCACACGGTAATCGAACACCGCTGTCAAGGTGTGCCGCTGGTCGAAGTCCAGCGGGTACTCAGTTATCGGTTCCTGGTGAGTCTCAGGCGCCGTGATATACGTGTAGTACGGCTCATAAGCATCCGAGCCGTTACCTCGCGCAACCATATATGAATAGGCGACTGAAGCACTCAGATGACCCGCTCCCGGCAGCTTCTCAAGTGCCACATCAATGCCCTTGACCGAACCATAGTCGGCATTGTCGAATTGCGTGACGGCTCGGTTGTCAAAGGTGAATGACGAACGCGTGGTCACCAGGTCCTTGATGTCCTTGAAATATGCGGTGACATCAAGGCGTAGATCACTCCCGATTACGTGGTCCAGACCCAATTCATACGACACGGTCTCTTCCGGCTCGAGGTTGGGATTCCCCAGCAGCGGGTAACCGCTGGTGATGTCGCCCTGGAGGTTCGTGTACAGATACTGGAAGGCCGGCGCCTGGTAATAGAAGCCGTAGTTGAAGTGCATCATCGTCTTCTCGGAAATCGGGAATGACACACCCAGGCGCGGTGAGAACTGGCTCTTCGACTCGGCCCGCTTCCACGTTGCCTCGATCCCCTGAGGGGTTGCATTGTAGGTGATGTCTGCGTCATGATAGTCATAGCGCACACCCAGGTTGATCACGAAATAGTCATACTCCAGCTTGTCCTGGATGAAGGCCGAGGCAATCTTCGGCTTGCTGGAATACTCCTCGCCGTAAGGCCGTTGATTGTAGAACTGGATGAAGTCCCAGCTGATATCGTACTGGCGATACTCGAATCCCGTCTTGATCTGGTTGCTCTTGTTCACTTGGTTGACATATGCGAGGTTGAACGAGTTGTAGGCCGATTCACGCTTGTGATAGGTAGGATCGTAGTCATCCCCTACCACAAATCCGGTCACCTGCATAGGATCCGAGTAATCAATGTTGGCTCCGTAAGTGACTTCATGTATTGTTCCGTTGTATACCCCGTTCTCATCAACCGAGTAACCGTCCCACTCGGTGTAGTGGGCACCCTGCAGTCGGTCCGGACCGGTTTCTGTCATGGTCGAAAAACGATTGAATGTCGCCGAAACAATGCTGTTTTCCCCCACCGTCCAGTTGCCGGAGACACCCGCCAGGTAAGCCTCTTTCTCAAATATCGGCAATCCGTCAAGGTTGAAATCATAAGAGCGACCATTCACATCTCTGTGAGTGTAAATGTCACCATCGGACTTGTAATAGGTCACATTACTCTTCAACCGCAGATTCGAGACCGGTTGAGTCGACAGTTTCAAGATACCGGTTCGCGAGTTGATGTTATCATGCGGCAGCGAACCCGGGTCCTGCAGCAACTCACCGGCCACGAAGAAATTGAACCGCTTCGGATTGAATCCCGGCACCGGACCCGAGAGGTTTCCGGCCAGGGAACGATTCGATATCGACTCCAGATCCCCCCACGTGCCGCTGGTCACATCGTAACGATGCGTGAAGCCCGTGAAGGTCTTCAGTCTCCCGTGGTACTGCGATGTTCCCTCCGGGGTCACGGCGCTGACCACCCCGGAAAGCGCTTCGCCGTATTCTGCCGTGAAACCTCCAGTGGTCAATGATAACTCCGAGAGCGAGGCCGGCATAATCCTGATACCGGCGTTGGAAACGAACGGATCCTGAACACTGAAGCCGTCATAGTAGTACGTCACCTGCCCCGAACGTCCACCACGTACGTGCATAGCATTGTCCGGACCGACCACAACCCCAGGGTAATTCGTCAGCACGTTCTGTACCGTCTGAATGTTCGGTAGTGTCCGCAGACGATCCGCGGTGAAAATCAGGCGCGATGCGGTCAGGTCCTTCTGAATGACCTGTTGCTCCGCAAGCACAACAACGCTCTCATCAAGCTCAACAAGCGTTTGCTTGAGAGCGAAATCAACAGGCGTGGTCAGATCAACCAACACCTGGACTTCCGATTTCACCAATTGCTCATGGCCTACCGACGATACCGCCAGGTCGAACTTGCCGCTGGGCACGTTAATGATGAAATACTCACCATCAATATCCGTCTTCGTGACCAGGTTGGTTCCCAGTACACGGACGGTCGCGCCCACGACCGGCTCACCGGTCTTGGCGTCAGCCACCAGCCCGGAAATCTTGCCACTCACACCTGCATGAGAATGACTGACAGGCAAAAGCATCAGCAGCGCGGCCACGAGGAGCATTGGTACCAGAAGTGGGTACTGGCGCAAGGCTACCTCCTTCATGTTTATGACTCTAAATCTGTTTCTTCATCTTCACAAGACAACACAAGACTGCATCCCCAACCGGATTGCTCCCGTGGGATTCTATTTAGTTATCGTCCATCCCGCGGTTTTCTTGATATCTATTGGCCCACTACCGATACCTGAAACCGGATCATTTCAGTCCCCCTTGGCTCTGCAGGAAACACCACAGAAGACAGCGCCCGGCAAATCACTTTGCCTGATCATGACGCACGCTGTCACTGATCAAGATTATCACAACCAGACCGATACAATACAGAGACATCGCAAAATGTAGCCGCCGTGCGCCAAGACCGGCGGCTCTACTGTTGAAACCGGAGAGATCCACCGCTTGACCAGACGCAACAGCACATTCGTTCTCTGGCTCTTGGCGGTCGTATGCCTTGTCGCCTGGACCGACAACGCCTATGCCAGGAGCAAAAATATCGTCATTCTGAAGGGCGACGACATGACCGCAACCAGCCGCTCCGTTCAGGGTGTCAGAACGATAGTGAAGCGCCAGCACCCCGATGCCGAATTTCACGTGCTTGCGGTCAGTTTCATATCGGAGTCGGATCGGCAGGTTATCGACTCGATTAAGGTCCTGCAGCCCCAGGTCATCGTCACGGTCGGATCGTCAGCAACCCGCCTGGCACGCGACAATTTCGTCGATATCCCGATTGTCTTCTGCGCCGTCAAATACCCGGTGCTCTCGGGGTTTGTGAACTCGCTTCAGCAGCCGGGCGGCAACATCACGGGTGCCTCACTGAACATCCCGACTGAAGTCCAGTTCTCCTATTTCAAGCGGATCATTCCCAACATCAAACGACTCGGCGTGCTCTACACTCACAACACTGCCGACTTGATTCCCCCGGCGCGCGAGATCGCTGCCAGGCAGGGAATGACTTTAGTCCCTTTGCTGGTGGAGTCCAACAAAGACCTGCCGGGAGCCATCGACTCTTTGGCGTCGGTCGTCGAAGGCATCTGGTCAGTGGCCGACCCCAACCTGTTCTCATCTAAATCCACCCGCTTCATCCTGCTCAACGCCTTGCGCAAGCGGATACCCTTCATGGGATTCTCCCGCAATGTGGTCGAGTCGGGTGCTCTCTTCGCCCTTGATTTTGATTACAAAGCCGTCGGTTTCCAGGCCGGGGAGATCGCCAACAAGATCCTGGCCGGGGCCAGACCCGACACCATCGCTGTGACCAATGCCGACGTCATATGGTTCCACTACAACGAAAACACCGCCAAACACATCGATGTGACAATCCCTGATGAACTCGTAGCTGTCGCCAAGGAGGTCTACCGATGAGGACCTGGCTGCAGTTTCATAGGCATGTGGGCATCCGCGCCAAGTTTGTCGTCTCCTTCTCTATCCTGCTCATCGGGTGCATCGTCATTATCTCAAGCTACCTGATCAAACGGCAGAGCGAGGGATACCGTCGCGAACTGGAAGCCAGCGGTGAGACGCTGACCCGCCTTCTGGCCATGCAGTCTGAAAGCGGAGTCCTGTTCGAATCCACCTACGAGCTGGACGAGGTACTCAAGCAGCTTGAGGCCTTCGAGGACATCCATTACGCCGTCATCAAGAACGATGAGGGACGCGTTCTTTCAGAGATCGGGACGCGACCACCGGAGAACATCAGGCTCATCAGATCTGTTGAGACCGAAGACCTTCAGCAGCAGCACTATTCCGATCAGGACTACTACGTTGAGCTTCCGCAGTTGGGAGAGTTCATAAGATACATAAGACCCGTGGTCTCCCGCATCGAGAGAATCGACCGTGAGAACCTCGGCATCACGCAGTACTATGACTCCTCGCTGGTTCATAACTTCGTGCTCGAGGAGATCGGCACCATCACCATCTTCCTGTCGCTCAAACAGGTCAATCAGTCCATCGCCGACGCCTCCACAGTTGCTATACAGGTCACGCTGGCCGTTGCCTTGCTGGCCATGATACTCATGACGCTGCTGGTGCGTATCATCACCGACCCGGTTCAGGAGCTGGTCGACGTCACCAACCGCGTCTCACGCGGCGATCTCACCCAGCGAGTAGCTGTCAGACAAAACGATGAAATCGGACAATTAGGACACACCTTCAACCAAATGATTGAGTCACTGCAGCAATCGCGACAGGAGATCGAGGACTACAACCGCAACCTCGAGGCGATGATTATCGAACGCACAGAGGAACTGGAGCAGACTCAGGCACAATTGGTACAGTCCGAAAAGATGAGCGCCATTGGCCAACTGGCGGCTGGAGTCGCCCACGAACTAAACAACCCCCTTGGCGGCATTCTCGGATTCGCCCAGTTTACACTGGAAAAGCTCAACAAAACCCCGGCCGGAAAGACCGGCGAGAAAGAAATCGCGGCCTATAAGCGTTACCTAACCGATATCGAGACTCAGGCCAGACGCTGCAAGACCATTGTACAGAACCTCCTGCGCTTCTCGCGATCCTCCAGGACGTCCGACTTCGATACGGTAAACCTTAACAACGTTGTCAAGGATACATGCACCTTTGTGGAACACCAACTGAGTATGAACCAGATTGAACTGACTCTTGAACTCGACAGCAACCTCCCTGACATCAAGGGGAACTCAGGACAACTTCAGCAGGTGATCACCAATCTCGTTATCAACGCCATGCACGCCTCGCCGGCAGATTCAACGATCAGAGTGTGCACCGGTCCGGTCACCAGCGAGTCTACCGGCAAACCGTCGGTCGCCGTCAAAGTAATCGACCAGGGAGTCGGTATCCCTCCGGAGAACCTCGGAAAGCTCTTCGAGCCCTTCTTCACGACCAAGGAAGTCGGCAAGGGCACCGGGCTTGGACTCTCTGTCAGCTACGGCATCATTCGCGACCACAACGGCGAGATCCTGGTAGATTCGACACCCGGTCTGGGTACCACTTTCACCGTCATTGTGCCGGTTCAGGAGACCCCGGACGCGTCCGATAACCTTGATATGGGTTCGCCCATATCGTCGGCCTCAGACTCGGAGCAGCAGTGACTATGAAGCGTAAGACAATATTGATAGTCGACGATGAAGAGGTGATCCGCGACTTCCTCGATGAGGTCCTTGAGGACCTGTTCGAAGTATCCTGCGCCGTCGATGGCCAGGAAGCTCTTGAACGACTCAAAGATACCGATTTCGACCTGGTCATCACCGATATGAAAATGCCCCGGGTTACCGGCGAGGAAGTCGTCAAATATGTGAAAGCCCATAAGCCCAACACGAAGGTGATCGTGATATCGGGCTACCTGGGGATGTACTCGGCCTCCAGCAGCAGAGAAACCTCACCGGATTCCCTGCTGGCCAAGCCGTTTAGCATCAAGCAACTCAAGGAGGTGGTCAGCACGGTCCTCGGCGAGGCTATCGACTGACCTCCTTCGGCACAGGAAGGGGCACAGGAAAGCGCCATGACTGACAACGACCGGTCCCATTCACGGATACTGGTGGTAGACGATGAGTTAGTTGTCGTCTCTCTCGTCAAGGAAGCCCTTGAAGAGGACGGCTACACACTCTCGATGGCCACCAACGGCAAGGAAGCCCTGGCCCTCATGGAAGCGCAGGAATTCGACCTGATCATTTCCGATATCCGCATGCCCAAGATGGACGGCATCGAACTTGTCTCGCGGGCGCGGAAAATCCAGCCCGGCATCAGTATCATCTTCATGACCGCTTTCGCCAACCTGGATTCGGCCAAGGATGCGATCAAGCAGGGCGCTGTGGACTACATCATGAAACCGTTTGAACTGCACGAAATGCGTCAGGCCGTCCAGCAGGCCTTCGCGCTGCGTGAGCAGGTAGCAAAGTCTGATTCTGACTCGCACCTCGAGCACCTCAGCGACCTGAACCAAGTGCTCTATGAAGTCGGCGACAAACGGTCTCTGCTGATAGAATCCCTGCGATTCGCCCTGGTTCACTCCGACGCCGACCGGGGAGTGGTTCTCCACTGGTCCAAAGACAACAGCGATTTCCAGGTCTTTGCCATCGTCGATGAATCCGTCGCCGACCGCCAGGTTCCTGATGAGCAAATCTCCGCGGCGCTGGCGGACCTGAACCCCGGCGAGTTCAACGAACCGCTGCTGACAGCCAGTTTCGAGGAACACCCCCTGCACCGCATGGCACAAACCTGCCCCGCGGCGGGCGACATCTACAAGGAGTGGTTCTCTCACGTCGCTCAAACCGCCACTGTCCCCATAAAGCGCGCCGACCGGCTCTACGGCCTGCTGATCATCCAACTCGGTGACAGCTCCTCGGCCTCCGTGAAAGCCTCCCTGAAACTGCTCAACCTCAGCGCCGCTCAGCTCGCTATCTCGCTGGAAAACCTGGAATTACTCGACGAAACCCAGGCGGCCTATCAGCGCCTCAAAGCCCTCCAGGATGAGACTATTCAGCTTGAGAAAATGGCCACGAAGGGAGAAATGTCAGCCGAGATCGGTCATGAACTGAACAACTTTCTGGGAGTCGTCGCCGGTAACCTCTCCCTGCTGCAGCATCAGGTCAGCAAGAACAGCATTGAGGGACTCGACAAGTACCTGCGCGCCATCGAGGAAAACGTCGACAAAATCAAGACCTTCACCAGCAACCTGATGGATCTGCGGTCAATCTCAACCTCCAAGGAGGTCCTCTGCTTTGCCCGACTGCTGACGGAGGTGGTCGACTACCTGCGTCCTCAGAAGCGCTTCAAGGGCGTCACCCTGGAGCTTCGCGAGCTTCCCGAAAGCATCCCCTTCGAGGCCGACAATACCCACATCCAGCAGCTTCTGTACAACCTGTTCAACAACGCCGCCGACGCTACCCGCGACTGTGAGCACCGCGAGATTTCCGCTCAGGTCGAACTTGAGCCGAACGGACAGCAGTTCTCGTTTTCCATCACCGATACCGGGTCGGGCATCGAACCGGCCCTGCTGGAAAAGGCCTTCAATGAGCGATTTACAACCAAGAAAGACGGCCACGGCTACGGTCTGGTGGTCTGCAAACGTATCATTGACAGCCACCAGGGCGTCCTGCACATCAGTTCCGCCGTCGGCAGGGGAACCACTATCCGAATTGACTTCCCCCTGGCCAGCCCTGTCCCCCAGTCCGTTCCGGCGTCGGTTGCCGGATAAGCAGTACCTTCTCACTTTGCAGACTGCCGCAGATCCTGTGACGACTGATCAGCCCCCTCGACAATAACAACCGCCACGGCATACATTCGCTCATGACCAATTGACACATGGAATCTGAGGTCTGCCGGAAGACCCAGTCGGTCGCAATCCACCACAATCACCGGACGGCCACCGCTGCCCGCCAGCACCTGCAGCTCTGCCCACGCCGGGCGCCATGTCAACAGAGTGGCCAAAGCCTTGATCAGCGCCTCCTTGGCGGCAAATCGGCCCGCCAGAAACATTAACGGGTCCCGGCGCTTCTTTAGCTCGTGCTTCTCCTGTGCACCCAGCAGACGATCCACGAATCGTCCGCCGAACCGCCTGTACGCCTTGTCGATACGATCCACCTGTGTAACATCAACCCCAATACCACGCACCATCACGCACTCTCTCCAACAGTCACAATCGCCGCTTCTGTGCATCAAACATACTATCTGCGCCGACAAATGACAATTAACGAAAAAATATATTGCATACCCTGCGGCCCTGTTGATATTGTACGTATACAAAGATGTGGAGAGAGTGAACCATTTGAAAGTCTCTAACACCAGGCTTATGAAGGTTGTCTCTTCGACGCTGAGTGTACGCCGTGACCCGCCATGCGGTAGCGAAAACAAGATGCAAGAAGTGGCTGTAAAAACCCTTTACCGTGGTTAACGTGGAGCCTGTTTCAAATTGTTCGCCTCTCCATTTTTTTGTCACACCGGCCCCACCCCGACTTCCAGACCACGCGATCAGCTGACCATTACCAAAGCCCCTCGATGGACACGAATGCCAATGCGCGCAGATCTGAGATGAAGGGGTAACGCCCCCTTGCACCTGTGCCTGCCTCGTCAGTTTCACGGCAGAGAACAGCCCTCGATTGACAAGACGCGTGGACAGGAATGGTGGGGCAACGCCCCCTTAGGCGGAAGTACGGTTGAGAACCTCGCGAATAGCCGCCTCGTAGCTGTCGACCGACCGAAGGGGATCTGCGATAATGAAGAAGCACTCCTTGCCCGACGAAGCAAAATACAGCCGCCCTGCTTCCACCTCATAGACACCGCGCTCGCGGACGCCGCCGCTGCCCGGTATCAGACAGAAGACATCCATCAGTTCCCGTAGATTCCTGAACACCGGTGCAAAGGCCCGCTTGAATTCCCGCGTCGTGTGCTCGCCGACGAAATTCCCCTCGTTATCCAGCCGGAACACACGCTCAACACCCCTGATTTCACGGAAGGCCTCCTGCAACGAGCGCGCCCGCGCCCGATCAGGCTGGCTGTCTACCAGGCCCAGAGTAGCCTCGAGCGACGTTTCGTTCAGAACCGCCATAACTTCATCGTGCTGGCGGGCCATGTAGCGCTGAAGACTGGCCTGCTCCTCGGCGGAATCAATGGCGCGATCGAGTTTGCGTTCCACCTTGTGGATAACTCGACCATCAGTGCTGATCGTGGTCGTTATGCGTACATACGGCCGGTAGGCATACTCTGTCTGGACCTGAAGTGCCAGATGGCCCTTCTTGACCAGTGACGTACGACCGACCGGGATGAATTGACTGGTTGCCATAACCTTCCGCCAATGTCGGTTCTGCGGACCTCGGCCCGACGTTCCTTATCCCTTTTGGTATCGGCAGAATCAACAGGTAGAATAACCACAAGATGGGCAGGACCAGCATCCCGAGACAAAAAACATGGCGCCGCTGCACTGCGGGCAGATCTCGGCGGCACCGGTCTCCTGTGGTTTCGGATCAGTGCTGCGGTCAGACCATCTGTGCAAGACCTGCGCAATGGCATCTGGGATTGAGGATACCCGCGCACCCCCACTGAACACCTGGCTTGCCCCGCCGATCCCCCGAAGCTGCCTGATTACAGCCTCAACCGGTACCCCCGAACGCAGGGCCAGCGAGATCAACCGGCAGATAGCCTCGGTATCGGCCATAGTCGAGTACCCGGAACGACCAATGTGCGCGAACACCTCGAACGGCTTGCCATCGCGCGTATTGACTGTCACATACAGGTTCCCGTAGCCGGTCCTGATCTTCTCGGTCATGCCCTTGAGCACAGCCGGGCGTGGAGCCACTGTCGCCGGACGCGGCCCTACCTCCTGCGGGAGCTCTTGCGGACTGGCCTGAGAGCCACCGGTGCCGTGCTCAGACTGCCGGCCGGTCGAGAGCACCTGATGCGGGCGCGAATTGTCGCGGTAGACCGTGACCCCCTTGCATCCCCGGCGATACGCCTGAACGAACGCCTGGCGGACGTCGGCTATCGATGCTGACTCCTCGAAGTTGATTGTCTTCGATACCGATGAATCGCACTCCCTCTGGAAGGCCGCCTGCATGAGAACATGATCCGAGGGGCTGACATCAGCCGCGGTCAGAAAAAGTGCTCTCAGGCTCTCCGGGACACCTTCGATATACCTGAGCGATCGCGCCCCCGAGATCTGCTCCACAAGCTCATCAGAATAGTATCCAAGCTTCCTAAGCTGCTCCACAAAAAGCGGGTTGACCTCCACCAACCGCCTACCGTCCATGACATTGCGCTCGAAGGCGATCGCATAGTACGGCTCGATCCCGGACGAACACCCGCCGATTATCGAGATCGTGCCGGTAGGCGCAATGGTCGTAACCGTAGCATTGCGCATGGCAACATTCTGCTCGGCATAGATCGATCCTTCCCAGTTAGGAAACTTCCCCCGCGTCTTGGCCAGGTGCGAGGACTCCTTGTGTCCCTCACTTTGCACAAATCCCATCACCTGTTCGGCCAGTCGAACAGCCCGCTCACAGTTGTACGGCAACCCCAGCTTGACCAGCATATCGGCCCAGCCCATTATCCCGAGTCCAATCCGACGGTTCTTCTTCGACTGCTCCTCGATTCGCGGCAGGGGGTATTTGTTCTGGTCTATCACGTTATCAAGGAAATGCACTGCGGCCCGGATGGCCCGCCCCAGACGCTCGAAATCGATCCCGCGCTCCGGCATCGACGACGTGTAGTCCTCCGGTAGCGGATCCCTGACAAATCGCCCCAGATTGATCGATCCCAGATTGCACGAGTCATACGGCGGCAACGGCTGCTCGCCACAGGGATTGGTAGCCTCGATCTGCTCTGACGGCAGGGTCGGATTGCCCCTGTTGATCCTGTCAAGGAAGATCACGCCCGGCTCGCCGGTCTGCCATGCATGCGCAATGATCTGATCGAACACCTCCCGGGCGGACAAGTGCACCTCGCGACCGTCGACGACGTGGGTTGTCTGCGTGTGGGGATTGTACAACGGATAGGTAGTGTCGCCGTCAAGGGCCTGCATGAACGCATCCGTTATGGCCACCGAGATGTTGAAATTGGTCACCTCGCCGGTGTCATTCTTGCACCTGATGAACTCCATGATATCCGGATGGTCCACCCGCAAAATGCCCATATTGGCCCCGCGGCGCGTCCCCCCCTGCTTGACCGCCTCCGTGGAGGCATTGAATACCTTCATGAATGAGACCGGCCCCGAGGCCACCCCGGAGGTCGACGCCACAATAGAATTTCTCGGGCGCAACCGCGAGAAGGAAAAACCCGTCCCGCCACCGGACTTGTGAATCAGCGCGGCGTGTTTTACCGCCTCGAATATCTCCTCCATGGAGTCCCCCACCGGCAAAACGAAACAGGCCGAAAGCTGCCCTAACTCCCGTCCGGCATTCATCAGCGTCGGCGAATTGGGCATAAACTCCCGATCGACCATCAGCCGGTAAAACTCCCGCGCCGATGCTTCCACCTGATCATCACCGCCGCCGTAATTGCGGTCGGCCTCTGCAATGAACCGCGCCACCCTGATAAACAACTCACGCGGCGTCTCGATCACGCGACCTTCGGCGTCCTTACGCAAATACCGACGCTTCAGGACCTCCAGCGCGTTCTGTGTCAGGGTTACATCCTTGTATGATTCCATGAGCCGGCACCTGTCATTGTTACTATGTTATGGATCGGTTACTCCAGGCCGTACCATAATAACAACTGCAGATGAGGTTTGTGTCACATCTTGCGGACAATCGTCTCCGAAACGAAATGCGTCCCCTCATTCAGCCGGCAACAGATCAGGATCGCTGAAGAAAATCATCTCCAGATAGCCTACGCCGCGCGACTCGAAATACGCCTCCGGCCGGCTGTACAGCTCATCTTTCAGGGCCTCATCCAAAGGAATGAACTCATATCCCATCGTCTTCAGGGCAATCAGCATGTCGTTCAGAAACGCGGCATTCAGGCGATTCAGCCGAAGCTGCAGAATATGCCGGCAGTTGCGCCCCAGTAGCTGCATCGACTGCGACTCCGCCTTCTCGACCTCGTCGAGAACGTGATTCAGATACTCCCCCATAAGCTCCAGATAATCCGCTGAGTCAGCCTTGCTGCCAAGCTTCTCCAGACTCAGGTTGTACAGGTAATCCTCGACCACAATACTGGCATGGGCCACCACATCATTTCGCTCAGCCAGAAACATGCGCACCTCGCGCTTATCAGCTACTGTATGACCGTAGTGCAGATACGGATAGCGGAAGTAACGCTTCTTCTGACCGAACCCGGCCAGCATGACCTCCAGCGCCTCCGCCCCGAGGTTGATCTCCCGAATGTAATTCTCAGCGCCAATCTGGTGCAGATCCTGGTGCGAGTACGTCAGATTCCCCAGCACGTGCCCCCGGTTGAGCCACTCCCCCAGCAGATCGTAACTGTCCTCTATGTTCTCCCCCACCACAAACCCTGCCCCTTTAGCCGAATGGACATCCATCGCTTCGAGTACTTCCGAGGTGATAAGCCGACGGTCCACGTCGGTGAAGCTTTTGTCGAGCGGCAAGCCATCAAACGTCACACACATCTGCCGTTCGATGGCGGCCTGGTCCTTCGCACTGCCCGGCTGCTCCGCCCTGACACCGGACAACCCCGCATACACCGCCAGAACCAGCCACAGAGTCAACAGGCGAATCTTCATACTCGGCTACTCCCCATCTCGTGAACCAGCAAGAAATTGGTGGTACCCTGGCGGCCGAACGGCGCCCCGCCGGTAACCATGACAAGGTCACCCGAACGGGCCAGGTGGTGACTATCATTGACGGCCTCGACCGTTTCGATCAGCTCATCAAAGGTTTCGACATGTTTGGTATGTACCGGATAGACGCCCCGATGCAAAGTCAGTTGGCCCATAATCTCCGCCGTCGGCGTTAACGCGATTATCGGTTGCCGGGGATACAAGTTGGCCATCAACTGCGCCGTATATCCGGATGTCGTAAACGCCATTATCGCCGCCGCTTCCAGATCAGCCCCCATGCGGCTAACGGCCTCCGCGATAGCATTAGCCGGCGCCGACTCGATCAGGATTCGATCCGGGCGGACTTCGGGACGCTCGGCGACCGCCTCGGTCGCGTTGATCACCTGCGCCATGGTCGCCACTGCTTCCAGCGGATACTGCCCGGTGGCGGTCTCGGCCGAGAGCATGACGGCATCCACATAGTCATAGACCGCCGTCGCCACATCATTCACCTCGGCCCGGGTCGCCCGCGGCGAAAACCGCATCGACTCGAGCATCTGCGTGGCAACAATCACCGGCTTGTGGTGACGGTTAGCCTGCCGAATAATCTCCTTCTGGAAGCGCGGCACATCCTCGAACGGCAGTTCCACGCCCAAATCACCGCGCGCCACCATGACGCCGTCCGCAACCAGCAGAATCTCTTCGAGTCGCTGTACGGCCTCCAGACGCTCCAGCTTGGCGATCACCTTCTGCTGCCCGCCGGCACGATTGATCAGCCGTTTGGCCTCAAGGACATCATCACCAGAACGAACGAACGAAATCGCCACGAAATCGGCCCCGGCCTCAACCGCAGTGGCAATATCCTCTCGGTCCTTGTCTCCAATGGTCGGAATCTGCAAATCCGTCTGCGGAAGATTGATGCCTTTGTTGGGCAACAGCTTACCACCGTTCAGCGCGGTCAGCACGACCCGGCGCTCATCCTGCTCGGTTACGTCGAAACGAAGGTTCCCGTCGTCGATATACACCTTCTCCCCGACCTTCAGCGAACTGATGATACCGGGATGATTGACACTCAGAACGCGCTGGGCGACATCGAAATCACCGGTAGTAAGTACAATGCGATCATCCGCGTCGACCTCGATACTGCCCTCGAACGATCCCACCCGGAGCTTCGGCCCACTGATGTCAAACAGCAATCCAATGGGATACTCAAGCTCGCTCGTCGCTTGTCGGATCAGATCCCTCGCCGCCAGAAAGCTGTCCCGATTCCCATGCGAGCAATTGACCCGAAACACGTTCACGCCGGCACGACATACGGCCTGAATACGGCCCCGATCACTTATCGCCGGACCAAAAGTGGCAATGATCTTCGTGTGTTTCATCGCCCGCTCGATAGCCCCAAAACACCGTCAAATCAACCAAAAAACGGGCCGGACCGCTGCCGTTAGCGCCGGGCGGGCCGACCACCGCCCGAAACAGCGAACTACTGAAACAGTAACAACTTACACTCAAAGAGCGCCCCGAGTGCTGTTTTTTCTGTGTTGGTGCTTCCCTTTACGGGTAAAATGTGTTATATTAACCCGTCGCGGGGTGTCCGCGACAGCGACACACAAGAGGGTTTGCAACGAGTCTGACGCATTCAGGATACATGAGTAAAAAAGTCATTATTGCTGCTAACAACATGATCTTCACCTCGAAGATCATGACCTATCTTGATGGGGTGGAAGCCGAGGGCATCAAAGCGATTCGTTCGGACGAGATCTTCAACAAGGCCCAGGAATTGCAGCCGGATCTCATCATCATCGACCTCAATCTCAACGGCATCGAGGCACCATCGCTGATCAACAAGCTGCGATCCTATGGCGCCACCGCTGAGATACCCATCGTCTGCTATTCACCTCACGTTCTCAAGGACCAGATGAAGGCCGCCAAGATCGCCGGCGCCACCGAGGTCTATCCCAACTCCAAAATGAGCAGCCGCATGGGCGCCATTCTGGGAAAATACGTCGAAAACTAATACACCACTGCGCAAGCTTCTGGAAACCGGGCCGCTTCTGGCTCGGTTTTTTGGTTACGACGGGCGCGTCCGATCGGCACCGACTGACCGTGATCGGGAAGGCCGTCTTCTGCACGCAGCTTCCGCCGTATAAGAGACGTAGCACTCGGCAGAGCTCAGGACTACCACCAGCCGGTAGCCCTGCCGACCACACATCGCATCGCCTGTTTAGACTTGCCTCGCACGCGCCGACAAGATAGTGTGCGACACAGATCACCGTTTCGCGAACGGAACATGGAGAACATGTACAAACTATCAGCTCTTTTCCTTTTGCCAGTTGTCTTCTGCATTGCCCTGCAAGTGCAGGCGACAGAGGACACCGCGAAGACAACTCAGTTCAATCTCGATTCCCTGCTGGTTCAATCGCTCGGAGGACCCCAGGCACGTGACAAGCTGCTCGACGGCACTTCCTTTCGCTCCGCCGGATCGGCCGACCTCAACGGCCTGCGGGGGCGGTTCCAGCAGGTGTTTGTCCCCCCCGACAAACTCTACCTGGAGTTGAATCTCGGACACCTGCGCCTGGTACAGGCCTTCGATGGCGAAACCGCCTGGCAGATCGACGCCAACGGTCGAGCCTCACGACTAAGTGGCTTCGAGCGGCGAGAGTTGCTCAAGAGCGTCTATTTCGAATCCATGTCCTACATTGTGCCTGATCGCCTCGAAGGCGACTACGAGTACAAGGGCCTCACCGAGCGCAACGGCCAGACATATCACGAGGTGCATTTCTACCCCATGTTTCGGGATACTGTCCGCGCCCTGTATGACACGACCGATGGCTTCCGACGCCTGATGATCAGCCGCCTTGACAATGTCCCGACCATCACCGAGGTCAGCGACTATCGCACCGTTCAGGGCATCCCGGTGCCGTTCCGGTCAGTCGCTGTGGCGCCCGATGTTCCCATGGAGGTCGTCTTGCAGGCCGATACCGTCATCTTCAATGACGCCATCGACCGCAGGCTGTTTGTCATGCCCGGCGAGGAACCAACTGACTCCCGCTTTCCAGGCAATACCACCCACGTCGATGTCCCCTTCGATTACCGGTTCGGCCATATCCGCATTAAGGCAATCCTCAACGGCAGAATGTCGGCCTGGTTCATCCTTGATTCGGGCGCCTCAGCCAATCTGCTGCACCAGCCGCTGGCCGACCGTCTGAAACTGCCCGTGGTCGGATCCCTTCCCGCTCGGGGGATCGGTGGCTACGAACAGGTCGCCCTGGTCAAAACTGATTCGCTGCAGATCGGCGATATGACGCTGTATGACCAGGTCGCCGGCACCTTCGACCTCAGCGAGCTGTCCCCGCAGCGTGACACAGCCACATTCGGAGGCTTGATAGGTTACGACTTCCTCTCGCGCTTCCCGGTGCGTATCGACTACGCCAATCGTACCCTGCGCGTCTACAATCCGGAGAACTTCATCGCCCCTGATTCCGGTACAGAGATACCCTTCGACCTGACCATGCAGGTCCCCACGGTTACGGCCGAGGTCTTGGGTACACCCGGGCAGTTCCTTGTCGATCTGGGCAATGCCTTCGGCCTCGTCATTCATCCCGGATTCATCAACCGGCATAACCTCGGGCCGCTCCTGTCGGAAATCGAGACCACCGATCAGTGGCTGGGCGGCGTCGGCGGAGCACTCCGGGGCAAGACTGCCTACATCGCCGCCTTCAGAATGGGTGACATCCTCATCTCGGACCTGCGCGTCATCCTGCCCGACTCGGGGACCGGCCTGACCGCGTCGGAGGAGCTTGACGGCAATATCGGTAACCTGGTCCTGGAGAACTTCTCGGTGCTGTTCGACTACCCGGGCCACCGGATAATCGTCTACCCGGCCGCAGAAAATTGAAACCAAATCGCTGCGTCGCTATTGTAGGTAAAAAGGAGCAAGGATCACATGGATGTCGACACTGAGGTAACCATCTCGCAGACAATCGGGGCAGTGCGACTATGTTAGCACATATCCGCAGACAGAGCGCACTGGCGCTTATGGTGGTGGTGCTGCTGACAGCCGCGTCGATCTCGGCCCGGGACTCCACAACCAGGTCCGCGCCCGCCACCAAGATGGACTGGCACAAGATCTCCCATCAGGCGGGCGGTCGGCTGGGAATCTGGAGTCATATCGGCAAGGACGCCCCCACCAGTGACCAGACCGGCAACTTCCGCGCCGACCTCGCCGGTCAGTCGTTCTATCTTGAGGGAACTCTCGGCTACCGGCTGCACCCGTTGCTGTTGGGCGAGTTCTCGCTGGGCACGGTCGATCGCGGCGATGTCACCTTACAGGATGGCCCTAACCAACGGATAGGCAGCCTCATCATCACCAGCTTCCTGCTGAATGCCCGCATCTACCCCATTCCGGGAGGAATAGGCAGCCTCGTCCCCTGGACCTCCATCGGTGGCGGCCTGTACTACGGGCGGCGAAATGTGAAATTCACAACCCTCGGCAGCCCGTATTACGACAATCTGAACGAGGAATCACGAACCGCGCTGGGGTACAGCTTCAGCGCCGGCGTCGACTGGGTCCTCGCAAGCAGCATCGCCCTGGAAGCTCAGGTCCGCTGGCTGCCGGTCGAGTTCTCCAAGGACCTCGCTTTGTCCGACGATTATCGCGCACTTGCATTCACATTGGGAATCAAATATCTATATGCAAAATAGTCACGTGAGCAAACCCTCAGGGAGGAAACTATGAGAGTAGCAATCAACGGATTCGGCCGTATCGGACGGCTGGTGTTCAAGGCCGGTCGCAACGCCGACATGAAGTTCGTCGCAATCAACGACATCACCGATTCCGCCACGCTGGCACACCTGCTCAAGTATGATTCGGTGCACGGAAAGTTCCCCGGCGAAGTTGCGGCGGGCGAGGGCGAGATCTCTGTCGACGGCGACAAGATCAAGGTGTTCGCCGAAAAAGATCCCACCAACCTGCCATGGAAAGACCTTGATGTCGATGTTGTCGTGGAATCCACCGGCCTGTTCCGCACCAAGGAAGCCGCCTCGAAGCACATCACCGCCGGCGCCAGAAAGGTGCTCATCTCGGCACCCGCCAAAGGACACGATGGCACCTTCATCCCCGGCATCAACGGCGATCAGTACGACCGCTCCAGGCATCATATCATCTCCATAGGCTCCTGCACCACGAACTGCCTGGCCCCCGTCGCCAAAGTGCTCCTTGACAATTTCGGAATCGTCAAGGGCTTCATGACCACTATCCACTCCTACACTGCTGACCAGCGCCTGCTCGATGCTCCCCACAAGGACCTCCGGCGCGCCCGCGCCGCTGCTATGTCCATGGTGCCCACCACCACCGGCGCCGCCAAGGCGATCGCCCAGGTTATCCCGGAACTGACCGGCAAGATGGATGGTTGCGCCATCCGCGTACCCACCCCCGATGGCTCCCTGGTTGACCTGGCCGCGATCCTCGAAAAGGAAGTAACCGTCGATGAAATCAACGCTGCCATGAAACAGGCAACCAGGGACAAGCGGTTCGCCAAGGCACTGCAGTACTGCGAGGACCCGGTCGTTTCCACCGACATTATCGGCAACCCGCACGGGTCTGTCTTCGACTCACAGATGACCATGGCCCAGGGGAATTTCGTCAAGGTGTTCTCGTGGTATGACAACGAGTGGGGCTTCTCAAGCCGCATGATCGACATGATGCTGATGATGTTCTAACCGCCGAAAGGACGGATGATCAATGAGTATGAACAAAATCACAGTGGCCGATATCAACTTCCGCAACCGCCGCGCTCTCGTGCGAGTCGACTTCAATGTCCCCCTCGACGATAAACAGCAGATCACCGACGATCGCCGGATTCGAGCCGCCCTGCCTACCATCAGGAAGATCCTCGACGATGGTGGCATTGTCGTCGCCTGTTCTCACCTGGGCCGCCCCAAAGGCAAACACGTACCGGAAATGTCCCTTCACCCGGTAGCCCAACGGCTGTCCGAGTTGCTGGGACAGGACGTCGTCTTTGCCGAGGACTGCATCGGGCCGGAAGCCTCCAATGTCGTCGACAAACTCCAGCCGGGCGAGATCGTCCTGCTCGAGAACCTCCGTTTCCACGATGAGGAGACAAAGAACGACGCCGATTTCGCCGCCAAGCTCGCCCGCCTCGGCGATGTGTATGTCAACGACGCCTTCGGCAGCGCCCACCGCGCGCACGCCTCAACCGAGGGCGTCACCAAACATTTCGATCAAGCTGTCGCGGGCTTTCTGATGGAAAAGGAACTCAAGTACCTCGGCGAAGCTCTCGCGGATCCCCGACGACCCTTCGCGGCAATTCTCGGCGGCGCCAAAATCTCGGGCAAAATCGACGTGATAACCAACCTGCTGGACAAGGTGGACCTGCTGCTGATCGGGGGCGGAATGGTCTTCACCTTCGCCCGGGCCAGAGGATTCTCGGTCGGCGACTCGCTGGTCGAGGAAGATCGTGTCGAAATGGCTCGCGAGATTCTTGCCAAAGTTCAGAACTCACGAGCGAAACTTGTTTCCCCTGTTGATGTTGTCGTTGCCTCAGGAATCGATGCCACCGACACCGAGGTTGTCGGTATCGACAACATCCCCAACGGCAAAATGGGCCTGGATATCGGCCCGAAGACTATCGAGGTGTTCGGGCAGGAACTCGCCGACGCCAACACGATCGTGTGGAATGGCCCCATGGGCGTTTTCGAGCGTGAGGCCTTCGCGAAGGGCACCTTCGAACTGGCCCGCTTGCTGGCCCGCCTGACAGAGAACGGCGCCACCACCATCATCGGCGGCGGCGATTCTGCCTCAGCCGTGCAGATGGCCAAAGTCGAGAACAAACTCAGCCACATCTCCACCGGCGGCGGTGCATCACTGGAATTCCTCGAGGGCAAGGAACTGCCCGGCGTGGCCGCGCTGACCAATACCTCCAGCACAAAGGCGGTATGACATGCGCAAGATGATCATCGCCGGTAACTGGAAGATGAACAAAACCGCCTCCGAGGCGGAGGCCCTCTTGCGCCAACTGCTGGATGGCGACACCAGGTCGGACAAGGCCGAAATGCTCGTCTGCCCCCCCTACACGGCCCTCGAAACCGCCGGCAAGCTTCTCAAAGGCAGCCACATAGCCCTTGGCGCCCAGAACCTCTCGGAACACGACGACGGAGCTTATACCGGCGATATCTCCGCACGGATGATCTTGACACTCGGGGCCACCTGGGTTATATTGGGCCACTCTGAACGAAGGCAGTATCACGCTGAGACTGATCAGCTTGTGAACGCCAAAGTCAAGAGGGCGCTGCTGGCCGGTCTGACCCCGATCATTTGTGTCGGTGAGACACTCCAGCAGCGCGAGAATGGTGAAACCGAGCAGGTAGTAGCGGCGCAGGTTGAAGGTACCCTGGCCGATCTGGCGCCTGACCACCTCAAGAAAGTGGTCATCGCCTACGAGCCGGTGTGGGCAATTGGAACCGGTAAGACTGCTACTCCCGAAATGGCTCAGCAGGTGCATCAGTTCATACGGGAGAAGGTGGCTCGGAAGGACACCGCGGCTGCCGACCTTCTCCCTGTTTTGTACGGCGGCTCCATGAAGCCCGATAACGCTGCCGACCTCCTCAGGCAGAAGGATATCGACGGCGGGCTTATTGGAGGCGCCTCGCTGAGTGCCGATAGCTTTATTGGAATATTCAAGGCTGCTAAATAAGGAGCGGATAGCTTGTTCACGATCTGGGTTATTTTCCATGTGATTGTCTGTATCGCCTTGGTGCTGGTGGTACTCATGCAGTCGGCCAAGGGCGGAGGCCTCTCCGGCAGCGTGTTCGGCGGCGGAGGCGGCGGTATGGGCGGTGCTGTATTCGGGGGCCGCGGTGCGGCCTCGTTCTTATCCAAGGCGACTACCGTGCTGGCCGTGTTGTTCATGCTCAATTGCGGCGCGCTGGCCTACATGTCGGCCCGACCGACAACTGCCGGCCCGGCCATCGATATGGGCACTACCGATTCGCCCGTCACTCGGCAGGCACAGGAAGAGCGGCAACGCTTCTTAGAACAGCAACAGCGCCAGCAGATTGACCAGTCCCCCGACGCCCAAACAACCACCCCCGTTCAGATTTCCCCCGGCGAGGCTGCAGACACTGACGATAGCGGCAACTAATCCTTGCCGCCGGCAGACCCGGAAGGTGACAGAATAATGCGGAAGTGGTGGAATTGGTAGACACGCTATCTTGAGGGGGTAGTGGGGCGACCCGTGCGGGTTCAAATCCCGCCTTCCGCATAGACTTCAAAGCCCTTAAGTCACTCAGACTTAAGGGCTTTTCTCTTGTACCCAGACGCTAACGCTCCCGACCGCCTACGGACACGCCGCCGGCGCCGGCCCACCACTGAACAGGTACGCCACCAGATATGTCATGTCGCTGATGTTGATCACCTCATCCGCGTTAACATCTCCCTCCTCGAAACACGGCGGTGGTGCACCGCCGGAAAACAGAAACGCTATCAGGTACGTCATATCCGAGACGTTGATCAAGTCTGCCGCATCTCCGTCCACATTACCCCGGATGCCGATGCAGCACTGGGAACTGCTCAGTTTCGCGACGAACGCATCGAAGTTGCCATTGAAGCTGTCATCGAATGGGTCCTTGGTAGGGAAATCCAATGACCGGGTGAATCCCGCTGCATAGACACTGCCCGAATTATCAACGGTCACACCGTAGCAGAAATCATCTTCGGCCCCACCCAGGAAAGTGCTGTAGAACAGCTCATTGCCCGACTTTGACAGCCCGGCCACGAAGGCGTCGCTGCCGCCGTTGTGACTATCGTCATAGCTGTTGTCGGTGGGAAAGTCCGCGGAGCGGGTGAATCCCGTGATGTGGGCATACCCGAGACCGTCAATAGCAACATCATAGCCGCAGTCATCACCCGCCCCGCCCAAACAGGTGCTGTACTCCAGCGCATGACCTGAAACCGAAAGCCTGGTCACAAAAACATCACTGCCACCGTTGTAGCTGTCGTCATAGGCCTGCTGAGTAGGGAAATCAGAGGACAGCGTGAGTCCCGTCACACAGGCGCGGCCTGAGCCGTCAACAGCAACACCCAGTCCGGCGTCTTCGCCCGCCCCACCCAGATAAGTGCTGTAGACCAGCGAATCGCCCGACGAAGACAGCTTTGTCACGAAGACATCGCCGCCACCGTTGTAAGTGTCGTCATAGGCATCTTGTGTGGGGAAGTCCGCGGAAGCGGTCCAACCGGTCACGTAGGCGCATCCGGAACTGTCGACGGCGATCTCATAACACTCTTCATCCTCCGACCCGCCCAGGTAAGTGCAGTAGACCAGCGAGTTGCCCGATGCTAAGAATCTGGCCACCAAAGCATCGCCACCGCCGTTCAGGTTGCCATCATAGGCACTCTGAGTGGGAAGATCCGCGGAGTTGGTGCCGCCGGCAACATAGGCAAAGCCGGCACCGTCGACGGCGACACCGAGTCCGTAATCGTAACCTGAACCACCAAGGTAAGTGCTGTAAACCAGCGAGCCGCCAGAGGCAGAGAGCTTCGTCAGGAAAAGATCCCAGTTGCCGTTCGGACTATCGTCATAAGCGCTGTGAGTGGGGAAATCCGAAGAGCCTGTCCACCCCGTCACGTAGGCGCAGCCGGAGCCGTCGACAGCAATACCGTTGCCCAGGTCATCATGCGACCTGCGACCCGCCCAGGTAGGTGCTATACACCAGTTCCACCGCGCCGGAGTTGCGAACAACACCGGCCGGTGAACCAACGGCCTCTGCCTCAGCGATATCGCCCCTGCTCCCGGTGAAAACAACAGGCACAGCACGCGGCCCCGCCAGAAGCCCCACTATCTCCCCAAACCGGGTATCGACCACCACCCCACCGCCCTCTTGTGACACAACGTGTTCAACCCCCTCATAGCCAACCTGCACCTGAGCCGTCTGTGCCCCTGCCGCCAGCTCATAACGGTATACCAACCGCCCCCTGTCACTCCCCTCAAAATGCACATCAACCCCCGGATACACCTCCCGCATCACAATACCGCGGTAGTTGGGCACATCGCTGCGCCACCTGGCCGGATCATTGCCCAAAAAGTAGTTGCACCTGTACTCCATCTCATCCAGCCCGATCACCTCGGCCCTCGGATCAGCCCCCTCAAACTGTGCCTTGATCAGCAACATCTCAACACTGTCGCGGGCCATATCCCGCCTGCCCGGCACACGCCCGGAACCAAACGGGCCATCCGGGTCGATCCCGTCATCATCGGTGGCAATCCGGCGGGTAAACTGGTAATACACACCGCTATTGGTGAACCACATCGTGGCCCCGCCGGCATCGGCCCGAAACAGGATACTGTCCGGCCACTGGCCCATATTCTTCGTGAAGGGAACCGACCGAGCACCGTCACACACGTGCACTGCGTTCGGCGGAAGTTCCACGGCCGACATCCCGATAATGGCCGCAGCAAGCAACACACCGGCTGCCAGCAAAACAACTCGCAACATCATCATATCTCTCCCTACTGGTTACCAGATATCGAAACGATTCACGTACTGTATCCCGATGTCCATAATCTGTCTCTTCCGCCGTGCATGCTCTAAATACACAGGAACGACTGCGGCGTTCAACTCGCGCTGGAGGAACAGACCCGGGATGAATCGCCCCCGCGGCGAGAACCCTGCTGTTGTGCGCACCTCCATCTGCAGTATGACCAGCAACCCGCGCGCTGTCAACACGTTACAGCCTTCAACCCTCACACCCCGGCGCCCCGCCGCACATGCGACAGGGCGCCGAAACATGATAGCCTCTACGAATGAAGGCTCGTTAACTACGGACACACAGCCGGACCAGGACCCTCGTCAAACAGATAGTTGGTCAGCGCCGTCAGATCACTCATATTCAACGAACCGTCGCCGTCGAAATCACCCTCGTTCGGACACCCCGGCGGCGGACCGGCAGGCGTCCCGAACAAGTGGTCCACCAGATAGGTCAAGTCACTGACATTGACCGACTGGTCCGGATCGTGATCCATGTTTCCGCGAACCCCTACACAGCAACAGGCGTCACCGATGCCGTCACCATCAAGGTCGGCCTGATCCTCATTGGCAAGCTCCGGACAGTTGTCACACGCATCGCCAATGCCGTCTTCATCGGTATCCACCTGATCCGGATTGTGAACCTGCGGGCAGTTGTCGCAGGCATCACCCAACCCGTCACCGTCGGCGTCCGCCTGATCCGGGTTGTAGACATACGGGCAGTTATCCTCAGACGTCTGCACACCGTCGCCATCCGGATCCGGGTTGGCGTCGCACTCATAGACGGTGATGTGGAAATCATCAATCGCCGCCTCGACCACCGAACCCACACCCAGATCGGAGGCGTCAAACCGCATCTTCATGAAACTCGACGGCAGAATCAAATCGTTCACCGTAAACATGTGCTCAAACCACCCGCCGTTGGCCTGATAGACCGGCCCCACTGTCTCTACCAGCGTCCAGGTGGAGCCGTTGTCATTCGATATATACACGTTGAACACGTCATTGTTGGAATCATTGCCGAAATTGTTCGAATACCAGCGAGCATAATGGATCACAGCATTATCGGCGCCGGCCAAATCGAACGTCGGGGTATACAGACGGGTCGTGCCGTCATCCACGTCAGAATCGCCATAGGCGTTGCCGGTCAGGTAGCATGATCCGGAGCCGTCGAAATCAGTCGGGGGATCCCCGCGGTCACCGCCGCCCACCGGCACGCCCCGCTCCCAATGACCCGCGGTGGCATCACCGCTGACCGTCCATCCCTTGTCAGTCTCGAAATCATCGTGGAACACCACGTTGACAGCCGTCGCCACCGTGACCGAATTCGGCGTCGACGGATCAGGGTCATAGATGAGGCCGTTTTGCACTTCACTAACACTTACATAGTACTCAAGGTTGTCGCCACAGGTGACCTCCGGCAACGTCGCCTGATATATACCGAACTGAATCTCTACCATCGGAGTCGACATTACCCCACCACCATTGATCGAGTAGTGCAACTGACCCGAACCGGGAACCGCCACTCCATCCCCGACACCAGACACGTGAACCTGGAAAACTGTCGCCTGGTCCGGCTCCACGAACTCTGGTACCCCCGCCGGGTAGTTGAAGGCGAGAGAACGCACCCCGCGAACCGATACGCTCGGGTCACCGAAAAGCGTCAACTGATAGTAACACCAGCGCATGCAACTCTCGTTGATGCGGTACAGATTGTCCTCCTTGGAGTCGTGGTTGGCCGGCCCGAGCTGCGCCTTGCCCTCAGCCGTGCTGAAGACGGCGTCCCAGAACTCACGGTTGAACCGCTGCGAGGGCCCATCAGTGCTGTTCTGGGTCCCCCAGCCATACCGAGCATTCATCACTACCCCAAAAGCGCCGGCATCGGTCTTGATATTCATGTACTCCGCCCAGCAGTCGGTACCATCAAAGTGACCCGCCAGACAGGTCTGCGAGTATACGAAACAGTGATCCGTATTGTTCAGGGTGCTCAGCACATGTGAATTGTACAGCTTCATGGCATAGTCGGGACTGCCGTGACCAAGGTGGTTAATCACATGCAGCCCGGCATTGATACGACTCGTCAGATCCGACTGCGGCCAGGTATAGTCCGCCTCGTACAATCCGTCAACATCGTAAACGTCCGAGGGGATCCCGACCGTGGTGTACCCGTCGGCGCTGGAACCATCGACATTCTGAAGCATCATGGTCTTGGCATACTCGGACACACCACCGAAACCGAGATGCTCTCCCACCATCAGCACCTTCTCCAGATAGTCACCACTGCTGGTAATGTACTGGATTGTCTTGTTGACGAACCTTGCGGCCTCAGTGGCATTGCCTGCGCAGGCACGGCCAATCCACACCTCAGCAATCAGGTCAACATCACCCCCGCCGTCGCCATCGGTCGGCTCCCCCCAGTAGCTGTCGCCATCATAGTTGTAAGTCCCGTCGAGACACGCCCAATAGATATCCGAGGGCATGTTGTATTCAACCTCCGCTCCATAGCCATCCCACGATCTCACATACAGGTCCTTGGCCGGAATGACATCATCGTCACCACCGATGATCACGTACTGGATGCCATCCTGAAGGTACCGGTCGCGAATGTAGTCACGGATCTCCTCGGGATTGGTCGACCCCACCTGATCCGTTGTGTGGATCTCTGTCGGCGTGCCTGTCGAATCATGGAAGTCCTTAAGCGGCTGAAACGATGCCGCCAGAGCGGGCGTTGTAAGAATCAGCATGTCATAGGACCGATAGCTTAGCTGCCCCAACTGGCGGTACTCGGCCAGCATCTCCGGGTTGTCCACCTTCGGCCTCACCACCGCTTCGTCAACAGGCATCCCGCGCCACGTCGCAGCAACCTCGCCCGACCGCGAGGTCGTCACCCGCACCGTCAACTGCTCGAAATAGCTCAGCCGACCGCTCGTGGGCACCCAGACAACCGGCTGCAGCTTCAGGATCAGTATCTGATACCCGCGCGCAATCTGCGTCCCCACCGTCTCGGCCCGGCTGGCCGGAAAAGTCTGCGACGAACCATATATCGCAAAGTCCGGCTCAGGCACAACCACACCGGTCGGCGGCTCCGACAGCTTATACGGCCGTTCCACCGGCATGACGTAGAACCCATCACCCAGCACGCGCTCCTCGCCGGCGATGATCTCCACGCCCTCAACCACCGCACCCGGCGGCAACAGGATGCGTGCCCCCGTGGCGGGAAGTGATGGTTGCCCGATCTGGCCGCCCGCCGGGGCGCCGTCCATCGTCACAACATCAAAAACCTCACTACCAATCGTGATCTGAGAAATCTCCGGCCGCTCAAACCGGTAGTCAACCACCACTTCGCCAGCCAGCGCCAACGACGTGAACAGGATCAGCGCCAGGCCGACAAACAACGATGGTCGAGCGATTGAAAACAGGCGTTCTCTTTGGTGCATGCGAATCTCTCCTTGGACTGTGCAGGAATCGTGGGGACCTTCACGAGCAGCCGGACACACCTTTTCTTGGAAAAATCTGGAATCGAGCGGGGCAAATGTGCTGTGCGACCCATCGAGCTGCAACCGTTAAAGTACTCTTCCTGCGGGCTGTATTGACTTGTACCTATCTATCATAGCCCCAAAAGCCGATTTTTCCAAGCTAAAAGCCGGACCAAAACATCCACGCGCCGGCACCACCCAACGTGTTGGCCCGAACTGCCATCATCATCGGTGCGTAACCTGATGTCAAACCGATTCAGCACGCCCTTCAGCTATTCGCCGTTATCCGAGAGAATCACGCTGCCGAGCCACCAAGCACCGAATGGGCAGGTTAAACACTTACCAAACAATAAGATAGGCGTGGTCCAGACCGACCCACAATCGCCGCTTGACGAACAGATATGTGCTTACCCCCCTTCGGAATACGGCCAAATATGCCGATAACCAACAGAAGACAACGGGTGGGATCAACCGCAGGGGAAGCCTCGGCAGCTCCCCAGGGCCTCAATGCGTCGATCCCACTCCATTATCTGCGGCGAAAAGGCATAGACGTGTCCCTCTCGGCTCGACAACAGATTCAGATCCTCTTCTTCCTGATGGCGGCGATAGCCCTCGGCAGTCTGGCTGCTGTTACCGTCCATGAAACAGAGTCGCAGCTATACGCCGGCCTGCGTCGCCAGGCCGCCAGCCTCACAGCACATTTGGCCGCCAGCATATCCCACGGCCTCGAACACCACAATGACCACTTCATCCAGGAGACTGCCCAGGCATCCTTCAGCGACTCCCTGCTCGTGGCCTTGAGTGTCTGCGACGAGTTTGGCAACAACATCTTCTTCCACTCCCGGTATCACCTCCCGCCCGATCTGGAATCACTCTGCAAGTTCAGTGACTCTGTCGTTATCCAGCAGGTCGGCAGCCTTATCGCTGCTTCACGGTGCGTACGCGCCAAAGGGCGACCGGTGGGACAGCTATGGGTTGCCGTCACGACCGAAAAAGTAGACGCCCAGATCCGCTCTATCGTCATCCTCACGGGACTAAGTGCCCTGTTCCTGCTGCTTCTTACGCCCCTGATGGGCGCTTATGTCGCTCGCAGAATCACCGCCCCAATCAGGTCATTTGAGGCCGCCGCCCGACGCCTGGCTGACGGCGATCTGGAAGCCCCAATCAGCACCGCCGAACTGCACCGGGAATTCCTGCCGCTCGGCGAAGCATTCGATCTCATGCAGAACTCCCTCAGGACAGCCTTTGCCGAATTGCACGAGACCCGCAACAACCTCGAGACCGCCGTCTGCGACCGCACCGCTGAGCTTGAGCGCGAAGTCGTCGAACGCCGCCGTTCTGAGGCTGAGCGCATGGAACGCCTCCGGCGAATCCAACGCCAACAGTCAGCACTCGTCAAGCTGTTCGTTACCAAAGTCGTCACCGAGGGCGACCTGGAACGAGCCGCCATGGAGATTACTGAAGCCTCCGCCGAGGCCCTCAACATCGAACGCGTCAGCATCTGGCTCCTGACCGACAACGCCCGCGAACTCAGGTGCCTGGATCTGTTCGAAAGCACGCCACGAAGTCACTCAAGCTCTATCATCCTGCGTGCCCGCGACTACCCACGCTACTTCCAGGCCCTGTGCACTGAGCGAGCCATCGACGCTGCCGATGCCATGACCGACCCGAGAACGTCCGAATTCACCGAAACATACCTCGCCCCGGCCGGCATTACGTCGCTGCTCGACGCCCCCGTCCGCGCCTCCGGCGATGTCATCGGTGTTGTCTGCCTCGAACACGTGGGACCGTCTCGCCCGTGGTGGTCCGATGAAATCTCCTTCGCCAGCGCCATCGCCGACCAGGTCGCCCAGTTGATCATGCACGCCGAACGAACCAAAGCCGAGATGGCCATACGCGAAAGCGAGGCCAAATACCGCACGCTGTTCGATACCGCCTATGACACCATCTTCCTGATGAAAGGAAATGCGTTCATCGACTGCAACTGGCAGACGCTCCAGATGTTCAAATGCTCCCAAACGGACATTCTGCAGCGCTCCCCCGACCATTTCTCACCGCCGACTCAGCCCGACGGCCGCCCGTCGGGACCGGCCGCACTGGAGAGGATTCAGGCCGCGCTCGAGGGCGACGCGCAGTTCTTTGAGTGGACTCACCGCCGTTTCGATGGCGAGGACTTCCCTGCCGAAGTCAGCCTCAATCGCATGGAACTGGGCGGCGAGCAATTCCTGCTGGCCATCGTGCGAGATATCAGCGAACGCAAGGAAGCCGAGGAGCAGCAGCGCCAACTACAGGAGAAACTCGAACGATCCCAGCGCATGGAATCACTGGGCGTGCTCGCCGGTGGTGTCGCCCACGACCTGAACAACATGCTCGGCCCCCTCGTCGGCTACCCGGAGCTGATTATGATGAAACTCCCCGAGGATAGCCCGCTCCGAAAACAGATCGAGCAAATCGGCAAATCCGCCCGCAATGCCGCCGACGTCATTCAGGATCTGCTGACTATGGCCCGACGAGGCCGCTACAGCATGTCCCCAACCAGCCTCAACGACGTCATTCAGTCCTACCTCGACTCGCCCGCTTTCGAGCAGATGATCGCCTTGCATCCCGATGTCAAGGTAAACTGCAGACTCGATGACAACATCGGCCCCATATCCGGGTCCGCACCCCATCTGGCCAAGGTTATCATGAATCTCGTCGTCAACGCCTGCGATGCCATGCCCGACGGCGGCGAACTCACCATCGAGACCTCACAGCGCTACCTCGAATCACTCGATAGCGGCCACTCGCGCATTGCCACCGGCAACTACATTGTCGTCAAGGTCACCGACACCGGCTCCGGCATCGCCAAAGAAGACCTCGACAAGATCTTCGAACCGTACTACTCCAAGAAGAAAATGGGCCGCTCCGGCAGTGGTCTCGGTCTGGCCGTCGTTTACGGAATCGTAAAGGACCATCAGGGCTACTACGACGTCTTCTCCACTATTGGACAAAGCACCACCTTTGTCCTCTATTTCCCGGTCACCACCGAGACTTCCGACTCGTCAGAACAGGACTTTCTCAACCCGGGCGGCAGCGAATCCATCCTCGTGGTCGACGATATGCCCGAACAACGTGAGGTCGCCAGGGCCCTCATCGGAAGCTACGGCTACAACGTCATTACCGCCTCCAGCGGTGAGGAAGCAGTCGAAATCATCCGGTCCCGCCCTGTTGACCTGGTCGTGCTCGACATGATCCTCGGCCACGGCATCGACGGCCTGGAGACCTACAAGCGCATCATCTCTGTCCGCCCCGGTCAGAAGGCCCTTGTCGTCACCGGCTTCTCCGCTACCGAACAGGTCAACGAGACCCTCCGGCTCGGCGCCGGACACCACATCCGCAAACCCTACACCCGCGAAGCCATCGGCCGGGCGATCCGCGCCGAACTCGACACCGCCAACCACCAGCCGCCCCAGCCGGCGAACCAGCCCTGATCCAGCGCACACCGCGCCGTCGTGCCTCTGACACCCAAAACCTTAACTGCGTTCTAACCACACCGCCACTTTACGGAAACATTGTCCGCCCATCATCGGTTGTTGACAAACGAGACATGCACGACCACATCCCGGCCCGCGATGCTGCCACAGTTCGGGCAAGGGAATAATCGGGCTGTTAAAACTTGATATCGCAGTAAATGGACTTACCTTGTCCACAGTAGTCGAATGCAGGTGGACCCAATAGATCCGATCTGAGGACTACACACAAAGTCTGTCAGGAGGCGAGATGAAAAAGGAAGTTTCTCGAAATCGCTGGTCGCGCTTCTGCAAGCAGTTCAGCGCTACCAATCAGTTTCGGCGGATGACTGTCTCTGTCGCAAGCCGCAAAGGTCGGGCAACTATCACCAGTGAGCAGCGTCCCTTTCTGGGCGTCATGATACAGAAAAAAGACCGCAAAATCGACCGCATTCAGTTCTTTGCCGGGCGCGGAGCCGCCGAGGCCGTCAGTGAACCTGTCTTCGAAATCCAGCAACCAAGCCGATTCGTCATCGAACGCGACCAGGATGGCCTGGACACACGATTGATGGTCGAATCGGCCGATGGCGCCCGCGCCGAGTTGGAGCTGGCCGGCTCCGGACGCGAGGAAGGCTATCAGGCCCTCGTCAAAGACGTCGCCTATTCCATCTTTCAGCAACGAGGCAATCACGGCAAAGACCTCGATAACTGGCTGACCGCAGAGAAGATTATCCAGGACACCAGCACCGCCTTCACCCGATGAGGCCCGATGAGGTGGACCAACCGACACCAGCTGTGGCAAACAGTGTGAACAAGTATAACCAACTGAATCGCTGTCTGCATACGTAGCACCTTACAGAAGAACATATATCCTTCAATGCAACTGATGAATCAACCGGTTGCCTGACAGGTCACCGTAAGGTGATCTGGGCGGTGATCAGGTAACCGGTCACCAGAGCGGGAGTCGTCTGTTTCGGCTCCTGCTCTTTTCTTTTCAATTCGAAACACATGAAACACCCCCGTTCCACACCGAAACACCCGTTCGGGCCCTGATCAAACTCATCCAGTTCCCCCCTTTCCGAAAACCCGCTCATATCAAACGTTTGCGGGATTCGTGAGGATTTCTCACGGATTGGCAACCTGTTTGCTTATATAGATATGCAACCGTCGCAACGAGCACAGGACTGCCTGGGGGGAAGACGGAACAGAAAGAAGGGGCGTCGAGTGGGGGCGCCTTGAAATGGCTGCGGCAGGCTCCCGAGGCCGAGAGCCTGCCGGCACAACAGGAGCTTAGGGAATTCAAGACTCTTCTAAGCTTGCAGCCGCAAACAGCCCGAGACTATGGCCGGCATAGCTCGGGCTGTTTTCTGCCGTCTGAAGATCACCTGCGAACCAACTCCAGCCCTCAAACCGCTGCTGATGCACGCCGGCGAATGTAGACGTCCGGGGACGCGATCTTGATTGACAAAACCAGAACTTTTCGTATATTCCCACCGTAGTGTAGGGCTACAGGATACCGGCACGGGGCGGACCCCCAAGGGCCGAGTCTCCGGCAAACAACGAGAGCACGTCCACCAACGTACTTTCCTTTACCGACCAACGCAGAAACTGCACACCGGCTGCCGATAGGCACCACTATTACGATACCTATGACTTACTTTGCGCCACACCTATACTTCGTTCCCACAGGAGAGATTCTATGAAAACCCACAGCTACCTATTCGGGCTGGCCCTTGCGCTTGTTGCCCTATTGGGCATCGTCGCCTTTGCGCAGCAGGCGGCCATCGAGAAGGTAACCACGTCGCCGGTGGTCTCACCATCGTCAAACGTCAAGAACCTCGATGTCGGCAGCGTCTCGGTCAGCAAAATGAACGCCACCCGGCAGACTGTGTCCACCCAGCGGGAAGCGGTCGATCCCTACACCCCCCCGCGGCCCGAAATACCGGTGGACCCGGTACGCCTTCAGGGCGGAGATTCCATCGAGGTGGCGGCAGTGATCCCCTCGATGCCGTTCTATGCCACCGGTACCACTGTCGGCTACACCGATAACTACGAGGAAAGCTGCGCCAATGTCGACGCGCCAACACCCGATGTCGTGTATGCCTACACCCCGACCCAGGACGAACTGCTGACAGTTGACTTGTGCAACTCCAGCTTCTTCACCAACTCCTGGATCTACGAAAACGACACCAACACCATCGTTGCCTGCCAGCGCTTCAGCAACGTCTGCGATGAACCCAGTGTCTATTTCAAAGATGTCGAGATCTTTGCCGGCAACACCTACTACATTGTCATCGATGGCGACAAGCTCTTCGAAACTGAGGGCGAGTACGAGATTATCTGTACGGTCAAGGAACCGCCGGAACCGTTCGATCCCCACGACGAGCACCCGGCTATGGCCGAAGGCGCTCTGGGGTACTTCGCTATTGGTTACCAGACCGAGGAGATCAATGAGACATTCGAGGTTGACTCAGTTGTCATCTGGTTCGGCAGTGTCGATAACGGCATGACCTTCATGAGCCCGATCTATTACAGCCTCAACGATGCGGCACGGGATCCCGCAATCAGCTACTGGGGCAACGACTCCATGTTCTATGCCACTATGGTCCCCGGCCCGGCCGACAACTCCGGAGCTCCCCTGTACCTTATGGAGATACTCACTCCGGGCTTCAGCTTCGGTTACAGCCTGACCTACTGGAACTTCGCCAGCTACGGCTGGTCCAATATGGTCCACAACGACATCGCCGCCCACAATGGTGGTCTCCCCTGGGAGTACGGCATGATGTCGTTTATCGCCAGCACAACCTACACCACACCGGCCATGACCGCCGGACCACACATTTCCTACCAGACCAGCGATGCCGGCCAGGGCACTATCAGCTGGCTGATCGGTGACGGCGGCGGCCCCATTAGCGGCTGTGCCACCACCGCCTGCGAGATCGATAAGGCCACCAACTTCGCCTTTGCCGTCTATGACTGGCTCGACACGAGCGATGATACCTGGAAGGTCATAGTCCGTCAGGAGCTTTTCGGAGTCTGGGACGATCCGAACAGTGATGTCGTCACCATAGCCTATGGC
Organism: uncultured Ignavibacteriales bacterium; assembly: GCA_964627305.1. Classification (GTDB taxonomy): domain Bacteria; phylum Zixibacteria; class MSB-5A5; order GN15; family FEB-12; genus WJKG01. Next base: position 164,801 of record CAZVHP010000001.1, on the reverse strand, counting down.
AGTGACCTCGAGCATCTGCAGTACCCGCGCGTGGCCGCCTACGACCGCGTGATTCTCATCGCCGCTGAACTACACGACGAGAACGCTGGCGAAGATCGCGACATCATCGTCCTGCGCACGACCGACGGCGATCTGTCCAACCTCGCCCCGGTGACTGTCATCGCCACTACCGATTCCGAGCGCTATCCGGATATCGAACACATCAGCGGACAGAGCTTTGTCTTGTCCTTCCACCGCAATGACTCTCTGTTCCTGTCCACCACCGACGATGGCGGCGCGACCTGGAGCCCCGAGATTCACATCAGCGGTGACGACTTCGTCGTCGCTGACTATCACGGCAGCGATATCGCCGACGGTGGCCGCAAGATCATCTGGCAGTACAACCCTGACCCGCTCAATAGTGATTCCATCCTGATTCACTATGCCGAAACTGGTCTCATTTCCGATTCCGATGGTGACGGCATTCCCGACGACATCGACAACTGCCCATTTGTCTACAATCCCGATCAGGCCGACGCTGACGGCGACGGTATCGGCGATGCCTGTGATGAGTGCACTGACACCGACGGCGACGGCTACGGCAACCCCGGCTTCGCCGCCAATACCTGTCCTGAGGACAATTGCCCGGACGTCTACAACCCCGATCAAGCCGACACTGACGGCGACGGTATCGGCGATGCCTGTGATGAGTGCACTGACACCGACGGCGACGGCTACGGCAACCCCGGCTTCGCCGCCAATACCTGTCCTGAGGACAATTGCCCGGACGTCTACAACCCCGATCAAGCCGACACTGACGGCGACGGTATCGGCGATGCCTGTTGCTGCGTTGGCATCCGCGGGAACGTCGATGGTGAGGGTGGAATCAATGTTCAGGATCTGACCTACCTCGTTGACTACCTGTTCGCGACTCCTCAGGGACCCGCCCCCGGCTGTCCCGACGAGGCCAATGTCGACGGCGAAGGCAGCATCAACGTTCAGGATCTGACTTACCTGGTCGACTATCTGTTTGCGACACCTCAGGGACCGGAGCCCCCGGCTTGCCCGTGATGCTGTCGCCAGATATCGTATCAGGCTGAATAACTGGGAGCACCCAGGTTAAGAAGCACATTCCGGCACCGCCTGTGGCCACGGCCACGGGCGGTGCTTTGTCATGGTTCCCTTCGCCTCATGACCGCCCGACCGGTCGAATGGACCGAATCGCGACCTGACGCCGCAGGTTCTCTCCCCCGGCTTTCGGCGAAAAAATCGGTTAAATCGCACCGCTCCTGTCCACAAGCGGGATTTTTTGTGGATTTCAGATCACAGCTATGCGAACTTTGAACGACCCGCAGAGATTATAGTTGGGCACAAACATGAAACAGCGAATGCACCACAACCAGTCTCGCCTTGGCGAGATCAAAGGGGGATTAAGTGACCACAGACCGCACACACTACTCTGCCATCGTAATCGGAGCCGGTATTGCCGGCATCATGGCAGCCCGACGGCTCCATGACGCGGGCGTAAGGACAATCGTCCTGGACAAGGGCCGCAATTTCGGCGGTCGCATGGCCACCTGGCAGATCAATCACTCCCGACTCGATCACGGCGCCCAGAGCATCGTGCTCGATCAGCCCAAAGCTGCCGATATCTTCAAACCGCTGGTCGACAGCGATACCCTGAAACCTTGGTATGGCGACTTCGCCGCCACGCACTATCTCGCCACCGACGGCATGTCCGCAGCCGTGAAGCAACTCGCTGTGGGCCTTGAGGTTCATCTGGCGACACGCGTAACCCACCTTGACCTCGCGGCCCATCAATGGACCATCCACTGCGACGATAATCGCCACTTCAATGCAGACATGCTCATCCTCACCCCACCGGCCCCGCAAACGCTGACGCTGCTGCAGGACTCCGACATCCCCGTGAACGAGGACACCATTGCCAGACTTCGCACTGTCAGCTATGACAAATGCCTGACCCTCATGGCCCTGTTCGACAATCCCCTCAAACTGACCCAATCAGGCTGGCTCAGGACAGACAACCAGGCAGTATCATGGATCACCGACAATGCCGTCAAGGGCCTGTCTTCCACGCCGGCAATTGTCATCCAGGCTGCACCGGCCTTCAGCGAGCAACACTTCGACCAGCCCGATCAACTGATCACGGATATGATGCTTTCCAGCCTGGCGCCCCTGACCTCAGGCGATCCCACTATCGTCAAACTCCACCGCTGGCGCTACAGCCAGGCCGTTGTCAAGGACCCGGCACCGTACCTGATGACAACCACGCCCGCGCCGCTCGCAATCGCCGGCGACTGCTTCGCAGGTCGACAGATCACAGGAGCAGCCCTCTCAGGACTCCGTGCCGCCGAATCACTGCTTCAGCATTTGGATATCATTCATTCCTGAAAGAAACGCGGCCCGGAGATTGAGCACCGATCATCCGGACCGCAAACGGGATGGCCATTCCCCTAAGAGCCGGCTCCTGCTTTAACAAACGGAGCACGTCTTTTCCATCCGACTCTTCGAGAGCGCCCCTGCACCCGAAGACAGAAGCTGTCCCCAAGCGTAGCCTGGCCCTCATCTTACATCACATCAGCAAGACGCGTGCCAGACACAACGCACCCAGTATGTTGATGGATTACATAAAGATAACAATCAAGGTCGATGCCTTCCGCGACATGACCGTGGCAGATCTACCTTAGCCGCCCGGTCGGCAACGTGTAAGATTGCCACACCGCTTCGGCCGTTCGAGCCGAAATCAGACGGGAGCCAGCAGCCCTGTCGCCGAATCAACTGGAACACCGTTCAGCCGCCCGCAATGGTCGTCTCACCTGCCCTTCACCAATCCGGCCTGTGTCCCCCAACAACCGTGCCGTCGGCAGCATCCTCTATCCAGGCACTCCAGCGCGCATATCCGCCGACAGCCTTCAGCACATACTTCCTGCCCGCCTGCGCGTTGAACTCCAGGCTCACCGGTCTGCTGGAGCGGCCCTTCAATGACGAGTAATTGACCAACAGCACGTGAGGCCCCGGCAGCAACTCAATCTGCCGGTGCGCCAGTGCCTGGTATCGATGCTGAAGCGTATCGACCCCCATCAGCGCTATACTTCGATGGCTGACATCCAACTCTGCGATTTCACTCGCCGGAAGTGCCGGGCCCTCGTACATGCGAAGCACCGTGCTGCCTCCACACCCCAACAGCAGCACCGCCAGCAGCCCTGCGACCACGGCCCGTCGGCCAGCAACCACATTCACTCTCCTGCTCATCACACACCCTCCCTACTCTGGCGATCAATTGACTCGCCTCACCTCAACTGACGACAACAGGCCACTCCGCTGCGGGTCTGGATTCTCTGTCACCCTCAGACCCCACGTGGCACTCCGGATCCGGCGCCGCACCAGATCCGCCTTGTCAGCAAGTCACGTACGAGCGTCCATCCGTCCTTTGATCAACTTGAATATCTCCATAACCACCAACACCGACAAAGCTAAAGCGAACAAAGCGAACCACTGTTTGACCGGAACGGTGTCGGTACCGAGAATCCTCTCCATGACCGGAATATGCATACTCAGCAGGTGTATACCCTGTGCCGCAATGACCCCCAGGACCAGAAGGTAGTTCCGTCGCAACGGGACCTTGAAGGCCGAGGTTGACTCAGAGCGACAATTGAACACGTGCACGTTCTGCAGCAGTACCATGAGCAACAGCAGGCTGTTCCGGGCCTCCGGCTCTGCAATTCCCTCAACATTGATCATCCAGTACCAGAACGCGAACGCTACCGCGCCGATCGTCAACCCGGAGACAACGGTCTGGCTTACCATTTGTGTGTCGAATATCCCCTCCCCTGGCCGACGCGGCTTGCGCTTCATTGCACCGGGTTCACCCCCCTCGAAAGCGAGGGCGACATCCTGAATGCCATTCGTAACCAGATTCAGCCACAGTATCTGCACGGCCAGCAAAGGCAGCGGGACGCCGATTGCAATCGCCGCCAGAAACATCAGTATCTCGGCCGCACCGGTGGAGATCAACAGATAGATCACCTTGCGCACGTTGTCATAGGCGAACCGTCCCTCCTCCACACCGGCGACAATGGAGGCGAAATTGTCATCGGTGACGATCATCGCTCCCACTTCCTTCGCCACATCCGTCCCCGAACCCATCGCCACACCAATATTGGCCTTCTTCAGCGCCGGAGCGTCGTTGACACCGTCACCGGTAACCGCCACAAACTCCCCCTGCCGTTGCAGCACATCCACAATATCCAGCTTCTGCGCAGGCGCCACCCGTGCGAATACGTGAGTCGAGGCCACCAGCTTCTCATACGCCGGGCTGTCGGGAGCCCCCGCCTCCCTGAGGTCACTGCCCGTCACCACCTTCTCATCTGAGTCCCCGAGATCGAGCTCGCGCGCTATCGCCCCTGCCGTGGCCGGATGGTCACCGGTGATCATAATCACCTTGATACCCGCCTCCCGACACTCCCGTACAGCGTCTGCCGACTCCGCCCGAAGCGGATCGATAAACCCCACCAGTCCCTGGAAGACCAGCCCCGATAGCCCGGCTGTCTTATCCTTCTTGTCTGCCTGCGTCAACTCGGTCTCACCGGAGGCCACCGCGAGTACCCGCAGTCCCTTGTCCGCCATAGACAGCGCCTGCTTTTCAACTCCCTCTCGGTCAAGATCAGTAACACCCCCCTCGTGGTACATCCGTGAACAGAATTCAAGGACCTTCTCCACCGCCCCCTTCACGGCAACGCGCTTCTGGTTCTCCTGTTCGTAGAACGCTGCCGAAAACGCCAGTTCCGACTCGTAGGGTATCTCGCCGGTGACATTCGTCTCCTGCCGTACCTCCTCCGGATTCAGCCCCAGCTTGTAGCCCATCGCCAAAAACGCCACATCCATGGCATCGCCGGAGTGATCCCACTCGCCGTCATCTTTGGTCAAAGACCCCTCGTTGGCAAGAATCGCCTGCCGAGCAATCAACTCCAACTGCTCTTTTGCGGTCTCCGACACCTCCCCCTCATCGTCGCCAGATACCTCCCCTTCACCATTGTATCCCTGCCCGGAGACCGAGTAGGTTGGCCCGTCCGGAAACGCAATCATCCGCGCCGTCTGCTGATTGACCGTCAAAGTACCGGTCTTGTCACTGGCGATAACCGTGCAGCTTCCGAGACTCTCGACGGAGGTGAGTTTGCGAACGATCACGTTGCGTCGCGACATCCGCTTGGTGGCAATCGACAGTGCCACCGTCAGCGCCACCGGCAACCCCTCCGGAATAGCCGAGACAGCCATCGCGATCACAAAGAAGAATATCTCCGCGGCATCGTACCCCTGCGCCTTCAACACGGCGGCAAGTCCCACACTCAACACGAGGAATATGATACCGATATTCCTGACAAACTTCTCCATCCGCGAAACCAGCGGCGGTTTGCCCCCTTCAGATTCTGTCACGGACTCCGAAATCACCCCCACCTGCGTCGCTGCCCCGGTCGCCACCGCCACCCCAAGCCCCCGCCCCGAGGTTATGGTTGACCCCGCGAACGCAATATTACTGCGATCACTGACCACCGTATCCTCATCAAGCACCTCGTCGCTCTTCTCAGCTGCGATCGATTCACCCGTCAGGAAACTCTCGTCCGCAGCAAGCCCCTGCACATCGACAAGACGCAGATCGGCCGGTACTTTCACCCCCGACTCCAGCAGCACCACATCCCCGGGCACCACCTCCTCCGAGGGAACCACCCGCTCGCGGCCGCCACGACGCACCTTGGCCTTGATCTTGAGCATGCTTTGAAGACTGGCCGCGCTCCTCTCGGCATTGTACTCCTGATATGCTCCCAGCCCGCTGTTGAGCGCGATCACCAGAAAGATGAAGACAGCATCGGCCACCTCACCGATAACCAGCGAGGCAACAGCGGCCGCAATCAGGATAAATATGAGCGGGTTCAGAATCTGATGCAGCAGGACTTCCCAGATCGTCGGCGGCTCCTTCACCGGCAGGCTGTTACGCCCATAGAAATCCAGACGCCGAGCTGCCTGTTCATCCTGAAGGCCCTCCTGGGAGCTGTCCAACTCCTCAAAGACCTTCTGTGTCTCGAAACTGTGCCAGTTCTCTTCAGATAACTTGCTGGGATGTACTAAGTCACTCACGAACGCTCCCTGTTCAACCGATTGCAACTGCAATCCACTTGATCAGACCAGTGCGGCAGCCACCGAGCAACACAGCCACCCGTGATCACGCCGCACTGACAAAACGGGCCCAAAGCTGCCCACAACTTAGAATGTGATCAACGGCTTGATGATACCATCCTCCTTGGTTTCCATCAAGCGAAATGCCTCATCCACCCGGTCAAACGGGAATGTGTGCGTTGTCATGACAGTGGGATCAACCCGCCCGTTCTCAAGAAGCCGCAGCAACCGCTGCATCCGTACCTTGCCACCGGGGCACAAGCCGGTGCGAATCACCTTGTCGCTCATACCGACCCCCCACTCCATGCGCGGAATCTTCACATACTCCCCTTCGCCGAAATACCCCGTCACCGAGATTGCCCCCCCCGGACGCGTAACCTTGACACACGCTTCGAACGTAACCTGCGCACCGAGACACTCGATCGCCGAATCCACACCCACGCCGCCAGTCAGGTCCATCACCGCCTGCACCGGATCCGACTGCTTGAAATTGACAACCTCGTCCACTCCGAAATCCCGGGCCATCTTGAGTCGATTATCCATGCCGTCGATTCCGATTATCATACCCGCACCCTTCAGTTTCGCCCCCACTGCGGCCATCAGACCCACCGGACCAAGAGCAAACACCGCTACCGTGCCGCCCAGAGGAATATCGGCGTTTTCGGCTCCCATGAACCCGGTCGACATCATGTCACACGTATACACGGCCGCCTCAGGCGTTACCGACTTTGGTATCAGCGCCAGGTTGGCCTCGGCGTCATTGACGTGAAAGTACTCCGCAAACGTACCATCCTTCACATTGGCGAACTTCCACCCGCCAAGCATCTGCGTGCATTGCGAAGTGAACCCCCGGAGGCAGTTGTCGCACTTGTAGCAGGGCGTAATCGCATTGACCGCCACCCGGTCACCCTTCTTGAACGACTTCACCTGGTCCCCCACCTCGTGCACCACCCCCACCGCCTCATGACCCAGCGTCAGGTCCTTGCGGTCACCAATGGCCCCCTTGACGGTGTGAACGTCCGAGGTACACACGAGCGCATGAGTTGTCCTGACTATCGCATCGTTGGGACCTGCCTTTGGAATGGGCTTCTCCGTGAAACCAACTTCGCCGATCCCCTTCATCACGAAACACTTCATCTGTGCAGCCATTATGACACCTCCTTGTCATGTATACCTGTTCCAACAGCATCAGAGGGCGTTTTGTTTCAACGCGAACGAGTCCATCAGGCAGCAAAGTCACCAGGCAGGCTGCACTACCTACGATGTCGCTACGATGCAGCCGAATTCCCCCGTCGCCCCGACAGCAGGCAATCAACCTGCCCATCCCCGAGAAGATAACCGGTTGTTGTAGTCTTCATGCGTTATGATCTCGAGGAATTCCAGCAGGCCCTCCGCCTCCCGACATATCAGACGATACCTCCGTCCGACCGGGACCGAAATGATCTCCCGCTGCCCGATAGTCACCATACGTTTGCCCTTGAAGTCACGATAAGGCGTACCGGCCAGCAGCCCGGTGATGATCTCGAACGCCCTTGCGGCCACTGCCGGTGGAAGATCCACCAGCGGAATCGGCGAGGATGCCAACCGCTCTCGCCACTCATCCCTGACCTGCGTGGCCTTCTGTTTCTGTTGCTTTTCCTGATGGCAACGATGACAGTAACGACCCCTGCCAACATGCCCACAGGGAAAGGCTCTTCGGCGTTTGGCCATAATTCGCATGCTGGCACAACAACGGACAGGACAACATCCCCCGGCCGCCATCGTGGCGCCGGACCGAAGTGCACCTTGCTGGACGAGCCCCCGTTTCAGGTTCTGCTCCAAGGTAGCACTTGCGCCCTGCCTATGTCAACCGGATACAAAACGCACCCACTGCTTCCGGAACCCGACGCTGTTCAGCCGCCCCGAACCGCACGCCACGCTGTTACCTCAGCCCCCCGGGACTACACCCGCAACCTGCTGCAACACAACCACAACAACAAGCACAAAATGGCGGAGAGGAAGGGATTCTCCATGGGGTGTTTCGGCAACTTATTGCCATACTGGGCATTACAGCGAATCTCGATGTCCCACAAAAACTTGCAGTTTTCATATGGTTTCGTATGAACTCAGATAAAACCAGCTGATCTTGCACCCACTTGGCACAGATCCGGCACAAACAACAGCGCCCGCGAGACCACACCAGAGACTCCGTTCGATCAACCGCGAGCAAGATATCGCCGTAACCGGATCGGCCCCGAGCAGAAAGACTCCACCCGCAGCGCTCCCGGAATCTACTACATGACCCTGCGTCGTAACAATCGTTTTCTTCGCATCGGCATTGTTGCCGATCTCCAGGCCATTGACCCATACACCCCCATCTCCGGAAGGCACACCACTCAACACCGGGCCAGACAGGCCAAACAGAAGGCGGCCCGGCGATTGAGCACTCACCGCCGAGCCGCACGTTGGGGTAGCCACCCCTAACAGGCTGTTGAAAAACTCTTTGTTTTAGCTGATTTATAGATGTGATGGTGGTATGTTGGATCACAGGAGATGTTCCCCCCCGCAAGAAGGAGTCAGCGATGCGCGGCAATGATGCTACTCAGCAGCCCATGTTCAGTTATGTATCATTGGAATCACGAATTCCGGAAGATCATCCGTTGCGTCCGGTTCGTCGGATGGTGGACCGGGTGTTGGGCGGGATGAGCGAGGAGTTTGCGGCGATGTATTCGCGTGTGGGTCGTCCGTCGATCGCGCCGGAGCGTCTGTTGCGGGCGTTGTTGTTGCAGGTGCTGTATACGATTCGCAGTGAGCGTATGCTGATGGAGCAGTTGGATTACAACTTGTTGTTTCGGTGGTTTGTGGGTTTGTCGATGGACGATGTGGTGTGGGATCATTCGACCTTTACGAAGAATCGGGAGCGTTTTTTACAGTCTGATGTGGCGGATTCTCTTTTCCGTGAGGTGGTGGCGTTGGCGGATGAGGCCGGTCTGTTGTCGGACGAGCATTTCACGGTTGACGGGACGTTGATAGATGCCTGGGCGTCACTGAAGAGTTTTCGTCGGAAGGATGATGATGAGTCGTCGGGAAAAGGGAAGAATACGCCGGTGGACTTTCATGGTGAGCAGCGACGCAACGATACCCATGAATCGACGACCGACCCGGAGGCGCGATTGTATCGCAAGGGTCAGGGTAAGGAATCGCGGTTAAGCTATATGGGTCATGCCTTGATGGAGAACCGGCACGGTTTGGTGGTGGATACGCGTCTGACTCAGGCGACCGGGACAGCGGAGCGGGAGGCGGGAGCGCAGATGATGTCGGCGGTGTCGGGTGGCAAGCGTCTGACCCTGGCTGCTGACAAGAGCTATGACACAACCGAGTTTGTTGGCACGCTACGGACGTTGCATGTCACGCCACACGTGACGCAGAACAATACACGACGTCGTTCAGCGATCGATGGTCGGACGGTTCGTCATCCGGGCTACCAGGTGAGTCAACGGGTGCGCAAGCGAGTCGAGGAGATATTCGGCTGGATCAAGACGGTGGGAAACTTGCGGAAGACTCGTCATCGCGGCCTGGATCGGGTGGCCTGGATGTTCACGTTCACGGCGGCGGCCTACAATCTGGTGCGCCTGCGAACCATTTTAACGGAGGCGGGGCCATGAGTCGGGGGAGTAGTCTGCCCGAACGGCGGCAGACGGTGATCACGGACTCCGTGACGGCGCACCCAGCGTCGAATACGGGTCGTCAACCCTGCCCGCTAACAACCACATAAGCCTGTGATGACTGAGAATATTGAGAAAACCGGCTCCCGTGCACATTTTTCAACAGCCTGCTAAGAGCCCCAGGCTATTGCTCGTTTGAGGCTGGAACTGCTTCCAGTGAACCTTGGTACAGCTTGCCCACCGGTACCATCCAACCGTTGAATGTAATCCTCACGCGCCTGATGGCAGCGTGGTAGTCACCCCAAGAATACGTGTCCTCATGACACACAGATATCTCCGTCTTGCCGCTGCTCGACAGACATGAACTCTGGAACGTCTTGGAAGTGGTCCAGCACACGTTGGCGAATGACATCGCTGACGCACACGAACCGGCTTGATCAGTCTTGACGCTGATTATGCCGTAGCTTGGCTTCTCAAGATCGGCTGTCACCTCGATCTTGGCTGACGTGCAGCTCGGGTCAACGTCAAGGCCCCAACGGGTGCAGGCCCAGCAGTCAGTCGGATAGAAGCACGTTACCTCACCGATGCCATAGCCTCCCTCAAGAATCAGACTGCCCCCACAGTCATCCCACTCCGGCGCATCCCAACGCCACCCGGAGTTGCTGAACTTAAGGTACATCGTCCCATCCCAGTAATTGGATGAGTACCCCCAACCCGACGAAGTAAACGTCATATCAAGATAGGCAGTTTGAGTTGCAGTTATGGTGAAGTAATCGCTCCACCCTGCGGTCTCACCGGTGTTCAAATCCACGGCTCGAATCCGGTAGTTTGTTCCGTTGCCTCCTCCACAATCCGACTTTGCTTCGAGCCTGTCACCGAACGTCCACTTGGTGCTGGAGCCGGTGTTGAACTACTTGTGGCTGCTGGATCAGTTCGAGCCGTATGTTGGCTCGGTCCACGTGGCGACACCGCACAAGGTTCGGGTGATCGCCGAATCGAAGTGTAAGACCGACAAGTATGATTCCCGCTTACTGGCTGAATTACTGCGGACCAACTTCCTGCCTGAGTCCTGGGCGCCGCCGTCCGAGATCAGGCTGTTGCGGGGTCTCATCCGGCAGCGGTATCATCTGATTAAGAGCGTGGTCATGGACAAGAATCGTATCCGACATCTGCTGTTTCAGCACGGGATCGATCTGCGCGTCTTCAACATCGCCTCGCCCAAAGCACGACTGGAGATCCGGAAGCTGTGTTTACCTGATATCACCCGCCAGACGATTGATCAATGTTTGAAGATCATTGCCATGCTCGGTGACCAGGTCGCCGAGATCGACAAGCGTATCCAGGAGCGAGTGAAGGGTAATCCCACGGTGGAGTTGCTTCAGACAATCCCGGGGATCGGACGGCTGCGCTCAGCCGTGATCTATGCCGAGGTTGGCGATGTGAGGCGGTTTCGCAGTGCCAAGGCCCTGGCCAGTTACACTGGTTTGACCCCTATCGTGAGGTCATCTGGAGACTCAGTCTGGACCGGCGGCATCACTCGGCTGGGGTCCCGACCGCTTCGGCATGCTCTGGTAGAAGCATCGATCAACGCCATCCGGAAGTCACCGGAGCTGAACCGGATGTTCTGTCGCATTCTTTATCGGAGCAATGTGCAGAAGGCACGGGTGGCAGCAGCCCGGGAGCTGGCCGTCATCATCTATGCCATGCTCAGGCACAACGAACCGTTTCGGGCTGAGGCGGCATAACAGATAGACTATGAGTCGGAATTGCATATGAGCGGTCAGCCCGGAAATTTGGGCTGGATCGAGAAGAATCCGTGCTTTGTGAGTGGGCGGCTGCTCCTTTAGAACAATATCGTGGGCCTTCATGCCGAAGAGCTCGAATAGGTGACCAGGACAATCCGACGAAACAACCCGGTCCAACGCGACCAGAAAGAAGAGATTAACCCTTGACCGCGGCCTTTTCATAGGTGTCCCATGATAAGGGGCTTGTTGCGAAACCCTGTTCAGTCAGGTCTTGCGGTCGTCAGAGACGAGCGTGTGACCTGACTGCTTGCACTTAAGTAGTTGCAAGACCGTCGGGTCACAATCCGCCGTTGGCGCATCAAGACCCCACGGAACAGTACGGGTGGCTTTTTCAACAAGCCCTGCGGCAGGGGGCACCCAAGAAGCTGTAAAACGAGAACACGCTGGGACGCACCTGAAAGAGCGCCAGGCCAGCATCATAAACGAAGCAGTCGACTCTGGATGGGCCGTTCAATGGACAACTCTCAGGACAAGCCGGGATGCCAACGTATACCGAAGTTGCTGCATCTCGACAAGGCGTGAATCCAAGATGCTTAGATAGAGAGCGATGTTGGAAATCGGGCGAGAACTCAAAAGATCAGAATGAACTCAGTCCGCACATCAGGGGCAGACTTCACAATCAGTTCAGCGTCGTGCAGCTTCATAATCTGACGAGATATACTCAGCCCAATGCCTGAGCCGTCCTTCTTTGTGCTGTATAGTGGAATGAAGATCTGATCGATTGCTTCGGGTATCATCCCTGGACCGTTGTCGGCGACGGTAAGTCGAACCTGACCCAGCGAATCCTGCGTGGCCGTGAGTTCAATCAGGCCGTCACGTCGCCCCGACAGAGCCTCCATCGAGTTTCTCACCAGGTTAAGCAATACCTGCCCGATCATCCCGGAGTCCACCACAATCACAAGATCCTCTGGTGTCACCGCGCTGCGCAGTTCGATTCCTCTTTCGGCCACTTCAGCCTCGACCAGGCGAAGCGTATCGGCCAGGATATCCACTACCGAGGCTTTCGCACACTTAGGCCTCGGAATCCGCGTCAACCGTCGGTAGGTATCGACAAACCTCAAGAGCCCGTCGCTCCTGCGCCGAATTGTTTCCAACGCGTCCACAATGTCGCATACCTCTGTATCACTACCGCCCTTTTCGCTACTAACGGACTCCAGAATGCTTCCAGAGAGCGAACTTATCGGGGTCAACGAGTTACGAATTTCATGCGTGAGGACTCGAATCAAGCCCTGCCATGCATCGACTTCTCTCGCGCTCAGTTCGGCAGTGATGTTCTGAAAGGAGGCGATGGTAACGACACGATCTCGAATGAACAGTTTCGACGTCACGACCGTGACCTCCTGAGAATTCAACCCATCACCGGTAAAGGTCACCTGCCTCTTGCCAGGTTCTGCGCCGAGCAACATTTCCGATAGGCCGGAACTCACGTCTTCCAGCGCCTGGATATCCTTCAACATAACTGTGCTAAACAATCGTCGGGCAGCACGGTTGACCAACTCGACTTGACCGTCGTCGCGAAACACAATCAGTCCTACTCCGATGTGCTGTACTACCGCCTGCAGATATTGGTGTTGTGCCTCGCTCTCGATACGGAGTTCACCGAACTTCTTCATCACACGGGCGAAGGCCTCATCCAACTTGGCGGACCCCGCCCCAAGACGTTTGGACGCCGGCTCTGCTGGCAGGTTGCCATGACTGATGGACTCAAGGAAGCGAGTGAGATTCCTGTTCTCCCGCTCAACAAAGAGGATCAAGAAGTAGACCTGCAGTATGGCTATTAGCGCGAGAATACTGGTCGTCGCGTACATCGACGTATATGCGAACAGAAGGCTCGCAGCGGAGACAGTCAGGGCAAGCAATGTAACTCGGACTATACAACTTACTCGGAAGCGGCTATAGATCATGCTTCTTCATCCGACGATAAAGGGCTGGTCGAGTCAAGCCCAATGCCCCCGCAGCCTTGGTAATATTGCCTCCGAAGCGAGCAAGCGCCCGTTGAATCGCTTCTTTCTCGATTTCTTCGAGATCATATGTGTCGCGTTCGAACCTTGCCGCTGCGCGGCCGGAAGAGAGCGACTCGAAGTCCTCTGCCTCCAGCACATCATGATCCGATAGGATAACGGCCCGCTCTATCATGTGTTGGAGTTCGCGAACGTTACCGGGCCAGTTGTAGGACATGAGACCTTTGAGAGCATCATCGCCCAGGCTCAGTTTCTGCTTGTAATACTTCCGGCCATATCGCTCCAGAAAATGGTCTGCGAGAAGTGCAACATCCTCCAACCGCTCTCGAAGCGGCGGAATGTGAATGACGACAGTGTTGATTCTGTAGAATAGATCCTCACGAAAGTCACCCGAGTGTACAGATTCCTGCAGCGGGACATTCGACGCACAAATCAACCTGATGTCGACGGATGTCGGATCGTTCGAACCCACTCGCGTGACCTCTCTGTTCTCAATCGCTGTCAGTAGTTTCGGCTGTAAAGGCGACGGGAGACTGGCAATCTCATCCAAGAACAGTGTTCCGCCATTAGCTACTTCAAACCTACCTGGGCGAGCTTCCCGGGCATCCGTGAATGCCCCTTTCACATGGCCAAAGAGCTCGCTCTCAAAAAGCGACTCCGATAGAGCACCTAGGTCAACTCTACAAAAGACGTTGTTGCTCCGCTCGGAAAGCCTATGCACTTCCCTGGCAACGAGTTCCTTGCCGGTTCCATTCTCTCCAAGTACAAGAACATTGGCATCGGTATCGGCCACTTTTCGAATCAGGCCGAATACCTGACGCATACCAGGGCTGTCTCCAATGAAGTCGCTGAAAGGCTTGTCCAAGTCCGCGTTCAGTTGCCTTTCACGAGACTTGAGTGAGCTGATCTGAAAACGCGATCTTCGCAGTTTGATTCCTGCTAGTACCGTGGCCACCAGTTTGTCATTCTCCCAAGGTTTCACTATGAAATCAGTTGCCCCCGCCTTGATCGCCCTGACAGCGATTTCAGTGTCTCCAAATGCCGTAACCAGAATCACAACTGCATCAGGATCGTGCTGCAGTACCCGTTCAAGCCAATCGAATCCCTCGCAGCCGCTCGTTACGTCGCGAGTGAAATTCATATCGAGCAGAATGACATCGGGAGATTGTCTTTCCAGACGTTCGACGATGCCATGAGGGTCGCCGAGAGAGTCTATTCGCTCGACACTTCGCTGCAATGCGAACTTAGCAGCTTGAAGAATGTCAGGATCGTCATCGACGACGAGCACACTACCTTGCAGATTGGTGTTATATCTGTTCACGAGCCCCTCTCATACTTCGTCGGTTGCGCAGCTATTCGCTGTCCGTTTGCGAACACTTCGTGTATCGAAAGCGGACAGGCTCATTTACAATATGAACTCTAAGTCTCAAGGGGGCAAGGGTTTTTTGGTTTGGCATGCGGTTTGATGTGTGTGATATCTATGCAGAATGAGCCACTGACATCAAGTATGGACCGACCCCTCGCCCGCAAGCGGTGGACGAAAGGTCGCATTCTGACCTATCTTGCAGCGTCGGTGGCTTCTGTTGTGCTGTTGTACGGCATTTGGTTCAAGAGCTTCGGCTCGGTCGTCCGAGTTGGCAGGGATTCAATTGTGCTTTCGGCGGTTGTACAGAATGAGTTCCAGGAATACATCCCCATTACCTGTACGGTGAGCCCGCTCAAGACGTTCTACTTGACTACCTCGCAGGGTGGGATGATCTCGGACGTGTATTTGGAAGAAGGTGCGATGGTTTGCTCCGGTGACAGCATACTGCGACTGGACAACACAGATCTACGACTTGATATCATGTATCGGGAAGCTCAGCTATTCGAGCAAATCAACAACCTGCGAAACACCCGTTTGGCAATGGAGCAACGCTCATTGGATCTGCGCGCAGAGTTGCTTGACGTCGAGCTGCAGATATTGGAGTCTCGCCGCAGCTTTGAACAAGCAAAGGAGCTATGGCAGCAACACCTGATATCCCGGATTGAGTTCGAGCGTGCTAAGGAGTTGTTCGACTATTGGTCTGAAAAGCGAGTGCTTACTCTCGAATCACAAGCTCAGGACTCAGTGCTTCGTAGCGCTCAAATCAAACAGCTTGAGGAGTCCGTGGGGCGAATGCAAGATAATCTCGAATTCGTCAAAACAAGACTGGACAACTTGATTCTCAAAGCGCCAATGACCGGCCAGTTGACATCTCTGAACGCCGAGGTTGGCCTTTCGATTGGACAGGGCCAGAGAGTCGGCCAGGTTGATGTCACCGACGGCTTCAGATTGGACGCTTCGCTCGACGAATACTACTTGTCCCGAATTCGGAGGGGGCTGGCGGCCCAGTCGAGTGTGGCCGGGACAATATGCTCGCTCACAGTGTCGAAAGTGTATCCGGAGGTGAGCGAGGGGAAGTTCAGAATCGAGTTGGAGTTTGTGGGGACATCCCCTGTGAACCTACGACGGGGCCAGTCGTTGCAGGCTCGTGTCTTGCTCGGAGACCTGTCACAGGCAGTCTTACTGCCCCGTGGTGGCTTCTACAATTCGACCGGCGGACGTTGGGCCTTCGTCATGCGGCCGGATCACGACGAGGCCATCCGCAGAGACATCACACTCGGTCGGCAGAACGCGCAGGTCTTCGAGGTCCTACAGGGGTTGAGGCCTGGTGATAGTGTGATTACTTCCTCGTACGACATGTTCATGGAATACTCGAAAGTCGTCATTGAATAGAAGGGAAGAAGCCAATGATCCGGACTGTGAACCTTCGCAAGATGTATGCAACTGAAGAAGTCGAAACGACAGCCTTATGCGACGTTAGCTTCGAGGTGAAAGAGGGTGAGTTCGTTGCTATCATGGGACCCTCGGGATGCGGAAAGTCCACGCTACTCAACCTTGTTGGCATGCTCGACAGCCCGACGGCGGGCGAGTACCACTTCATGGATACCGAAGTTGGGGCCATGTCCGAACGCAACCGTGTTCGATTCAGAAAAGGGAACATAGGCTTCGTCTTTCAGAGCTTCAATCTAATCGACGAACTTACGGTATCGGAGAATATCGAGCTTCCACTGCTGTATCTGGGAATGCCTTCGGCCGCACGTCGACTGGCTGTTCACGAGGTAATGGAGCAGATGCAGCTTGTGCCGCGTCGCAACCACTTCCCACAACAACTGTCTGGTGGCCAGCAGCAGCGAGTGGCGGTTGCACGAGCCGTGGTCGCGAAGCCAAAGCTGATCCTCGCTGACGAGCCTACTGGCAATCTGGACTCCCGTAACGCTGACGATGTAATGAACCTGTTTGCCCAGCTCAATGCATCCGGAATCACTATCGTCATGGTCACTCACTCGCCTGGATATGCAGAATGGGCACAGCGCACACTTCATCTGTTCGATGGCAAAGTCGTTTCAACAAGTGTCGCAAAGGCGAATAACGTCTGACGGTCGCCTCTTCATAAGTGAGCGACGTTCTCAGAAATCGGCATAGGAGCACTATATGTGGAAGAACCACTTCAAGGTTGCGCTAAGAAGTACGCTTCGTCATAAAGGCTACGCCGCAATCAACGTTGCCGGTTTGGCCGTCGGAATAGCCTGCTGCACAATGATCCTGTTGTGGGTGATGTTCGAATTCAGCTATGACAACTTCCACAGAAATGGGGATCGCATCTACCGTGTTGCGGAAACCACGCATGAACAGACCGGGTTTCACCGTCGGCGCGTGGCCACGGGCACCCCGCTTGGCCCGATTCTTGCGAGCGAATGTCCGTCGGTTGAAACCACAACCAGAATCTACAAGACCAGTGGCATCATCTCGGCTGCAGGGCACGGCTTCAGCGAAGACGCGTTGCTGTTCGCAGACAGCACGATCTTCAGCATATTCGACTTTGCGTTGGCAGGTGGCGACAAGAACACGGCCCTGGACCGCCCGGGCAATGTGCTAGTCACACCAGAGATCGCGAAGAAGTACTTCGGCGACGTGGACCCGATCGGCAAGACACTACTGTATGATGGCGTAACCAATCTGATGGTAACCGGCGTATTGGCACCAATGCCGAGAAACTCCCACATTCGCGCCGATCTCATAGTGTCAATGTCTACTATCACCGCCAGTAACGAAGGGTTCGCAAGACACTGGGACTCTCCAGTGCTCACCTACGTTCTCTTGCGCCCTGGCACCGCTCCTCAACAGCTGGAGGCGCAGTTCCCCTCCATTATCAGCAAGTACCGGGGATCAGAAAGGACCGAGGAGGTCAGCCTCTCTCTGCAGCCACTATCGACCATACACCTTCAGTCAAACATGGGAGGGGAACTCGAGCAGAAGACCGATGTCGCCAGACTGTATCAATTCGCGGTCCTCGCGCTTTTCATCCTGCTGGTGGCGAGTGTCAACTTCGTCAACCTCTCGACTGCTCAGGCGGTCAGACGAAGTCGTGAAGTGGGGATGAGGAAAGCGCTCGGTGCGGGCCGTTTGGACTTAATCAAGCAGTATTTGTGCGAGTCAATTATGGTTGCAGCCCTGGCCACACTCCTGGCGTTGGCCCTGGTAGAACTGATCGGACCAGCCTTTAGTAGTCTTGTCGGTGCCCCAGTGGACTACTCCGCTGTGCCAACTCTCGCACTGGTGCTGGGCATCGTCGCCGTTCCCGTGATTGTCGGGACTCTCGCCGGATTGTTTCCCGCGTTGTATCTGTCGGCCGCGCAACCGACAGAGGCAATAAAAGGAACTATCGTAAAGGGAAAGGGAAGAACGCTGCTTCGTAAGGCACTCGTGATTGTCCAGTTCGCCATTGCCGCCGTTCTTGTCATCTGCACGCTGGTGGGATTCAGCCAGTTGTCATATCTCATGAACAAGGATCTGGGATTCGTGCACAGGAACCTGCTTGTTGTCTCTCTGAGCAGTCCCGAGGCGAGGAAGAATCGTGAAGTATTGAAAGGAGTTTTTGACCGCAACGAAAATGTTCGGTCCGTCACTGCCGCCTCTAATATTCCGGGAGAGCAGGACTGCCACGGGCTGCTATTCAAGCGGCCAGATGGTTCGGGTTACATAAGTATGCCGGTAGTGTGGACTGATAAGGACTATCCTCAAACACTGTGCTTGCGAATGTCGATAGGAGTTGGTTTTGACTCCTTGAGCACATCCGGTACTGGAGCTGCGCTGATGAACGAATCTGCCGCTCGTACCATGGAAGTAACGGACCCGCTTGGAATGCAGCTCTTTTCGTATGTCGGCGGAGGAAAGAGCTACGAGTTGATGCATCAGAGCCGGGTGGCAGGCGTAGTCAAGGACTTCAACTTCAGAGACCTGAGTTACCGGATGCAACCTCTGATCCTAATAGACGATCCTTCCCGAACACGGCAGTTGCTGGTTCGCGTTCGGGAGGGAACGGCAGTCACGGTTCTGCGTGATCTGGAACGTGAGTGGAAGAGCATACTCCCCGACGTTCCATTTGTCGCGACTCGCCTCGATGACGTTCTAGCGGCCAACTATGGTGACGTGAATCACTTCGCCACTGTACTCACCTATTCGTCCCTGTTGGCCATACTGATTGCCAGTATAGGACTGCTTGGCCTATCCTCGTTTGTGATCGTCCAACGGACCAAGGAACTCGCAATCCGGAGAATACTTGGCGCCTCGACTGCGGCAATTGTCCGCCTACTGACCAGAGAGTTTGTGATTTCGGCAGCACTCGCCAGTGTGGTCGCGTGGCCCATTGCGTATTATCTGCTGAGGTGGTGGCTGAATGGATTCACTCACAGAATCGACCTCGGCATCTCAGTGTTCCTTGTGACCAGCCTTGCCATGACGATGTTGGCCTTCATTACGGTAGGAAGTCAGGCGATTCGCGCGGCTCGCACCAATCCGATCGAGAGCGTCCGGTACGAATGAAGGAGATTAGGCTGGAGCTGGTTGCAGGAATCCCGCGTGGTCACAGCTTGGGATGGTTATCTCGCGGCCGCAGCATCACGTCCACATTCGGTTGCGGACACTATCAGGAATTAGCGCACACGCTGCCGATTTTCTAATTGACAACATCGACTCGGTTTTCGTATGTATATTGGGATCTTGAAAAGAGGGCCTCCAAGAAACATCATCGGTGTAGCAGCGCATGGCCCATTGGGAAGTATTTGCGCACCGGGTCACGCAGTTGAGTTCGTAGTACCCAGAGAGTACCCCCTCAGAAAGTGCTCTCAGCATGATCGACGTGGTGTGCTCTAGCGGTATCCATGCAGAGCTTGTGACCAAAGGTCATCGCTCCGCATCGGGCTAGAACATCCATGTGGGAACGTGGGCAGTTCCCTCGAATCGGCACATCATTGTATTCAGCATCCCGGGGCGGTTCAGGCAGAACATGAAACTAAGACAAGTAAGGGCGGAGCCGTGATCGGCTCGCGTTTTTCGGCATGGGCAGTGGCCCTTGCCTGTATGTCCGTCCGGGCGTCGGGCGCCTTATTCCTCTCATCAGTGGAACTGGTGTTGGAATGAGTCAAACGGCGACTGAACGAAACGACACTACAACTCATGTTCGTCGTCATTCGACGACAATGGAGGTTTGTTCAATGAGCGACTTGAATTCATTGCGTAAGGCAATGCAAGAAAACGGGCTCCTTAGAAGCCCGAACACAGAGGCCGCATCGTCGGACTTGATTCCGTTCTTCGACGATATCTTCGGTGGTGGTGGAGATGAGCCGACGAGCGGCATAGGCTCGCGGGACTGCAACGCCGGGTGTGAGCCTGGCTGTCTGCAATGCAGTTCTGGCTGCTCGACGTGCAAGAACGGCAACTCGAACGCCAGCTAGCGGCTAACTCCGAGCACGGCAAGCACATTACCACGCGCCAAGCCGTACCCAGAGTATAGCCTATGTCAGGCCGACATGGCTCCGCCCAATTGAATCTGAACCAGAAACAGAAAGGACCAAAACCATGAGCGACCTTACTCTACTTAGAAAACTAATGCTTCGCAACGGACTCGTCAATACCAAGTCGGGCCGAGCCGCCTCATCGAGCCCTTCACTTATGCTTGGCGATACCCTGCTGACGGTGAATGATCCGAATTGCGGGGGCGGTTGTATGTCAGGCAGTTGTCTTGCCGGTTGTATGCAAGGGTGCTCGACCTGCAACAATGGGAACTCGACGCCCAGGTAAACACCGGACATTCGCGGAATAAGTCGCCAGCCAGAAGGGCGCTGGACGTTCTGTTAGTTCCTGCAAAAGGATGGCTCAGAAGCAACCGCAAAGCAAGGGCGGAGTGGTGACTCCTTGGTCGCCACTCCCCTAAGACCGTGTGGTTCGGCCTCATCGGATAGATGGGCTGCAGGATCAATGTTGAAGAGACCTACCCATAAGTGGAGCCTGTCCGACAGGCTCGATGTCCGTGGCTCAGCCACTGAAACTGGCTGAGCGGATGCTTGTCATTTAGTACAAAAGGAGTTGAACAAATGGTTAGAATATTCGACCCTCTGATCACCATGAGGAAGGATGGCAATCGAGTTGTCGCCTACCCAAAAGGAGAGGCTGCTTTCAACACAGAGAAGGACTACTCCTTTGGATACAAGATTATCCCTCCAAAGGCCGCTATAGCGTTGGCCCTGTTTGATGGGCAGAGAACGGACGGGATGGTTGCCGAGTCTTGGGCGGAGCTCACCGGCTTCGGCCTGCAAAGTGCCCAAGAAGACATCACTGCAGTACTGAGCGAACTGGGTGACCTACTGACCGAAGTCGAACATGTTCCAATGGAACACGTTCCATATGACCCAATCACTCTGGTCTGCAATGCTCGGGAACTAGAAGGGGCTACCTGGCGTCTTCACACCCCGAATTCGATGCTGTTTCTGCCGACACTTCAATGCGGGTTCCGATGTCTCTACTGCTACGCCGACTACCAACCCAAGCGAGATCCGAATGAGATGTCTCTTGTCGAAATTGAGAGGATTCTCGACGAGTGCCGCGACTTGCAGTTCGCAAGTGTGTCGTTGTCAGGTGGCGACCCGTTTCTTAGAAAGGATATCTTCGAGATTATTGCCATGCTCTACGACAGGGGATATAGAGAGGACATTCCCACCAAGTCGCCTCTCAACGAATCCCAGATCAAACGGCTGAGGGATATCGGGGCCCGAAACATCCAACTCAGCTTAGATTCGCCGCTGGATGCCGGTGTAGTTGAACGGCACGTTGGGAAGAAGGGTTACTTCCCCAAGATCATGCGCACCCTGCACCGTTTTGGCGATGAAGGCTTCAATGTCGGAATCACCTGTGTCCTAACAAAGTTCAATATAGACTCGGTCCCGGAGATCATCGAATACTTCGGCAATCTTGGATTCGTGAATCGCGTAAGTTTCACACTGGCGGCGTCGTCCATCTACCGGGATTTCCATGAGATATTTCCGCACCCCAATGCGATGCAATCTTTTGAGAACAGAGGGCCAGAGTTTCGTGAGCGTTATCCGCACATGTTCATCAAACTCGACTCGGTCCCTGATCCATACTACATGTCCGTAGAAGAACGGCGTGAATGGTACGCGAAGCGCGCGCATTGCTCCGGGGGGCGCTATGCTTTTGTGCTGCTGCCAGACGGACGAGTCACCCTCTGTGAGGAACTGTACTATCACCCAGAGTACATTGTCGGTGATCTCAGGCATCAGTCAATCCCGGAAATGTGGAACTCGCCGGAGATGATGCGTGTCATGGAACCCGTCAGAGACGACTTTGTCGGCAGCCCGTGTTTCGAGTGCGAGGAGTTCGACGAGTGTCATCGAACGCAGGGCCGCTGCTGGAAGCGTGCACTAAAGGCCTATCGGGATCAACCCAATGCCGCACATTGGCCTGATCCCTACTGCCCTTCCGCTCCGCAACTGACGCAACGACTTGGAGAATGAGGATGGGGTTTGGAAGATTCAGCCACATTCAACTGGACGCCATCTCGCTGTCTGTTTTGCAGAAGTGGTGCCAAGCGAACCAGCTATCCATGGCAAGTGCCACCGAAGTAGTTGCAGAGACTAAAGGGTACCGCATCTTCCTCGGACGCCACCGGTCTCGGATGACCTCAAATGACTTCTGTCGAGACTTGTTCTTGCTCGCCAATGGGGAAAGACAGGACCTGAAGTGGTTGCGACGCTGGATGTGGTGGTGTGATCACTTCGACGAGCTATGGGACGTCGTCTCAGCCATTGAGGATTCCTGGCAGTACTGTATCCGAAAGGCACAAGAGCGAGTATTCAACTGGCTACCCATGGAATACTACCCCCGTCTGAACGTCCATCTGATTCTCGACGGGATCAGTTGCGGTTATGGCCGAGGATCAGATTACATCTGCGATCTGGTTCCGTTTGGCGACCAGCCTCGCAGCGCATGGCGAATGGAGCTTGAGCGACAGCTATGCAAGATATTGCATCAACACCAATTGCGCGTGCATTTTGAGTCAACCGCCTACAGTCTCCTCGATCACCTTGCGACGCCATTGGATCAGTACAAGTTCAGGCTACTGTGCAGCATAGTCGAGAATGGCCTACCTGAATTCTTGTACCAGGACTCGGCGAGAACTGCGTGGTGCTCGAAAGGCGATATCGACTCAAACATCCGCGACCCGATTGATATCCACAATCAACTGGTCGCACGAGTTAGATCAGTGGCACGACAAAGGAATGAAGTCGAATCAGTGATGATCGATCTTGAGTGCTTGGCTGCCGAAGGGTATCAGGATTGCGAAGATCTTGGAACCCACATGTGTATTTGCATTGCATCTACTGGTGGCGGGGATCAACTACGGCAGCTCTCTCGTAGCCCTGTCGAATTCTATCGCTTTTTCATCGACGAGGCCGTCTCGCGAGACAGGCGGCTCCGACTGACAACTCGTTTGAATGAGATTGAACCACCAGACGTAACACCTCAATCGATCCACATCTGCTCTGCCAGACGTGAAGTCGGCGCAAAGGCTCTGGGCGAGCGGATAATTGGGCTGCAGACAGATGGCGGGCGGAGCTTCTGCGTCGCTGTTGTAAATGCAGGAGCATTTGGCGAGGTTAGCTCTCGTTACCCATCAGGGACCGCACATGCCTGCGAGCATTTTGTCGCTCGCAAGATCCGGGAACAGATTCCAGGATTGCTGAGATTTGGGGCTCTTACCACGCCAACCGACATCTTGTACTTCGGATCCTTGTCGGATGCCACAGAGGTCGGGTTCTCGGACGTAGTGCAATTGCTGTGTTCGCCAGCACATGTAGGTGCCGGGGATCTTGCAGGCGTCATCGATGAGATACGTAGAGAACTGCGCATAGTAGGAGCGAATCCCTTCTATCAATTGGAGGAGCGGCTTCATCGATTAGCATTCGACACCGGCTTCTCAATCCGAGGCACGGAGAGGAGCGTTCGGCAGTTGACCACTGAGAGCATCCAACGAGTACTATCTCAAACGCATACGAGGTCGAACCTGATTATCTCCATTGCAACTCCAAGCGTGGATCAGGACATTGATGAAGTGGCGTCGGCGATGCAGGTAGCTCCTGATGGCGTTCCCCTCTTCTGTGCACCTCTGCCATTCGGCCGCACAGAAGAGAGGATTGACTGGAGGCACCTGGATCATCCGGTTTCAAGTATGTCCCTTGGAATCCTGATTCCCAAACCAGAGAGTAATTCTGGCTGGGCGAACGACCTTGAACTTCTACGGATCAGAAGTCTCGGCATCGAACTTGTGAAGAGTCTCGGTGCGGGAATAAACACATCCACTTCGCTACTGGAAACAGCTACAGCCGTGCTGGTGAAGGTGAATTGTCAAAGTGCCCTCAGTCATATAGGCAAAGTGCACAAGTCGCTCAATAGGAAGTTGTCACGACTCCACGACTTCTGGTGGTCCGCATCGGATCCAACGGAAGACGACTCAGGCGATGACGGTCGGCAGGAGGATAGGCCAAGTGACTTCAATGGCGCGCTTGAACTCGTTTGTGATACGACCAGACGCGCTGCGGTCAATGAACGTCGGAAGCAATGGGTTGATAGCAATGGTGGGCAGTACCGGTTGCCGCAATGCGACTCCGCCACTCATACACTTTTGGCACCGAGGCAGCTTCTAGCCGGAATCGGGGCTGAAGTCCCGGACGGAACATGGGAGGAATAGAGCAATGGAACATACACATTGGTGGCGCGCC
Source organism: uncultured Ignavibacteriales bacterium (assembly GCA_964627305.1). Lineage (GTDB taxonomy): Bacteria > Zixibacteria > MSB-5A5 > GN15 > FEB-12 > WJKG01. The sequence goes on along the minus strand of CAZVHP010000001.1, from coordinate 140,060 downwards.
GAGAATATCCAGCTAATACGAGGCTATCTGCGCAAGTTCAGGCCCTATCGACGCTCTCACTGGAGATTGATTCTTGGAGCATCGGTAGGCAGCGCAGTAGTAACCGCTGTTGGCCTGACTCTGCCATGGATTACGATGCAGGCAGTGGATCGCATTATATACGGCGATAACATCGACTTATTGCTCCAATTGCTTGTCGTTTGGTTCGTTGCGATAAGCCTAAGAGGGGCGGGTAACTACCTTAAATTCTACAACCTCCTCATATTCCGGCAACGAATGGTCATAAAAGGGCAGGCAACGCTGATGAAGCACCTTATGAAAGCACCGCTCCGTTACTTCAGCAGTTCGAACATAGGATACGTGGTCTGTAGAGTGCGAGATGACGTTGCCCAGCTCCATCCATTCTGGGCCGGAACATTGATCAGTGTGATCCAGAGTCTGGTGACGGTGGTGGTCAGCCTCGTTCTGCTCGTTGTAATCAGTACAACGCTAACACTGTCGGTCGTAGTGCTTGCTCCTGTGTATTTGGCAAGCTCGTTCATGTTCATGAAACAGCTTCGCCAGCTCAGCTATGAAGCCAATGAACGTGCTGGCATAGCTGAGGGCAAGTTGCATGAGTCAATCAGTGGTGCCGCTGTAGTTAAGGAACTGGGACTGGAGCGCGGGGTCATTGCCACCTACTTCAACAAACTCATTCAGGCGACTCGAACGAGGATACGTCTGGAAGTCCTTGACCATATTAAGGGTAACGTCGGGCAAGTCCTGCAGTCACTCGTGCCTGTGCTTGTCTTCATTCAATCAGGTTATCTTATCTACACAGAGGATCTGACAGTTGGGGAGTTCATCGGATTCTCTGTCTACATCAGCTTTCTCCTAAATCCACTTAGCAGTCTCTTTTCCGTGAACACGCAGGTGCAACGAGCCTTGGCGCCTCTCCAGCGAATTACCGAGATACTTCAGATTGAGAGCGAGGATGCGGTATCGATTCGACCTGGCGGTGTTTCGAGTCCCATTAAGGGGAAAGTAGACTTGTCTCACGTGTACTTCTCCTATGATGGGAAGAACAACGCCCTGAACGACGTTACCGTAGAGGTCGCGCCCCATTCCACCACTGGTTTCTGTGGAACCAGCGGAGCTGGCAAGACCACAATCATCAATCTCCTCATGCGATTCTACGAAACCGACAGCGGTTCGATTTCGATTGATGGAAGGCCTATCGGAAGCATCCCATTCGACGAGCTACGCCGGAGTATTGGTGTTGTTTCCCAGGATGTCTTCCTCTTCAACGATACGGTGTATCACAACCTAACCTGCGGAAAGAGGGGAGTGAATCAGCAGCAGGTAGTGGACGCCGCAAAGAAGGCAGGTGCGCACTCATTTATCCTGGAGTTCGATCAGGGATATGATAGTGTAGTCGGCGTGCGTGGTCAGAAAATTTCCGGCGGACAAAGAGTCAGACTGGCCATAGCGCGAGCGTTGATTCGCAAACCTCCGATCATCGTATTTGATGAGGCGACCGCCTTTCTGGATTCAGAAACGGAGCGTCTCTTCCGTGAAGCAACCAACAAATTGTTTCGTGAGCACACGGTACTCGTGATTTCTCACCGAATCGCCTCGGTTAGGCATGCCGACAGGATTTACGTGATGGATCATGGGCGGATTATCCAGTCCGGCTCTCACAAGGACTTGGTCAATGCTCCTGGGCTCTATCATAAGCTCTGTCGGGAACAATCAGAGGAGTCATTGGAAAGACCGTCGGCAGTAAAGATCCCTTAATTTGCGAGGGTCCAACTGCGTTCTGTCAGATCCCTCAGCAAGGTGATCACCACAGTGCACGACTGCCTCGTGAGCAGGCTTGAGGAGCTAGTGAGACAACATTGGCGGCGGCAAAGGCTGGTATCGCTGCTTCCCGGCCACTGCCGTCTCAGGATTAGTTTGCCCCATCACGACAACGGTATTACATTCCCCTAATGTGGGCGAAATGATCACGGTGCCGGGTTGAGAAGCTCCGCTCGCCAGGTCGGGCGGAGTCACGGCCTGATCAGGCTCGATGGCAGGGGCGGTCCGCTTGCCACTCCGGTATAGCCCGTGGTTGACGCAGGAGAAGATACAGTCACCTTTCCCCGGTTTAGTGGACAGAGCGAAAGGATAGGGTTATGTTCCTGTCCGAAGGAGTTGTTATGTCCACAGAGAAGCGTCGTCAGTACGACCGGGAGTTCAAGCTGGAGGCCGTGCGTCTGAGCTATGAGCCGGGTCGGAGTGTAGCGGGGGTGGCTCGGGATTTGGGGATCAGCGAGAATATGCTGCATCGCTGGCGCAGCCAGTTTGCCCAAGAGGGCGAGGCGGCGTTTCCGGGCAAGGGTCATCAGTCGGCTGAGCAGGAGGAGCTTCGGCGATTGCGACGGCAGTTGTCCGAGGTGACGGAGGAGCGGGACATCTTAAAAAAAGCGCTGGCCGTGTTCAGTCGTCGCCCGAAGTGAAGTTCATGTTTATCCGGGATCATCGGTATGAGTTTCGGGTGTGGCTGATGTGCCGGGCGGTGAGAGTGTCGCGAAGCGGGTACTATGCCTGGCTGGGGCGGCCGGAGAGTGTGCGGTCACAGGCGAATCGTTCGCTGGTGACGCACATCCGGGCGGCGCATCAGCGGAGTCGTCAGAGCTACGGTTCGCCTCGGATCACCGATGAACTCAATGATTCCGGTACCCGCTGTGGTCGTCACCGGGTGGCACGTTTGATGCGACAGAACGGGATCAAGGCGAAGACGGTCAGGAAGTTCAGGGCGACGACCAATTCGAAGCACGCTTTGCCGGTGGCGCCGAATCTTCTGAATCGGGCGTTCACGGCGACGGGTCCCAATCAGGTCTGGCTGGCCGATATCACCTATATCCCGACGACGGAGGGGTGGTTGTACCTGGCGGTGGTGCTGGATGTGTATTCGCGGCTGATCGTGGGGTGGGCGATGAGCGACCGGATCAACGGGGCCTTGACGCTAACGGCTCTGCGCCAGGCGCTGGCCAGGCGACAACCGTCACCGGGACTGATTCATCATTCCGACCGGGGGAAGCAATACGCGGCCGGTGACTACCAGAAGCTCTTGCGCAACCACGGTGCAATCTGTAGTATGAGCCGGAAGGGCGACTGTTGGGACAACGCGCCGTGCGAATCGTTCTTCGGGACGTTGAAGCAGGAGTTGGTGTATCAGGAGAGATTTACAACACGGGACGAGGCGAAAGCGAAGCTCTTTGAGTATATTGAGGTGTTCTATAACCGTCAGCGTCGACACTCGGCGACAGGCTCACAGAGCCCGGCTGAGTTCGAGCGACTGACACCATTGCTTAACTGACTGTCCACGAAATCAGGGGAAGGTCACTTCTCTCACTCTCAGTCTTGGTGCCCCACAGCCTGGGGCCTGTTGAGAAACCCTATTCGGTCAGGTCTTGCGGTCATCGCAAACGAGCGTGTGACCTGACCGCTCTTCCTAAGTGGTTGAAGACCGTCGGGTCACAATCCGCCGTTGGCGCATCAAGACCCAACGAAACTGATGACTCTTTCAACAAGCCCCGAGCTGTGGGGCTCCACCCGTGCCGGATTCAGGAAAAGTGGCCATTCCAGTGACGGTGGAATTTGGGGCGAGATAGTGAAGACGTAATGGACTGTTATTCCATGTGGGTCCCATCCCAGCGGGGTGTATGGGGGGGCGTCAGAGTGCTGTGATTCCAGGCTCCGGGAGCTGCAACACAGCCCTGAGGCTATGACTCAAACGATATCCGGTTCACTGCATCGGCAAGATGATCCGGGGCAAGATGTGCATAGATCATCGTCGTCTGGATATCCGAATGCCCCATCAGCTTCTGCACGGTCGGCAGGTCTACCCCCTTCATCACCAGGTGACTCGCGAATGTATGCCGCAGCGTGTGTACCTTTGTCAGATCCGAAATCCCGGCCTGCTGCGCGATCCGAATCAGCTTCTCCCTCAGCTTCGTCCTGATCTTCCCACTTGTCTTCGGATCGGCGAACACGTACGTTGACCCCTCAGGTCTTCTGTCATGGAGGTCAGATAAGAGCCTCGCAACGAGGCTGCTCATCGGGATCTTCCGTTCTCCCGTCTTCGGCTGCCAGCTCTCCTTGCGACGGATCATGATCTTCCCGCGCTCGAAATCAACATCGTCCCACTCAAGATTCTCAAGCTCCGCCTTGCGCATCCCCGTGTACAGGAACGTCGCATAGATCGGATACATGTCCTCCGGACAAGCCTCAAGCAGTTGCTGGCACTCCTCGTGCGTCAGGAAGCGTACAGGCCGGGCATCATTGACCTTCAACTTCTTCACCTTACCGGTCGGGTTCTCCTTCACATACCCCCACTTGATCCCCTGATTGAAGACGGTTTTGAGCGCCCCGATCTCGAAATTGATCGTATGGGCCCGGGCTCCCTTGCGGGTATACTCAGTCGGCTCATCGACTGGCTGACCGTTAGGATTCACCAGGGCATCCTTGCGCCAGACCTTGTACTGATCGATCACCTCGGTATTGACCTGCGAGACAAAGACCACGTCTTGTCGCTGATCTGCAAGGAACGATCTGAAGTGATCAATGACCGCCCGATACCGATTGGTGGTGGATGCCTGATGGTTAGCGCTGCAGTAGTCCAGATACTGATCGAGGAACTTCTCCAGCACCATGTCCTTGTCGGCGAAGCCGAACTCCTTGCGGGCCACCTTGACCTCGGCATCCTTCAGGGCCAGTTCAGCCACTTTCTTGGAGGTCCCGACCCGCTTGCGGATCCGACGTCCGCCGGCGCTTACATCGAGATACCAGATTCGTCCCCGTTTGTAGATTCTGGCCATAACAAGTGTCTCCAGTTTGGCACATATTCGGCACAGGGGTCATCACGACCCCTGACTCACTCGACTAACTTATTATACTGGAATTACTTGAAAATGGCAACCGCAAAATGGCGGAGAGGCAGGGATTCGAACCCTGGATAGAGGTGATACCCCTATAACGGATTAGCAATCCGCCGCCTTCAGCCTCTCGGCCACCTCTCCGCATGACGAAAAGAATCACTTCCCGGTCTCTGACCGGGCACCTCCCATAATATCACTTCTACATAAAAAGACAAGCCCAAATTCCACGGCACGACCGATCGCCGCTGACACTCAAGACACGCCATACCCGCCGCCGCCGGCCATGCCGCCAGCGATACCCCAAAACGGCCGCACCACCTGAATCTCTGCCCCCACCGGAACACCTGAACCGGCCATGTGCTGCCTGCCAGTTCGACCAGGATAACTACTCACAGGCACAGCACCAACCAGCCCTGCCCCACGAATCAGACGTCGTGCCGCAACTGGTCATAGCCCGTGAAGAACCGCCGAACCGTCAGTTCCACCGTCAGCGCCGCCGTGATCGACATCGCCGATAACAGCATGAACGCTACGATCAACTGCAGCAGGGCCGCATCCAGCGGCTCGGCACCGCCCAGAATCATCCCCGTCATCGCCCCCGGCAAGGCCACAATTCCCACTGTCTTCATGAAATTCAGAATCGAGATCATCCCCGCCATGACCGCCTCCCGCTGAAACGGCCTGCTCGCCTCCCGCCAGTTCTTTCCCAGTGACAGCGCCGTCTCTATCGCCAGACGATGCGATCGCATATCGGCTGCGAACCGGTTGATCGCAATCGCGGAGGCATTCATCGCGTTCGATATGATCATCCCCGACAACGGTATCACCACCCGCGCCTCAAACTCAATGATGGGCAAGGCCAGCATCAGCCCCAATGTGACTGCAGACCCCAACATAATGGAGACCAGCGTCACCACATAGGCCCCCCTCAGCTTCCTGACTCGTCCGGCGGCGGCATATGCCCCCACTGTTGTCATCACCAGCAGCACCGGAATGATCAGCCACGATCGCCCTGGCTCGAACAGGAATGTCAGCGCGTATCCCACCGCCACCAACTGCACAAACGCCCGCACCGGCCCCAGCGTAATCTCCTTTGTAACCGGGATGCGCCACCACACCGTCACCCCAATCGCGACCAGCACCAGCACCAGGGAATACAAGACATGGGTGTAATCAGGAGTCAACATCGTGCTGCCTCCGTTGATACTGCCGCCCCGCCTCCGTCCTCGGATCGTTCAGCACCTGCTCTGCCGGACCATGCTCCGCCACGCGACCGGCAGAAACCAGTAACACCGCACCTCCCATCCGCAACGCCTGCTGCGGGTCATGACTCACCATGATGAGCGTCATCCCACCGCTGTCGACCAGGTCCCGGAAGGTGGCTTCGATTCCCTCCGTGAGGCCGGGATCGAGCGCTGAGGTTGGCTCATCAAGCAGTATCACTTCCGGCTCCAGCGCCAGAAGTCTCGCCAAGGCCACCCGCTGACCCTCACCAACCGACAAAGTGGCGGCATCGGCCTGGATCAGCCGCTGCGGCACACGTGCCTGTTCGGCCAGTTGTCGAATAGCGCTCTCGGTCAGATCCGGCCTGGCGTAGCGAAGATTATTCGCCACTGTCCCCTCAAACAGATGCGGCCGCTGGAACAGGAAGCCTATCCGACGACGCAGCTCTGAGGGGCGTATCTGCTCAGTCGGCTGCCCACACAGCAACACCCGTCCCGACGACGGTTCATCAAGCCGATTAATCAGCCGCAGCAGCGAGGACTTCCCCGCCCCTGAAGCACCGACAATCGTGTAGATTCGCCCGCGATCGAAACGGAAACTGACACGATCGACAACGACCTTCGCCTCACTTCCCGCAGTGATTGTTCGGGTCAGATCCTTGAGTTCAAGAATGGGATCGCATCGGGCTTCCACGTGCTACAGCTTCTCCCGCCCGAAGTACAGGAACCGATCCAGCATCTTCACCCAGTCGGACCACCCGACACCGCCGTGCTTCTCCCGGATACGCGCAAAGGCACCCATCTTGCTGTCGATCTCGTCGCAGAAGTACACGATGAATGCCTCGGCCATCTGCGGCACCACCGGGGTCGCGAACTCGAGCTCTCCCTGATGCGCCAGCACGATATGCCGAAGCTCCATCAACAGCCGTTCGGGAAACGCCTCGATCGCCGCCGCCCGCTGGCAGATCCATTGATCGGCCAGACAGATGTGCCCCACCAATCGCCCCTCGTCGGTGTAGTCAAACATCGTCGACCGCGTGTACGTCGCCACCTTGCCCGCATCGTGGAGCAAACCGCCGAAAATCAACAGGTCACGATCTACGAAGTCATAATGCCCGCCAACCTCGATCGCCAGCTCCGTGACGTTTCCCGAGTGCTCCGACAACCCCCCGATATACGCATGGTGCCACAGCTTCCCGGCCGGGGCCAGCAGGTATGCATCGAAAAACTCCTCGTCGTCCCAGAACGAGCGAACCAGCTTCTCAACATACGTGTTCTCAATCCGCTCCGTCAGGTCCAGAATGCGCGCTCGACGCTCCTCGCGGGATATCGGCGAGTGCGCCAGCACCTGCTCAATCTCGTACTCGTCATCTGTGGCCTGCCGGATTCGCCGAACCGTCATCTGCATCTGGTTACGGTACTCACCCACACTCCCCTGGAGTTTGACCACCATCCCCTCAGCAAGCTCCTCCAGCGCGAACTGGTCCGGCTCCCAGATATTGGCCTTGATCCGCCCGCTGTGATCGCCAAGCTCCAGCGCTACAAAACGACCCCGCGAGTAATCACGAATCTCCTTGCGTCGTACGACAAAAAACCCGGTAACAGTGTCGTCGATCACATAGTCTCGTATCGGTTTAGTATCCATAATTAGTCAAAATAACACATTCCGGCCCCCGGCGAAATCGCATTGTGCGCCTGCGGGGAATATTATCTTTCATCGGATATGTATAAGCAATATATTGCCCCGTCGAAGGACCACGCGAATGAAAAAACTCAACTGGTACATACTCAAAGAGCATATCGGGCCGTTCATCTTTGCCTTTTGCATGATCACTTTCCTGCTGCTGATTGACTATGTCCCCCGCATTGTCGACCACGTCATCGACAAGGACCTCTCGCTCTGGATAGTGATGGAGTTGATTGTCCTGAACCTGGCCTGGATTCTCGCCCTGTCGGTCCCCATGTCGGTACTGGTTGCCACGCTCATGGCCTTTGGACGCCTGACCTCCGACTTCGAGATCACTGCCGTGAAGGCCTGTGGCATCAACCTGCTGCGCGTCCTCACGCCGCTGATGGTCGTAGGAGCTGTCATCATGGTCCTGATGATCGAGTTCAACGACCGCGTCCTCCCCGACCTGAACAAGATGCAGCGCCAGCTCACCTCGGACATCTCCCGCATGCGGCCGACACTGAGCTTCAAACCGGGCGTCTTCATCCACGATATCCCCGGCTATCTCATTCTTCTCAAGGACATCGATCACACTACATCCGAGGTCTCCGGGGTCCATATTACCGAGATGAAGAACCCGGCCAAACCGCGGATTATCGTCGCTCACGAGGGTGTCATAGAAGTCCTTAACGAGGGCGAGAACATACGGTTCTCGCTCGATGACGGCGAGATTCACACGCTCGATGTTGCCAAGCCGGAGGATTACCAACGCGTCGATTTCAAACACCAGGTAATCAACATTGCCATGGAGGGAACTCAGCTTGAGCGGCAGGAGACCACCTACCGCACCGATCGCGAAATGGGCATCGCGGCCATGCAGGAGAAAGTCGACAACGCCCGCGCCGCAATCGCCCCGTTCCGCTTCCGAATCAACCAGCGTTTGACAGAAAGTGTCAGGCACCTGTTCATGGACACGCTTGTCAGACACGAAACCGACGCCGCTGACAACGAGGTCGTCTACGGCTTGGTGCGTAAAGACGCCAGCGTTCTCGAACGCTTCATTCAGCAAAACGCCAGTCAGATAGAATCACAACTGACCGTCATCAACAAGTACTCGCTTGAAATACACAAGAAGTACTCCATACCGGCCGCCTCCCTCGCTTTCATCCTGATCGGCGCCCCCCTGGGCGTACTCACCAGGCGCGGCGGCATGGGTACCGCTGTTGCCGTATCAATCGGCCTGTTCATCGTCTACTGGGCCTTCCTGATCGGCGGCGAGGACCTGGCCGATCGCGGTATCATCTGTCCCTTCTGGGCTATGTGGTCAGCCAACTTCCTGATAGGCGCCATTGGACTCTACCTGCTGTACATTGTCGTCACCGAAAAACGTATACTCTCATTCTTCCGCAGGAGCAAGTAGCCCGTGATTCTCGTCAAACGCCTCGATCGCTATCTCCTTCGCCACTTCTTTCTTGCTCTTCTGTTGGTAGGTATCTCCTGCGAGATCGTGTTCATCCTCATCAACGCCGTAGAGAAGCTGTCACGTTTCATCGATAACCAGGTTCCGTTTGCGACGATTGTCCAGTACTACGTCTTCTACTCCGGCTGGGTCATTCGCAACTTCTTTCCCATGTTCATCCTTCTGGCCACCCTCTTCTCCATAGCCATCCTCGCCCGGCGCAACGAAATCCTCGCCATGAAGTCCACCGGCCGGTCCCTCTACCGTATCGCCGCGCCCATTCTCATTGTATCGCTGGCCCTCTCGGCAGGACATTTCTACTATAACGAGTACATCTACCCCCCTATCGCCGAGCAGTACCACGAACTGAAGGTCTTCGAGGTCGAGAAGAAATCCAAACGCACCTTCACCGTCGCAACCAACATTCGGCGCCAGATACAGCCCGGCCACTTCTACACGATCGGCACCTTTGACACCGAACGTCTGCAGGGCCGCGATCTTCGTATCTACAGAAGCCAGAACAACCGCCTCGCCGAAGTTATAACCGCCGACCAGATCGTCTGGGAAAACCACCGCTGGGTCGCATACAAGGGCGCCGTGCGCACCTTCGATGACACAGCCAGCGAAATCTATTCCACTTTCGAGAGCAGGCAGCTTGACCAGATCGAAGAGAAACCCGCCGATTTCGCAAGGCGGATCGGCAAACCGGAAGATATGGGACTCGAGGAGCTGAAAAACTACATCCGCGTCATGGAGCGAACCGGCGGACCGCACATCCGCGAATCCGTCGACCTCGGCATCAAATACGCCTTTCCCCTCTCCTCGTTCATCGTCACCCTCATCTGTATCCCGTTCGCATCCAACGCCAAACGCTCCGGAGTGGCGGTGTCGTTTGCGATGGGGGCCCTGATCGCACTGGTGTACTTCGTTCTCTTCCGCATCCTGCAGTCAGCGGGGTATTCCGAGAAGATCCCGTGGGTGGTCAGTGTCTGGGGGGTCAACGCCGTCTTTCTTGTCATCGGCCTTCTCGCCATGCTCAAAGCCAGGAAATAGCCATGCCCCACTCCGGACACGAACAGAACCGACGACTCTGGAACGAAATCGCCGAGGTCCACTACCGTCATCCCGAACACAATGTCCAACGCTTCCTCTCCGATCCTGACTTCCTCTCCCTACACCCCACCGAACAGGACGAGATGGGCACCGTCGCCGGCAAGTCCCTGCTGCACCTGCAATGCCAGTTCGGCATGGACACACTGTCATGGCGGCGCAAGGGGGCATCGTACGTCTGCGGAGTCGATATATCTGAGGTTTCGATCCACCTGGCCACACGTCTCGCTCGCGAGGCGCAAATCGACAAGGCCGAGTTCGTCTGCTCCGATGTCCTCGACCTCTCCGGCAAGCTCGACCGAACCTTCGACATCGTCTTCCAGTCCTACGGCACCTACATCTGGCTTGCAGACCTCAGGCGCTGGGCCAGGGTCATTGCCGAACACCTCAAGCCCGGCGGCTACTTCTACATCATCGATCAGCACCCCATATGGCAGCTCTTCGGATACCCGAACGAGAAGCTGGACTACTTCGCCACCGAGCCTACGGCATATCCGGGCGGCATCGACCCCGATTACTGCGACCGCTCTTACACTCCCCGGGAAGGAAGCGTCGAGTGGATGCACACCCTGTCCTCAATCGTCAACTCACTCATTGAGACCGGCTTACGCATCGACTTCCTGAACGAATTCCCCTTCTTCTACTATGCCGCGTTCGAGGACTGGCATGAGAAAGATGGCCTGTGGTATCCTCCCGATGGCCCCCAGCGCTATCCCATGATGTTCAGCCTCAAAGCCACCCGCGAGTAACGACCATACCCTGAGCCTGAAGTTGTTCTGTTTACCCCTGTGCTGCCGGCCACAAGGCGGCCAACCTTATTCCGTGGGCGGCAGGCGTCCCGCCTGCCCCATCCATGGCCCTTCCTGAGGTAGGGCAGAATGCCGAAGGCGTTCTGCCGCTGCGATTCTTGATCCGCCAAACGAAGACGGCAGAACCCCGAAGACGGGATTCAGCCCTGCTTCTGAATCGTGGGGTGGCCCGAGGCCTCGGGAAACTCTCGCTTTGCGACCCGCCGATCTTGGTTGGTTTGTACTGCGCAGACGAGGTTTCCTGTAGGGCCGAATGCCAACGGCATCCTGCCATCATCAGACAATCGTTCAAGTGTCACATGGCAGGACCCTAAGGGCTCCTGCCCTACATTCACTACTAACTGCCCCAGAAACGTCGAACCGCCCCCCCTCACATCACATACGCCCACATGTACCGCAACGCGATAAACAGCAGACAGGCCAGCATTATTCCCTTGATCAAACCCTGCGGCATGAACCGCTGGATCCTCGCCCCCACCCACACCCCAAGCGCACCACCAATCCCGAACGCCAGACCCAGCAGCAGATCGGGCGAGGTGTCCACCCCCGGCGCCGCCATCAGGGGCATCACCAGCGGGTAAATCAGCACTCCCGCCACCGAGGCCACCGCCGTCGAAAACAGCGCCGCCCCCGCAATCGTGTACACCGGAAGACCATACACCGAGACCATGATCGGCGAGAGAAATGCCCCACCCCCAATGCCGTACGCTCCGCTGACAATCCCCACCAGCACACAGATCACAAACAGCGATATATTCGGAACGTGGTACAGCGTCCCCTGATAGTGGTAACTGATGTCCCGCCATGTCGCCGACTGCACGATCAGCCCGTCCGACAACTCCTCACTTGGCCGCTTCACCCGGTGGCGCCCCTGCCACAGATCAAGCCCCACCCGCAACGCCAGGTACAGCAGCACCAGCCCCACGAACGCCTTGAACGGCCCCGGATCCGGAAGCCACACCACTCTGATCACGGCCCCCAGCAGTATCCCCGGAATCGTCGCCAGTCCCAGCAACCACGCCAGTGACCAGATCATGCGCTTCTCTCGCCGGAACTGATTCACCCCCAGCGGAATAGCGAATATATTGTACAGCAGGTTGGTCGCACTCGCCCCCGGCGCCGTATACCCCAGCACCGACATCTGAAACGGCAGCAAAAGAAACGCCCCCGTCACGCCCGCCGAGGACGTTATGGTCGCCAGCACGAAAGCCACCAGCGTCGGCAGCCAGAACCAGGTCTCAACTCCTGATGTCGGAAACTCAATCATACCAATGCTTGTACGCAGCCACACCGCTACATGTGGATCTTGCTGACGAACTCCTCCACCTCGGGTATCCCGCCCTGAAACACCAGGTACCCGTTGTACGGCTCCCTGGCGGTGATCTCGCCCGCGATCGGAGTCAGCATCAACCGGCGCACTTCCGCCAAATCATCAGTCTGCCCCAGTGCCCAGCCAAGCTTCACGTACGCCACTTCCGGCAGCATGTTCGCCGCCGGCACGATTCCCTTGGCCATCAGGTCACGCCCCGTGTCATACACAAACATGTGCACATATCCCCACAGTGTCTGCACCGTCATGTAAATCGCCACTCCCGCGGCGGCCGCGCGCTCGATCGCCGGATACAGCGGCTTGTTCACATGCCCCAGCCCCGTACCCGCTATAACTATCCCCCGATACCCGTTGTCCACCAGAGAATCGATAATGTCCGGTTGCATGTTCGGATAGTAGTACACGATCGAGACCTTCTCCTCAAACGTCGGCACGATCGAAACCTGCTGATCGGTACGACGCCGGCTGTAGTCATCGCGCAGTGGCGTAATCTTCTCCTTGTCCACCATCGCCAGCGGAATATCTCCGATCGTCCGGAACGTCGAACGGTACGAGGAGTGCATCTTACGCACCCGCGTTCCCCGATGAAGCAACCCGTACTGGTCCGAGGTGGGCCCGAACATGCACACCATAATCTCGGCCAGATCGCTCTCGGCCGCTGTCCTGGTGGCATGAATCAGATTCAGCGCCGCATCTGACGATGGCCGGTCTGAAGATCGCTGCGACCCCACCAGCACAATCGGAACCGGCGAACGCTGGATCATGAAGGACAGAACCGCCGCCGTGTGGTGCATCGTGTCCGTCCCGTGCCCGATCACGATTCCGTGCACGCCTTTCTTGATTTCCTCCCCGATAGCCTTGGCCAGCACAATGTATTGCTGCGGTCCCATGTTCTCGGAAAACACCGCGAACAGTTTCTCGGTGCTCAGATTGCAAATGTCCGCCAGCTCCGGCACCGCACCGTACAGCTCCCCCGGCGAAAACGCCGGAATCACCGCCCCGGTCCGATAATCCAGCCGCGAGGCAATCGTCCCCCCCGTCCCGAACAGCTTCACATTCGGCTTATCCGGGGAAGTCGGAAACTCGCGCTCCGGTATCTTGTAGTGCGCCTCCTTGTAGCCCACCTCGTCCATCTGCTCAATCGTATCAACCGCGATCCCCACATTGTACCCCGTCGCCAGCTTCAGCACGATATGGTCATCGTCATCGTTCTCCGCCCGCGGCAGGATAATCCCCTCGAACGCGCCACGAGTCGTCTTCAACTTCGCCTGGCTCCAGACACGCACGTTGAACCTCTTCAGGGCCTCAAGGCCCGCCCCGCGGTAACCCTTGAACATGTCACTCATGGCTGATGCTCCTTTCGACCAGCTCGCCAAGCTGCGCCAGCGGCAGATTGCCCAGCGCCCGCTTGCGAAGCCGCCCCATTATCCAGTGGTACCGCGCCTGCGGATCGCGCGAGGTGCAGATCGTGGCAAACTTCCTGTCCAGCGTCGGGATATCCGAGGCCAACTGCTCCGCCGTTACCGGTCCATACCCGATCACCTTCAGCACCGAGTCCAGCACCATGTTCGGGTGACAGTACACCTCAGAGAGCATCGGCTCCACGATCTCCGGTGTCAGCCCCTTCTCCCGAGCAAACGCAAACAAGTCATACACGCGGTCAAAACTGAAATCAGCCAGCCGCGGCACTGTCCCCTCAATGTGCTTGAGAGTATGCGCCAGAACATGAGCCACATAGCGCGGCGTGACCTCCAGTTCCTCAACGATTCGCCGCATCAGCCCGACCAGGTTGCGGCGAAGCAGATATCCGTGCATCGGCTCCGGGATACCCCACGCCCGCAGCTGCTTCAGGCTCCCGGCCACCGGCGGCGGAAGCTGCGCTCGCACCTGCTCGATGAAGCCCCACTCGATCGGAATCGGGGCTGTATCGGTGTCAGGATACATGCGATCCGGCCCCGGCAGCACCCGCTCGAATATCGTCGTCCCGTCCGGCAACCCCTTGCGCGTCTCCGAGGGCACCCCCTCGAACGCCATCAGACACCGCTCCTGGACAATCTCCAGCGCCGTCGGTATATCCTCCGGCGGCCCCCATACCACTATCTGCGCATCTTCGGGCGCCGACCCCAGCTTCCGCTGCAGAGCCTTACGCGCCGATGCACTCAGCATCTCATCGATCACGATATTCGGACGCTCAATACAGGCGATCACCTTGAGACGATCGGCCAGTTCATGCGCAAACATCCTCTCCGGCTGCGTGAAGTGTGTCAACAGACCACCCAATTCCGGCAGATTCATCGCCACCACCCGATCCCCCCGGCGGTGTGCCTCGATAACCTCACTCGGCAACTGCCCGATCTCACCGGGATCGAGATCGACATGGGACAGCTTCCAGCCCGACCAGTCCTTCACCCGACTGGTCAGCTCATCACGTATCTTCAGCAGCGCCACCTGCCGGAAGGCCTCATTGTGTGTCAGCTCCGGAATCCATCGAATATGCGCCACCCCCTTGATCTCCACGCGGGTCCCTCCGCGCGCGCTCACATTCACATCCTCACGCGCCGCCCCGATCCCCGTCCGCACCTTGCCGGTCGAACGCGCCACAAACCGAAGGTAATGCGCCGCTGCCGCCGCCTCATCCGGCGTCTTCATATCGGGATACGTCACCGTCTCGATCAACGGCATCCCCAGCCGGTCGGTCGTGTACACGCGCCAGTGACCCACATCAGAACGCTCCCGGCACGAATCCTCTTCCAGACTAAGCTGAATGATACGAATCGTCTTGTCCTTCAGCGGTATCTCCCCCTCAATCCCGATAATCCCCGTCCGCTGGAACCCCGTCGGGATCGAACCGTCCAGATACTGCTTGCGCGTGATATGCAGCTCCCCGACAATGTTCAGGCCCAGCAGCAAAGATACCTCCAGCGCGATTCCCAGCGCCTCCCGATCGAGCGGAAAGGGCGGGGTATCGTCGATATCATACGTACACGCCGTCTCGTCGGCGATCCGGTACACGATATTCTTGCGTGTCCGTTTCTCCATCAGCGCCGTGCCGTCATATTCGCCCATCTCCGAAAGCGTCGGCCGCATATGCCGCACCAGCTCGGCGTCGAACTCGCCGTCCTTCTGGTAGATGCCGGCCGGACAACGGCAAAACAGCTTGCTCTTTGTCTTCAGTTGCTGATGAATCTCCAGCCCGCACATGTAGCCGATACTTTCGTAGGTGGCTTGTGTGGCTTCCCTGCGGGGAACATAGCCGACCAGCGCCCTGGTCCGCTCGTAGTTGCCGATTGGCGTCAACAGGTCTTGCATTCGGTCACTTTCTCATTCGCTGCCATAGGGCGGCCTGCGCCGCCGCCGGTATCAAAAACAGTGAACCGGAAAGTAACCAAAAATCCCCATTTTGCCAAGGGGCTTGTGGGGCCATTGAGGGGGGAAGAAATCAGCGCTCAGAGGCCTGCTGCATGGTTTGGTACGCAGATCAGGCAAGACTTCTTGAGATCTCAGCGCCCCTCTGTTTGTAAGTGCTACGTGGCGTTACACGCAGTTCCCCAATCTCGATACTACAGCTAATCCAAGTCCACTCGATCAAAACTGATATCATCATTGTGTTCGTACTGAACAATCAAATCCGCATCGGAAGGGTTGGGGATAAGATCACTCTGACCCGGCCGCAACAAGCGGTCGAACCTGGGCGGCTCACCTGTCCAAATCTTTATTGCTGTCTCGCTGTTGTTAGTGATTATTCCCGCGTCACCTGGACGTACAGTGCGCCTTACTGCTGACATATGCATTCCTTTCCCAATCAGGAATCCGTTTGATGAAACGGAGCTCTTTCGTGAGAGTTATGACGTGGTTATTAATCATTCACTACACGGTAATCCCGATACATCCACAAACACGTCAACAACATACGGTTTCAGCCGTACCGCGGCGATGTCCAGATGGTTGTGGACCGCCTCAATCGCCGCGTGCCACTCATGCTCTGACCCTGGCCCGCCCATCTGCTCGTCATTGACGAAATACAAGAACACCAGCCACGACGGAATACCGTTCAAATGGCGCAACCAGTAGTGATAAGCAAGGCGATTGGCATATTGGTAGTATCTGTCAGACCAACAATCCGGCGAGGACGAACCATAGAACGCTGCCGTCTCGGCAAGACTGTCCTGAATGAGCCTCAGGGAATCCGGACACGCCCTGCACGTCGACATCATCTCAGCAATGTGGGATTTGGCTTCCAGGAGCACTACATCACCCCGGCTCGTTCTGGCCAGGCTGTCCCAGACTGGTCCCCCACGTGGCCAAAACGATTCAAGGCTTCTCTTCATAGGGGGAACACCGAGGCGCTCCAGAAACTCGTCATCCCGATACTCGGCAAAACCGTCTTCCGCCAAAGGCGAAAGCCACGTGATGCCCACGCTGTCGGCCAGTCGAAGGTGCCTTCTCAACTCGTCGTTCAGAAACCCTGCGATTTGGTTGACCACACTCTGTAACCAGTATTGACTGCCCTTCCGGGCCATCTGCTGTATGATCCTCGCCATCAACGGCTCCCTCCTTCGCATGAGTATCCGAGGCATTGACCGACTTGCTGCATTTCGTGGAAGTATCGCCCTTCTTAAGGAGGTCGACACTTGTCGGCATTCACTTGAGCACCAAACGCGACTGCCCGACGATACCCACACACAAAAAAAAACGGCCGGCCACCACAGCCAACCGCCGTTTACAACCGAGAGATCAACAGCAGCCGGGCACTACTTCACCCGCGTATAGACCGCCTTGCCCGATGTCCACCAGCTCTCTCCCCCGTCTGTCGACATGTCGAAATACCACTCGAACTTGTCATCAGTGAGCTTCACTGTGGTGATCCGCGCTTCATAGACCATTATTCCTTCCCACATATCCTGACCTGTCACAACCGCGCTGTCACCACTCATATGCCCGGTGTACAGAACCTGCCGGGCGGCCATATTGTCGATCCACGAGGTCTGCCACTGGCCTGTCTCGCGATCATAACTCATCAGCCCCTTGCCAAGAAGGGCATTCCCATCGCTGAGCCGGTGTATACGAACTCCATAGCGCATCCATCCAGCACTTTCTCGTACGTACACTGTCCCTCGGATTCCATCCAATCGGCCTGTGCGGGATCCCAGCGCGACTGCATAGCCACGCGCCATTCGCCCGCAAGATACCGGGCATGTTCCATCTCGGCCGGAGCGCCCATCTCAGGCATGGATTGCTCATCCTGCGCGGCAACGCCCGCCGCCAGGGCCAGAACCAAAAACGCAGTCACGATGAACTTCATAGTCGTCTCCTCCTTTACCACACTCGTAGGTGTATCACGCACACACCCGGACACAAGCAGTCACAGGCATTACCTGTCCTCAGTGACCCGCGTGTACGTTGTCTCCGACATCCGAAACTCTCCCAGACCCTGCGTCATGACCGAGTCCGTGAAGAACAACTCCTCTGTATATGTATCCTCATCAACAAACCTGATCCGGAAGTAGTACTCCTGTGTGAAATTCATCAACGGGTCAAAATCCTCTCCGCTCAGCGTTATCACGTCCGTCTCCGGATCGTGCTTTCCCCTGGCGGTGATGTAATAGGTCCCCCAAGTATCGAAGGTGACCATCGTATACTCCCCCAAACGGCGATCAAATCCCAACAGCGTCAGGCTCTCCCCGACCACTATCCCCCCGCTGGTCTTTCCGTTGCTCATCAGGAAACGTCCCCCCAGAACCATCTCATTGGTCTGAGTCCCATCAATGGTCATTGTATCGCCCCCGGGCGCTATCCAGAAGAGCGTTGTAGCGCTCCATTTACCCGCATAGCCGGCCAGACGCTCGTGCTCCGGCCCCGGACGGGCCATCTCCACAAACTCGGCCATCATCTCATCGGTCGGTTGCTGAACCTGATCCTGCGCCAGGGCTGCTGCGGCCCCAATTACCAATACGGCCCCCAGAGCCAAAACTGTCTGCTTCATAATACTGGTATCTCCCTGTCTGGTGAATTGTCTCAAAGCCTCGAAACGTGCTGCGCTCGCTCCGCATGGCTGGTCGTTCCGGTCGGCACAAACAGCACTTCGTGAGTATACTATATCCACGTTCGTTCGGCAATCACATTCTCTCACCCCTTCTGCGGATATCGCTGTCACAAGAACGACCCACCACCAGCTCTCCTCACCCGTCCGTCAACACCACCCCGGAAATCCTCCAAATCTGAAACTTGACCTCGCACCAGCCGCCCACTTACCTTGACCCCTACACGTGGATAACCATTCACAGGAGCAATCAAACGTGAAAAAAAGGACTCTCTCGCACAGAAATATGCATACCGGCAGGCATTGGCGCGTATTGCTTTGTATGATTGCGGGGTTGCTGATGCCGCCCATCGTCGCGACCGGGCCGCATGCGGCCGAAACCAAAGGAACAACCGACACCGCCATGACCGATACACACCACTTCTTCGTGAAACTGATCGGCACGCGCGAGGGCTGGCCGCACAACATGAATGACATCGAACAGCAGGTCATGCAGGAGCACTTCGACTATCTGAAACAACTCACGGCCGAGGGCAAGGTTCTGCTGGCGGGCCCCTGTCTCGATCCCGTCTTCGGCATGGTCATCCTTCATACCGAAAACGAAGAGCTGGCGCGGGAGATCATGGATTCCGAGCCGTCGGTTCTCGCCGGCGTACACACCTACGAGATGCACCCCATGCACGTCAGCCTGATGAGCGAACATTACCCTTCCGATCGCTATGTCACCAGGCCATCCGCTCGCATCCTCACCAAAGAGATCATCGCTCAGACCACTCTGGACAAGGCCTGGCATGCCTGGACTACTGCCGATGGTGTCACCAGCTTCTTCGTCCCTGATGCCATCATCGAGCTGCGCCCCGGCGGCCGCTACGAGTTGATCATCGTGCCCACCGGCCCGAAGGGACAGCGTGGATCCGAGGGTTGCCACGTGCTGAGTTTCCTGCCGCAATCAATGCTCTCGTTCGAATGGAACGCCCCGCCGCAGTTCGGCGAACTGCGAGACAAACGGACCATCGTCGTGCTCACCTTCGAGGAATTCGGACCCGGCCAGATAAGGGTAGTGCTCAACCACCTCGGCTGGGGCCGGGGTGAACAGTGGAACCAGGTGTATGACTACTTCGATCGAGCCTGGAGCGGCGTGCTCTCCGCATTCAAAAAATTCGTCGAAAGTGATGATAACTGAGACCGATACCTAACGCTGTCATAAGGAATGTTTCCCATGCTCGTCACAACCACCCCCAATATCGAGGGGCACCACATCACCGACTACTACGGACTTGTGTCCGGTGAGGCCATCCTCGGCGCCAACATCTTCAAGGACCTGTTCGCCAGCATTCGCGACATTGTCGGCGGACGCTCCGCTGCCTATGAGGGCGAACTGCGCAAGGCCAAACAGACCGCCGTCGACGAAATGTGCGCCATTGCCCGGCAGTTGGGCGCCAACGCCGTCATTGCCGTTGACCTCGACTACGAATCCATCAGCGTCGGCAGCGGCAATATGCTCATGGTCACCGCCAGCGGCACCGCCGTGCGCTTCGAGGAATGATTTGTTAGCGCCTTGTTAGTTCTGCTGTTGCTGGCCTGTCAACAACCAATGGTTCTTGCCATTGGCCAACGGTTGTGGTAGAGTAGCTCAACCTTTCGCACCTGACCACGAACGCACGGGTGACCACTGCATGATATCAGTCAGAGAACTGAAAAAGACATTTGGGAACATCACTGCCGTCGATAGGATCTCATTCGAGATTGCCAAAGGCGAGGTGTTCGGACTGCTTGGCCCCAACGGCGCCGGCAAAACGACTACTATCATGATGCTCGTCGGCGCCCTCAGACCCGACTCCGGCAGCGTCGCCATAGACGGACAGCCGGACCCCACCCGGCCGGACGTCCGCAGGCGCATCGGCACCACCCCTCAGGCGCTCGCCATCTACGAAGAACTCACTGCCGAGGAAAACATACGCTTCTTCGGCAAGCTGTTCGGGCTCTCAGGATCCCGACTCAAAGAGCGAACCGAGTTTGTCCTCGATCTGGTCGGCCTGACCGACCGCCGCAAGAGCAAGGCCGCCGAGTACTCTGGCGGCATGAAACGCCGACTCAACATGGCCTGCTCAATGGTCCACGATCCCTCTATCCTCCTGTTCGATGAACCGACCGTCGGTGTCGACCCCCAGTCACGCAACCTGATCTTCGACAAGATCGAAGAACTCAAGGTCGATTCCCGGACCATTATCTACACCACCCACTACATGGAAGAAGCCCAGCGGCTGTGCAACCGCGTCGCCATCGTCGACCACGGCCGCATTCTCGATATCGGCACTGTCGATGACCTCATCGGACACCACGGCGGCAAGTCCGTCATCACCGGCATTCTCGTGGAACCGCCATCGCGGGAAACCAACCTTCCCGGCACACTCACCGATCAGACACAATGGCGACTTGAAAGCGACCACCCCATTGAGGATGTGGCCCGCCTGACCAATGACGGCCTGAAATTCACTTCCCTGAAGATCGACCGACCTGACCTGGAATCCGTATTCCTCAACCTCACCGGAAGGAGGCTTCGCGACTGATGGGTGCCATGATCACACTCGCCGCCAAGGACCTGCTGCTCCTGCTGCGCGACAAGTTCGGGCTCTTCTGGGTCGCCGGGTTCCCGCTGGTGATGGCCCTCATGTTCGGTTCCATTTTCGGCGGCGGCAGCGGTGGCGCCGGTTCCATGAAGATCGCCTTCATCGGTGAAGGCAATGAACAGTCCGTCCAGGGCTTCCTGGCAGAACTGTCCAAAGCCGAAGTGCTCGACATCCTCCCCGTCTTCTCACTCGATTCCGCCCGTGAACAGGTGATGAAAGGCCGATACACCGCCTACGTACACTACGTCGACTCCTCCGATGGCAACATCTACAGCATGTTCGCCGGTGAAGCCCGACCGACCATCCAGGTAGGCATCGACCCCTCCCGCAAGGCCGAAAGGGGCTACCTTCAGGGACTGGTCAACCAGGCGTACTTCATGCGCCTGCAGCAACAGATGACGGATGTCAGCGGCTCACGAAAGGCCCTTTCAGAACAACTGAGCAGTCTCGATACGGCCGACATGAACACACAGGATCGCCGCCTCCTTGGTGATCTGCTGGGCAGCCTTGATCATTTCCTCTCCCAGGTTCAACGCGCCGACTCGGCGGCAACCGCAGATACGGCCTCCGGCGACTCATCTGCGACCTCAGCACAGGATTTCTCCCCCTTCGGCGGTACCAACATCGAGTTCGTCGATGTCGCCCGTAAGACCAACCACCCGCGCTCAATGTTCGAAATCACGTTTCCCCAGGGTATTCAATGGGCACTCATCGGCTGCGCCGCTGCCTTCTCATTGTCCATAGTGACCGAGCGCACCCGGGGCACCTACCTGCGATTGCGACTGGCCCCCATTCGGCGCTGGCAGATTCTGGGAGGCAAAGGACTGGCCTGCTTTGCCGCGTGCCTCGTCACACTCTCGATCCTCATGCTGCTCGGCCATTTCATTTTCGGCGTTCGGCTCGGCGATCCGTGGCTGCTTCTTGTGGCCATCCTGGCCAGTTCCTTCTGCTTTGTCGGCATCATGATGTTCGTCAGCGTCATCGGGCGCACCGAACAGGCCGTCGGCGGGGCCGGCTGGGCAATCTTCCTGATCATGGCCATGGCCGGCGGCGGTATGGTACCCGTCGTGATGATGCCGAGCTGGATGCTCGCTATCGGCAGCTTCAGCCCCGTCAAATGGAGTGTGCTGGCTATCGAGGGCGCCATCTGGCGCGGCTTCGCTCCCGCCGACATGCTGCAACCAGTGTTCATTCTTTGCGCTGTCGGGCTGGTCGGATTCATCATCGGTACCATGATCCTCGCCCGGCGTGACAGGTGATTATCTGTCTCCCTGACAGCGACTTACACTCACCTGCTCACTGCCATTCATTGCTAAAGAGGGACATTGTCCCCCTGTGAAAAAGTTGTACATGGACCCATTTGGGAACCATTACCCCCGGACCGATTGTTTAATCTATACAAGGCTTTGACCTCAACTCAACCGGGCGGGTCAGGTCATCCTTGCCCACAGGACAGAATGGTGGTGATCATGTATGACTTACGATGTGAACAAAGCCCTGAAATCGTACCACAACATCAAGCAGATGCTCAACGGTATCCCCGCTGAGTTGTGGGATATCTTCCTCCCAGCTCACGAGAAAGACCTCTCCACACTCGAAACGGGCATCCTCACGTTCCGCACACGTGCCGCCGAGCGGGAAAAGGTCATCGCCATGCAACGACTGCTCGGGTTCCCCCTGCGACCTAACAGCAGCCTGCGTGAAACCAGGATCAAGGCGCGCATTGAGGGATTGAAGAAAGACCTGCTGCGCAAAAAACGGAACGAGCGGACAGACGATCCCGAAGACATGATCAACTGACGGTCACGACCGGCCCTCACCGGCCGGGCTGCCACCGTCAGTCCCCGGGACAACTGTTCAATGGCCGCTGGTCTCTGCCACGGCGTCTGTCGTCGCAGCATTGGCTGCCGAGTCAACCTCTCGCACGGCCCGGTATCCCAGGTATGGAAGCTGCCACCGCTTGCGCGCCGGCCAGATCTTCCCGTCATAGACATACTTGTACACAGTGGAATCATCAATCTCGCTCGCCGTCCACCAGTAGATGACTTTCGAATACGGATTCCACAACGGCGACTCCTTGTCCGGCCCATACACGTACATCACGCGCCCACTGAGCGAATCATAGGTCCCCCCGGCCAGTTGTCCGTGCTGACGCGCCGAGCGCACCAGTTCCCCCACTGTCGGCAACCGCCACACTCCCACCACGCTGTCAGCAAGCGTGCAACCATCCAGCGACAACCGGGCGCAGCGCTCTCTGGCCTCAAACCAAGTGCACCCTTCCTCCGGCCAGCCCGGTCCCGCCGGCGCCCACATCAGCCATTCTCCTGTCTTGCCCACCGGCAGGACGCGCGCTCCCGGATCATTATCGAACTGCCGCTGCGATACTCGCCAAGCCGGCTCCACACCGAAAAACAGCATCACCCCCAATGGCGCCAGGACCACCAACCGATACGCCCACATCCTGTTCGAAATCTCACCAATCGCATACCCCGCCCCCAACAGCGCCATCGGAATCATGATCAGCATCAGCGCCGTCACGTTGTCCCCGTGAAAGAGCAGAACGTAAAGCGCAACACCAGCCGCGACATGCAGAAGGCCGCCGACCACGCCCCACCTGATAGCGATTACACCCAAGGTCATGAACACCAGCGCTGCCCCCAGATACTGCACCAGCATCATCGCCACGTTTTCCAGCAACGATCGCTGCCACCAGCCTTCATGGAAATTCTCGATTATCCCCCAGAACGCCCAGAATCCCGCCATCAGGGTGCTGATCCCCACCGCCGACCAACCGGCCACCACCCGCCAGTACGCGTTCGCTCGCTCATCTGATTCAGTCATGCGACTCCTTTCCTGCCATAAGCTAACGAGCAAAGCGCCGATGTCACCCACAATTTACCGCCGAACCACACGCCCGGTTGACTTGTTCCTGACTGTAAGGTAGATTGGCGTATCGACAGGATACGCACCACACAATGGCAACGTGAACACCCAAGCCGCTTTCAGGAGGCATACTATGGAAGGGCTGACCGTACGCCGGGCCGTCGAAATGGCTATCAACACCGAGAAGATCGGTGCCGACTTCTACAGCAAACTGTCTCAGCAGTACGCTGAGGACACCGAACTCGCCCGCATTTTCGAACGCCTGAGCAAGGACGAAAAGGTGCACGAGGCTCAGTTCCGTGCCCTGCTCGATGATGCTCCCGGACAGCCTGCCGTCGACAGCGACAGCCCGGCCCAGCAGTTTCTGCAGGCCACTGCGTTCTCGAAATACTTCAACGAGGGCAACCTGTCGAAAATCGAATCCGCCGAGGAAGCTCTCGGCAAGGCCCTGAACTTCGAAAAGGCAACCCTGCAATATTACGAAGCCCTGCGGGATATTATGGGCAAAAGCGACAAACTCCAGGCCATCATCGATGCCGAAAAGGACCACGTCGTGGCCCTCATGCGCGTCATCGTCTCCGATGCCCGCTTCCGCAGCCTGCAGGATCGCTGGTAAACACGTTGTCACCAGTCGTGAGCGCGTCCATACCGCGCCCCGGCAGAGACCAAAGGCACCGACACCACGTGCCCGCACACAACGTGGTGCCATACGCAAGCAGGAGTGTCGACCATGTCAACCGGAGGTGCCCGCAGCAGTAAGCCATGACCGACCCCTCACAACATATCGACCTCGCCCACATAGCTCGCCGCCGGGGCATCACCGAGAACGAGTTGCGCGCTCAGCTTGACACCTTCAAACGCGGTGTTCCATATATCGAACTCGACCGCCCCGCCACCATAGGCGACGGTATCACCACGCTCGGCGAACAGGAGTCTGCCGGCTACGAGAAACTCCACGACCGGGCCGCCGCTGAGGGCCGCATGATCCGCTTCGTCCCCGCCTCCGGGGCTGCCAGTCGTATGTTCAGGCAATTACAGGCTGTCGCCCGCGACAACCACCTGACAACCCGCTCCGATATCGAAGACGCTGCCGCCAACGGCAATACCGATGCCGCCTTTGCGCTCACGTTCTTCAATAACCTGAATCGCTTCGCCTTCTATGACGTTTTGTGCACCTCGGCCAGCAGGCACGGTGCCGATATCGCAGCGCTGCACCGCGACGGTCACTGGCAACACATACTTGAGTTCGTACTCGGCCCCGAGGGCCTCAATTACGCCGACCTGCCCAAGGGGATGATCCTCTTTCACACAGATCGCCATGGCAACGCCCGCACCGCCTTCCAGGAGCAGCTCGCCGAAACCGCCGCCTACACCACTGACCGCAGCAACACCGCCCGCGTCCATTTCACCGTTCCCGCCCGACACCGCGAGGCTATCGACAAGCACCTCGCCCGCGAAGCTGATGCCCTCGCCGACAAGGGCACCACTGTTGTGGTCACGCTCTCCGAGCAGCACCCTCACACCGACACCATTGCCGTCAACCCGGATAATACCCCCTTTGTCGACAGCAACGGCGAGGTGCTCTTTCGTCCGGGCGGCCATGGCGCCCTGCTCGAGAACCTCCAGCACCTCGATGCCGACATCGTCTTCATCAAAAACATCGATAATGTCCTCCCGCTGGCTCGACTGTCCGAGATCGTCCCCCACAAGAAGCGCCTTGCCGGCGTTCTGGTAGAAACACAACAGAAGCTATTCGACGCCCTCGATCACCTCAGGACCGGACAATGCGACAGCAATCAACTCGACAGCATCGCCCGCCTCGCCGGTGCCCTCGGATCCGGTCTGCCCAATGACTGGACCCGGCGCTCCCCTGCCGACCGCACCAACTGGCTTATCGATCGCCTCAATCGCCCTCTGAGAGTCTGCGGCATGGTCCGCAACGAGGGCGAACCCGGCGGCGGTCCTTTCTGGGTGCGTCAAACCGGTGGCGCCACCTCGCTGCAGATTGTCGAAAGCGCCCAGGTCGACCCACACAACCGCCACCAGCAGCAAATCTTCGAAAGCGCGACTCACTTCAACCCGGTCGATATCGTCTGCTCACTCCGCGATCGCGACGGCACCAATTACGACCTATCCCGCTTTGTCGACCCCGACACCGCCCTGATTGCCAACAAATCCAGGGACGGACGCGACCTCAAAGCGCTGGAACTGCCCGGTCTGTGGAATGGCTCCATGGCCCACTGGAACACCGTCTTTGTCGAGGTACCCGCGGCCACCTTCAACCCGGTCAAGACTGTCAACGACCTCCTCCGCCCCGCCCACCAGGCCTGCTGACCCGCACTCGCCGACGCAACCGGTGAATCAACTGCCCGGAGTCGCCCTGCAGATCACCAGAAATACCGCCACACCCCCAACCTACCCCCGCTCTATCCTCAACTTCTGGGTGGTCCTTGCACCAAAGCCCCCCTCTTGTCAACCGAACTCGCCGCCTCCGTGATTGCCCGCTCGGTGCCCCCCTACCGCGCCTCGCCCCTCAGCCACTCCGAGCGCAGGTACTCATGCAGATGATAGCTCCGATCAGCCGTATCTGCCGGCAGCATGAACTGGAACGCCCGATCACTGTCATAAGCCGCGAACGAATGACACACCGTACAATCGGTCGTAATACTGCTCCCGTCGGCGGCCACCAGCGAGGGACTGTGGCAACGGAAACACCCGCCGCCACGCGCATGGCCAATATGATCAGGATAGGCGTTCCACGTCACATTCATGGTGTGATGGATGTTGCGACGGTACACATCGCGAAGCACCCCTACGGCGCTGTCGATCGCCGCTGCCCGCGACGCAAATACCGAGGGATACTCCCGGCGATAGAATCCGAACAACTGATTCTCAATGCCCTCCATCGCCGATACACTGTCCGCATACGTAATCGTGAGCGCGTGCAGCGCCACCCGCTTCATGTACGGCAGATCACGTGGAAGCAGCCCCAGGGCCATCCGTTCATCGATAGCTCGCGCCGGATCCTCATAGATGTGCGTTGCCCGATTGTGACAGTCCACACAGTCGAATACCCGCGGCTCCTGATCCGTCACAACCGAGGCGAGGCTCCTGTTCTCATAACGCTTGAATGACCCGTCCTCCTGCCTCACCTCCACCCAGATCATCGTCTCCCGCTCATCCTCAACCGACGTGTACCGCACCTGGTTGGCCTCCGAAATGTGCCAGTGAATGCCGCCCAGATGCGGCGCCGACCCGGTGTCCACCTTCAAACTCAAGGTGGTGTATCGCGGCGTCGAGGCCGAATCCTTCGCGTACCGAACAATCCGGTCAATCCGCTCCCCGTAGAATTTCGATGGCCAGTGGCACTTCTCACACGTCTCCCGCGCCGGGCGCAACTGTTGCACCGGCGTTGGGATGGGCCGCTCGTACAGGTTGAATGTCACCGAGATCATCTGCCACATGCCGTTGAGCTTGGAATCTATCAGCGCGTCCACCCCTTCTCCCACATGGCACTCGACACACTTCACCCGCGCGTGCGGCGAGTCCTGATACGTCACCCACTCCGGGTGCATCACCGAGTGACATGCTGTCCCGCAGAACACCGGCTCGTCCATGAAACTCAGCATCCGCGAACTGGCCCCCACCAGAAACACGATATTGATCGCCGACAATCCAAGAATTGACAGCAATAGCGGCGACTGATAGAACGCCCGCGCCGTACCCTCCCTGTCGAACTGCCTGTCGATCAACTCACGTGTCGTCAATCCTGTCTGCTTGAGCTGACGCCACCACGCGATCGGCAATGTCGCCAGCCCGATCACGAACAGCGTCGGCAGCGTCAGGTACGTGATCAGCCCGCCGTAGGAACTCGTGAATACTCCTGCCAGCCGCGCCAGCTCCAGCAGCACGAACGTCACGAAGGAGGAGGTGGTCAGGATCACCCCCACCTTACCCAGCCGGTTGACCGCGACGCCTCTTATGAAGCCGATGTAGTTGCGAAACACGTTATCCCTCGACTTCGCGATACAAATGCTGATAGATCTTCTGAAGCGCGCCGCTGCGAATACCCTTCTTCAGATCATCCGTATTCTGACGAATCCAGCGATGCATCTCATCCTCGGTAAACATCTTCTCGATATAGGCGTTCACATCCGGATCATCGTATTCCAGCGCCTGTGGGATCATCTTGAAATAGAAATGCTGCACCACTTCATACATACCATGCCACCACGTGTAGTCCGGCCCCATCATCGATGCCCCGTGCCGCGCCCGGCGTCCCTCATGGTGCCAGATCTCCCAGTAGGTCCACTCTATGTCGTTACTGAAACTGGCCGGGTTCTCCAATAACCCCTTCTTGTTGATGATGTCCATGATATCAGTCGCCGGACGCGCAAACTTGTCATTGTAGAGCCGAACCACCGCATCAAACTGGTAGTAGTGACCGTCAGCAAACGCGACGCCATGGCAGTTGATGCAAACCTTCTTCATGTTGTCCCGCTTGCGTTGCCAGTCCTTCTTCTTCTCAGAAAAAACCGGCCGCAACGTCCAGCTGATCCGCTCCCCGACATCGTGATTGAGCTTCATGCTCGGGGTCGCTGACATGTGACAGGTTGCACACGTTGGAGCCGCGTGATAGTCCACTCCCACCACCCAGGAATCGGAGTGCAGGTTCATCTTGTCTATGTTGGTGTAATAGGTATTGCCATGCTTCGACTCCTCATACACCTCCTTCTGCGGATGATCCGGCCCCAGATGGCACTTCGAACACGATTCGGGCTGACGCGCCTGCGCTGCCGAGAACTCGTGACGGGTATGACAGGCGTTGCACGACCCCAGGCTGCCGTCCGGGTTTATCCGCCCAATACCCGAATTGGGCCAGCTCTTCTTCGAGAGCTTGTTGGGCGACTTCGGATCTATCTCCATCTTGGCCCCGTGGCAGCTCTCACACCCCAGAATCGCCACCGGTTCACCGGCCGACACATGCGCCAGATAAGCATCCTGAGACTCCAGGATCTTCCCTGCCTGCGCATGATACGACTCGCTTACCTGTTTCGCCTCGGTGGGATGACACGCGCCGCAGTCCTTCGGCGTCACCAGCGTCGCTATCCTCGCGTCATAATGCATGAACCCATCCGGATCACCCGGCGCCGCCTTGTGACAATCCAGACAGGTCACCTTGTGAATCGCGTGCTGGCTGTTATACCACTGCTGGTACAACCCCGGCGATTGCTCCTTGTGACACGTCATGCACCGCCCCGCCACCTCGGCCTCGGTCGCCGCCCATACACTGCCGGACAGCGCCAGCCCAAGCACCATCAGCACTCCATACACGTTGCGCATCTTCATATCACCTCTCCATCATTGCTATCGAATATCGAAAAGCACCTTCTTGCAATCAACCAATCACAGCCTAAAACGCCACCGTCACCATCCAATACCACCAAATAGCCGGATCAGCGCCGGCGGCCGAGTATGCCCGCGACGGAAAGAACGCAGAAACCCCCTGATTAAGGAGTGCTCCCCTGATCTCTCTCGTGCTCCAGAAGACATCCAACTCAGAACCGATCTTGTTTGTCTTCGCACCACCGGCTCCCACATAGTCCGCGGCTGACATGAAATGATGAAAATGAGCCCCCACCATCCAGCCGCTGACTATCTCGCCGCTCGCGCGGGCTATGATATCAACCAGCCCCTCCGGCCGGGATTCGACAAAGTAATCCATGTGCCCCCGGAACTTGTGCCCCGTGTAGTACAGATTGTCATAGCCACTGAAGGTGTCATCATTGGGGTCATCATCACCCGAGGCATAGTCCACCCCCGCCCCCAGCGCTATCTTCCGGCGCTCGTGCACCACTCCTGATATCTCCGCTGTGACCAGAAACGCGGATATGTCCTGTGCGAAATAGCCATCCCCCCCGATATGCCGACGCTCACCGAACTGGTACACCAGATTCGACTCCAGCGTTACCGGTCCTATGGCGCGCTTGATATGGCCGCCAAGACTGATGCGGTCGAGCGCTTTGATCCCGGAGCTTGCCCCCTCCACCAGTTTGTCGGAATCTAACTCACGGAAAACAAACAACTCACTGCCAATCTTCGGCTGAGCCGAAACCAGCCCGGCGATCTTGTAATCCCTGTCCTGATACTCATCGCCCAGCTCGCGACGCCACAACCCCAGAAAACGTACATCCAAACACTTCCCCTTCCAACCGAACTCAACCCCCTCCCAGGATCGCCCCACATTGGACCACCCCACCGTCCCGAATACCCGCTCGTTCCCGAGGGCCACCTCGAAACGCCCGCCTTTGAAACTGAGACCATAATCTGTCCACTTCAGAATCTCCACATACGCCTGGTGCATATCGACATTGAAGCCGCTCACCAGCGTACCGGACGTGTACTCGCCCGCCGCAGACCGTCCACCCAGACGCCGGCTGTCCTGGAACTGCATGAATGCCCGTGCATTGCTGTCTACCAAAGCATCAACAGACAGGCGCGTACGAAGGTCGCCATATGCACCGACTGTAGCATCCGGATCAAATGAGCGTTTGTCCCATTCATTCCGCCACCGCACCTCGCCCCCGATCGTCACCTCTGTCTCCGCCACAACTCCCCGCAACGGCATAACAACCGCCAACGTCAGCAATACAACCCCCAGGACTCTCACTCGCATACAGCCTCCTCTCACCGTTCTCCACCTGCTACCATCGCGGCCGCGGCTTCCGCGCCCGCATTCCAACGAGCGTTCATTGCGCCGCGCAACTACGCCTTTGCCGTACCAACCTGCACTGAGTTCAGAGCTGTTCCCGATCTAAGAATAGCCTCTCACATCCCGGTTCGCAAGCACTCGTCTGCCGACGGCCGCCGTTAGCTGCTCTCTCTGATTCAGTGAGCGCTGACCGGCTGAATGGCCGCGTACTCCGCCTTCGAACTCCCCCACAGCCCGCCAAACTCGAACGGCTCCGCGCTCTCGTAGGTTGCAAACTCATGACAGACCGAGCAATCAGTGGAGATCGTCTCACCATCCGCCGCCACCAGCGACTCGTTGTGACAGCGAAAACACCCGCCATCATCCTCGTGCCCGATGTGGTTGAGGTACGTATTCCACCTCACGTTCATCGCATGGTGCACATTCCGTCGATAGGCATGCTTCGCCCCGGCCACCGCGCTGTCAATCGCCGCTTGCCGTACGAGCGCCAGTGAATCATACTCGCTGCGGTAGAACTGCTGAATATGCTCCTCTATTCCCCGCATCGCCGTGGCACTGTCCGGATACTCCTGCGAGACAGCTTTCAGGGCTTCCCGCTTGACATACGGCAGGTCTCGTGGTATCAGCCCCTTCCGCATGCGGGCATCAACTGCTGTCTCCGGGTTCTCGTACACGTGCGTTGCCCGATTGTGACAGTCCACACAATCCAGCACGCGATACGCATCCGACACATCCGACATCACCGTCATGTCCAGATCTTCGTTGACGAAACGCTTGTAGCTGCCGTCAGGCTGGAGCATTTCCACCCAGATCATGACTTCCCGATCGTCATTGACAGAGACGTATCTGACCTCGTTGTGCTCCGCAATGTGCCAGTGTATACCGCTTTCGTGAGGGACCGCCCCGGCGTCCACTTTCAGCGCCAGCGTCGTATACAGCGGAGTCGAGGCCGAATCCGTGTCATACCGAACTATCTCTTTCAGTCGCTGACCGTAGAATTTCGATGGCCAGTGACACTGCTCACACGTTTCCTGAGCCGGGCGGAGTTGACGGACCGGTGTCGGAATCGGCTTCTCGTACAGCCCGAACGTCACAGAAATGATCTGCCACATGCCATTTAGCTTCGAATCGATGATCGCTTCTATCCCTTGCCCCACGTGGCAGTCCACACACTGCACCCGCGCGTGCGGCGAGTCCTGATACGTCACCCACTCCGGATGCATTACCGAATGACACGCTGTGCCGCAGAAGTGTGGTGTATCCATGAAACTAAGCATGCGCGAGCTCGCCCCCACAAGAAACACCACGTTGAGCGCCGTCAATCCCAGTATCGACATCAACAATGGCGATTGATAGAACGGCAGTCTCTTTTCCGCGGGACTGAACTGCCGCTCGATCAACTCCGGGGTTGACAACCCCGTGGCCTTCTTCTGGCGGACCCATGCTATCGGCAGCAAGACAAGACCAATGACGAACAACAAGGGAAGCGTCAGATACGTGATCAGTCCGCCATACGCGTTGGTGAATGCTCCGGCCGCACGAGCCAATTCCAGTAGTACAAATGTCACAAGAGAGGACGTCGTCAGAACCACTCCCGCCTTACCAAGGCGATTCACCGACACGCCCTTGACGAAACCAACGTATCTTCGCAGCATTACCTCTCCTCAGAGCATCCAGACGGTTTCAACGCTCGTCGATCCGAGAGCACAAAGCCCCAGCCTTATCCCTGCTGCAATCAGCCTTCAGCATCGCACTCCCTCTCATACGTTCACCATAGCAACTCACCCCGAGAGGCACAAGTCAATAATGAAGAGTGGATCAATCTGAATACTAAGAATTCACTCAACCACAGGCTGGCCGCTTACCGATGGTGCCTGCTTGCTCACCACCACACCGTCGATCGCCACCGTCTGCACCTCAATCGGACACTGCGCACCGCTGGCCCGCCATGCCTGCACCGTCGCCTGCGCAATACCATGACAGCACGGTACCTCCATCTTCACTACCGTCACCGATCGCGGCCTTGCCACCCGAAAGATATCTGTCAGTTTCTCGCGATAATGCGTCAAATCGTCCAGCTTCGGACACCCCACCACAACCGCGCGCCCTTTCAGGTACCCCCGATGAAACCCCGCCACCGCAAACGGTACGCAATCGGCACACACCAGCAGGTCGCATCCGGCCAGGAATGGCGCCTGCGGCGGTACCAGCATCAACTGCACCGGCCAGTGCCCCAGCATCGAGCGACCCACACTGTCATCTTCAGGACCAGGCGTACTCACCTCCGGCCGCAACTGCCGCATCTGAGACCCGGGACACCCGCCGGACGGCCCGGTTGATCCGGGCGACGGACACGCCATCGGCAATGGCCGCGACGTCTGCGAGGCCAGATGCGCCTGCACAGCGGCTTCGTCAAACTCCGCCGCCTCGCGCTCTTCAATCGTGATCGCCCCCTGAGGGCAGTCTCCCAAACACGCCCCCAATCCATCGCAGTAGACATCCGAGACCAGCCGGGCCTTGCCGTCGATCAGCTTCAGCGCCCCCTCAGCGCAGGCCGTAATGCACAACCCGCAGCCGTCGCACTTGTCTTCATCAATGTGTACGATCTTCCTCGTCACCATCAGCAACCTCCGTGAGTCGGGAATGAGGTCATCTCTTTCTGGCAGGAAGATCGGAAACGATCTGTCAGATGTATTTGTCGTAAGTCAAATGAACTTCAGATTTTCTCCCCGGCCGCGATCTCAGCCAGCCGGTCCGGATCCAGAATCTCGATACTCCGCTCACTCACCGCGATCACCCCCACATCCTGAAGCTTCCGAAACGAGCGCGACAACGTCTCCAGCACCGTCCCCAGCGACTGCGCCAGTTCTGTCTTGGAGGACTCGAGCATCACCTTCCGGCTGCCTGTCTTCTCCGATTGCCGCTGCAAGTACGAGGCCAGCCGCGAGGGCACCTCCTTGAGCGAAAGGTCCTCTATCTGCTGATTGAAATCACGCACAAACCGCGAGAGCGACCCGATCATCTTCAACGACAACACCGGTGACCCCGCCACCAGAGCGCGGAAACGATCGGCAGGAAAGAACGCCACCGTCGAACGCTCCACCGCGGCGGCATTGGCCGGATAATGCTCACCATCGAAAATCGCCGCCTCAGCGAAGATCTGCCCGGCCGGAATCCGGTGCAGCGTATACTCCCTCCCCTGCGGTGAGGACTTAAATACCCGCACCATCCCGCTCAGCACAGCATAGAACCCCCGCGCCACATCCCCCTGGAAAAACAGCAGTTCCCCCTCCTCCACTGTTCTGATAACGGCAATCTCAGCAACCGCCGTCAACTCCGCATCCTCAAGCCCCCGAAACAGATAACACTGATGTAACAGATCCAGACTTCTCATGCCCCATACTACAAGAATCGTGCCCCCGGAACAAGCCTTAGCTGCTGCTCAATCCGCTGTATGCACACGAAAATCGACTCCCCCGCCTGCAACTTGACCTAAATCAAAGAGCCTTTGCGTCCATGTAACGATACTGGTGCCGGATGAAGAAACTGATCGACATACAGCCGCTGCCGAAGCCCCGAAAAGGCCTGTCAACGCCCATCGCAGCCCGCAAACGCGAGGGTCGGCGCCTGCAGCGGCTCCGCCTTGCCATACAGGTGGCCTTCGCCCTGCTGTGCGTATGGATCGGCGTCGAGTTCCACTTCTTCGTCGGCTACCTCGAATCCGGCGGCACCGGCACCTTCGTTGAGCGGCCACCCGGCGTCGAGGGCTTCCTGCCCATCAGCTCCCTGATGAGCCTGTACTATTTCGCCCTGACCGGCACCATTCACAGCTTTCACCCGGCCGGCATGGTCATTTTCGCAGCCATCGTGCTGATGTCACTCATCTTCGCCAAGTCCTTCTGCTCGTGGCTGTGCCCCGTCGGCCTCATATCCGAAACCCTCGGCGACCTTGGCGAGAAGATCTTCGGCAGGCGATTGTCGATGCCGCGATGGCTCGACTACCCCCTGCGGAGCCTCAAGTACATCATACTCGGCTTCTTCGTCTGGGCCATCTTCTTCGCCATGGATACCGTCGCCCTCGGCGCCTTCCTTGACTCGCCCTACAACCTCATGGCCGATATCAAAATGTACTACTTCTTCGCCAACATCTCGCGCTTCTCCCTGATCGTCATCGGCTCACTCATGCTTCTCTCAGTGGTGATCCGGGGATTCTGGTGTCGCTATCTCTGCCCCTATGGCGCCCTGCTCGGTCTGATCGGACTCATCAGCCCGTCCCGCGTCACGCGTGACCGCCAGACCTGCATCGACTGCGGCAAATGCGCCCGCGCCTGCCCCTCCCGAATCGCCGTCAATAAGATAACTCGCGTGCGTTCCGATGAATGCACCTCCTGCCTCAATTGTGTCGCCAGTTGCCCTGTCTCCAACTGCCTTGAGGTGCACCTGCCGACAAAACGACACCGGGTTGCGCCCAAAGCGGTCGCGGCCGTCGTGGTGGCCATCTTCGTCGGAATGACCGGCATCGCCATGATCGCCGGCTACTGGCACAACGACATCCCCAAAGCCATGTATCTGCAACTGTTCGATATCGTCCACCAACTGGACCACCCCCGTGGCGCCTCCGACATCAACGAACTGAACGCCCGAACAGGAAACACTGATAACCACGACAGTGAGCTTCACAATATAATCAGCATGGAAAGGAATTCACCATGAGTATGTTCTGCTACCAGTGCGAACAAACCGCCAAAGAGACCGGCTGCACCAGCCATGGTGTCTGTGGCAAGGACCCCGAAACCGCCGCCCTGCAGGATCTGCTGATCCACATCTGCAAAGGCATCGGCTGGTATGCCTCCCGCCTGCCGCAATCGCACAAGGACAAGCGACCGGCCGGACACTTCGTGACTGAGTCGCTCTTCACCACCGTCACCAATGTCAATTTTGACCCCGAAACCATCGCCCCCATGATCGTCGCCGGCACCACACTCATGCAGTCCCTCAACGACACCTATGAAACACAATGCCGGCACGATAACACAAAGCCCGACAAATCGCGCCTCTTCGACGACTGGCAGCTCACTACCACCGACATCGACGAACTCGAGCGCCTTGGCGAACGCTTCTCCCCCTGGACCCGGGTGGAGCGCTTCGGCGCCGACATCTCCGGATTGGCCGAACTGGTCATGTACGGCCTCAAGGGCACCGCTGCCTACGCCCACCACGCCCGCGTGCTCGGCATCGAGGACGACAGCGTCTATGACTCCTTCCACGAGGCTCTCGCCTTCCTCGCCGAAGAACCCACCGACGCCGACCAGCTCCTTGCCATGACCCTCAAGGTCGGCGAGATCAACCTCAAGGTCATGGAAATGCTCGACCGCGCCAACACCGGAACCTATGGCAATCCTGAACCGACCAGGGTCCGCACCACCCCCATCGCCGGCAAGTGCATCCTCGTCTCCGGCCACGACCTGAAGGACCTGCACGAGCTGCTCGTCCAGACCGAGGGCACAGGCATCAACATCTACACCCACGGCGAAATGCTCCCTTGCCACGGCTACCCGGAGCTGAGGAAGTTCAAGCACCTCGTCGGCAACTATGGCGGCGCATGGCAGGACCAGCGCAAGGAGTTTGACCAGTTCCCCGGCGCCATCCTCATGACCACCAACTGCATCCAGAAACCTCGCCACAGCTATCAGGATCGTCTGTTCACCTGCGGTCTGGTACAGTGGCCCGGGGTGCGCCACATCGACGGTCACGACTTCTCTGAGCTCATCACCGCCGCCGAATCCGCGCCCGGCTTCCAGACCGACGCTGAACCTGCCTACACCCACACCGGCTTCGGTCACAACGCCGTCCTCGGCCTGGCCGATAAGGTGGTCAATGCCGTCAAGACCGGCAAGATCAAGCATTTCTACCTCATCGGTGGCTGCGATGGCGCCAAGTCCGGCCGCAACTACTACACCGAGGCCGCCCAGGCCGTCCCCGACGATGCCGTCATCATGACCCTCGCCTGCGGCAAGTTCCGCTTCAACAAGCTCCAGTTCGGCGACATCGACGGTATCCCGCGGCTGCTCGATGTCGGCCAGTGCAACGACGCCTACTCCGCCATCAAGATCGCCTCCGCCCTCGCCGAGGCCTTCGACTGCGAGGTCAACGACCTCCCCCTCTCGCTCATCCTGAGCTGGTACGAACAGAAGGCCGTCTGCATCCTGCTGACCCTGCTGCATCTGGGCATCAGGAACATCAAGATTGGCCCCACCCTCCCGGCCTTCATCGGCAAGAGCGTGCTGAACATCCTTGTCGACAAGTTCGCCCTGCAACCCATCTCCGACATCGAATCCGACATCCGACCGGCCGTAGCTGTCTGATGAAGGTTCTCCAGTCTCGTACCATCAACGAGTTCCAATGCCCCGAGGACACAACTCCTCGGGGCATACCACTTGATTGCCCCAATTCACCACGGCCGGGTCTGTTCCCTTGACACATCAGGCTGTTTGCGATATCTTACCAGTGCGGTTGCTGATTATGGTGTTCCTGCTCTTTTCCAAACCCCACATACTCCACCCGGGCACCGGTGCCGCACGATCGTAAACGTACATACGAAAACGAATCATACACACGACTCCTCACCAGCTAAGAGAGGTGCTCAAATGAAATCAATGCTCATGCCTCGAACCTCCGCATGGTTCCTCATGGCAGGCCTGATTCTGCTGGTCTCAGCCGGAATGGCCCTCGCCCAGAATCTCGGGGGCGAAGAAATGTGGTATTTCGACTCCAACCTCCGGGTAGGTCACGTTGCCACGGCCGAGCTCAATGGTGATGGCATCCCCGATGTTATCGCCGCCGAATTCAACCCGGATTACTATGGTGATCCCTCGCAGGTCTTCGGCATCGATGGCAAAACCGGCGATACCCTGTGGATCTACTGGCTACAGGACGGCGCCCGTGTCATGGCCATCGGTGATATCAACGGCGACGGCATCACTGATGTCGCCATCGGCGCCTCGTACAATGCCTCCGGAACTCCCGATGGCTACGTCCACGCCATCAACGGTATCGACGGCTCCGAGATCTGGAAGTACTATATCGGCGCCTCCAACAATGCTATCGACGTCGGCGATATCAACGGCGATGCCTACATGGATGTCGTCGTCGGCTCCTTCGATGACCAGGTGCATGCCATCAACGGCCAGACAGGCACTGCACTCTGGGTTCGCAACATCGGCAGCCTCTGGATCAACAGCGTCGCCATTGCCGATGTCGACGGCGACCTCACCGGAGACGTCCTGTATGCCCATGAGTACCTCGCCGGATACACTAACTACATGGGCGTGCTGGATGGCGTCGACGGTTCCGACATCTGGCAACTGGCCACAAATTACGTCCCCCTGCGGACCATTGTCGATGACTTCGACGGTGACAGCCAGCTCGATGCCATCTTCGG
Source organism: uncultured Ignavibacteriales bacterium (assembly GCA_964627305.1). GTDB lineage: Bacteria > Zixibacteria > MSB-5A5 > GN15 > FEB-12 > WJKG01. The sequence continues at coordinate 101,850 of CAZVHP010000001.1, read as the reverse complement.
CATCGAATACAACGACGAAACCATGGCCGTGCAGTGTCGCGATGCCCTCACCGGTGCCTTGAAATGGGAAGACACCCTCGGCGTCGGCGATGGCGTCAACAACGAAATCTACCTGTTTGCCCATGATATCGATGGCGACGGCGATCCCGACCTGCTGGTCGGCCACGGTGGCATCGGCTACTTCTACAATGTGTACGACGGGGCCGACGCTACCGTCATGTACACTTCCGAAACCCTGTCCGGATATGTTCGCAGCGCCGCCTTCGCTGATGTAACCGGTGATGGCCGACTCAATGTCGTAGCCGCCACCTATGACCGGGTGCAGGTGCTCGATGCCGAGAATGGCACCAAAGACTGGTACTTCTCCGTTGCCGGCCGCATCGCCGCCGTTGCTGTCGGTGATTTCGATGATGACGGTATCACCGACATTACTGCCGGAGGGACGGCCGAAACGGTGGGCTGGCCGCCCGACCCGGGAAAGACCGTCTGGGCCATCCGCACGGTCCAATCACCACTGCTCTGGGAGTTTGAGTTCGGCCAGTATGGCAATGCCGTCGCTGTCGGGGACTTAAACGGCGACGAGTTCGAAGATGTCGTCGTCGTTGCCTCACTGGGAGATCGCCTGTGGGCGATCGACGGCAAAACAGGAGACGAACTGTGGCACTGGAGCGGCACCAGCAACCTCTTTGCGGTGACCATCGGCGATTTCGACGGTGACGGCATCGGCGATGTGGCCGTAGGTGGCTATGATGAGGCCGTGACAGCCCTCAGGGGGTCCGACGGCAGCATCATGTGGACTTTCACCACCATGACCGATGACGTCTACCGCAGAGGACTGGCTTCCGCCGATCTCAACGGCGACGGCTCCGATGATGTCATAGCCGGCAGCAAAGACAACAGCCTCTATGCCATCAGCGGCGCGACCGGGCTGGAACTATGGTCCAACACCTACAGCGGAGACGTCCTTGAAGTCGAGGTGGCCCAGATGGACGGCATCGGACCACTCGATGTGGTCGCGGTCATCACCGGCTCCTCCCCTATAATGGTCGTCCTCGAGGGATCAACCGGCGACCTGCTCTGGAGCTATGATACCGATATCGGCAACGCCGCTCATGTGGAAGTACTCGACGCCAATGGTGACGGTATTCCGGACGTAGCGATTGGCACAAGGTATACCAACAGCAAGGTGGTCGTCGTTGACGGTGCCACGCACACCATGCTCTGGAGCGCAACCGTACCGCTCACTTCGGAGTACGGCCTGTCGCATGGTGACCTCAACGGTGACAAGGCCGATGATCTCATTACCGGCGGAAGCTCATCGAGTCCCTTTGTCCGCGCCTTTGACGGCCCTACCGGGACCGAACTGTGGACTTACTCCTGCGGCGGAGAGGTCAATGTCGTCCTCGCCCATGACATCAGCGGCGACGGGATCCCCGATGTTCTGGCCGGTTCCGATGATCGGATATTGCACTGGATCGACCCCCTCACCGGCGATGGTCTCTGGCAGTACAGCTGTGCCGGCGACGTCATGCACATTGCCGTTGGTGACATCAGCGGCGACGGTGTCCCGAATATGGCCTGCGTGACGTTCGGTTCCGACGGCCGCGCCTACGCCTTCAAATCCTTCTATCAGGAGGAACCGGGTTGCTGTGTTGGTATCAGGGGTAATGTCGATGGTGATCCCGCCGACCAGATCAACGTTCAGGACCTCACCTATCTGGTCGCCTTCCTGTTCACGGGCGGGCCGCAGCCACCCTGCCCGGAGGAGGCCAATGTCGACGGCGATCCCGGCGAGTCCATAACTGTTCAGGACGTCACGTACCTGGTGGCATACCTGTTCAGCGGCGGTCCGCCGCCACCCGCATGCCCGTAACGAATCGCTCCTACTGCAGATGCTGACATGAACACAGCGGGCGGAGTCAACCACGGCTCCGCCCGCTTAGTCATTGCTCAAAAGCGAATTGTCGATCAGACAACAAGCCGCGTCATCTGCCCCGTGGCCTCGCGCATCCTTTCGGCGAACGATTCACTACCGGGCTTGCCGGCCAAAGCGAACATGGCCTTCTTGTACGCCTCCACACCCGGCTGAGTGAACGGATTGTGTCCCATCAGATAGCCGCTGATCGCCACTGAGCGCTCCATCAGGAAGTACAACTGCCCCACACTATAAGCAGTCCGACGAGGAATCGTCACCGTCATGTTGGGCACGCCGCCCTGGAAGTGCGCAAACGCGGGACCATCGATGACCAACTGGTTGACATCATTCATTGTCCGCCCAGCATCGCTCAGGTAATTCAGACCGTCGAGGTCGTCCTCGTCGCCCGGAATGCTCACCTGCTCACGATGCTGTCCAAGTCGCAGGAACGTCTCCAGTATGTTGCGCTCGCCGTCCTGCACCATCTGCCCGTTGGCGTGCAGCTTCTCCGAGTACATCGACGGTGACACCCACATGCCGTGACCTCGATGCCCCTCGCTCTCAGGGAACAACTGCTCCATCCATCGCGTGAGCTGATACAGGTGCGAGGAGTTCGTTGCCACCACCTCGATCTTCTTGCCCTTTGTCCATGCCAGATAGCGCACCGCTGCGTGCAGCATGGCAGGGTTGCTCCAGAAATCGTCGGTGTCGGTCCGAATCTTCATGTCCCGGAACCCTGCCGAAAACTCGCGTATGTCGATCCCCGCCACTGCCAGTCCAAACAGCCCGACATCGGAAAGCACCGAGAACCGTCCCCCAATATCATCCGGCACCACGAACGTCCTGTAGCCCTTCTGCTCGGCAAGCTTCCGCAACGCCCCCTTCTGTGAATCAGTAGTGGCCACGATCAACTCACCGGCTGCCTTCTTCCCCACCGTCTGCTCCAGGTGCGCCCGGATCAAACGAAACGCAATCGCTGTCTCTGTCGTTGTCCCCGATTTTGATATCACGTTCACCCCCAGCCGCTTGCCCTGAAGCACCTGCATGGTATCGACATAGAAGTCAGGGTCCACATTCTGCCCCAGGAAGTAGATTTCGGGCGCTCCGCCACGCTGCCGGCGAGACAACTGATTGAAATACGTCGGAGTAAGCGCCCTGACGGTGGCCTCAATCCCAAGATACGAGCCACCGATCCCCAGCGACACATAGGCATCGATCTGGCCGGCCAGTTGCGCGGCCGCGTCGCTGATTCGCCCGAGATGCTCCTCACTAATCGATTCAGGAACCCTCAGCCAGCCCAGCATGGGTGTCTCCCCATCCCTGCAGTCACCCTCGCCATTGTTCAGCCGACGGTGCTCACTGACGACTGCCGGAGCAAGAGCTTCCAGTTCCTCCCTGGAAATTAACGGATCCGCACCTCCGGGGCCATTGACGATATACGTCAGGTCAAGCGACAGAGCATCTTCGCGCGAATACTGATCCGGCATGAATACCTCCTGCGATCATACATGAGTGAATCGTGTCTTCCTGCGGTCAAGGTAGCTGTACAGGACACCGCCAACAACAATCTGGTGCGCTCAGTCCTCCGGATGGGGCCGCCTGGCCACCACCCACAGAAACGTCACTGGCACTCCGAATTCATCGGCCGTCTCTTCCTGAGCGCTGACAAGCTCAAATCCGGCCGACGACACAATCTGCCTGTTGGTGTCGCTGTCGTAGCTGCTGACATACGACTCAGCCCCGAGCAACTGCTCGAACAACGCCGGCGTATCGACCGTCCCCATGGTAAGCACCAGCAAACCGCCCGGTTTCAGCCACATGCTGATCTTGTTGATGAGCTTCCGCTGCTGAGTCCTCGGCAGGTGGAAAAATGCATAGAAGGAAATGACGGCATCGAATGACAACGGTGCAAACTGCAGCCCGGTCATGTCCGCACACAGAAAACTGGCCCGGGGCACGTTGGCGCGGGCACGCCCGATCTGAACCGGTGAAAGATCAACACCAGTGACATCGAATCGCCGCGCCAGCTCACGTGTCGTCGGCAGACCGCTGCCGCAGCCCAACTCCAGAACACGAGCGCCTTTGTCCAGACGATTCAGCAGCAATCGCGTGTAGCGGTCACGTTCGTCCTGACGCACCTTCAGCGCAAACTGCTCAAATCGTTCAGCGATCTCGTCGTAGCAGCTCCTGACGACGCGTTTCGGATTCTTGCTTCGGTTTGTGGCCATATCGGTTGTCACGTTACTTGCCTGATCAACGACACCAATCCTTCAAAGTTCACCGACAATATACAAGACTGGTGTCGCGTGTTCCTTGCATTTTTTCGTCACTTGCCCTACTTTGGCCCTATGACTTGGGATTCCCTGTTCATACCCTTAGATATCGGCGGCAAAATCAGGCTCTCCAATCGCTTGGTCATGGCTCCTATGACTACTACCGCCGGCGAAGAAGACGGTTCCTTCTCCGATCAGGAAATCGCCTACCTCAGGCGCCGCGCCCAGGCCGGGATCAGCCTGATTATCACGCCGGCCTGCTATGTCCACAAGTCCGGCCACGCTTTCGAACGCCAGGTCGGCTGCCACCACGATGGCCTGATTGACTCCCTTGCCCGCTGTGCACGGGCCATCAACGAGGCCGGCGCCGCCTCGTTCCTCCAGATCCACCACGGCGGCAATGCCGCCAAACAAGCCTTCACGGACCGCCCGCCACTGGCCCCTTCGCCCGTGAAAAACCGGCGGGGTACCTCCGAGCTGCCTCAACAGCTCAGCGAGACCGAAATCGTCGAGCTTATCGATGCCTTCGCCGCGGCTGCCGAACGCGCTCACAAAGCCGGATTCACCGGCGTCGAAATCCACGGTGCCAACACCTACCTGTTTCAGCAGTTCTTCTCGCCATACACCAACAGGCGGACGGACCGCTGGGGTACGCAGACACTCGAGAACCGCTGCCGCTTCGCCTGTGAGGTCATCAGAGCCGTGCGCGCTCGCGTCGGTAACGAATACCCGATTGCGTATCGCATCTCTCCGGAAGAAGAGCACCCCGATGGCTACACCACCGAGGAAGCCATCAAACTGCTGCTGGCTCTCTTGCCGCTGGGTGTCGATATCGTGCATGTATCCAGTTGGGAATACGGCAAAGGCCTGTACACCGCAGACAGCAATACTCATCCCACCAAAATGATCCGCGACGCGCTGCCCAAAGAAGTGCCCGTCATCGGTGTGGGCGGAATTCGCCACCCGCATCAGGCCCTGAGAGTCCTGAACGACGGGGTCGAACTGGTCGCCCTCGGTCAGCAACTGCTGCTCGATGCCGACTGGGCCGAGAAGGTCAGAAACGGCAGGGAACCAGATATCATCACTACCGTATCGTCGCGTGAACAAATCGACCGACTGGAACTGCCCGATCGCATGAAAGACTATGTCGCCCGCTTCTTCCTGCCCCAATAGCCCGAACCGCCAGGATTGACCGCATCAGGTAACTCGGTGGCCTTCGCACCCTTTCCCCGGACACCTCACACTCTTCTCGCGCGAACGCCCGTCCGCCGCTTTTGGGGTTGCCCACAACCAGTCAGCGCACTATATATGATGCGTTCAGACAACGCCCGTATGGAGGTATCTGTCCTACATGAATGAGCAGCTCATCCAGTGGTTTCAGGATCGGGGACTACCCAGCACTGGTGCCGAGACCGCCAGTTGGCTTTCTCTGGCACTCGCTGTTCTGCTTGGCGCCTGGCTGGCCTACCTGATAATACACCGCGTTCTCCTGGTTGTCATTCACCGTATCGTCGAGCGGACCAAATCAACCTGGGATGACGCCCTGCTGCACCGCAAGGTGTTCTCCCGGGCTGCGCACCTTGCTCCCGCTATCGTCATCTCGAACACCGCCGGACTGTTTCCCCCGATCCAGAGCGAAATCGAGCGATTCGCGAGCATTTACATGATCGTCATCGGCATCGGCGTCATCAACGGTCTCCTGCGGGCCGTTGTGGACATCTACCAGACATTCGAGAGCGCCCGCAACCGGCCAATCAAGGGCTATATACAGGTTGTCCAGATAATCGTCTGGATCATCGGCGCTATCATCATCATCTCCATGCTGATCAACAAATCTCCGCTCTACCTGCTGGGTGGTCTGGGGGCCATGACAGCGGTGATCATTCTCGTATTTAAGGATTCGATTCTCGGCCTCGTCGCCAGCGTTCAACTGTCCAACAACGATATGGTTCGAATCGGCGACTGGATCGAGATGCCGCAGTACGGCGCCGATGGGACCGTGATCGATGTAACCCTGCACACCGTCAAGGTACAGAACTGGGACAAGACGATAACCACCATTCCGTCCTATGCCCTCATCTCCAACTCCTTCAAGAACTGGCGCGGCATGGAGGAGTCCGGCGGACGCCGCATCAAGCGCTCAATCTACATCGACATGCAGTCGATCAAGTTCTGCACCGAGGATATGCTTAAGCGGTTCCGGCGCTTTCAGCGGATTCGCGATTACATCGAAATCAAGCTTCAGGAGCTGCGCGACTTCAACGAGAGACACCAGGTCGATACCAAGGAACTGATCAACGGCCGCCGCCTGACCAACATCGGAACCTTCCGCGCTTATGTGGCGGCCTACCTGCGCAACCATCCGATGGTGCACACGGACATGACCTTCCTCGTACGGCATCTCCAGCCAACCGAACACGGCCTGCCGATCGAGGTCTATGTCTTCTGCAAAGACCAGCGCTGGGCCTTCTATGAGGCCATACAAGCTGACATCTTTGATCACCTGCTCGCCGTAGTCCCCCTCTTCGAACTCCGCGTCTTCCAGCGCCCGAGTGGCGCCGACTTACGCAGCCTCGCCTCGGATATGGCCGTGCCACGGCTGGATAGCTCCCCACCCTCAGGATCGCCCCCGCAGTCGGCATAGGCCCGTCTCCACCGGCCCGGGTCACCAGAAAACAGCGCGAGTACCGTCTGATCGATACTCGCGCCACGAAACATCTACTGCCCGGTTATCTCAGCCGGTCAGCCCGAACTCCACATCACGTCGTCACGGACACGACGGTGCCGGTCCACTGGCAAACAGATAAGCCACCAGGTAGTTCAAATCGACAACATTCACCTGCCCCGGGACACCGTTGATGTCAGCCTTCTGCACATCCGGAGGCGGAGGCCCACCCTGGAACAGGTAGGCTACCATATACGTCAGGTCGTGGATATTCGGTCCCTGCAAATCACCGTTAATGTCACCACAGAAAATGTCACACACATCCCCGATACCGTCGTTGTCCTCATCGGCCTGGTCGGGATTCGGATGATCCGGACAATTGTCACAGACATCACCCACTCCGTCACCATCGGTATCCTTCTGGTCGGGATTGTAAACATACGGGCAGTTATCGCAACCGTCCGGCCAGGCATCAGAGTCGCTGTTCACATGATCCGGATGCCCCGGACACCAGTCACAAAGATCTCCCACACCGTCATTGTCTTCGTCGGCCTGATCCGGATTGTGGACGAGGACACAGTTGTCACAGTCGTCACCAACACCATCTCCATCGAGATCCGCCTGAGCTGGATTCGGTACCGTTGGACAATTGTCGCAGCCGTCAGGGATACCGTCATGATCGGCATCGGCCAGATCATCATGCCCGTCACACACATCGCAGGCATCGCCAACCCCGTCGCCATCAGAATCTGCCTGATCGGGATTGTACACCGTCGGACAATTGTCGACATCTCCGCAGACCCCATCGGCGTCGGTGTCGTTCTGAGGATCATAGGGGCAGTCGTCGCAGGCATCACCGATGAAATCACCATCGCTGTCAAGCTGATCCTCATTCGCAAGATTCGGGCAGTTGTCAAAGGGATCGCAGTAACCATCTCCGTCGCTGTCAGCGAGACCATCCTCGGCACAGGAGCGGATTCCCTTGAGAACCAAAGCCGGATCACCAAACAGGTTAAGCTCATAGTAGCACCAGCGCATACAGCTCTCATTGATGCGATACAGGTTGTCTTCCTTGGAATCCTGATTGGCTTCTCCCAGCGAAATCATCCCCTCCGTTCTGTTGAACATCGCATCCCAGAACTCACGGTTGAAACGCTGCGATGGACCATCGGTGCTCCCCGAAGATCCCCAGCCATAGCGGGCGTTCATGATCACAGCAAAAGCGCCTGCGTCGGTCTTGACATTGGCGGCCTCGGCCCAGCAGTCATAGTTGTCGAAGCGTCCGGAGATGCATGCCTGCGAATAGATGAAGCACAGGCCGTCGTTGGTCAGTTGTGAAGACGCCGCACTGCCAGTCATCTTCAGCGCCCAGCTCACATTCCCATGGCCGAAGTGGTTGATGATGTGGATATTGGAGTTGATCCGGTTGATGACTTCCGATGTCGGCCAGTTGTTGTTCGGCCAGTCACGGTCATACAGCCGATCGATTCGGTATACATCCGAGGGGAGCCCCACCGTCGTGTACCCGTGCGCACTACTGCCGTCGACCAGTTCGTCGAGTGAACCGCCGGCGTACTCGGATGCCCCACCAAACCCCAGGTGCTCCCCACACATCAGCACCTTACCAAGATACGAACTGGTGTCCGCGTAGTACTGCAGTGTCTTGTTCACAAACCGTGTTGCTTCCGTCACGTTGTCCGCACTGGCCCGCCCGACAAACACTTCGGCGACCAGATCCACATCCCATCCGCCTTCTCCATCAGTCGGCTCGCCCCAGTAGGAATCACCGTCGTAGTTCCACGTTCCGTCAAGACAACCGAAATACAAATCGCCGGGCATGTTGTACTCGACACTCCCACCGGACCATGACTCCACATACAAATCAATCGCCGGAATCAGGTCATCGTCGGCCCCGATCAACACGTAGTCAATACCATCATTCCAGTAGCGATCGGCAATGTAGCTGCGAACCGCAGTCGGGTCATTACTACCGATCATGTCAATCGTGTGAATCTCGGCCCCCACTCCCGCCGTATCGTGGTAGTCCTTGAGCGGCTGGAAGGCGCCGGCCATATCCGAGGTCGTGATAATCAGCATCCGGTATAACGACCTGTCCGACTTACGGGCGGAGCTGTATGTCATCAACTGCTCAGCATTGTCCACCTTTCGAGAGATCCTCTCAAAGTCCCGCTCCAGCCCGCGAAGCATGGGGCTTGCCTTCCCAACTTGCTCAGTTTCCACCACCACCGTCAGGCGCGGATAGTAATACACATTGCCCGACTGCGGCTGATACTGCACCGGGCGAAGCTTCAACACCAGGTAGGGGAACCCTCGAAAATATTGGACTCCGATTCGCTCAAACGGCTCCGCCGGGAAAGGATCGGCACTGCCATACACAGCCGGATCCGGCTCGACAGCACTGCGCGTCCCCGGCGGCGAACTCAACGGGAAAGGCTGGCTGACCGGCTCAAGGAAGAGCTTCTCCCCCACCAGCACCGGCAACGATGGCTCCACCCTGACCGAAGTCACCTCGTGTTGATACGGAATCAGCAGATACGCCCCCTGTTGCGGCAGCGATGGCTCACCCGTCTGCCCGCCATTGGTCAGCCCCTCAATCGTGACCCGGTCATAAAACTGCCCATCGACCACCTGCGAACTGACCAGCGGTGGGGCGAACGAGTAATCCTGTGTGATTTGCTCGGCCTGAGCAGTAGCCGAGATGAAAAACAGACACGCCATTGCCAGACTCCCCAGCAATGCGCGTTCAAACCGTAACCTTGATCTGTGGGACATATGCGCTTAACCAGCCTCTCTTGTGAGCAGGACTATCTTTGTGTTCAATGCTGATTCGTAATCTTGGTCGTCACATCATGCGGGCGCAGGAGAAGACATGGCGGACCGGGGACCACCGTTTGGCTGTAAGGTCCTGTATCATCAGTAAGATAGAGCGAATCGAAGAATCGTCAAGACAATAAACCACCTTCAGGCGCAGACACCCAAACCGACCGGCACCTTCACCGCGATATGCGCCATCGCCGATTCTGCGTCATTGTGAGTCCTGCAAAATTTGACTTGGCTTTTTCTGTAAGATTTACGTTATTATCGTGTTACCGGGCTGTAATGCGATGTGCCTCCTTGTCATCGGTTATAGCTGGTTATAGCTTCTTAGGGCCGGATGTTTTGCTCTTCTTCTTCCATCCGGCCCTGTTCTTTTGCCTTTTAGTCGTTAACTGATTCCGGGACAACAGCAAAGGGCCGCCTGAAGGCGGCCCTTGCGTAATGTCGAAATCTCAATAATCGGCAGTCGGCTACGGACAGTCGGCCGGCGGCGGACCACCGCTGAACAGATACGCAACCAGATAGGTCAGATCGGAGACATTGATATCCCCGTCGCCGTTGACGTCGGCTTCCTCAAGACAATCGGGCGAAGGTCCTCCGGAGAACTGATAGGCAACGAAGAACGTCAAATCCTGAATGTTAACCGTCTCCTCCGGATCACCGTCAATATTGCCCCGAATTCCGTTACAACAGCCCAGCCCGATCAACCCGGTCGTACTCGCAAAGGTGAAGTCGACCAGCGACCCCTCCCAACGCGGCAGGTAGTCCTGAGACGTCGAGTAACCATCGAGAATGACCGATGCTGTCTGCCCCGATTGCGCGCTGCCACTGATGGTGAACAAGAGCTTGATCAACGGTCCCTCGCCGGGCGGCAACTCCGGTTGCGAACCGTCATCGGAAGTCTTGAGCCGTATGGTGGCGCGTCGGAAAAACGCATCCCAATGCAGGTAATCCTGCTCAGCGAAATACTCCGTGCGACACCCTTCCGTACTGAAGCCGTTGAACGTCAGCATCAAGTCGCCGGGATACTCCACGGGAATCATGAGATATCGAATCGGGCAGGTGTTCAAACCGTTGACAACCACCTCCACCTGCTGCCCCGGCGACCCGTTGGCATTCGCCGGCTTCAGCGTGTCGGCCAGAGCCACGATGAATCTCAACGAAGTCATGGAGAAAGTATCGGATGCCATGTCAGCCTTCAACGTGATGTCATACAGACCGCGTTCGGTGAACTCATGATAGCAGTTTTGCGCATACGCCGAATCACCGTCTCCGAAATCCCAGGTCCAGGACGAAACCGGATGTTTCGCCCACCCTTCGAAATTGACCTCCAGCGGCACCATGCCGTACCTGACATCCGCATCCATCCTCAGGATCACTTCCGTCAGCGCCTTCATACAGAAATTCGCCGTATGGTTGTCCTCGTATAGATCCAGCCACTCTCCGCCGGAATAGTAATAACTCTCGCCCGGACTCGCCGATGAGGGCACCTCCACCCGGTAGTCGGCGCCGAGCAGCACCGGCACCTCGGACGTACGATCGAACGGATGACCACCATGCGACAACTCGACATACACATAGAACTCATCGCCCCCCGTCGTCTTTACCGGCTCATCCAGATCAACCGTATGGAATCCCGTGAACTCCATAAAACCGCTCTGGACAGCCAGTTGATCCGACAACTGCCCGCCCTCGAACGTGTCATAAATGCGGATCGTATAGTCGACACTGTCAGCAGCCGTGTAGAAACTGACAGCCTTGATCAATTCACCACCAATAGCCGTGAAGACGTTGAACGCCTCGCTGACATCAGTGCGCGTGTCTCGCCAGCCATGATAATCATGGTAATAGACACGGTCGTACTGCATCGGCTCCACATCGATAAAGGAAATCGCCCCCATTTCGGCATTCTTCGTCGCATGCTTGTCGTAGTACGAAATCCAGAAATAGCCGTTGCTGCCCCAGTTGGTACCCCAGCTGTTCTTACACAACCAGGCACCCCGCTGCGGAGCCTGGGTATACTTGTTGTCGTCCCAGCCAACAATAGCTATAGCATGGTTAGGCTCCTCACTGCTCGACGGCGGCTGATAGTGTATATTCCCCCACCAGTAACTGCCGACACACATGCACGTGCCCATGACGCCGTGTTCCATGATCTTCTCTTTGATCAGGTTAATCCGCTCCAGCGAAGAACCCGCCGTATACCACTCAATGTGACGCGCATAGTAGTAATGCCAGCTCGTATCCGACCGCGGCGGAGGGAATTCATACGACTGACCATCAATGTCGCGCACGGCACCTTCACCTCGTGCCAGATACGACGCGGTAACCAGATAATCCCCCCCTTCGTGCACAATCAGGCCATGACCGGTCGGCGGACTGATGTCATCGTTGTTGTGCTGGTTGAAACCGTTCCACCAGTCAAGATGATACTCGGCCAAATTCGGCTCACCGGTGTCGCCGTGGTTCGTCCAGGCGCCCGACATGAGCAGGTTCCCCTCCATGGCGGCCATCGCACCATGGGTCCAGCAGGTCCCCCCTTGCTGATTCTTTACTGACGTGACGTAGTTCTGTCCGCTGTAGTTCCGCAAATCGAAACTGCTGGGAGGATCGGCAGCAAAAGCTACCGAAATCAGCCCCAGTAGCATCAGACCACAAGTAACGTTGACACGCATGATCTTTACTCCTTGGCGAATCTTTGGCATGAGACGATATCCGTTCAGGCGGCGGTAACGAGTACTGGCTGTAGGGTTCGAAGTTCACCACCAATATAGGATTCTGGAGTCATTTGTCACGTTTTTTGTTGGAATGGGACCGAAATGCCGCCATGGCAGACGAGTGCACGATTATCAACCTCAAGCACCCGTTCGCAATTCGGTAGTTCTTTCGTTGGACATGTCGGCGGTTATTCCCACCGGGTCCAATCTCAGCGAGGTGTATGGGGGGGCGTCAACCGGCGAGTGCCTCTTCGCGCTCTCTGACTGCCGAGAGTGCAGCTGGCCCGGCACTCCGCGGATCCTATTCCAACGTGATCCGGTTCACCGCCTCAGCCAGATGATCCGGCACAAAATGAGCGTAGAGCACCGTTGCCTGAATGTCTGAGCGCCCCATCCGCCCCCTGACGGTGGGCTGCCCTCTGCTTCTTCTCGCCCCCCACGCGGGGGCGTGGATCGGAACGATGGCCTGACTGGAGAGCGCTTGGTTAGGCCTTCTGGTAGATGAAGAACTCAGCAAATGAGCCCTTCCGATAATCCCCGCGATACGGATACCGATTTGGTAGATGCTCCACCAAACTCCAATTCGGCAGATTCTCCTGTACCCACCGTGTGAACTTGCGATGTCTAACGTGCGTTCCCTCATAACCCCGGTTGTCATCAGTGTCGCTTGCATAGATGATCACGTATCGATTGGAGGCCCCAAACAGCGTCCCCATGTAATGTTCAAAGACACTGTCTTCCACCAGGTGATAGATCACGTCCAGTGACAGCGCGAGGTCCGCGGTTTCTCCCTTGTATTCACTCATGAGGCGGAACGACTTGTGTGTGTCTGACTTGAATCGTTCCCGGCACTGCGAAATCGCGGTGCTGCTAACGTCAAATCCAAGGTACGCCGGGTACTTCGCAAGACTGAGTTGGTTGCCGTCTCCACACCCGAAATCGATTACGGTCTGCACATGATGCGTCGCGACAAAACCGTTGAGCACATCTGCTTTGAACTCCGCAAAAAGCCCATATGAACCCACCCCGGAGTTGCCACCGTCCGTGTACCGCCTCTCCCAATACGCAGCTGAGCCGGGAAACGGCTTCCGCTCTCTTGTGCGAGCTAACAACCTCCCATAGATCCGTCTGGCCACGTCTCCAAGGATCGGAATCTGCCTGATGATATCCTTCACGTCTTCTTCCCCTGGCTTGAAGGCCTAACAATGATCATACGGTTTCATCATGACACCCCTTATCCCGTGATACCGCGGAATACAACCCGGCACCCTCGGGACTGCACCCGCAACCTGCTGCAGCACAACCACAACAACAAGCATAGAATGGCGGAGAGGCAGGGATTCGAACCCTGGATAGGGGTTGCCTATACACACTTTCCAGGCGTGCGCCTTCAACCGCTCGGCCACCTCTCCGCATCACAGAAACGTAAAACCCTCAACGGGCCGGAACATGTTCGGGGAATATAGTCGGGGGGATATCGTTCATCAAGGGCTTTTTGCCCGATCAGATGCTCAGTCTTCCGCAGTATCGCCGCCATGACGGGTCATGAACACCTGGTTCCCGTCCAGCACCAGCTTGCAGCGCTCTTTCTCCTCAGCCATCTCGCGGTACACGATGCCGAAGTACACCTGGACACCCGGGAAGATCTTCTCGTCAATGATGACGCAGGCGTCCTTGAACTTCTCCAGCTTCTTGTCAAGCTCCAGTTTCTTCTTCTTGAGCGCCTCCAGCGCCTGAGGGACATTGCGCTGAAACTCCTCCAGCTTCTTGAGAGCTTCCTCGGCCTGCGACGGCAGCTTGCCGCTCATCTGTATCTTGTACAATTCGTACAGCCGCTGCTTCACCCGCTTGCTGTCGGCTTCCAGACGCTCAGATTCCTGCCGCACCTCGTCATATTGCCGCATCAGCTCCTCGTCCAGCGCTATCTTGACCTTCGTCGGGGTAGCCGCCTCTGAGCCGATCACGGCACATCTGACTTCCTTGCCGGCAGTCACCTCGCCGCCAACAATCTTGCCCTTCTTTCCCTTCACCAGCACCTTGTCCCGAGCGATCACCCGGCAATTGAGCAGCTCCCCCCCAACCGTCACCCGGCCGCCACAAACGATCCGCTGACTCTCGGCATACTTGATGACGACATCACCCTGCGATTTGATGATCCCGTCACCGCTCCCGAAAAACCCCCCTTTGACCAGCACACTGCCACCGGCTTCGACCGTTGCATCCTCAACATTGCCCCCGATTTCGATATTGCCCTGCGCCTTGATCGCAAACCCGGTCTTGACGTTCCCGCTGATGCGAATCGAGCCGGCCGTCTCGATATTCCCGACATTGAAATCAAGGTCGCTGTCAACGCTCATCACATCCTTGACCGACACCTTGCCGTGAGTCATCACCACCGTGCCGTCAAGCTTGGCCAGAAGCTCCAGTCCGTCCTCACTGACCATCGTATTGTCGCCGTACTTGAACTCCAGATCACGACCGCGCGGCGCTTTTAGAATCTCGCCATTGACCCCCATCCCGTCCTCGCCATCAGTCGGCGGAGTCCGACGAGCCAGCACATCCCCCTTGGCGACATTCTGAATCAGCGTGACCTGCCGGTAGTCAATCCGGCCATCCTCCCCCTCGGTAGGACCATGCGTCGGATCAGTTTCGAACAGGTACTCAAACTGCGTATCGGCGCCCTTCTTGAACGGCGTCCCCTGAGCAACGACGATCGGTTCATCCCAGACACCCCCCTCAATAGCGGCGCCGACGGCCTCCTCGTCAATCCCGAAACTGACCCTCGCTGCCTTGAGCGCCTCGACGATTTCCTCGCGAGTGTAGCCCGGCTCCTTTGCTTCCGGCCGGGCCAGGACAACTTTGGCCGTCAACTTGTCCGGGGCTACCATCACCCGAACCCGTTTGCGTGTCAACTTGCCGCTGTCAGTGGAGGTCGCCATACTTCCCCAGGTTATGGTGATTCACTCTGCACTTTGCCCGCCGATACCAGCCGCCAGTAGGCCCGTTCGACCACCAGCGAAATCTCATGGCTCTTGAAGGGCTTGGTGATGTACTCATCCGCTCCCAGCAAGAGAGCATCCTTGACCGTGTAGGTATCTCCGTAGGCCGTCATCATGATCACCCCGATATCCGGGTGCTCTTCCTTGAGCACTTTCAGCAGGTCGAATCCGTTCATCCGCGGCATCTTGATATCAGAGATAACTATATCCACACTCTGCAACTGCAGGATCTCCAGCGCCTCCGCACCGTTCTCTGCACTAAGAATCTTGTACCCTTCCCGGATCAGAATCTTCTCCAGAAGGTTTCGCATCATCTGCTCATCGTCGACAATCAATACCGAAACAGAACTCTTCATTTCACTTGTACCCTCTGCCGATTCCTGGTGTCTGCTCATTACAAACGGCCGTGCCGATTCCGACAGGTCCTAACGGTCCAGCGTCGAGGCCAGCTCGGCAATAAACTTCTCAAGCATCACGGGCTTGTACATCACCCGACAGGCCCCCATCAACCCGGCCTCCCGGACCAGCTTCTCGGTGGCGTTGCCGGTCACAATCATCACCGGTACGCCAGGTGTCACCTTCTTTATCTCCGACAGTACCTCAAGCCCCGACATCTCCGGCATTATCAGATCGAGCGTGATCAAGTCGTAACTCCCGCCGTTGACTTTCTTGAGCGCATCCTCGCCGCTTTCGGCCATCTCAACTTCAAAGGCACCCGTCAACTGGCAGAAATCGCGAAACACATCTCTGACCCATTTCTCATCATCGACAATGAGAACCCGGAACGGTCTGCCTCGCTTTCGGGCCATGTGGGATAAGTTTTCCAAGCCGCTAACAGACATTATTACTCCACCTGTTTGGTGTCCTGTTTTCGAAATGACCGACGAGAGAAATCAGGATTTCTGATAAGCCTGCCCGAAAGACCCGATCCCTCTTATCAAATAGTATCGACAGGGCTTAGCACTTTCTGAACAGCACCCGGACCCGTCTACGACATGTGCCGGGGCTCGAACTTCTCACCCAGACTGGCCATGATCCTGGCACACTGGTCCAGAATCGTACGGAGCCTGGTCTCCATCCGGTCCGGTCCCGTCCGTCCGCCTGAGGGGATGTCGAAAACCATCGTCTCCTTGCTCCGGGCGGCATTAATCAGCACCCCCAGCTCCTGAACAGCCTTGACCGTTCCATTGACCAGTTGGATAAACTCCGGCTCCAGACGGTTGATCTCCTCCGATGAGGACTTGGCCCGGGCGAGATAGATCGCCAGGTTCAACGCCAGGCTTTTCACCTCTTCATTGAGTGCGTCCGCCTGTTCGACCAGGTCGATATCGCCCTGTCGGTCATTGGGGTGTTCTGTCACGCTTTCCTCGTCAATTCAATGATTTTCCTGCGCAACGGCTCGATATCGGATGACTTCACCACATAGGCATCGGCCAGCCAGCTCTGGAAATCATCCTTGTATGTTGCATACGCCGTGTTGAGAATTATCGGCATGCCCGGAGCGAGTTCTCGCAAATGATGCATGACATCGAAACCGGACATCTCCGGCATCTCGATATCCACTACCGCCACCGCGTGGCTCTCTGGGCCAACCGTCGCCAGCGCCTCAGCCCCGGACGCGAACGAATCGACCTCCCAGCCTGACCGCGACAGCTCGTAAGCGTAGAGACGGCGGATCATGGCGTCATCGTCTATCACCAGAATGCGCTCAGACACCGGCCACCTCCTTCTGCCTCGACGGCAGCTCTATATACAGCGAGGGCATACCATCCTCGGTGAACGAGCAACCGAAATTCCCCCCGTGATAGCGAATCGTCTCCTCGGCCACCAACATGGTCAGACGGGTCGAGGGGCGGTGCTCCGAAAACATCTGCCGAAGCTTCCTCATTAGTGCATCCCGACCCTCCAGAGGGCAAATCAGCTTGATCACCAGCGCCGTCAGGTCGCCGTGCTGTTCGGTCCTCGCTTCAGCCTTCCCCGGGGGCAACAGTTCCTCGACCACCAGATGATAGAGTTGATATGCCGCGTGGGACAACTGATCAGGATTCCCGAACACCCAAAGAGGCTCACTGTGACAGCTAAGCTCAATTCCGAGGTGCGGACGGCTGAGCCGCCCCGCCAGCAGGCCAAGGCTCCGCGACGCCAGCTCGTTGAAATCGAATGCCACTTTGCCACGCTGGCTGTCCCGGTGAAACTCCAGCAGGTGCGTCAGAACGTCTTCGGTGCGGCGCGTCTCGTTGGCAATGATGCTCAGGTACTCCTGCTGGATCTCCGAGGGACTGTCCTTGAGCATCAGGTTGGCGAAGCCTCCGATAACGGTGAGCGGATTGCGAAGCTCGTGCGCCACCGCCGAAGTCAACTCACCAATCACCGACATCTTCTCAATCTTGATTATCTGCTCCTGCGACTCCTTCAGCAACTGATTGGCCTTCTCCAGCTCCTGAGCACGCTCCAACTGCTGGTCATACAGCCGCGCCCGCTCCATGGCTACCGCCGCGTTGTTGGCCAGGATCTGCAACATGCGCACATCATCATCAGAAATGACCCGCAAGGTAATCAGGTTATCCGCCATGATCAGCCCCTGAAGGTTCCCCTTGCTCACCATCGGAACCAGCGCGGTCTGCGAGGTCCCCAGTTTTCGCAACAGCCCCACCGTTATCTCATCGAGCGCCGATTCCTTCTGAAGATTGGCCCACTGGCGCGATCGGCACACCTGGCTGATCCGCGATTCATCGTCAAGGCTCAGGTTCAGGTGTCGAATGTGCTCTGTCAACGGATCAGGGCTTTGTGGCAGCAACCCGCTGTTGCCCTCCAGCAGCTGCCCCAGAGACAGCCGCTTCGATTCCAGGTTCGCCCAGATGCTCCCCGCTTCCTCAGCCGAGGATGGCCCCACCGCAAGGTGTCCCTGCAAGGAATTGCTCTGCTGGTCATACAGGAACAGGAAGGCCCGGTTGAACCCCAGCCCCTGCGAGGCGGTTGCGCCCGTCAGGATGATGCGCAGGATCTGATTGAGTTCGAGCGACGACGTCAGCGCCACCGATACATCCGCCAGAACCCCCAGCCGCTCAGCCGCGATGTGCTGCTCTGTTCCGTCTCCGGACAAGTCATGGACATCGAACACGTAGCCAATGAACTCCGGGTCGGCATTCTCATCGCTCTGGACCACCCGCCCAGCCATCGTCACACACATTGCCTGACCATACATATTCGTGCACTCCAGACCACGACGGATGAACCTCCCCCTGTTTCGAACCAAATCATCCCAGCGATGGGCCAGGCCACTGTCCAGCAGCGTGTCGAGCCGCGCTACCGTCCGGTCGCTGGCCGGGTCCTGAGGATTCAGCCCGAATATGCGCTCGGCGGTCTTGTTCCACGACTGCAAAGTACCGCCCTTGTCGAAACGGAACGCTCCTACGCGAAGCTGGTCCAGCGCCGCTTCCATCTCATTGGTGCCCGATTCCGCACCGGCACTTTCCGTCCGTCCGGACATGATAGCATCAATAGTATCGAAGGTGCTCACGTTACATCAGCCTCCCCGTTTGCTTGCTCCATGGCTGCTGCCAGAACTCCCAGCCGATGCAGCTTGCTATTCATCTTTCCGATCCGAAGGGCGGCGCTCTCCATGCGTCGCAACCGCGCCAGAGATTTCTGGGTCGCCGCCACCCGTTCCTGAACCAGGCAATTGATATTGCCCACAATCACGCTCAGCGCGTTGTTGATCTCGTTACTCGCCAGAGCCAACAACTCGGCCGTCTCACGCAAATCGTCCAGTGTCGGACGATCGTCCGGCCGTACCTGCCCGGATTCGGCCAGTAGCTTCTGCGACAGTTCCAGGCGCACCAGACTGTCATTGCGCTCCAGAGCCAGGGCCATCTGGTCTGCCACAATGCTCAGCAGCGTCATCTCCGTCTCCGATATCGCGCCCGGCCTGTCACAGCCCAGGTTCAACACGCCGATCACGTCATCACACGACAACAGCGGCACCGAGACAAAAGTCGCATAGTCGCTGCTCGGGTCGAAACTGGAAACACTGCTGCGCTCCGAAAGCACGATCGGTTTCCGGTTATTGGCGGTCCATCCCGACAGGCCGTCGCCCTTGTCCAGGGACAGAAAACTCAGCAACTCCACCGTCCGACCAATACCCGCAAACTTCTTGAGACGCTCATTGCGATGATCGATCAGGTACAGCGTAGCCCCGTCGAACGCGATCACTTCGCCGACACGCCGAAGCAACTCCACGAACGTCGCCTCCTCCGGTGGTCCGCCGCGCAGCGCGTCGGCCGTCTGTGACACCAGTTGCAGCACCTGCCACAACTGCTCCGGATCCGTTGCCCGCCCGGCCCGCTTTTTCGTCCGCGTGTTCACACTTACACCCCGGTCAGCTCCTGCAGCCGCTCCACCAGCAGCAGCGAGGCTTTTTGCTGCAGCTCTTCGAACAACTGTGTCTTCTGCATCGCTGTCATGTGCAGCGAGGGATCACCCCGGTCGTCATCAAATGTCTGCTGCAGGACTCGCGATCCTTTTATCTTCACCTCAAACGGCTCCGAGGCAAGCATCCTGCCCCGGATCAGGTCCATCAGGCGCAGCTCGCCCGAGATCACCCCATACGTCTGATACATGTGCATGATCAGCGGCAGGCTGAAGCTCTTGCGGCGCTCCAGCCGTGTCTTGTCGACCACAACCACCATCAGGTATCGCCCGCCGATTTCAAGCCCCCAGTGCATCAATGAATCCGCGTTGTACAGATCCTCGGGGAAAGGCGGCTGATCGTCATAGATCGGCCGGGCCGGCAGCACCCGCAGACGCTGATTGCGGCTGAGTATCTGGTGCAACTGCTTCTCAACGCTGGCATCCGACCATGCCGGATCACCCTGTACTACCTTGAGCAACAGGACTCGTTCCTGGGCCGACTCCGCCACCTGCAACAGCGCAAACACCAGCGCCGCGACGACCGGCAGCATCAGCCACCAGAGGCGCCCAACATCCCGTTTATGCTTCCGATTGCACATACTTCTCCAATACCAGTTGCGCCCGCTCATGGAAACTGCATGCCTGCTCCGGCAGCATCTCCATGTCCGCTCCGGACAGAATGTCAGCGAGGTGCTCCCGCGAGGTGAACTCCACTCCGGCCAGAAACACATCCTCGTCGCGGTCACAACGCTTCACCAGCCCCAGGACGTGGTCGATTGCTTCCACATCCTGAAGCGTGAACCGCATGCAAACCACATCACCGGGTGTCAACTCGCGTTCCAGCTCAACCAGAACACCGCCGGCCGAAATGTTCAACAGCATCGCCTCCATGTACTCAGCGTGCTCCAGCGGTGTGAGTGGCTGGTCACCATCCTTCAGATGGTACATCGCCACCGGAGCCGAGATATCCAACCGCACGAATCTGCGATTGTCCTCATCCCGCTCCATCTTGAACGGCTTACCAACCGTCGTCTCGGTGCGAGCGCCCTGACTGTGGCTATGACGTTTCTCGTACCTGGTTCTCATTTGCTTTCCTCCTGGCTCACCAAAGACAGTGATTGCCGCTTCCATGCGGCAATGGTCGTCTCGATCTGTCGAGACCGACTGGTTCCATACTCAAACACCTCACCGGGCAGCCGCGTGACCGTCTCGGCGGGCAGTAACTCCTGCTTGTCTTCATCCGTAATGAACATCAACCCCGTGCAGTAGCGACCATTCTCAGTCTTCTGTACATGACTCACGCGCGCTACGGCAAACGGCGGGAAGAACAGATCCCCCATATCAACATGAATCATCACCAGATCGCCAGTTGCGAACTCTTCGTCGCATTCCATCATCGCGCCGCCGGCAGAGAAATTGATCGTTGCCGAGGCGCGCCACGGCAGGTCCGAAAGGTACACATCATCCTCAAGCGGCTGCGGCAGCCGAACGAATCCCGCCAGTCGGCTCATGCGCAGCCGAAGTGACTGTCGACGATCCGGCCAGTCCATGTCAACCGTCGTCTGCGCCAGGCTGTCAACATCGATGGGCGACGATTCCGCACCATCTGCGGGCCGCGAGACCGCCCGCATTGATCTCTTCCGGCTGTGACGGCGCCGCACCGGCAGGCCATGACTGGCGCTCAGAGTGTGCGCCTCGCTACCCTCAATCGCCATGATCGCGCCCTGCGCCTGCTCTGAAAGATCTGTCTCCGGGCCCGTCTGCTCGGCAACCGGCCCCGTATCGCGTGCTGTCATATCACGCCTCCCAAGTTCTTCGTCATCTGTGCCGCACGAATCCGCCTCGGTCGAATCGGTGCCAGTCGGATCGCCGTCACCAATCACTCCCGCGCTAGTCTCTTCATCGGGTCCGTCTTCAGTATCATCGTCCATGTCATCTTCAGTCTCATCTTCGCCGCTTACCGCGTCTTCGCTCGCATCGCTGCCAGCGGACTGCATCTGGTCGAGCCGCGCTCGCTCCGGTTCCGGCTGCGTCGCCGGCTCATCCTGCTCAGACGGCGTCGGCTCGGCCACCTTCTCAGCATCTGTGCTGCCCTCGCTATCCGAGGCCACTTCCCCCTCCTCTGATTCATCATCCTCCAGCGGCACTGGATCGGATACCCCTTCAAAGAACAGTTGCGAGGGCAACACCCCGCCCCCTGCATCTTCAGAATCTGCCGCCAGCGTGGCCTCCCGTTTCTCAGGCGTTGCCCTTTCCAACCCGTTCTCACGCACCCGACTCCGACTGTCGTTCTCGACCACCCGCTCCTCTTCGGGTACCGGCGGTTCCGGCACGAAGTCTTCGTCGATCTCCTCCGGCTCACTCACCAGTTCCGAGCCGATCGTGCGTACCGACGCTGCTTGCTTCTCATCAACCTGCGGCATCGGGTCATCTTTCTTCTTCCGTCCCCACCCAAACAATGCGCTTGCCTCCCGTGTCTCGATCGTGTCTGCACCAACCCTGTCAATTACCTGACTGTCTGGATCCGTATCGCTGACTACTGGTGTCAGCACTTGCACCCCGAATTGCCGCACATTGCGGGCGTGTTCTTTGGTGTCGACTCCCTGTTCCTTTGTCTGCGCGATCTTTGCCGCCGCAGACACCGTCTCTTCAGGCTTCTGCACCGTGTGGCGGGGCCGCAGCAATCTGCGTGAAAGCAGCTTCATCCCTACAGCAGTCCTTTCTGACGCAGTTCTATCTGCTTCTGAAATACAAAATTCACCAGCTTGTCCTGGGCCACTTCGTCAAAGAACCGCATCTCCTGAAGCATCTCGATCAACAGCCTGGCCCTGCTGTCTTTGGCTGCCTGCTCTCCGGTCAGAAACTCCACGCCCGCGAGGTAGCACTCTTCTCCGGAGAATACCCGCTTGATCGTCCCCAGTATCAGCGAAGGCAGCTCCGCCTCCTCCAGCAACGGCAGATGAATCAGCAGCAGATCTCCCCCGGAGAATTCACGCTGTGAACGAATCAGAACCCCGCCGCCGGAGAGATCGACCGTCGAGCACTCCGTCCACGGCACGTCCTGCTCCTGCTGAAGCTGCTCGATAGCGTCATCGACCTGAACAACCGCCGCCTTACCAGTAATCTCGATCCGTACGTACTGCCGACGCTGTACCCGGTGCACGGTCTTCGGTATCGTCAGCAGGAAACGATCATCCCGACTGCCGCGCCAGCGAGTGATCACGCTGTACCCCTCGTACGCGGCATCTTTGCGCGTGAAACCTATCGTCACCTGGGCGTTGTTTCGCAGGCGGATCTCGCCGCCGAGAAACCTCAGCTCCGAGACCACCAGTCCATCGGAAACGATGTCCTCGATTCGAAACAGGTACCGCCCGAACTTCTTGTTCTCGAGTATGGTTACTTCAATTTTTTCCCAGAGCGTCAGCGGCTCTGAAAGCCGGCCAATAGGAAGCTGCACGCCGTCACTCCCGTGATGTTATGAGACCGCTTTCAATGCGGCCAGGTTTGCACGTCCCTGCTCGATCGCCAACTCGAGAATCTTCCGCGCCAGCACCGTACGGGAACGATCGTGGCGGTATTGGTGGACAAATGCCTGCCCGTTTTTGATCGTGCTGTTGAAATACTCTCGAGCTCCGTCATAGTCACCAATACGCCGCGAGAGCTCCGCGATCAGGTACGACACCTGGATTTGCTGATTCCCGGGTGCTATCCCCGAACCGTCCGTAAAGGCCTTCTTGTAGTAGTGTACCGCCTTCTCCAGCGCCTCCCGTTCGTTGGTGACTATGGCGTCCCAGCGCTTTCTCGCCTGGAGCAGGAACTCCGTAAACGAAGGATAACTGCCGAACGTCTGGCGCCCGGCCACGTCCGTGCCCAGCGTCTCTGACTTGTATTCTGTCAGCAGCTCGTCGAAATCCTGATACTTCTGACGCGCCTGTTGGACGTCTGTCGCCAGCTCATCCAGCCGCGCGTTGAACCTCTCCCGGTACGGCAGCATTCGCGACTTCATATCCGCCGACAACTCCTCGGTCGCGAAATGCGCGTCGATATGCGACGCCAGCACGTTGATCCGCTCCGTACAGCTCGTGAACGAGTCCGCTATCATGCGGTACTTGCTGTCGATCTCGGCCAGAATCGCCTTGAGGGTCTGGTTGGAGGGGTTCTCCCCCGACTCCATGTCGCGGAAGACCCAGCCGATCCGCAAGTAGAAACGCCCCAGATCAAGCGACTTGAACCGGTCATTCAGCAGCTCGTCGAACACCGCCAGGTGCAGCTTGATGATCGCTGTCTCGTTGGGAAAGCGAGTGAGATCCATGTGGTTCGCCAGCTCTTTGATAATCGAATCCGGCGCCGCCAACTCTTCCAGGTGACGTTCCTTGATCGTCTTCAGGCGATAAGTGCGGAAGTTGTTGTCCTTCTGCCAGTCGCGAAACGCGTTGCTGAACTCTCGGGTGTAGTAGCAGTTCGAACACGTTACGGTGAAAAATGCCAGCGGATTGTACGACTGATAACGAGGAAACCGCCACTGAATGTTCTTCGGACAGAAGTCCGTGTCGCGACCATCCTCAAGATAACTGCCAACCTTGACGGTCTCGAACTCGTTTATCGTCTTGCAGACCGGGCATTCAATCTTGGTTAGAAAGAAGGGGCTGTCATCGGGCATGTTTACACTCCAGTCTGAATCAATCGTTTTCGTAGATCAAAAGGGCCAGTTCGGCATCCGATATCGGCAGCGACTTCTTGATCTGCTCCGTCGGAACACCGTCATCAAGCATCCGGCGCGCCCGGCCGATCACCTCCACCCGGTTTCGCCGGTGCTCCAGGTAGGCCGGCCTCGCCGCCTCGGTGCGCTGCTGGCTCAAGCGCACGAACTCAACCGAACGACCACCGTCGTCGACTGCACCCGCGCGCGCCGACTCAGCGGCTGTCGAACCCGAGGGTGCGTGAGTACTCACATCGGCGCGCCGACCCCTCCCCGTGAACAGAACATAAATCACCACCGACAGCGCCCCCGCCGCCACGTAACCGACCGCGTTCAGCGCTATGTCCATCATCATGTCAGGTGAAAACTCCATTTTTCTCCCTCGTTGGCTTCAGGCGACTATATCGATTCCTCGTGCCGAATCTTCATCATCATCATCGGCACTGCTCGCCGCTCGTTTTGTGGAATCGTTGTCACCATCCTTCTCATCCTTCTCCGAACCTTCTCTGTCGCTCAGAATCAGTTTGTCCTCGACTGGCGCCTGCTCTGGTTGGTCTTCCTGTTTGTCCTTGCCGGAGTCCTTGAGAAATTCCTCAAACGGCTTCTCTTCCCGGTCCTCCTTGGAGCGCACCACCGATTTCAAGTTGTCGGGTGTTCGGACGCCGTCCACATTGCGAATGCTGTCGGCCATAACACACCCTTTCACGCATTCTCTAACCTGTTAAGGCGAACTTCTCCCTGACCATACCGCGAAGCTTGATCACCGCCCGGGTATGAATCTGCGATACCCGCGATTCAGAAATCGACATCACCTCGCCGATCTCCTTGAGTGTCAGCTCCTCGTAGTAGTACAGGGCGATCACCAGCTTCTCCTGGTCGGTCAGCCGATCCATCGCCACCACCAGGAACGAGCGCAGTTCACCCTTCTCAATATCCCCCAGCACGCTGGAGGTCGTTCGATCTATGACCGTCTCAATTCGCGGCACCTGGCGATTGTCATCCTCACGGTAGATCACCTCGTCCAGCGACAGGATGTTCGTACCAGTGACGTCGTCCAGGGCGCAGTACAGTTCGCCCATGCTGATATTCAGTTTCTTTGCCAATTCCGTCTTCTCCGGCGGTCGACCCAGCTCGTGCTCCAGCGAGGAGAAGGCCCGATCGATCTCCCGCGACTTGGCGCGGGTCGATCGCGGTACCCAGTCAAGCGCCCGCAGCTCGTCCAGTATCGCACCGCGAATTCGCGGCACCGCGTATGTCTCGAACTTCACCCCGCGATCGGGATCGAAATTCGCAAACGCCTCGGTCAGTCCGATGACACCCGTGTTGATAAGGTCAGACAACTCCACCGAGCGGGGAAAACCCATGGCCATGCGCGAGGCCACATTTCGCACCAGCGGCAGATACTGCTTGAGAAGCTTCTGCCTCAACTCCGGGCTGGGGTCACGCTGGTAACGATTCCAATCGGCCTGCGTCGCACTGCTTCTTCGGGCCCGCCGCACAGCCGGGCTGACAGGCGTCTTATCAATACTCTCGTCGGACGCGCCCACCGGGCGGCGCGTTCTTCTCGGTTCGACTTTAATCGTCCTAACCATTTGTATACTATTCCCTTATATCGGCCGCGGCCGGGATTCTGTTAACCTCTGACTCGCCCGTCGACAGGTGCCCTCCCGAGGGCGCCGGCCCTGTCGTCAGCCCCATTCCGGCTATCCTAAGTGCTTGCAATACAGGCGATTTATCGTTGATTTCAGACAAGGGTCGCTGTGTCGCCACGGCGTGGCTCACGATTTCGTCCTCACGGACATAGCCCAGAGAACGCGGCGAGGACCCGACAAAACGGTCTGCCATCGCCGTTAGCTTGTCAAATACGTACTGCCCTTCATCACGCGATTTCAGACGATTCAGCAGCAACCGGCAGTCAATACTCGCATCAGTGTCGTGCAGGTAACGGTACAACCCGTAGGCATCTGATATCGAGAGCAACTCCGGCACCACCACCATCACGGTCATGTCCGAGGCGTGCGCCATCGCCGTCGCGGCATCCGATCGCCCCGAACCGTGATCCATCAGTACCAGATCGTAGTGCCGTCCCTGTTCCCGCAGACGGTGCACCATGTCGACGCACCCCCGAATGTCATAGGTGTACAGACTGATCCGCGAGGGAATCGCAGCCAGCAGATCGAGGTTGTCTGTCAGACCGGTCACGGCCTCGCGAAGCGACAGCTTCTTCTCGGCGAACTCCTGGATACCGTAGTAGCAGTGGTGGTTGGCCAGGATATGTAGATTGCCCGTGCCGAAATCGCAGTCAACGAGCAAGACCCGGAAGCGCCGCTGGGCCAGTGTGTGAGCCATGTTGAATGCCAGAACCGACTTGCCCACCCCGCCCTTGCCGGACATGAAGCCGATCAGGCGCGGCCGGGACAGGTCCACTGCACCCTCACCGGCGCGTCGAAGCGTAATTCTGTTAGCCAAGGTCCACCCCCGTATTCAGCAGCAACCGCGCGATCCTGTCCGGATCCGGCGTGAGCAACTGCCCTTTACCCGCCGGTGCGTTACATACGAACGCCACCTTGGTCGACAAGGCCTGCGCCGCCGCAATCACAGTGCCGCGACACGAGGTCACATCCAGCATCGTCACGATCGTGTGCGAGGGCGACAGCTTCCTGAGCCTCTCGGCCATTCTCAGGATATCGGCCGAGCGCGTGAGCGCCGAAAAGACTGCAAAACAGTTGGTCGGCCTGACCGAGGCCACGCGCGCACACAGAGCTTCGAAAGCCGCCTCGTCGCTCGGCAGCGCCGGCGTATCGATAAACCGTACCGGCTCCTTTTCCGAGGAGTCGTCGTCCGAAACCTCCTGATCGTTCTCGCTGTCGACATCCAGCCAGCCGCTGCGACGCTTGCGCGTGCCGTTGCCATTGGAAGCCGAAGGCACCTCTTCCAGCGGTACCCCCAGGACATCGGCGTAGCTGGCAATCTCCTCATGAGCAGCCATCTTCTGGGTGTCCAGTGTCGCCAGGTTCACTTTCATCTTCTCCTTGATCGCCAGACGAAACGCCAGCTTGCCCATCACCGAGGACTTCCCTGCCCCCGCCGGACCGACAAACACGAGCCGGTCCCCGGCTACAAAATCGAAATGCGGCACCATCATCTGTGCCAGGCGCGCTGTCAGCAGCCTGTGCGCCTGTGCCATCACGTCGCTGTCCTCCTCGTCTTCCGTAGCCGCACTCAGCTCTTTGGCGAATGAGCGAACGAACACCTCCGGCACGTCGGCAGCCATCAGACGATTGCACACGTCGTCAATCGCCTCCCGCCGCGGGTTACGGGGCTTCGCCGTCGTTGGCACCCCCGTCTCCTGCATCCTCTCCAGGCGTGTCTCCAGACCGGCAATGCGTTCGGTAATCGTCTCCATCAGCTTCGCGGAGATGGCCGAGGCAATCGTCTGATGATCGACATCATTCGCGCCCAGGGGGCGCGAGATTGCTGTCGACGCCGTGCCATCCGATTCGGCCGGTTGCACAACCGCCGTCTCTTCGGGAGTAGCCGCCGCATCCGTGACCGCCGCTTCCGGCGATCCAGCGATCGGCTCAGCCGGCACTGGTTTCGGCTCAGCTGGCTTTTCGGGGGCAGCCGTCTCATTCGTTGTCCCTGCTTGCTCGGCTGCCTGCGGCCTGGGCTTCATCGCGGCTGCCAGTTTCGCCGCCGCCTGTTTCACTATGCCCGCTCGGTCCACGGTCCTGGTCTTCTGCGTCGCCGGCGGTGATTCCTGCTTGTCTGCGACACGGCCCGAAGCATCTCCGACAGGCCTCCCGGCGGCGGGTTCTTCGTTCTGACGGGTCGCCCGGCTGTCGACTGCTGCCGCACGGTCATCCACGTCATCCATGGGATCATGACCAAGCAGGCGCGAGGCTTCCTCGCGGTCGGTTACCACCCGCTCCGGCACAAACTCCCGGATACGGTTCTTTGTCGGCGGCACCTTGACCTGTTCGGTCGCCACTGCCACAGCTTCGGCAGTCTTCATGCCGCCGGCCCGGTTGGCAGCCAGCACCCTGGAGGCGACGCCTACGGTCGGCTTTTCGATACAGGCCGTGATCTCGACCGCCGTACCGCCCGTCTTCAGACGGATCTGGCGCGTCTTGAGCACGATGGCCTCCTGCCCCATTTCCTCGCGCACTTTCTTCAGCGCCCGCACTGCGGAGCTGGCGCGAAATGACTTAACTATCATGGTTCAACCTCACCATTCCCGTTGATACCACCTCCACATCCGGCATGATCTCGTTGTAGGAGATCACCGACAGGTCGGCGTACCTCGCCTCGACCAACCGCCTGAGTGCCAGGCGGATGTTCGGCGAACACAGACAGACCGGCGGCAGACCCTGGTTCTGCTGCACCTCAGCCTGCTTTCCGATCGCTTCCAGTAAACGTTCGGCCATAGCCGGATCGACGACCAGCATGAGCCCCTGTTTGGTGTTCTGGACAGCGTCGGAGAGCGCCTGTTCAACGGTGGGATCTATTGTGAATACACTCATTTTGCCCTCTGCATCTTTGTACATTTCCGTGATCTGCCGCTTCAGTGCCATCCGGGCATACTCGGCAAGAACATCGGTCTCTCTGGTAGCAGCGATATAGTCTGCCACCGTCTCCAGGATCGTTCCCAGGTCACGGATCGGCACCCGCTCGCCCAGCAGCGACTGCAGCACCTTCTGCAACGTGCCCAGCGGGACCACCTCCGGCACCAGTTGCTCGACCAGTACCGGATAATCTTCCTTGAGATGGTTCAGCAGGTTCTGCACGTCCTGACGCGACAGAATCTCCGGCGCCGCATTGCGAATAACCTCGGTCAGATGCGTTGCCAGCACGGCCGCCGGTTCCACGACCGTGAAGCCCCTGGCCTCCGCGATCTCCTTGATATTCGGGATGATCCAGGTCGCCTTCAGACCGAAAGCCGGATCCGTGGTGTCAAAACCTTCGAGCCGCTCCTCCACAAATCCCGGGTTGATCGCCAGCACATGATCCAGCATGAGTTCGAACGAGGCCACCCTTACCCCCTTTACCTTGATCGCATATTCATTCGGTTTGAGCTGCACATTGTCGCGGATGCGCACCGGCGGCATCATGATTCCCAGTTCTCCGGCCAGTTGCTTGCGAATCAGCGTCACCCGGTTGAGCACATCTCCCCCCTGCTTGACATCAACCAGCGGGATCAACCCGTAGCCGATCTCGAGGCTGATCGTATCAACCTTCAGCATGTCTTCGGGGCGCTCTACCGGCTCGGCGGCCTTCTCTTGTTGGCGACGATGCTGCTGCTGTTCGGCCTGCGCCTTGCGCCTGGTAGCTTCGCGCGCCATCAGGGCCACACCGCCGATAGCCAGGCCGAGAAACAGAAACGTGGTGGTCGGCATACCCGGCAGGAAACCGAACAGGAACAGCACCAGTGCGGCCACGAGAATGGCACGCGGCTGGCGGGTCAACTGGTGGGTCAAGTCAGTTCCCATGTCGGCCTCGGAGGCCGCCCTCGTGACGATGATGCCCGAGGCCGTCGACACCAGCAGAGCCGGAATCTGGGTCACCAAACCGTCACCGATCGACAGCAGCGAGTAGGTCCGAAGCGCGTCCGTCAGCACCATATCCTTGATGGCGATACCGATAATCAGGCCGCCGATCACGTTGATCAGCGTAATCAGGATGCCGGCAATGGCGTCGCCGCGAACGAACTTGGAGGCACCGTCCATCGCACCGTAGAAGTCTGCTTCGCGGGCGATCGTCTGCCGACGTTCCCTTGCCTCGTTTTCGGAAATGATCCCTGCATTCAGATCGGCGTCGATCGCCATCTGCTTGCCCGGCATGGCGTCCAGCGTGAAACGGGCCGCCACTTCGGAGATACGGCCGGCGCCCTTCGTGATCACCACAAACTGGATAATGACCAGGATGACGAACACGATGAAGCCGACGACGTAATTGCCCTGCACCACGAAATTGCCGAACGAGTTGATCACCTCACCGGCGTACGCCTGGTGAAGGATCATCCTCGTGGAGGCGACGTTGAGCGCCAGGCGCATCAGCGTCAAAATCAGCAGCATTCCCGGAAAGACCGACAAATCGAGCGGCTGCCGCACATACAGCGTGGTCAGCAGCACCACCAGCGAGAACGTGATGTTGAACGCCAGCGCGAAGTCCAGCAGCGAGGTCGGGATCGGAATAACCAGTACGCCGATAACACCCACCACTGCCAGGCCCAGCAGAATGTCGGCCCGCGCCATGATCAGCTCAAGGATAGTCTTGTTCTGGGTTGGTGCCATACTACTTGATCACCTTCCCTTTGAGGCGGTAGACGTAGGCCAGCACTTCGGCAACCGCACGGTAGAGATTCGCGGGCACCATCTGGCCTACCTCGCACATCTTGAACAGCGCGCGAGCCAGTGGCTTGTCCTCAATCACCGGGATGTCATGCGCCTCGGCAATCTGGATGATTCTCTGCGCCACGAGCCGCTCGCCCTTGGCCAGCACGATCGGCGCAGTTCCCTCGGTCGGGTCATACTTGAGTGCCACCGCCAGGTGTGTCGGGTTCTTGATCACGACATCAGCCTTGGGGACGGCCTTCATCATGCGGCCCTGCGACATCTGGCGCTGGACCTGGCGAAGCCGTCCCTTGAGCTGGGGATTGCCCTCGGTGTCCTTGTGCTCTTCTTTGATTTCCTGTTTGGACATGCGGATCGACTTCTCGAACTCGTAGCGCTGATACAGGAAGTCCAGGAAGGCAATGGCCAGGTACGCCCCCCCGATCTTCAGCGCCAGCGTCACCGCCAGTGTGCCCATTGTCCCCGCGATCTGGGTTGTATTCATGTCCGCCAGCAGGAAGAACGAGGGGAACTCGCTCTTGAGAGAGAAATAGGCGACCGTCGCAATGATGATCAGCTTGAGGGTGTCGCGAAGAAGCTGCACCAGCGAGCGCATCGAGAACAACCGCTTGGCCCCGGTGATCACATTGAGCTTTTCGAACTTCGGCTCCATTGCCTTCGAACTGATCTTGAACCCCACCTGGGCCACGTTCACACCGAACGCCACCGCCGTCAGGATCGCGAACACCGGCAGCAGCATACTGAAAAACTTGAACATGCTTCCCTGGAAGATGCTTACGAACGTGGGATCGCTGGCGGCTATGGCAGGTGCGTTGGAGAACATGTAACTCATGTATCCCCAGACCTGACTGGTCAGCGACGGACCGACCATGTACAGCGTCAGGAACCCCAGGGTGATGATCGCGGCGGCGTTCAGCTCCTGCGACTTGGCGACCTTGCCTTCATCGCGGGCTTTCTCTCTTCGCCTGGGAGTTGCCTTCTCTGTTCTTTCCTGAAAGTCCCGGTCAGCCACAATGCACCTTTCAGACCTGGCCCATTGCCAGCATCATGGTTCGCAGTTCGCCGTCGAGGAAGTCAACCGCCCGCTCCAGCACATAGGAGAACAGCGGCAGGGCGAGGGCAATCGTCAGCAGGCCCACGCCGATCTTGACGGGGAAGCCGACAAAGAACACGTTCATCGTCGGCATGGTCTTCGCCACCGTGCCCAGCGCGACATCCGTCAGAAACAGCGTCACCAGCACCGGGGCGGCCATCTTGAGAGCCAGCACAAAAACATACGCTGAGTATTTCATCACCATCTCCCCCACCGAGCCGTTCATAACAACCACGCCTGGGGGAATGGCCAGATAACTGTCCGCGAACGCGCGAATGATCAGGTGATGCCCGCTGATGGCGATGAAGATCAAAGAGGCCATCAAATCCCAGAAGCGGCCGATCAGCGAAACCTGATCACCGGAGGTCGGGTCGAGCTGTACCGCGATAGCAAAGCCGATCTGGTATCCCACCAGACCGCCGGCCACCTTGGCTGCAAAGAAGATGAAGATGAAAAACAGCCCGATCAGCACACCCACGAGGATCTCCTTGAGCGCCAGCACCGTCAGCTCGGCTGTTGAGTTCGCGATGGCGGTCGTCTCGCCCACCACCGGCACCAGCACCAGCGCCAGCACCAGCAGCAGTCCGACCCGCACCAGCACCGGCACCTGACGCGAGCCGATGATCGGCGCCAGAATCAGAAGTCCGGAGCCGCGCATGATGACCAGCATCAGGGTTTGCAGCTTGGCAGCGGTGAAGGTCAGAAACTCGAACAAGGCATCCATTCCTTACAATTCGGGTCAATCGTCTCTTTACTGTTTCAAATTGTGTGCCAGTCTGAAACGGGATATCGATACGCGGGAAGCGGCTAAACGACAGGGTGTTACGAAATGGGTGAGACAGCCGGGGGCAAGTGCTCCCGGTCCGTGCGGAAAAGTTTACCAGCCAATGGTGGAAATTCGTTCAATTGCCCCTATTAATGGAAAGACGGCCCTCATGGCGTTCTACCCGACGAGCATCGGGATCATGTCCACCAGGTGATTGGTGAAATCCGTCAGGCGATTGATCATCCAGGGCAGGAAGATCAGCAGGGCCAGCGCCACGGCCAGAATCTTCGGGACGAAGGTCAGCGTCATTTCGTTGATCTGGGTGACCGCCTGAAAGATCGATATCAGCAACCCGACCACCAGTGCGAACAGCAGCATCGGCCCGGCCACCATCAGTGTCGTCATCAGGGCCTCGCGCCCAATCGTCACAACCATCTGCGGAGTCATTATCCTCTCCTTTGAACTACATCTTGAAGGATTCCACGAGCGACTTCACCACCAGGTACCAGCCGTCGACCAGCACGAACAGCAGAATCTTGAACGGCAGCGAGACGATAATCGGCGGGAGCATCATCATGCCCATCGACATCAGCACCGAGGCAACCACCATGTCAATGACCAGAAAGGGGACGAACAGCACGAATGCGATCTGGAAGGCGGTCCGCAGCTCACTGATCACGAAACCCGGCACAAGCACTTGCAGCGGTACCTCCTCAGCGTTGTTGGGCTGATCCAGCCCGGCAATGCCGACAAACAGCGCCAGGTCCTTCTCTCTGGTCTGCGCCAGCATGAACTTGCGGAAGGGTTCTACTGTCTTGCGGTATGCCTCTTCCCCGTCGATCTGCTCGTCGAGGTACGGCTTGACCCCGTCGTTGTAGGCCTGGTTGAGCACCGGCGACATGACGAAGAACGTCAGGATCAGTGCCAGCGCCACCAGTAACTGGTTGGGTGGCATCTGGTGCGTACCCATAGCGTGACGCAGAAACGACAGCACGACCGCCATGCGCACGAAGGAGGTGGTCATGATCAGGATGGCGGGCGCCAGCGACAGCACCGTCATCAGGATGATGATTTGCAGGGTGGTTGAAAGATCCGAGGGATCCTCTGTCTGCCCGACCTCAACTGAGATCTTCGGCATGGTCTGGGCGCCGGCTACGGCGCTGAGCACCGTCAGAAGCAGCACCGTCAGACCGATCAGTCTGATAAGGCGTTTCATATCCAATATTCACCTTGTCGCGGCAACGTCCAATGTTGCTCGCACAGGCTGTGACCTCTCGGCCACAGCGTTAGTGTGACAGGCTATTCTTGCAGGGCCGCCCGTCGTTTGCCCATCGTCAAGCTCTTCATTTTGCGAGTGGCCACCGATAACAGGTCACGAAAGGCCTCATCGCCGGCCTCTGCTGGTGGTTCACTCATGACCGCTGTTGTCTCTGCCTCGCTCAACTCGGTCAGCATGGAGATCTGGTTGTCGGTGGTACCGATCAGGACCGACTTACCGGCCACCCGCACCAGCGACACGGACCGTTTCGGCCCCAGGTACGCGGTCTCGATCACCTCCAGCAATCCTTGTCGTCCGCCCCGCCGGCCCCGTGTGGTCAGTCTCTTGAGCAGCCAGATGCTGCCGTATATGGCCAGCACCACCAGGCACAGGGCGCTGATCATTTTGATGATCGATGGCCAGGCGCTGCCGGTCAGGGCTTCGGTCGGTGTGCCGGCCGGCTTCGATGCCGTCGGCGCGGTGGCATCGCCCGGCATCAGCAGCGAGGCCTCAACGTCGGCGGCCCGGTGTTTGCCGGGCGCAATATCCACTGCCGTC
This sequence comes from uncultured Ignavibacteriales bacterium, assembly GCA_964627305.1. GTDB lineage: Bacteria > Zixibacteria > MSB-5A5 > GN15 > FEB-12 > WJKG01. Next base: position 67,306 of record CAZVHP010000001.1, on the reverse strand, counting down.
AGCCCGATCAGGGCGGCGACAATGACCACCACCGTCATCACCAGGGCACGGCGACTTGGTCTGTTAGTTTTCGCCAAGGATCTTCAGCCTTTCCTCGGGCGTCACCAACTGCGTGATGCGCACTCCGAAGTTTTCGTCAATGACAACCACCTCGCCCTTGGCCACGATCTTCTGATTGACCATCAGGTCCACCGGCTCGCCGGCGAGCTTGTTCAGCTCGACCACCGATCCCGGACCAAGGGCCAGAATGTCGGCTATCGCCATGCGCGTTCGTCCCAGCTCGATCGAAATCGGCAGGCTCACGTCGAGCAGCATCTCAATGCTGCGCGCTTCGCCCGAACCGGCCGGCTGTGAAAGCTGCTGGAATTTCGCCTCCGAGACGCTGGTGCCACCGAAATCGATGTCATCCGGCGGAGTGCTCGAGTCCTCCTGGGGCAACTCCTCGAGCATAGCCAGCATGGCCGCCTCGGCGTCCTCCTCGGGGACATCGTCCTCATTGACCACCTTGTCCGGATCCTCGGCCATGTCTCCCTCGGCGGCGACCGCCGCCGCGAGCGCGGCCTCATCGTCACTCTGCTGCTGAGAGTCTGCCGCATCGGCGTCAGGAGCCTCATCGGCCGCCTGGCCCTCATTTGGCATCTCAGGCTCATCGCCGGCCGCATCCGATGGCCCGGCCGCCTGCTGGTCAGATGACTGCTCGTCCTCGGGAAGATCCATCTTCTCTTCGTCGCTCATTCGTCAGCTCTCCTTGGCTCTCTGATCACACTCTTGAATGATCTGGACCGCCCGGTGCTTCCCTGACAAACCGGGGTGCGCCAGATACTTTCTCTTCTCGTTCACTGATACCACCATAGGCTCGTTGATGCGTCGCATGCTGGGAATCACGTCGCCTTTCCTCAATGAGAGGAAATCGCGCATCCTGATTGCCTCCCGTGACAACTCGGCCGATACCTCCGCCACAACCAGCTTCACATTTCGCTCATTGACACTCCGGTCGCGCCCTTCGCTTTTTTTCTTGGTAGCGTCGATCCAGTTCTGCGCCGACAACTTAGTGATCACCGGCTCCAGGGCTACGTAGGGGTAGCAGATCGTCAGCAGCCCCGTCGTCTGGAACATCTTCACCTGGAACGACACAACCACCACGGTCTCGCCGGGCGGGACGATCTGGATGAACTGCGGGTTGTTGTCGAACGACACCTGTTCGATGTCGACAGGGACGATATGCTCCCATGCGTGTTCCAGATCGCGATACAGCTTGTTGACCATGCGCCCGAGCACCGAACGCTCAATACCTGTCAGCTCCCGCTCCGACTCCAGAATTTTGCCATGGCCGCCGAAAACGCGGTCAATCAGCGAGAATGTCAAGGTCGGGTTGAAATCAACCAGCGACAGCCCGTCCAGTGGCGGCGCCTTGAGCGTGAACGTGCACGAGGGTGTCACCAGCGACATGATGAACTCGGAATAGGTTATCTGGTCAACCGAGACCAGATCGACATCGACGATCGAGCGCAGCACCGCCGACAGGGTCGATCCGTAATGCCCGGCGAAGTTGTCGTGCATGTTCTCGAGCGTCCGGATCTGGTCCTTGGACACCCGGTTGGGGTGCTTGAAGTCGTAGGCAACGATCGATCGGAGCTTCTCATCCTCGATACTCTCTTCGGAGTCGTGGTGATCGCCCGATGACACCGTTGTCAACAGTGCATCAATCTCGTCCTGTGACAGAATCTTTGCCACGTCATACCCTCGCTGTTGTCAGTCCTATTGCAACACGAAGTCCGTGTAGTAGACTCCCTCGATATCCTCAGTATTCAGCAGTTGTGCCACTCGCTTGCGAATCTGATACCGCGTAATCTCACGCTGCTTGGGGTTGGTCAGTTGGGTCACTGTCTTCGAGGACAGAATAGTGATCAGGGCATCGCGAATGACGGCATCCCTCGATTCGAAATCCTTGACCAGTTGGTTCGACTTCAGTTCGAAACTGATGGATGTCGAAAGAAACCGTGACCCGCCCGTTCCGGCCGGGTTGACAATGATGTTGTCGATCGAGTAGATATTCCCCCTGGCAGCCGCGGCAGCGCTGCCGCCATGACTGCCACCGTGATCGCCGCCGCCGGATTCACCATGTCCGCCGGCCGTGCTTTGGTCGGCAGCCGGTTCACTTGCGGCCTGGTCACCGCCGCCGGAGGTCATGGGCGAGATCACGAACAACGCCAGTACGATGCCGATCACTATCGCGACCACGCCGATCCCGCCGAACAGTATGAGCTTGCTGGGCCCCTTCTTTGGTGCCTGCCCACCGTCCTGACCGTCCACGATGGTCTGTTCTTCGTCAGCCATTGTTTACTCCTGTTATCATCCCGACGGGCACCCGGACGATGTGTCCGGATGCACCGTGGGCACTCAGACTCACGATGTGCACGACGAGGCCGCCCCTGCCTGCCAGCACCGCGCAACGGCCCCATCGCGGAAGTCTCGCGGCATACGACACGAAGGACTCAACCAGAGTTCTCAGTGCGACCACCGACTTCGGCAGACCCTTATGCGTGCATATCGTCTGAATCACTGTTACTACCTCTTAATGTTCACCAGTTCATCGAGCATCTGATCGCTGGTGGTGATCACGCGCGCGTTGGCCTGAAAACCACGCTGGGTGATGATCATCCCCGTGAACTCCTGGGCAATGTCAACGGCGCTGGATTCCAGCGCACCGGAGAAGATGGTCCCGGCAACGGTAGTTCCGGCCGTCCCCTCCACAGCGTTACCGCTGTTGGCAGACACCTGGTACATCGACTTGCCGGCCTTCATGAGTCCGGCGTCATTGAAGAACTCCGCCAGGCTGATCTGCGCCAGACGGCGCGTGATGCCGTTGGAGAAGATACCGGAGATGTTGCCTTCCTGGTCGATGGCGATTTTCTCCAGCATACCCAGACCGTAGCCGTCCTGATAGACGATTGAGGCGGTGTGCTGGCCACCACCGGAGAAGCCGGTCAGGCCGTCATAGCTGAAGATAGTACCGGGATCGAAGCTGATGAACACGTTGTTGGAGCCGTTGTTAGGATCAATCGCCAGTTGCTCGACACCACCATAGTAGCCGAAACCAAGCAACTCTCCCTGCGGGCCAAACTCGACATAGCCATTCTGTCCGGCTGTGATAATCTCGTTGCCCAGCATCTGGCAGGTCCACTCCCAGCGTTGTTTGATAATCGATTTTGCGAACTGAATTGACAGCGTGTGTCGCTCGCCGAGCGAATCATAGATATCGATCGAGGAGGTGTGTATCGTGTCATCAGTAGTGATGATCAGTTCATCACCGGCACCCGCCGGCAGGAGGCCACTCATCCCTGATTTGACGGTGACACCGCCGCCGCCCAGTCCGATGATCTCTGTCGCCAGACCGGTCTGCTCGTCGAACTTGAGATCCAGGTATGAACTCACGGGGCCGGCGGCTACTCCCTGGCCGTGGTTCGGGGTGAACTCGTCGAATACCTGCAGAGTCGAAGCGACGCCGTTGTTGACCGTCAGAGGTCCGGGTGCCGCAGCTCCGAATATGGTATTCCACACATCGCCGGCAACGATCGGATCCATCTGGAAATTCAGGTTTGCCCCGTCACCCGCCTTGGTGCGAGAAATGCGCATCTCCATCACGCCACCACCGCTGTCATACAGCTCGGCTGCCAGACCGAGGATGCTGTTAATCGCATTCATGAATCCCTGCACGGTGGTGTCGGCGTCAATCTGGATTGTTTCCATGCGATCGCCACCGTCGATACTGATGACAATATCACTGAAGTCAGTGACGCCCAGATCTGCGCCCAGTCGGTCGAGCACATTGAGACCGGCGCCTCCGACACTCGATTCGATATTCGACCTGGTCGGCTGGGCACCGGTGATTTGAATCTTGTGTGTGCCACCGACGCCATCGGCAGCGGTGCCTTCGACACTGATGACTCCTGAGGTGCCGTCATCGAGAAGGGTCGCCTTCGAATCGGTCGCGGAGGCATCGAGGTTGTTGGCCAGCCTGATCTCGGTGGTAGACTGGGCGGGATCCTGCTGACCGAACGGCAGGGTGATGCGGCCGGTCGTTGCCAGGGCAGGAATGTCGCCGGTCACGTCAGCCATCTTGCCCATGACAAACAGACCGGTGCCGGGATCGACGAGGTTGGCGTTGGCATCGAAGCCGAATGCACCCGCCCGGGTGTAGAACTTGTTGCCGTAGTTGTCTCCGAGGATGAAGAAGCCTTCGCCCTGAATGGCCAGGTCGGTGATCTGCCCGGTGGTCTCCACACCGCCCTGCTGGAACAGGTTGTCGATGCTGGCCACCTGCATCCCCAGACCCATCTGGATCGGGTTGGTGCCGCCCTGGCTGGTCGATGGACGTGAGGCGCCGCGCTGCGTTTGCACCAGCGCTTCCTGGAAATTGACGCGGCTGCCTTTGAAGCCGATGGTGTTGATATTCGCGATGTTGTTACCGATGACGTTCAATCTGACCTGATGGTTCTTCAGGCCCGACACCCCGGCGAACAGTGATGCCATCATAGTAGGTTTACCTCCAAAGTAATGGCAGAGCCTCTCCATCGTGATGGAGTCCAGCCACATTGCCATGTGTTTATGCGTTTTACTGTTTTCATGTATCTTTCACTTTCATAGTATCACGGCCGAGTCGATCGAGGTGACGACGCCGTCGCGGAGATGTTCACGGTCGAAGGCCGTGATGACGGTACGGTTCTCCACGGACACGACCAGGGCCACCTCTTCAGTAAGTACCAGCGTCTCCCGTGATCCCTTCGCTTTCGCTTTGTCTACCGCCGACCCGATATCGCGCAGGAGATCGTCGGGCAGTTCGATCCCGCGTGAGAACAGCCGCTCCCGGGCGTGTTTCGAGAAGGTCAGCTCCTGGGTTCCGGCCAGTTCGCGTGAGAACATATCCTTGAACGAGCCCTGATTGGCCTTGTCGACCGACGGCTGCCGACTGCCGCGACGGGCAATATCCAGCAGGTCCACGCGACGCTGGAAGTTTGCCAGTTGGTTTGTGCTTACATCGCTCATGATTCTGTTTGCCTGTCCACGTTGGTCTGTTGTTTCCCTTCAAGCTGTGTTATGGTGATCAACCCTCGTCCGGTGGATCATCGGTTGCGGTGGTCGGAACCCCTACTGACCGGACATCGCCAAACTTGATTTCCACGCCATCAATGATCAGGAACGGGGAACCGTTGCGGTATACCACCGACTCCACCAGCCCTGACAGTGACAGCTCCGGCCTGAACTGCGAGTCGCCGTTGTAGGCGATGGCTTCGACGGTGTAGGTGCCGTTGGGCAGGCGGTTTCCGCGCGAGTCGTTGCCATCCCACTGCAGTGAATGGGTCCCGATCTGAACATGACTCTCGCGGACTGTTGCCACTACATTACCGTCGCTGTTCTTTATCTTGAATTCTATCTGCTCGGCAAACCGGTTGGTGGCGAAACGGATGGTTGCACTTTCGCCGGTGTCCAGATAAACTGATTCGTAGCTGGCGCTCACTTCCTTGCCGATCAGATTGGCCGCCATGAGATTGTGCATGGAACTGGACTGCATATAGTTCCATTCGTTACCGGCGTTGATGGCAGCGGCAATGTTGGTCATCTGCTCCAGCGCAGAGAACTGGGCGAGATCAGCAATGAACTGCTCATCGCTGTTCGGCTCCAGCGGATCCTGATGCGTGAGTTTGGTGATCAGCAGCTGGAGAAACTCGTTCTTTCCCAGGTTGTGGCCGCTGAAGCCGGAGGTCTGGGTACTGTATGGCAGGTTGCTCTGGGTGGGGGTTATTCCCGGCATTTCATGCTCCTATGCTATCAGATTGACACTGCCGGCTCGGATTCCGTAGGGTTCGTTCACGGATGTTCCGGTCAGTATCGTTGCATTGTCGGCTATTTCGTTGTTCTCATCATCACTGGCAAGACTCGCATACGAACCGTGCGAACGTGAGTGCCATTGCGGACGGCGCTCGAATTGCCAGTGCTGGTCGGCACCATCGGAGGCGACCTCGACGGTGATGTGATCCACCTTGATGTTTGCTCTGCCAAGCTGCGAAGTCAGTTCCTGAAGCGAGGACTCCACGACCGCTTTGGCCTGGTAGGATTCGACCATCACCTGAGCTTTCAGGGTGTTCCCCTGCATGGTCAGGGTAAGTCGGGCCGGTCCAAGGGTGTCCGGCTCCAGTTGCAGGCGAATTGTCTGGCCGTTTGAACGCAGCTTCATCATCTCCGTCTCGGGAATGATCACACGCACGGGGCGGCTCCGGGACGCATCGGACGCAGATGTGTTGCCGCCGGACTGGGTTTGGCCCTCAAGGCCGAACATCTGTTCGAAGCGGTTCACACTGGAAGCATCCTTGCCGGAGGTGAACCTGAAGGCAGTCCCGGCCATATCCTGGCGTTTGTCGAACAGGCCACCAAACTGCTGCTGGCCGGAGGCGTTGTCGGTGAGCGACTGCCCGTTGCCCGACGTGTTGCCATTGCCACTGGTAAGGCTGACTCGCGGTGTGGTCTCGATGTTCACGCGTTGCTCGGTGACGGCATGCAGTTGACTGGCGTTGACCTCGACGCGCACCGGTTGGTGGTGTGCCTTGTCCGGGGAGATCGTCAGTTGCACCTGCCGCGCGTTTATCGCATTCGAGCGGGCCTGGTCCGCCCCGGCAGCTTCGACTTCGCGGTGTGTTATCTCGATCTTGTGTACATTCAACTGGTTGAGAATGGCCTCGATACGGCGCACCGGCTGGGTGATGCCGTCAAGTTGAACGCGAGTGATCTGTTGCCTGACCGGGCCGGGTTCAGCCGACACACTCTGCAGCGCTCGGCTGACGTTCTCCAGCGGGAGATTGATCTTCATCGTGGCTGAGCTGTCGGCGTTGGGAGCGCCCTGCTTGCTCGGAATAACTGTGAACTGCACCCGGTCACCGCTCACACTGATATCTGTGATATGGTAGGTGCCGGGCGAGAGCTCAGCCGGTTGACTGATCAGAACCTGACGAACGCTCGCGGTTGCGGCCAGGTGCAGGCGCGGATCACCGGCAGCGTCAGAAACTTCCGGCGAAACAGACAGGTCGGTGTCTTCAGCGGGTGTCGTATTCTCAGCGGCGACCGCTGCGATGTTGTTTGTCTGTGGGACGGGTTCTGCCAAACCGCCATTGGACGGTGTCGCTGTATGGGGGAAGGCCCAGTCACCGGCAGCGTGACGAGCGGCGGTTACATCGACCCTCACGGAGATTCGCGGCGCCTCGGCCGGGTCTTCACCTGCTGTATTGTCCGTCATACGATCCACTGTACCGGCGGCGACAATGGTACTTGAGTGAGCATCGGGTCGCGGTTTCGCTGCTACGTCGGCAGCATCTGTTGTCGCGGTGGCCGAGAGAGCCGCGGCCACTACTTCAGCGCTTTGAGCGTTCATTTGGTCGCCCGGCGGGACCTCGGTGCTACGTGTCGCAAAGCCCGCCTGAGCGATCAGCGACTCAATGTCGACTGCCAGTAGCTGGCCGTCAGTCGCTGACCTCTCAAGGGCAATTTGTGAATGGCCAAAATCGATTTCTGCCGCTGTGCCGGATCTAAGAAGCTGCCGCATGAGCAGTTCCGGCGAGGCAGTGGCAGTGCGAGGGACAGCCACGTCCGGAGCGCCTTTCAAGGCAGCCACCATGAGACCGAGAGTGGCTGGCTGCTTTGCCGGGTTCGTGTGAATTGCGTCAGGGGTGCGCCCCGCTCGAGTCGTCGGATGATCAAACGCCGGGTTGGGTGCGACGACGAAAGGAAGGCGCCCGCGGCCGGACTGATCGTGCGAATCACTGTCGAGAAGCTGCTGTATGAGAGTGTCGAACGGCATCGCGCTATCGGCGCTCGGAGTCGAGGTGCCGGCGGCGGGCTGCAGTTGAGACGGTTGTGAGCCGCCCAGGAGCATATCGAATATGTTCATGGCGCTGTTAGTCACTGTCTGATACCGCTATTGAGATCATCTGTTTGGACAGCCGGGCCGCGCGGGCGGAGGACATAAGCTGGAGCACTGCGGAGGCATTCTTCGGCTTCATGCGGGGAATGAGTGAGACAACCGTTTCGTCATCGAGGTTGGCCATCAGGGCCACCACGGCCCGCGGATCCATATTGTCATAGAGCTTGGCCAGTTTGCTGATGCGCTCGGACTCCTGTCGCTCCAGATAGAGCATCCTCTGCGCGATCTTGTTGTCCAGGGCCAGGAGCTTGCGTTCGCGTTCGGCCAGTTCCTTTTCTTTGGCCTTCAGTTGCGCCTTCTCCTCTTCAATCCAGTTAACCTCGGCTATGGAATCCGCCGGGGACAGTTTGGTGCTGCTTTGGCTGTCATCGCTGGCCGGTTCCTCTTCCATTTCGGGGCTGTAATCAAGGAACTCAAGATTCTCCATGATAGTGGCCAGTACTCCGGAATCATCGGCAATCGCAGGCAATTCGAATTCGCTTAGATCATCGGGCAGCGACTCATCGGCGAACAACTGATCGAAGGACTCCTCGGCATGTTCCTGTACGGTTGCTGCAGCCGTGGGCTGCCCTTGAGAGGCGGCAGCAGGTTGAGCCTGTCCGGGGACTTGCTCCTGGAGCCGGAGGATCGGCTCGGCGTCTTGCTGTGCCGGAGGCCTGGCAGCTTCGTGCTGTGCGGTGACCGGCTCCGGTTCTGTCTCGGTGGTATTGGAGCCACTGGTGAACATGAGGGTGCCGCAGACGATCAGAATCACTGCGGCCAGGCCGGCACCGCCGAATATCAGATTCCGCTTCGTCAGCAATTCGCTGGCTTTGGCAGCGGCATCAGGGCTCTGCTGTTCAGTCTGCGGTTTATCCTGTTCCGGACTCTGCTGAACGGTGGTTTCTTCGTTGTTCTCAGTCACGAGGCGTTCTCCATACATCCATTTCTCCACAGCCACAGAAAGCAACGCCTGTGCCACTCGCCAATACCGTCTTGTAAACTGTTGTCAGAGAGTTGATTGCGACGAGCAGCGGGGCTGTCGGGCGGACTGGGCACTGCTGAAAACGGCAATCCTTTCCGCTCGAATCGGAAAGAATGTCACGTCCGCGCAGTGCGCCGGGTTGTAATCAGGAGTAGCAGCTAAGACTATATGTATATGGGTGAGACGTCTGCAGCACCGGAAGGGCGAAGTGGTCAGGGCGTACTCAAGTCGCCCTCGACATAACCATCATACGCCGTAGTCACATTAATAGTGACCGGTGTACGACAGGGATTGATGCCGTGCGGAAGGCGCACGCGAACGTAGTTGTCGGCGACGGCCATACGGGAGCCATCGGGGGCCTGCCGGTGTTCGGCGATCACCTGGAGCGTGCGACCGACTTGACGGGTAAGGGTCTGCTGCCAGCGATGGTTGGAGATGGCCTGCAGGTGATCATGGCGCTGTGTGATCACCTCCGGGGGGACCTTGCCGGGCATATCGAAGGCCGCGGTTCCGGGGCGGTCGGAGTAGCTGAAGACGTGAAGGTAGTCGATCAGGCCGCTGTCGGCGACAGCGCAGGATTGGGCGAAATCGAGTTCGGTTTCACCGGGGAATCCGACGATGATATCGGCTCCGACGGTGATGCGGTGGTCGGCCTTCTTGATCATGTCCAATCGATCCAGATACTGAAGCTGTGTGTATGGACGTTTCATCAGGCGGAGGATTCTTGAGGAACCGGACTGGGCCGGAATATGGAAGTACCGGCAGAGGCCGGAGTTTTCGGCCGCCAGGGTAATCAGCGATTCGGAGACGGTTTGCGGCTCGGTTGACGAGAGTCGAAGACGGGTCAGCCCGGTCTGGGTGATGGTGCGGCGGCAGAACTCGGCCAGGTCACGAATCGGCGGATCGGCGTTCAGGTCGTTGTAGTAGCCGATGTTCACGCCCGTGAGTACTACCTCGTGGAATCCCTGTCGGACGAGGTCGTGGATTTCGCTGAGCAGTTCGTCGGCGGGCCTGTTGATCAGTTTTCCGCGCACTTTGGTGACCAGGCAGAATGAGCAGGTCTGATTGCAGCCATCGGATATCTTGATCCAGGCACGGTTGCGGATGGACCGCGCGACGGGGTCCGGGTTGCGTGAGCAGGACAGCGGGTCCGGCGGCGTGAAGATGTCCGGCAGGCGGTTTTGAAGGATGTCGGCAATGGCCTGTTTCTGGTCATTGTAGACGAGGACATCGACCTGTTCCATCGCTTTCAGACGCGCGGCATCATGCTCGACATAGCAGCCGACGACGACGACCTTGCAGTCGGGATTGACACGCCGTGCACGGCGGATGTAGTAGCGGCAGTCTTTGTCGGCCTTGTGAGTGACGGTGCAGGTGTTGATGATGAAGACGTCAGCCGGTTCGCCTGGCCTGACTCGATTGAGGCCGAAGGGATTGAGATCTGCGGCCATGCGCTCGGTCTCGTACTGGTTGAGCCGACAACCGATGGTTTTGAAGGCGATGCGTCTGTTGTGATTACCGTTCATCTTGTGCGCAGCTCAGCAACAAGGGTGGCGCTGCGACCTTCGCGCAACACTTTGAAAAGAGCGGCGGGCCGATGCCCGCCGCTTAGTAAGGTCTATGAAAGCAGAGACAACCGCCGGGCGATTACTCTGGTTTGGTCTCGTCTTCGCCGTCCTCACCGCCGGTCGGCTCATCATCGGATTCGACCGTCTCTGATGGCTGATCGGGTTCGGCGGGGGTGGGTTGCTCGGGTGCGGTTTCGACCTTTGGTTCCTCTGAGGATTCCTCGGTCGTTTCGGGGGCTGGTTCAGCCTGCTCGGACGTTCCCATAACTTCCCGGGCGACCTCTTCGGCCATGGTTTCGCGCGCCTCTTCGACCTCTTGTTTCAGTTCCTCTGGCATGGCTGCCTCGATGGCGGCCGGCGCCTCCTTCTGGTGGCGTTCCAGGTAGGCCTCGAATTCATTGCGGTCACGCTTTTTGTAATAGGCGTAAACGCTCAGCACGATTTTGTGCTGGTTGCGATCGAATTCGATTACCGAGAGCGGCAGTTCCTCACCTTCCTGGAAGGCACCCTGCGGGTCGGCGAGATCACGCTTGCCGAGTTGGGCTGTCGGGACGAAGCCCTCGACATCACCGTCAAGCTCGACAATCACGCCTCGGTCCATTACGCGGGTGATGGAGCCGAGGCACTCGGTACCAACGGCGTACTTGCGTGCCAGATCGTTCCAGGGATCCTCCTGGAGCTGTTTGTAGCCGAGGGAGATACGGCGGTTTTCGTGATCGATTTTGAGCACCTTGACCTCGACCGTATCGCCTTTCTTCATCACTTCGGAGGGATGCTGAATGCGCTTGGTCCACGACATATCGGAGATATGCACCAGACCATCGATACCCTCTTCGAGTTCGACGAAGGCGCCGAAAGCGGTCAGGTTGCGCACCTTGCCGGAGACAATGTGGCCGACAGGGTACTTGTCATCGATGGTACCCCAGGGATCCGGCTCAAGCTGCTTGATGCCCAGGGAGATCTTCTCGTTGTCCTTGTCCACGGACAGCACGATGGTTTCCACCTGGTCGTTGACATTCATGATCTTGGAGGGGTGCTTGATGTGCTGTGTCCAGGACATCTCAGAGATATGAATGAGTCCCTCGACACCCTTCTCCAATTCGACAAAAGCGCCATAATCGGTAATGGAGACAATGCGACCGGTGGTTTTCTTGCCGAGCGGGTATTTCTGCTCGATATTTTCCCACGGATACGGGGTAAGCTGCTTCAACCCCAGTGAGATGCGCGAGGTCTGGTCGTCGAAGTCGAGAATCTTGACATCGATGGTCTCGCCCAAACTGCACATTTCGGAGGGATGGCGGATGCGTCCCCATGACATATCGGTAATATGCAAGAGGCCGTCGACGCCTCCGAGGTCGATGAAGACACCGAAGTCGGTGATATTCTTGACGGTACCCTGCCGCACCTGTCCGACAGCGATTTCGGAGAGGAGTTCGGAGCGCATTTTTTCGCGCTTCTCCTCAAGGACGGAGCGTCGGGAGACGACGATATTGCGTCGCGCCTTGTTGAGCTTGATAATCTTGAGTTGCATCTCCTGGCCGATGAGGGCGTCGAAATCCGCCACCTGTCGCAGGGCGACCTGTGAGCCGGGCAGGAAGGCATCGACGCCCATAACGTCTACGACCAAGCCGCCTTTGATGCGTCGGACCACCCGGCCCGCGATCATCTCGCCGGAGTCGTGGACTTCGCGAATTTTGTCCCAGACGCGCATGAAGTCGGCTTTTTGCTTGGAGAGCACGAGATTGCCGTTGCCGTCTTCCATCTGTTCGAGGAAGACCTCGATTTCGTCGCCGTTCTTCAGGGTCAGCGCTTCCTGGAATTCTGCCATGGGGATAATCCCCTCGGACTTGAAGCCGACATCGACGATGACATCGTCGCGACTTACGCCGATCACAGTTCCCTGGACGATTTCGCCTTCCTTGATGTTCTTGATGGTGGAATCATACATCTCAACCATCTGGTTGTAGTCCTCGACCTCGTAGACCACACCGGCGACATCGGTGATCTTGACGGCCTCGACATCATGCTGCTCGACATCGGGTTTGCCCTCGGAGGCGCGTGTCTGGGCCTTTTCGGCCATGCGCTTTTGGCGTTCGGTCAGGACTTGCTGTTGTTCCTGCTCGACAGCCTTTGTCTTCCGGGTATCGACAACCTCTTGTTTGACGAGCTTGGTTTTGGTTTTTTTGGTTTTCCTGCTGGTAGTCGCTTTGCGTTTTGACTGCCTTGCAGCCACCGTTGTCGTGCTTTTGGCTTCAGCCATTGTAATAAAGAGAACCTCCTTCTGGTGCCCGGTCGCTTTGGATTTTTCCGCTGGGGGGCGGAAAGCAACCGAGCCGCTGCCGCCGGGCGCGTCGCCTCGTTCGGACAGCCCTGATATATAACACATATTCGGTATTTTTCAAGATCATTTTGCTCTTCGGGGGAGTATTTCGGGGGCCGGTATGTCGGGAGAGCAATCAGCGCTGCTGCAGGAAATCGGCCCTGAGGGCGGCGATTCGTTTCATGACCTCGGTGCTGATGGCAAGGTACCCTTCACGCCCCTTGTCGACGGTGGCCACCCAGTCGGAAGTGATCGGCTGGCCGAAGACAATGGCCATCCGTTCGCGCCCAAGGAAGACGTTCCAAGGACGGTTTGAACCATGCAGGTATGTCGGAACGATGGGGCATTGGACGGATTTGGCCAGAAGGCCAATACCCGGTTTGGGGTCCAGGAACTGTTGTGTTCGTGAGCGGGTGCCCTCGGGGAATACGACCAGACCATAGCCGGCGTTGATGACATCGGTACAGAGTTTCAGTCCCTCGCGGTCGATGGCACCGCGTTTGACCGGCAGGGCGTTGGTGCGCCTGATAACGCCTCCGAACAGGGGGTTTTTGAAGAGCTCCTTCTTGGCAAGGAAGTACATCTGGCGGGTGGACCAGCTTCCGACCAGCGGGGGATCGAAATAGGAGACGTGGTTGGAGGCGAGAATGAAACCACCGCTTGGCGGGATGTGCTCGCGGCCATAGATGCGAATGCGGAAAATAAGGCTGGAGATGGCTCTTGTCAGGGCCCAGCCGGTGTAGTAGGCGATTTTCATCGGGCTGAGATGGCAGCGCGCACCAGGTCGATGATGCGCTCGATTTCCTGATCTACGGTCAGATGAGTGGTGTCGATTTCGACAGCGTCATCGGCCTTGCGCAGTGGAGAGTGTTGGCGGGTGGAGTCGGCGTGATCGCGTCGGTTGATATCCTCGATCTGCTGTTCAAGGGAGGTCTCGATACCGAGCCGCTGCATATCGAGCAGGCGTCGCCTGGCTCTTTCGTCGACGGAGGCGGTGAGAAACACTTTGACGTCGGCATCGGGAAAGACAACGGTAGTGGTGTCGCGGCCCTCGGCCACGACGCCGCCGCGGCCGCCCAGCTCGATCTGATGGTTGACCATCGCGAGACGCACTTCCTTGTGGGCGGCGATTGTCGAGACCAGGGCGGTGACCTCGGGGCTTCGGATATCGACGCTGACATCCTCACCATTGAGTATGGTGTGGTTGTCACCGGCGATGTTCTTGAAGGCGATATCGATACTTCGCGCGGCTTGGGCGACGGCCTCGGCATTTTCGGGATCGATACCGTGCCGCAGGACGTACAGCGTCACGGAGCGATACATGGCGCCCGTGTCGATGTAGGTCAGGCCGAGGACACCGGCGAGGTTCCTGGCGGTGGTGGTCTTGCCGGAGGCCGCGGGGCCATCGATGGCGATGACGATTGATCCGAGGCGTGAGGTGTCCAGTCCTGAGGTATTCATGGCAGAGAAATTACGAAGCCGGCGGCGTGAGAGCAAGAGCGGTTTTCACAGTTCGTGAGGGCGGATGGTGGTATCGGGTTTCTGGTAGGGTACGCCGAACCACTTGAGGTGGAGGCTGTCCAGGACGCCTGATTCGTGGAGGGTGTCGAGGGCAGCATTGACGAGGGCCAGCAGGGAGTCATCGCGGCGTCTGACGGCGATGCCGTATTGCTCGGTTGAGAGGAGCTCGCCCACTGTCCTGGCGTCCTGATGCCGGTTGATGTATTTGCGGGTGGTGGGGTAGTCATTCAGGACGGCATCGAGATTGCCGTTGCGAAGGTCGAGGAAAGCGGCGCCGATGTTTTCGTAGGAGAAGACCTGGACACCGGACATGCGCCTGGCCATGAGTTGCCCGGTGGTGCCGAGCTGGACGCCGACACGTTTGCCGACAAGGTGTTCGACGGCAGTAATGGCAGAGTCGTGCAGGGGCACGGCGATGGTTTGGCCGGCGGTGTAGTAGGGATTGCTGAAGCGTACGACTGCCGCTCGTTCGGGCGTAATGGTCATGGCGGAGATGATGACGTCGTACTTGCGGCCGTTGAGTCCGGGGACGATGCCATCGAAGGGGGTGATGATGAACTCCGGCTTCCAGCCATGGACACGACAGAGTTCGGTTATCAGGTCGATGTCGAAGCCCTCGGGTTTGCCGGTGGCGGGGTTGACCATTTCAAATGGCGGATAGGTGGCATCGGTCCCGACCCGGAGGACACCATCGGCGGCGGGGTTTGATGATTCGTGGGACGTACATCCGGCGCAGGCAAGCAGGAGGCACATGAAGACGAGGGGCAATATAAGGGGCAGTATCAGGCGGTGGGGCAAATCGGATCTCCTGTTTTTGGGTAACATCCGGAAAACAGCGGGAAATGGCAACCGATATCGCATGGATGCCGCAAGAGGCGGGGTAGGATATTCGGGGTGTGTCGGTGGCATCAGAACAGATCGATGGAGAGCGACTCGAAGTCTGAATCAAGTTCGACGATGACATGCTGTGAGAGGGTATCGTAGCCGGGGGTGCTGTAGCCGGAGTCGGCGGTAATCAGGCCCAGATGCTCCATCAGATGGCTGTATGCCTCGCCCTGGATGTGGAGACCGACGGTTTGGGGAATCAGCAGTCGCAGGTTGTTGTGGGCACCGGAGATCTGTACCCGCTGCTCAGGCTGGCTGTCACCGAGCTTGAGGTAAATGCGGGTGTCTTCGGCGTTGATGTTCAGCGCGTGCAGCGGTGTGGTGGCAAAGTTCAGGTGCAAATCGGATTGGTCGGCATGGCACTGAAGCGTGAGGGGAGCGCGGTCGGAGAAGCGCAGGCGCCATTCCTGGGGGTCATCGGTCTGAATCTTCACGGCGCCACCCAGATAGGAGTGTTCCCGGGATGACATTCTTACGCGGGCCTGATCTCCGAGAACTTCGTAGTCGATTTCCGGGGGGCGGGTGAAGCGTTCGAAGCGCGCCCATACGAGATCTTCGCCGGAGTCGCGAATGGTGAGGTTGGTCCGATCGATGGTGAAGACCGCCTCGACTTTGTCGACATCGGGATCGTCACGCTGGTAGTAAGTGGTATCCTGAAACAGGGTGGTGGTGCCCGATTCGATACTGGCGCCGAAGGCCAGCAGCAGTCCGGCGGCAACAAGAGCAATGGTGGTGAGGTAGGAGATGAACTGCAGGCGGCTGTTGGTGAAGATCTTCTCGATCCCGATGGCGATCAGGGCCAGCGGTATGAACAGGGCCATGGCTTCCCACATGTAGTCATTGAAGTAGCCGAGATTGCGACCGAGCAGCCACAGGCCGGCTAATACGAGCAGCATGCCCCAGCGAAAGCGTGATGGTGTCATTGTGAGCCGGGTCCTTTCGAATCGAACGGCGAGCGGTGGCTGTTGTAGTCGGAGGTCTGGCTGCGTCTACCCCAGCTGCGGAAGATGAGGACCAGGCCGATGGCGATCAGCAGGAGGGGCCAGAGCTTGCCGATATCGAACCAGTACCAATGGTGCTGCAGAAGGAAGATGGAGCCGAGCAGTATCAGCAGGAAGCCGGGCAGGTAGCCGGACTTCTTGATGCCGCCCTCGGTTCGCGGGGGTATGTAGCCCTCAGGGGGAGTGGGCATGATAATCCAGGCAATGATGTAGGCAGGGAGTCCCCAGCCGGTGAACAGCAGGATCACGGCGACAAGGCGGATGATGACGGGGTCGAGTTCGAGGTATTCGCCGAGTCCGCCACAGACACCGCCGATTATCTTATCGGTTCGGGATTTATAGAGGCGGCGGGCTCCGGCATTAGTGTGCTGGTGGCTGTGCTGTTCCATACGCTTTGAATATACGCAGTTCGTTGCCGATTGATTCATATTCCGTCGAGGTCGAGGTCTGTTTTGCTGTGCAATTGTTCAACAGCTCATGTTGGTACGGGTTCACTTTTGCTCCTCGGTTCGCAGGCTGTCGAGCATTCGCAGTCGATCCTGGGCGATCCGGGCGTGATGTGCTGCCTGCCGCTGGGAGTAGCTGGCAAGCGCTGCGCGGGCTTCGTCGCGCTCGGCGGGCGCGGGTGATCTGCGGGCGATGTTGTACCAGCAGTCAAGCAGTTCGCGTTCCACTTCGGGCAGTGAGTACTCGCCGGTGTTCAGGCGGGCTTTGGCAGCGGCTTCGACGGCGTGACGTCCGGAAACGGAGGTGTCGCGGGTCATAACCAGGTAGATTGGGAGCAGCGAGTCGCGTCTGGCACGCCAGACGTCCATGGACTGCTCGCTTTCTACCGGTCCGGAGTCGGCTGGCTTTGGAAGGCTCTCGATCAGCGAGTGCGTAGCGGATACATCCTGTCCCCGTTTGGTGAGCGCCTGGGCGGCTTGGCTGAGCTGGTCGAGAGGCCCTGTCTGCGACTGCTCGCCGGCCGATGTGCGCTCGGTCTTTTTTTCCGCGCGCTTAACCGGAGCACTGTCAGTGTGTTCGGGTACCCGCTCGAGTTTGGGCGCAGCGGCCGCGACCTTTCGGCGGTCGGGATCAACCGCCACACGATCGCTGTATATCTCGGGGACTTTTTGCACCGCCGGCTTTTCGCTGTCGGCCGATTCCGGTACTGACTGCGGCGGAACCTCTCCGGCTCCGCCAGAGGCGGCTGCTCTGCTGTCCTCATCTATGGGTCCGGAGAGGCGACTTGCCTCGACTTTGTTGTGTTTTTGTGCCTCGTCGGTGGTGATGTCGATGGCCGCAGCGGACTCAGCGGGGGCAGGTTGCCCGGTTGGGGCTGGTTGTTCTCGGAATTGCCGGGCCTGGTCGGTGGCGCGACCGGGACGCGGGGTTTCGGACATCTGATCGGTCGGTGATGATCGGAGCATTTGGCCAATCTGGTCGGTGTGCAGACCGATGAAGGTGAGCACGGCGATGGAAGCAGCGACAGCGGCGATTTTCCAGCCGAGGCCGGCATAGCGGGGCCGGGCGATATGGGCGATTTTGGGCTGGTCGATCAGACCGAGGCGTTGCTCGATAGCCCGTGCCGATTCCTCGAAGTATTCGGTGTCATCAAGATCGCCATGAGCATCGGCGAACTGCTTGAAGCGCACAATCTGTTCGAGGATGGCCCGGCTTTCGGCATTCCGGGCCAGGTGCTCCTCGACAGCCTGACGTTCATCGAGCGGCAGTTGATTGTCGGCGTAGGCCGAGAGGCGATCACGATACCAGGCATCATCCATAGCGGCAGAACCTACAGCAAGTCTTTCAGGTTTTCCATGAGCATCTGTCGCGCCCGATAGAGTCGTGAGTCGACCGTACCGGGCGGGATTTTCAGGTAACTGGCAATATCGACATAGCTCATCTCTTCAAAGTGACGCAGGACAAAGACGGCGCGATATTTTGCGGGCAAAGCCATGACGGCTTTGAAATAGCGTCGCCGGTTTTCATCAGCGAGCATTTGCTCCATAGGGCCGAGCTGAACGGACTGCGGGTCATAGCCGGATTCGGTGAGTTTGTCCAGTGACTCGCTTTTTCCCCCGCGCTGGAGGTGATTGAAGGCGAGGTTGCGGGCGATAGCGGCCAGCCAGGGATAGAACGGCTGGTTGGGCTGAAACCGTTCCAAGGCCTGATAAGCCCGTATAAATGCTTCCTGCACAATGTCTTCAGCAGAATCAAAGGACCTCACCAAGCCAACAATGAAGCGCAGCAGGCGTTTGTGGTGCTGTCGGATAATGAATCCGAAGGCCCTCTTGTCGCCCGCCTGGGCCATTTCGATAAGCTGTTGCTCGGACAGCTTTTCCAGCGCGACTTTCGCTTTAGGTACCGACGAGGCGGGGTTTTCTTCCGAGAATTCTGCCAGCAGACCGGGAAGCATCAGAGATTGTCCTTTCCGGCCAAGTGCAGGATCAGGGATTCGAGGACCAGTTCGGGTACTTGTTCGCTGTGTCGCAGGTGAGCATCGGCCTCGGCAAGGCGGATGACGATATCGGCCAGTCTCTGGTGAGTGTACTGTGAGGCTTGGGATCGAAATTTGCCGGCAAGGAACTCGCGCCGGGGCAGCGGCTTCTGACCGTTTTTGACCAGATAGAGGCAGAGGAAGTGGGAGATCAGCAGGCTGGTGAGCGTGACGGGTGTCTGACCGGAGGCCAGCAGAGAGCGCATCATGCTCAGGCAGAGGCCGATATCGCCCTGAACGATAAGGTCGCCCATCTGAAAGACATTGAATATTTCGTGTCCGGCGGCAAGTTGGCGGACATCCTCGGTGGTGACGGTGCCGGACTCGCGGCAGTAGTCGATGAGTTTGTCGGTTTCGGAATCGAGGGCACCGCGGTTGCCGCCGACCAGGCCGGTGAGGGCTGAGAGGGCGTCGTTGTCGATGGCGAGTCCGGCGCGCTTGACGCGGGCGCGGATTTGGGCGATGGTCTCGGCGGCGGTGAGGTAGTTGAATTCGACGGTGACGGCGTGCCGGGTCATGGTGGTGAAGAATTTCGAGTTCTTTTTGGGCGTGCGCGCAGACGGTGAGCTGAAGACAATGATGCGGGAGGGATCGGGCGGGCTGAGCAGTTTGAGGATGCGTTCGATTTCGGTAGGTTTGAAGCTCTGGAAGTCCTTAATGGCGAAGACCTGTTTTTCGCCGAGCATGGGGACGGTAGCCAGCTCGGCCAGCAGATCGGCGCACTTGACGGCGCGGGCATCGATCCGCCGGTAGCCGATGGAGAGGTCCTGGTCGGCAAGGAAAGAGCGGGCGATGAACTTCTCGGCCTCCTTGATGCGATAGTCCTCGCTGCCAAAGAAGTAATAGGCCGGTTTGAAGCGACCGGCGGAGATATCTTTCAACAGGGTCCTGGGATCAGCCATCGCCAGTTAGTATATGGCTGATCGGCGCGACGGGTCAATTGAAAAGGTCTTCGAAGGCAGTGTTGTCGTCGGTGGGAACCCATTCGAGGGAGAAGCGGTAGCGCTGGCGGTAGCCGAGGGCCTTTTCGAGCAGGTGAGTGAAGACGGGCGGAGGGGTTTCGCGTCGGTTGATCTGATTGATCACCGAGATATTGTTGCCGTAGATCTGGAAGGTATGGTTGGCGAAGTACTTCTGGTTGGAGTCGATGAATTCCAGCAGGGCCAGGAGGCTGGCATAGTCGCCGTGATTGCGATCGACGGCATCGAAGGGGGCTTTGAAGCGGATGCCGAGATCGGGGATATGGAAGGAGACAATGGCCGACTTGCACAGGGCATTGCCGTCCGGCAGTTCGTAGGTGGCGAAGAAGCAGTCCATGGTTGAGACTATGGCAACAATCGTGCCCTTTCGGGGGAGTCCTTGTAGTTTGTTGCAGAACAATGTGTTAGTAAGTTTGGCAGGGGTCGGTTTTGCAGGGTCGGGTATGCAGATCTATTCACACAGATTGTTGTGATTCATGGGGATGCGGTGATGCGGTGGGGCAATCAGTGGACAAGGCGTGCCCAGGTGCGCTCGGCGTAGCGGTCGGTCATGCCGGCGATGTAGTCGGCGATGACGATTTCGGGGCGTTCGGTCAGGAGCATTTCCTGAAAGCGGAGGGGCATGTGGTGGGGCTGCTCGGAGAATTTGGAGAAAAGGGACTCGATTATCTTCTCGGCCCACCCGGCCAGGGAGAGCAAGTGCTCGTGCCGGTAGAGGCGGTTCATGAGGAAGTGCTTGAGGTCGCGGACGGCATCGGCGGTACACTCGGGATAGGCACACATTTTGTGAGTGGCGGACCGGACCTGATTGAGGGTAGTGATGTTACGATCGGCGAGGTTGCGGGCGGTCTGGGAGATGACATCGGAAGCGAGACGGTTGAGCAGGGTGCGAACAAGGGCGTAGCGTCGCTGATCGGGGTTGAGTTTCACGGCGCGGTCGGTCTGGTCGAGGCCGAGGGCTGTCCAGAAGGCAGTGTGACGGAGGTCATCGAGAGTGATCAGACCGGAAGCGAGGCCGTCGTCGATGTCGTGGGAGTTGTAGGCGATTTCATCGGCGATATCGACGAGCGCGGCCTCGAGGGTGGGTTGGGGGTGCCGGTCGAATCCGGGGACCTGGATGCTGACGCTGGTTTCATGCTTGATGATGCCCTCGCGGACCTCATAGGTGAGATTGAGGCCGGGGTGTTCGGGGTAGCGTTGCTCGAGATAATCGACGACGCGCAGGGACTGGCGGTTGTGGTTGAATCCTCCGGCGTGTTTGAGGAGACGGTCGAGGACATGTTCGCCGCAGTGACCGAAGGGGGTGTGACCAAGGTCGTGGACAAGCGCGATGGCCTCGGTGAGGTCCTCATTAAGGCGGAGGGATCTTGCGATGGTGCGGCCGATCTGGGCGACCTCGATGGTGTGGGTCAGGCGGGTGCGGAAGTGGTCCTGTTCGTGGGGGATGAACACCTGTGTCTTGTACTCGAGGCGGCGGAAGGCGGCGGAGTGGATGATGCGGTCGCGATCGCGCTGGAAGTCGGTGCGCAGGGGATGTGGTTTCTGGGGATACTCCCTGCCGCGGGACTCGGCGGAGAGGGCGGCACAGGGGGCGAGCATCTGTCGTTCGCGCTGCTCTATCTGCTGGCGGGTGATGGTGGTCATGGCAACCATGCTCGTGTGTTCGGGTCGACGGCTTTTGCTCCGAGGGCAAAGGAGAGCGAGATGGTCTGAGAGAAGCCGAGATCGGGGTGGTAGGAGGCGGCGTAAGTGATGAGGGTGGGGCCATAGGTGAGCTGGATGCCGCCGCCGTATTTCATGGGCTGGGTGGCGATACCCCAGAAGATGAGGCCGTAATCGGTCACCTGGACCAGTTGACCGAAGGCCAGTTGCAGGTCCTGGTTGGTTTGGGCGGTGGCTCGGGCGACAACGGAGTAGGAGCCGCGGCCCTCGATTTCGGCAAACAGGCTGTAGCGTGGCTCTTCCGGCGGGGCGGCCTGATGCAGGCGAGGACGGGAGAGGTTGTCGCCAACGAGAGCGAGGTGGATCGGTCGCCAGTGGAACGCCGCGGAGAGGCCGAAGGTGGTGGCGCTGAGGCTTTCGAATCCGCCGCCGAAGGACAGGTGGCGGTGGGAAATGGTGGCGCCCAGATGGTAGTGCTGATACGCGGCGGCGAGAGCGAGTTTGGAGGTGCGTTCGAGCAGGAGGTCCTCGTCGCCGAAAAACGACACGCTGGCGGCGGCGGTAAGCAGGCGGTAGCGACCGGCGAAGGCGAGGAAGGCCTGGTCGAGCTGCGAGAGTTCGTACTGGCGCGTGGCGCCGAGGTCGATGAGCAGGCGGCCCTCGGGGAGGCTGGCGACGGGGAGTTCGGTCAGATCGGTGGCGTTTGGGCGTGAGAGGGCAATGGCGCCGCCGAGGCCCTCGGTTCGGACGGTGGTCATATCATAGGCGGCCGCGGTGGCGGCAAGCAGAACGAATGTGATGCAAAGAATGTGTTTCATGGGTTCACCGGGCAATGACAACCACCAGTTTGACGGTGCCGACACCATCGACCTCATAGAGGGCGATGTAGGTGCCGATGGGCAGCAGGGCGCCATTGTCGTCCTCGCCGCGCCAGGTGTAGCGGTCATAGAAGATGGGCGATCGGTCTGCGAAGGTGCGGACGACTCTCCCCTGCCGGTCAAATATCCTGAGCGAGTAGGATTCATCGGAGGGCGCGGTGATGATGAAGGCGGTGCTGTCGGGGCCGTGACCGGCTCGGGCGGCAAAGACGGGAGGATCGGCAGACATGGTAACGGGTGCGATGCGGGTTTCGAACACAACCTGATTGGCGCCGCCGGGGGAGCCGCCGGGTACGGAGGAGCGTCCCCAACGGTTGATGTTGGGTGATTCCTCGCCGCGGCACCAGGTGAAGTTGTCGGGGTAGACCTGTGTATAGGCGACGTAATCGGCGAGAATGCCGAGGTGGTCGACCAGAGAGATTTCATCGACATCGTTGTTGAGTCGGGGCCATGTCGGCGGTTGGATGACGGGTCGTCCGAAGCCGTGGTAGTACTGGTTGAAGGCGGAGGCGTTTTGGGCAAGGATGAAGTATTCACCGGGAGCGAGGATCAGCTCGAACTCGGAGATGATGTGGAACCCCTGAGCGTCGCCGATGAGCCAGTTGGCAATGTCGAAGGGGATATCAAGGCGGTTGCGCAGTTCTATCCACTCGGTGCCGAGATCGGTGGTGGGGTTGGCGAGGAACTCGGTAATGTAGAAGGGCGGGTACTGGTTACCGGGGACAACCAGTTCGCGACGGTTGTTGCGGTTGCGGTCATCGGCGGGGACATCGACCATGACGTCGACGTAGACGCCGGGCAGGCTGAAGATTCGTTCGACGGGGATGAGTTCGCCGGGCTGCAGATCGGGGATGGGCGCAGTACCGATGGTGTCGGGAACGCCCTGGGGCGTGGGCGGCGGGTAGAGGAAGTGGGCGATGGCATCGGTGACGGTGGTGAGGCCTCGGTTATGGATGTGGGCAGTGATGGTGGTCAGGCCCTCGGCGTGGATGGCGGCGATGGAGTCGACGGCGAGGTCGACGGGCACGGGCGTGAGGGAGTTGATGAATCCCGGAGTTGAGCCGGAGAGGTCAACGCACTGAACGATGGAGTCGGACTGGGGGTTCAGTCGTTCCCAGGAGTAGCCGTCCAGGCCGACCTGATCCCAGCCGAATACGGAAATGGCGGCGAAGGCCTTGTCGCTGAGGACGACAGCGCCGCCGGAGTTGGGCAGGCTGAGACTTCGCGCCTCGAAGGGTGTCTGGATGTGGGTCTCTGAAGGGGAGTCACCCCAGACGCCGGAGCTGTCGCCCCAGTATGTTTCAAAGCCGGGGTAGGCAGAGGTGGCGTAGAGGGTCTGGCAGATGATGTAGTATTCGTCGGGACGGAGGCGGATATCGGGCAGTTCGATGACGACGGTCCCTACGACGAGGAGGTAGTTTGAGAGGCGGACGGAGAGGCTGGAATCGTTGTACAGCTCGACCCATTCGAGCCGTCGGGAGGTGCCGGGTTCGTTAGCCATGACTTCGTTGACGATGATGCCGCGAGCGAGGCATTCGGCGCCAATCAGGCACAGCAATGACAGCATCAGTGTGAGAGCGCCGCGTCTCACAGGGTCACCGTCGTTATTATGGAGACGCTCGTCTGGTGCTGTTGGGAATACTCTCGCGCATAGCGGTGGGTGAGTTTGAGAGCGATTTCAAGCGAGTTCAGGTATTGCTGTGTGAACTGGAGATACATGTAGTAGTAGTCAAGCGTCTGTTGGTTCAGGTTCCATCTGGCGAGGTTGGCCCAGAGGTCGATGCGGCCGAGACGCGGTGATGTCAGCCTGCTGTCGATCAGCAGGGAGGCGAAATCGGGCCTGTCCTCGCGGGTTTGCCAGGCAATATAGGTCCTGAGCAGCCAGTTGGCACTGGTAAAACGCGACTGGAGGCGGATTCTCAGATCGTTTCGGTCAGGAGCCGTGGAGGTAACAAGCTGGCGGTTGTCAAGAAGCAGGTCGAATCGCCACGCCAGAGGGCTGCCGGTCTGCCAGTCGAGGGCAGCGAGCCACTGGAAGCGATGGCTACCGTCGGTGTGATAGCCGGCGACGAGGTTGTTGGTCAGGTCAAGCTGGGGCGACAGCTTGACGATGGTTCGCAGCAGTCCGCCGTTTTGACCCACGCGGCGGGAGGAATATGCGAAGTCGGCGGTCGAGATGGTGTCGGGCAGGCGGAGAATGGCGGACTTGCTGCCGGCGGTGAGGTCGTGCCAGTTGTTGCCGTAGGCCCAGACGGCCCAGGAGAGCTGGGCATGGCGGAAGCGATGGCGGCCTTCGAGCAGCGCGGCACGCCATGAAGGTCGATCGCCGAACTGGTAGCTGATCTCGGAGCGGACGTATCCTGATGAGTAGCGGGTGTGACCGGTAAGGCCGAGGTTGAGATCGGCGGTGGCGGCGCGGTCGTGGCGGTTTCGGAGCCGGTTGAAGCCGGAGATGATGCCAAGGCGGGAGCGTCGGTAGTTTCGCTCGATGAGGGCGGCGGCAGTGAGCAGTTCGAAGTGCTCGTCGCGGGACAGAGCCGTGACGGTTTGAGCCTGCCATTGACGGAGGCGCCATTCGGAAAGCAGGCCGTTGTAGCCGGCGTAATCGGGGAACAGCAACGACTGTCCGCTGAGCCGCTTTGGGGAGGTGAGCAGTTTGCCGGGATGGCCGATGATGCTGCCCATAGCGAAACGGGTGGTGAAGTTGCCGAGGGTGAGGCGACGCAGCGGGGAGTTGTCAGGAGTCCATGTGAGAGATCGCCGCACGAATCGTTCCGTGCCGGAGCGGGAACGGCGCAGCGAGAGATCGGAGCGGATGGTTCGGGCGGGCTGCAGACGGAGGTCGGAGTTGTATGCCCAGGGCTTGTCCTGTTCGAGTGGTCGGTACCACTGCTGACGGACGCTGCCGTAGCTGTCGCGGGGATGCGGCTGCTCACGGATGAAGGGTTCGCGTTGTGAGTGTTCCGTAGTATTGGTCAGTTCGGTCGGGAGGGGCAGGAAGTGGGACAGGTTGGGGATGATGTCCTCGAGGAAGACATTGGAGCTGTCGAGTCCGAAGAGCCGCAACTGCCAGAGGAGGTAGTATTGGGCGGAGTCTATGTCACCGCGTTCGAGGGCCTCGGCGAGTTCGTCCTCGGAGGGGTAGATATCGGTTGTCAGTTCCTGAGCCAGCAGTGGTCCGGCGTACAGCAGAAGCAGGATCAGCACCAGCCCCCATAAGTGCCGTGTGTTCATCTCAGCCCGTACTTTTTGATCTTTCGGTAAAGGGTTCGTTCCCCGATGCCGAGACGTCGGGCAGCCTCTTTGCGGTTGCCGCTGGTTTCGTCGAGGACTTTTTCTATGAGTTGTTGTTCCATCTGTTCCATACTGCGCGGGGATTCGGAAGGGTGTGGCGACGACGCAGCCTGTTCGGCGGGGGCCTCTGGGGGCAGGTGAGCGAGGATAAGTTCGCGGAGCAGGCGGACCTCGTTGCCGAGTTGCATGATGGCGCGGTAGATCAGTTCCTGGCCGGCTTCTTCGACGGTGCGTCCGGTGGAAACCGGGAGGTTGGAGGCGACCATGTGTTGTTCCTCGATGAAGCGCTCGACATCCTCGGTCTCGACCAGTCCGTGGCCGCCCTTCAGGGCGACCATGCGATCGGCGAAGTTGCGAAGCTGCCGGACATTGCCGGGCCAGTCGTATTTCATGAGGAGGTCAAGGGCGCCATCGCTGTAGTCCATGCCGGAGTGATGCCTCCAGAAGTGGGTGAGCAGGGGCTGGATGTCGTTCTTGCGATCCAGCAGTGGTGGCAGAGTGATCTTGACGACACCGATGCGGTAGTAGAGATCTTCGCGGAAGGAGCGGTCGGCGATGGCCTCGGTGAGGTCACGGTTGGTGGCGGAGACGACGCGGACATCGACCTTCTGAGCGACGGAGGAGCCGACGGGATAGTAGGTACCGTCTTCGAGTACGCGCAGGAGTTTCACCTGGAGGTCGCCACGGGTTTCGCTGATTTCATCGAGGAAGATGGTGCCGCGGTCGGCCTTGCTGAAGAGCCCCTCACGTTTGCCGACGGAGCCGGTGAAGGCGCCTTTTTCGTGGCCGAACAGCTCGGATTCGAGGACACCCTCGGCGAGGGCACCGCAGTTGATGGCGACGAAGGGGCGATCGCGCCTTGGAGAGTGATCGTGAACGGCGCGGGAGACGAGTTCCTTTCCGGAGCCGGATGGTCCGACAATGAGCACGGGGACCTCGGTCGGGGCAATGCGTTCGATGGTTTCGGCGACGACCTTGATTTTGGCTGAGCGGCCGACGATGCCGTATTGCTCAAGGAGGTTCTTGACGTGCAGGATGGCGGCAATCTTGTGCTCGACTCCCTGCTGCCCCAGTTCGCGGGAGATGATGCCATCGATGTAGCCCGGCTCATCGTGTCCGATGTGATTGGAGTCGACGACGCGCCAGATGTCGGTGAGCGGGTTGAAGCGCCTGACGCGAGTGCCGACCGAGCGGACGAGGTCGGTGCGGGATTCGTCGGCGAGGATCAGATCGATATGGCGTTCACGCACAACCTGGTAGAGGTGGGACAGTTCGGTGATGACCTCGCCGATCCTTTCCCACCGGATGGGATCGCTGTGGGTGCGATCGGGGCTGGTGACGATCACCACACGGGATTTCGCATCGGCCACAGTCAGCGGCTCCTTCTACTTCCTGCGGGAGGGTTTCCTCTTGCGGGAGGTCTTCCCCGCGCCGGTCTTGTTGTTGGCGGGCTTTGTTCTGGTTTTGGTTTTGGTTTTGGTCTTGGTCTGGGTTTTGGCTTCGCCTTGTGACTTGCTGCTGCGTGTGGGCCTGGCCTTGCCGGCTGCCGGAGCGGGGGGCTGCTCATCGGTTTTGGCGAGAAACAGGTCCAGCTCGTTTTTGGCCTTGTCGACCCGGACGACGCCGACCTCGACGGCCGAGCCGAGGCGGTATGTCTTTCGGGAGCGCCGTCCGACGAGCTGGTAATTTTTCTCATCGAAGTGGTAGTAGTCGTCGTCGATGGTCGAGACCCGCACGAGTCCTTCCACCCCGAGGTCGTCGAGACGCACGAAGAAGCCGTAGCCGGTGACACCGGTAATGACGCCGGGGAAGGTCTCGCCGACGTGGTCGGCCATGTAAGCGATCTGTTTGACCTTGACGGCGTGTCGCTCGGCGGATTCGGCGAGGCGCTCGGTTTCGGAGCAGTGGACCGCGGCGCGATCGATCAGATCGTTGACCTTCGCAGCGAACTGCTTCGGGTAGCGTCCGTCTTTGAGCTTCCGCAGCAGGCGGTGGACGAGCAAGTCGGGGTAGCGTCGGATGGGTGAGGTGAAGTGCGTGTAATGGCGGAATGCCAGGCCGAAGTGGCCGATGTTTTCGCGCTGGTAGACGGCTTTCTTCATGGAGCGGAGCATGAGTTCGTTGATGAATCCCTCTTCGGGGGTGCCCTCGATCTTCTTGAGGAATTTGGCAAAGACGGCGGGCTGGATATGCTCGGAGACCGGGAAGGAATAGCCGAGGCGGGACATCATATCGGCGAAGTCCTGCACTTTTTCGATGTCGGGACGCTCGTGGACACGGTAGATGAAGGGGACACTCTTCTTGTGGACGTGGACGGCGACGGCCTTGTTGGCAGCGAGCATGAACTCCTCGACGAGGCGGTGGGCCTCAAGGCGGATGCGATTGCCGATCTCGAGGACGCTCCCCTGCTGGTCGAGGACGATGCTGGCCTCGGGCAGGTCAAAATCGAGGGACCCTTCGGTGAATCGTCGTTTGCACAGCAGTTGAGCGAGTTCGCGGGCGACAAGGAGGTTGTCGGCGACGGGGCGCGTGGCCTTGTCGGGTGTGCCGGTGTCAAAGAATTCCTGGACCTGTTCGTAGGCAAGGCGAGCACGTGATTTGATGATGGTATCTTTGACCTTCCAGGAGAGCATGTTCCCTTTGGAGTCGAAATCGATAATTACGGAATGGGCCAGGCGATTGCGATCGGGTCGCAGGGAGCAGATGTCGTTGGAGAGTGCCTCGGGGATCATGGGGATCACCATGCCGGGCAGATAGACGGAATTTCCGCGGGCGAGGGCTTCCTTGTCGAGGGCGCTGCCGGGCTGGACGAAATGGGAGACATCGGCGATATGCACACCGAGTCGGTAGCCGTTATCGAGGCGCTCGACACTGACGGCATCATCGAAGTCTTTGGCATCGGACGGATCGATAGTGTAGACGCACTGGTTGGTGTAGTCTTCGCGTCGCGGAGCTTCCTCGTCGATGGAGGCGGCGGAGACGCGTTCGGCTTCATCGATGACTTCCGGGGGGAACTCTTCGGGGAGGTTGTAGCTCTTGACAACAGTGAGCATATCGACGCCGGGGTCGCCGGGAAAGCCGAGGACCTCGATGATACGTCCGACGGGGTTGCGGTTGGGGTCATCCCATTCCTCGAGCACGGCCACGACTTTCTGACCATCGCGGGCGTCCTGAGTGTCTTTCGCGGGGATAAGTATATCGCGGTGGATGCGGGGGTTGTCGGGGGTGACGAAGACGAAATGGCGGCTGGTGTGTACGACACCGACGATGTTGCGGGCGGCGCGTTCGACGACGCGGATGACGGCGCCGGTGGGGCGGCCGTCGATGGTGCCGGTCCGGCGGACCATGACCTTGTCGCTGTCAAGGGCGGTGCCGAGCTGGCGCTCGGGGATGAGGATATCGGGGTCATCGCTGTCCTGCTCGACGAAGCCGATCCCGGAGCGGGTGATGCTTATGGGGGCGACGAGGACGTTGAGTTCCGAGGCCAGACCGATGCGATTACGCTTGAGGCGGACGAGTTCGCCGGAGTCGATCAGTTCGCTGATAACGTTGCGGAACTTCCGGTATTCCGGCTTGGGAATATCCAGCGCAGCAGCCAGTTCCTTGACCTTCATGGGTCGGTGTGACTTCTGGCGGACGAATTCTACTATTTTATCGTGATCGAATGACATGTGATATATGGTATGGTGGGCGGTGGTGTGTGTCAAGAATAATGGCAAAATGGCACGAAAGCGGCCATTCTGGCAGCGACGAGGCGGATTGATGGTTTGGTTGACGGTTTGGTGGTAGTGAAATTCAAAGGCCCGCCGAGGGGCGGGCCTTTTTTGGGGGAGTAACGAATGAAGTGCCTCAGATGCATCGCATATGAGGAGGTTACCTGTTCTTGCTGCGACGCGGTCGGTTGTCGTCGTCATCGTCAGCATCGAACCACGGGCCGCGTTTCATGCGATCGTTGCGGAGTTCCTTGAGTTGGTCGCGTTGTTCGGGAGTGAGGGTATCGTTGATGGCCTGACGGTGGCGGAACATCATCTTCTGCATTTGGGCGCGTTTGGCGCTGAGGTTATCGATGGCAGAGAAGACGGCGTTCTGTGAGGGGGAGTTCTCGGCGCGCAGGGTATTGAGTTTGATGCGGGCCTTTTCGATGTCGGATTTCAGGTCGACGCGTTCGAGGGCGAAGGTCTCGGCCAGATTCTTGAGCTTGCTTTGCTGCTGCTCGGTGAGATTGAGTTTGTCGGCGTTCAGGAGCAGTCGGTGGATGCCGATGCCATCGCCGTGCATGCCGCCGAAGTGTCTGCTGCCGGGCTTGCCGGGTCCACAGTACTTGCTGTGCATGGATGAACGGGGCATGTTGGGTCGATCGTTCCAGCAGTCGCGATCGCCGCGGGCGCCCCAGCCGGGTGCGGCGACGACGGTGCCGGTGATCAGCAGGGCGGCGGCGAGGATGATGGTGATGGTGGTTTTCTTCTTCATGGTGTACCTCCTTGGTATCTGTCACATGTGTTACTTGTTATCGTTGTCTTTCCAGCGGCTCGGTCCCGTGCCTGAGGGGGGGCCGCTGCGTCCGGTGCGGTCGCGAAAGCCGCGGAGCTTTTTGAGCAGTTCGTATTCGAAGCGTTCCTGAAAGATAATCATTTTGGCCATCTGCTTGGTGGTCAGGATGGATCGGGACTCGGTGATGAAGGAGCGCATGACGCTGGCGTACTGGTCGTGCAGATGTTGCAGGCGGTCGATGGCTTTCTCGATCTCGGTGGTAGTCATCGAGGTATCTTTGACACCGTCGGCGAGCTTTTCGAGCAGATCGCGGCGTTCGGTGTCGAGCTGTTGCTGCTGGCGGCGCATGGCCTGGAAGGCTGTCAGGAAGGGTAGTTCCTGATCCTCATTGAGGTCGAGCAGCTCAAGCAGCTTGAGCATGCGCAGTTGTTCGAGGTGTTTGCGCTCGGCGCGGCCGGGCATGGGGAAATCGGGGCTGTCGGGCGGCGCCTGGGCAAGCATGATGCGGCGTTCGATGGGGCAGTCGGAGCCGGCCGTTGTCCCGGGAGCGACCAAGGTGGCGGCCAGCAGTATGACGAGCATGGTGAGGATTGATTTCATAGCAGGTCTCCTACCTCAAGGTTTTTCCGGAGGTATTCAAATTCTTCGTCAGTAAGGTCTTCGAGCAGCCACGCGGAGGCCTCGAGGTTTCGTCGGGAGGCGTAGTCGCTGATCAGGGCGGCTGTCATGGACTCGTTGGGTTGAATCAGGGAAATGGAATCGTTGTCTGTTTGTTCGACGGCCACAGTGGTGAGGTGCATGCCGGTGGAGGCCGGGTCCTGGACCTTCAGGGCCAGCATGACGGCGACGGCCATCAGAGCGATGGAAGCGGCGACGGCGGTCACCTGATACCAGGGGCGAGTTACGGCGCGCAGGTGGCTCCGCTCGACGGTGGTGTCAATTTCGGATTCGACGCGTTCGAGCATGTCGGCGAAGTCGTCGTCATCGAGACAGAAGGCTTCATCCTCCGGCAGGGCCTGATCGAGAGCATGCAGCTCGTCCCAGAAAGCGCGGGCCTGGGGGTTGGACTCGACGATGGCGGCCAAGTCGGCCGGAAGCTGTTGGTGACCGAAGTGCTCCAGCAGGCGGTCTTTGATGTCCTGTGGCAGGCTCATATCAGGCCTTCCTGCCGGGCGTGGGTGCGAAGTTTGGCGACGGCCTCACGGTAGTGTGTCTTGACGGTGCCGATGGCTTTGCCGGTGGTCTGGGCGATTTCGGCGAAGGGTATATTCTGGTAGTAGCGCAGTTCGAAGACGCTCTTCTGCATTGGCGGCAAGTGGTTCACAAAGGTCAGAATACTCGCAAGGAGTTTTTCACGGGCGGATTTGGCGAGGTTGTCATCATTGATAGCCTCGGCACGGGTCTGGACCTCGTTCTGAGCGTGGTTTTTGCGTTTGGCAGCGGCGATGTGATTGAGGGCCTTGTTGTGGGCGATTTTCAGCAGCCAGCTATCGAAGGGGGCATCCTCGCGGAAGTCCTTAAGTGACTGCCAGGCAGCGACAAAGCTGTCCTGGGCGAGGTCTTTTGCGGCCTCGCGGTCACCGGTCATTCGATATGTCAGGGCTACGGTACGGTTCATCATCAGCCTCACTAAGCGGGAGAAGGCCTCCCGGTCGCCGTTTTTGGCCTGCTGGACAAGAGGTTCGGTTATGTTTCGGTCCAGTCTTGTCATTTTGTCCTTTTCACCCATAATGACACGGTGTTCGAGGAAAGGATTAATGCGGTATGGGGAGTAAACAAGAAAAAAGGCCGGAGGGAGTCCGGCCGTTGAGGCTTGTATGTCGGGATCCGATTAGTCTTTTTTGCTGCGTTCGAGGACCTTGCTCCACTGGGAGAGGTTTTCGAGGACCTTGCCGGTACCGCGGACGACGCAGGTCAGGGGGTCTTCGGCGACATTGACGGGCAGGTTGGTTTCCTCGCGGAGGCGTCGGTCGAGCCCGCGCAGGAGGGCGCCGCCGCCGGTTAGGATGATGCCGCGCTCAAGGATATCGGAGGCGAGTTCGGGGGGTGTACACTCGAGGGCCTGGCGGACGGCCTCGACGATGATGTCGAGGGTTTCTGAGAGGGCTTCGCGAACCTGCACGCTGGAGAGCTTGAGGTTTTTAGGGACGCCGGCGACGAGATCGCGGCCCCTGATGTTGACCGAGAGCTCTTTGTCGAGGGCGAAGGCGGAGCCAATTTTGATCTTGATGTCCTCGGCGGTGAGTTCGCCGATGAGCAGGTTGTAGTTCTTCTTGAGGTACATGATGATGGCATCGTTGAGTTCATCGCCGGCAACGCGGATGGAGGTATCGCTGACGATGCCATTGAGGGCGATGACGGCGATTTCGGTGGTGCCGCCGCCGATGTCGATAATCATGCAACCGGAGGGCTGATCGACAGGGAGTCCGACGCCGATAGCGGCGGCCATGGGTTCCTGCAGGAGGTAGACCTCACGGGCGCCGGCGTTCTCGGCGGAGTCGCGCACGGCTCGCTTTTCGACCTCGGTGATACCGGAGGGTACGGAGACGACGACGCGCGGTTTCATGAGGTACTTGTGGCGTACGACGCGTCGGATGAAGTTGGCGATCAGCTTTTCTGAGATCTCGAAGTCGGCAATAACGCCGTCCTTGAGCGGTCGAATAGCCGCGATGCCGCCGGGGGTGCGCCCCATCATTTCCTTTGCTGCGGCACCGATGGCAAGCACCTTACCGGAGGACTGTTCGATGGCGACGACGGAGGGTTCGTTGAGCACGATGCCCTGATTGCGCACATAGACGAGAGTATTGGCCGTCCCCAGATCGATACCGATGTCACTTGACAGAAAATCGAAGAAGCCCAAGTTAAGTCCTTTTAACTTATGGTCAGGCGGCTAAATCTATGGGCCGCTTTGTTCTAATATCGATCCCTGAAACACAATAGTTTAGGCGTTTGCAAACGAAAGCGCAAACAAAAAGTGGACAGTGGATAGTAAATGCAGCAAATCGGCCGGGTCCGCGTGGGATCCCGGCCGATTTCTCTATTGGTACCGATTGCGAGAAGGCTATTTCGACGTGCCTCAGATGACGGTTACCTCACGCCCGATTGGCATCGACGACAGCGACGGCAGCCATTTCAATGATCTGATTGACATCGAGCGTACGATGCAGGATGTGGACCGGTTTTGCCAAGCCGAGCAGGATCGGGCCGAACGCTTCCCATCCGCCCATGCGCTGGGCCAGTTTATAGGCGATATTGCCGGCGTTGAGGTCCGGGAAGATGAGCACATTGGCCGACTCCCTGAGACTGGAGAAGGGGAAATGTTCTTTCATGAACTCCGGCATCAGGGCGGTATCGGCTTGCATTTCGCCCTCGATGATGAGGTCGGGCATCTGCTGTTTGACCAGCTCGACGGCCCTGGCGACCTTGATCGACTCCGGGTAACGAGCGGAGCCGAAATTCGAGAAGCTGAGCATAGCGATACGCGGGTCGATGTCGAGACGTCGGCAGAGGCGCACGGTGCCGAGGGCGATTTCGGCCAGTTGCTCGGCGGTGGGGTTAACATTGACGGTAGTATCGGCGAAGACCATGAGCCGGTCGCGGTTGGTCATGATAAACGCTCCGGCGGCGAGATTAACGCCTTCCTTCAGGCCGATGATCTGCAGAGCCGGCCTGAGGGTGTATGGATATTCGTGCTTGATACCGCTGAGGACGGCATCGGTGTCCCCGGCCTCCAGCATCATGCAGGCGAAGTAGGAGCGGTCGTTGAGGAGTTCTCGCGCCTTCTCCAGAGTGACCCCTTTGCGGCGTCGTTTCTCGTAGAGCATTTCGGCATAGGTAGTCATGCGCTCGCTCTGCAGGTGGTCGACGATCTGGACGCCTTCGAGGTTGATTTCGTGTTCGGCAGCGATGGCGTTGATGATGCTGCTACTGCCGAGGAGGGTGGGGCGACCGATCTGCTCTTTGACGATCTGGTGGACGGCACGGAGGATTTTGATCGACTCTGCCTCGGGGAACACGATGCGTCGAGGGTCACGTCGGGCCTTGTTCTTGAGGATCCGAACGACGCGTCGGCCCTGACCGATGCGTCGGGCGAGCTGCTCTTTGTATTCCTCGATGTCAACAGGGTGCTGCGCGACACCGGAGTCCATGGCGGCCTGGGCCACAGCGGAAGCTTCCCAGACAAGGATGCGTGGATCGAACGGTTTGGGGATCAGATACTCGCGTCCGAACGAGAAGTGATCGACGCCATAGGCGCGGGCGACAGAATCCGGGACGTCCTCTTTGGCGAGGTTGGCGAGTGCCTTGACGGCGGCGATCTTCATATCCTCATTGATGGCGGTAGCGGCGACATCGAGGGCACCGCGAAAGATGAACGGAAAGCCGAGGACGTTATTGACCTGGTTGGGGTAGTCGGAGCGTCCGGTAGCCATGATGACGTCGGATCGGGCCTCGACGGCATCGGGGTAGGTGATTTCGGGATCCGGGTTGGCCATGGCGAAGATGATGGGGTTGGGGGCCATCGACTTGACCATGTCTTTGGAGACGAGGTCTTTGATGGAGACGCCAACGAAGACATCGGCACCCTCCATCGCATCGGCGAGTGTGCGGGCATCGGTCTTGCGGACGAACTCCTGCTTGTAGGGGTTGAAGGTTTCGCCACGGCCCTCGTACATGACGCCCTTGCTGTCGACCATGAGCAGGTTCTCGTGTTTGACGCCGAGGGCGCAGTAAAGCTTGGCGCAGGCGATACCGGCGGCGCCGGCACCGGAGTAGACGACCTTGATTTTGTCGATATCTTTGTTGACCAGTTCGAGGGCATTGAGCAAGGCGGCGGCTGAGATGATAGCGGTGCCGTGCTGGTCATCGTGGAAGACCGGGATTTTCATGGTCTTCTTGAGGGTTTCCTCGATATAGAAGCACTCGGGGCCCTTGATGTCTTCGAGGTTGATGCCTCCGAAGGTCGGCTCGAGCAGTTGACAGGCCTTGATGACCTCATCGGGGTCCTCGGTGTTCAGTTCGATATCGAAGACGTCGACATCGGCGAATCGTTTGAACAGGACGCCCTTGCCCTCCATGACGGGCTTACCGGCAGCGGCGCCGATATTGCCGAGGCCGAGGACGGCGGTACCATTGGACACGACGGCCACAAGATTACCCTTGGCCGTATATTTGTAGACGGCAGAGGGATCGTGATAGATTTCCATACAGGGTTCGGCGACGCCGGGCGTGTATGCCAGCGACAGGTCGCGCTGAGTGCGGCAGGGTTTGGTGGAGGTCACCTCAATCTTGCCGGCACGGCCCTGAGAGTGATACTCGAGGGCTTCTTTCTTGGTTACCATTTGGTACAGACTCCTGAATAGTTTTCCCAGCAGTGCTGGTTACTTTTTTCACAAGCGGCAATATAGGGTGGGGGATTTGATGGTCAAGGGTTTTCGGTCTTGTTTCTGCGGTTTTTGGGATGCTTACGACCAGATGCCGGGGGCAATGGGGCCGAGGTACGGGGCTTGCACGGCAGGTGACGATGTAGTACACTTGGGGAATTCATCTGGCGTGAGGATAACGTGAGAGTATACACGGACAATGTGGTGTTTGCGGATCGGGTATTGACGCCGTCGGTGGGTGAATGGACTCCGATTGGTTTGCGGTCGGGGGCACTGGGGGGGCTGGCCGGGGCGTTGTACGGGGTTGATGTGCTGCTGTGCTCAGAGAAAGTGGTTGATGAGGAGTTCGAGCATTTGTTTCTGGTGGAGACGGCGCCGCGTTCGCAGTATGACGTGCTGATTGCGTGTGCTCGTGAAGGCGGTCAGTTGCCACACGGTATCCTGTGTCTGGCCGGTGAGGGGCGTCGGTTTCACGGCTTCCGGCAGCGTGCGTGGGCGTCGCCGCGGGGGAACATATACCTGTCGGTTTTCTTCGCGCCGAGACGGGAGATCGCATCGTTTGGGGCAGGGTTCATGGCGTTGGCGGCGGTCTCGGTGGCCGAGGCGATTGATACGGTGCCGGGGCTGGCAGGGCGGACACGGCTGAAATGGGTGAATGATATTCTGATCGATGAGGCCAAGGTGTGCGGGGTACTGGCGCATACCTTGAGCGAGGGGACACGGGTAACGGGGGCGATACTGGGGATTGGGCTGAATGTGGAGACGGTGCCACCGGTGGAGCCGACGGTGTTCGTGCCGAGAGCGGGGGCGCTGGTGGAGTACTGCCGGGAGGGGGAGAGTTGTTCGATGGGGGTGGTGCTGGGATACTTGATTGCAGCACTCGGTCGGAATTACCGTTTGCTGGTGGAGGATGGTTGTGAGCGGCTATTGGGAAAGTACCGCGAGCGCAGCGCGGTGATTGGCCGGGAGGTGACGGTGTATGATGACACGCCGGGTCGTGAGGGGGAGATAGTGGCCGAGGGCCGGGTAAGCGGCATTGGCGAGAACCTGGAGCTTCTGGTGGGGGATCGGGCAGAGCCGGTAACGCGGGGGCGACTGGCGTTCAAAAGTTTCCAGAGTACTTGAAAAGTTGTTGTGATTTTCGTATAGTAATGCCCTATCCGTGAGTGCAATCGAGGTTGCAATCATTTGACAACTTAGTCTCTTCGCGGTCGTCAGGGGTGAACTGCAGGCCGTTGGGGAGAAAGAGCCAACAAGCCGGGCGATCAAGACACGCCCCCCAATACGGGAGACTTTGCCATGGGATCGCTTGACCTCTTGCTGATGTGTCTGTCAGCGTTCATCGCAGTGTTTGTGTTGCTTTCTGTCCTTGCCCTGATCATGCGGGTGATCATTGCCGTTTTCCCTGAGAAGGTGCAATTGGTATCGGATGCAGCGGTGCTGGCCGCACTGGCGACGGTGGTAAGTTCAGTTTATCCGGGAACAAAAGTCACGAAGGTTGAGGAGATACAATGATTATCGCAAAGACCGCCAAGCAGATTCGGGTGATGTTCACGCCATTTCGCGACGGGCTGCAGAGTTCGTTTGGCGGGAAGGTGCGCCTGAACGACTTTCTTCCGGCGATGAAGGTAGCCGCGGAGGCTGGTATTCGCCACTTTGAGTTCGGGGGTGGAGCGCGCTACCAGGCACCGTATTTCTATCTGGGTGAGGATCCGTTTGAGGATATGAAGCGCATCAGCGAGACGGTAGGTCCGGGAGTGGACCTGCAGATATTGACGCGGTCGGTATCTGGTGTGACGCTGACGACGCAGAATATCGAGGCGCTGAATCTTCAGGCCAAGCTGATGAAGGAGTACGGGACGACGTGGGACCGGAATTTCGACTACATGAACGATGTGGACAATTTGATCAAGACTGGTCAGCCGATTGTTGATGCCGGAATGCACCACCAAGTGTGTATCGCGCTGATGGGGCTGCCGTTCAAGTCGGATAAGGTGCATACGCCGGAGTTCTATTTCGACATTGGCAAGCGGCTTCTGGACAGCGGGGTGCATATTGACTCTCTGTGCCTGAAGGATGCCAGCGGCACGACTGACCCGATGACGATCTACAGGACGGCGGTGGAGTTGAAGAAGGTCATGCCGCCGGAGATGCCGTTGTGGCTGCATACGCATGATACGGCGAGTACGGCGGTGGCGTGTTATATGGCCGGTATCGAGGGGGGCGTGGATGGCATTGACTTGTCGTGCCGTCCGATGGCCAGCGGTACGGTGCAGCCGGATGTGCGTTCGATGGCGCACGCGTTGAAGGGCAGTGGGTACACGCTGGATGTTGATCCGGCGGCGATGACGAAGATAGAGTCGATGCTGACGGAGTTGATGAACGAGTACGACTTCAACCCGACCACGACCAGCGCTGATGCGCGGGTGTTGGGTTTCCCGATGCCGGGCGGGGCGATTGGTCCCAACGTGCACATGATGGTGAAGGCCGGGATTCTGGATCGGTATTCGGAGGTGTTGTCGGAGTTCCCGGTGGTGGTGGAGGCCGGCGGTGCCTGGACCTCGGTGACGCCGGGTTCGCAGCAGTACTGGTTGCAGGCGTTCAACAACGTGTTGTACGGGCGCTGGGAGAAGATTAACGACGGTTACGGCAAGGCAGTGCTGGGGTATTTTGGCAAGACTCCCCTGCCGCCGGAGGAGAAGGTGGTGAAGATCGCGGCCGAGCAACTGGGACTGGAGCCGTTCACGGGTGATCCGCTGGAGGCAGCGCCGAACAACATCCCGGTGGCTCGTGAGGCGCTGAAGGAGCGCGGGATCGCGGTCACGGACAAGAATGTATTTCTGGTGGTGTCGGCGATGGTACCAGGCAAGAAGATGGAGATCAACGAGGGTATTCGTCTTCTGACGGGCAAGCCGAAGATCGATATTCCGCTGAAGAAGAAAGCCGATGATGTTCCGCCCAAGCCGGAGTCGGCAGCGGCGGCACCGTCGGTTTCGAGGGTGGCACCTTCGGTTTCCGGCCCGGTGACTTCGCGCTGTGTGGTGGAGGAGAACGGTGTGTCGCGGACGTTCATGGTGACAGTAGAGCCGGCCAACGGCGGCGGTTCGGCAGCGGCAGCGACCACGACGGCCCCGGCCCCAGCGACAACGGCTGCGGCGCCGGCCAGTTCCAACGGGACACCGGTGTACTCGACGTTTGCCGGGACGGTAGAGGTAGTTGATATCATGGTCAAAGTTGGTGACAGCGTAAGTGAGGGTCAGGTTATCGCCGGTATTGAGGCGATGAAGGCCCGCCATGATATCAAGAGCCCGATTGCCGGCAAGGTGTCGTCAATTGATGTTGAGATTGGAGACGAGATAGATCAGAGTAAACCTATACTAACAATATCATAAGGAAGCCGGACATATGGAGACATTCCTGGAGCTTGTCAATCAGTCCGGTTTCGCGCATCTGGCGTGGGGTAACTGGGTAATGTTCGCGGTGGCGGGGGTGCTCATCTATCTGGCAATAGCCAAGAAGTATGAGCCCCTGCTGCTGATTCCGATTGGTTTTGGGGCGATTCTTGCGAATCTGCCACTGGCCGATATGGGGTCATACGGTGAGGGGATTATAGCGCTGATCTACAACAGCGGCATCAAGACGGAGTTGCTTCCCCCGATCATTTTCCTTGGGGTGGGGGTGTTGACTGACTTTCGCCCTCTGCTGGGTCGGCCGTTGACGTTCCTTCTGGGAGCATCGGCGCAACTGGGGATATTCATGGCAGCGCTGGGCGCATATTATCTGATGGGCTTCACGCCGCAGGAAGCAGCGAGTATCGGGATAATCGGGGGGGCTGACGGTCCGACGAGTATCTTCCTGGCCAGTCAGATGGCGCCCCATTTGCTGGGTCCGATCGCGGTGGCAGCATACAGCTATATGTCGCTGGTGCCGATCATCCAGCCGCCGATCATACGCTTGCTGACGACGAAGCACGAGCGGGCGATCGACATGCCGCAGATCAGGCCGGTGTCAAGAACAGCGGTGATCCTCTTCCCTATCGTGACCGGGATTGTGGCATCACTGGCGATCCCGACCGCGGCGCCATTGATTGGGCTGCTGATGTTCGGTAATCTGCTTCGCGAGTGCGGTGTGACGGAACGGCTGAAGAAGACTGCGGGGGGGGCGTTGATTGACATCGTGACCATATTCCTTGGGCTGTCGGTCGGAGCAACTATGGACGCGGCGCATTTTTTGACGTACCAGACGATTCTGATACTGGTGCTGGGCGCGGTGGCGTTCTCCTTTTCGACGGCCGGTGGTGTTATACTGGCAAAGGTCTTGAATCTGTTTTTGTCACAGAAGATCAATCCGTGCATCGGTGCGGCGGGCGTCTCGGCGGTGCCTATGGCCGCGCGGGTGGTGCAGCAGTTCGTGTCCGATCAGACGAACGGCAGGGTGAACCCGTTGATGCCGGCCATGGGGCCGAATGTCGCCGGAGTTATCGGATCGGCGGTGGCGGCGGGGGTGTTCTTGTCTCTTCTGATGTAGTCGGATGGGGCAAACAGGAGACGAGTACTGACGTTGATGGGCATCTGGGTGGCGGGTCATGCGATCCGGCACTCACTTTTTTCTTTGTGCCAGTGGACAGGTTCTTTTACCATTGCATGCGGTAGACGCGCTGGCGGTCAGAGGAGGAGCGCCCGCCATTGAAGTTCCCGCCGCCGCGGATCCTCAGGAGTACCCACAGGACAACATAGCCGAAGACGAAGCCGCCGACGTGGGCCATCCAGGCCACTCCCCCGCCGGTGGTGCCGCCCAGCATGGACATCAGCAGTTGGTAGATGAACCAGAACCCGAGGACTACCTTCGCCGGCAGGTGCAGGAACTGGATGAAGACGAAGATCATCAGGATGGTGATTTTGGCCCGGGGGTGCAACACCATGTAGGCACCCATGACGCCGGCGATGGCACCGGAGGCTCCGACCAGGGGAATCTGGGAGTGGGGGCTGAAGAGTGTATACAGCCCGATCGCGGCGAGTCCGGCCAGCACGTAGAACAGGATGAATCGGATAGGACCGAAGTAGTCCTCGATGTTATTGCCATAGATCCACAAGAAGAGCATATTCCCTATCAGGTGCATCCAGCCGCCGTGCATGAACATGGAGGTGAAGGCGGTAAGGTACGGTGAGGCGGGGATTTGGGGTGTCAGTTCGGCGGAGGTGACCAGTTCCCAGGGGATGAAACCGTACTGGATGGTGAATATCTGAAAGCCACGGGCGCCGAGGGACCAGGCGTACAGAAAGATGGCGCTGTTGATAACGATCAGGGCGACGGTGACCCAGGGTTTGCGGATGGTGGGCTGATCGTCTTTAATCGGGATAAACACGTTACTCCGGTCT
Organism: uncultured Ignavibacteriales bacterium; assembly: GCA_964627305.1. Lineage (GTDB taxonomy): Bacteria > Zixibacteria > MSB-5A5 > GN15 > FEB-12 > WJKG01. The sequence goes on along the minus strand of CAZVHP010000001.1, from coordinate 26,529 downwards.
TTCTTGAGCGGTGCTTACGGGCTTGCCTACATAACAGTGAAATCGATGGTTTGTTCGGCGCTGTTGCCGGCCCGATCGGTAGCCCTGATGGTCAGTCGCTGGGGGCCTTTGGACATAGGGGTGTTGGGCCAGGTTCGCAGGACATTGGTTTCGAAGTCGTACTCCGGGATCAGCCACTCGCCGTTGAGAGTGATATGGAAGGCGGTGTCATCGCCGATCCCCGAGACGGTATCCTTGACGAGGAAACGCAGTTCCTGCATGGGGTCATTGGTTCTGGATCCGGCGTAGATGGTGATGGGCCGGATGTTCGGTGGATCGAAGTCGTGAATGGCGCCGAACAGCCCCCCGCCTCTGGATTTGGCGGTGAAGGCGCGGCGTTCGGAGTTCCAGGTATTGTCGAGCCACACCCAGCTTTGTTTTTTCTCGTCCCGCCAGCAGATGCCGGAGAGCGAATCGGTGTGGTTGATGCCCTGGAATGTCATACGGACGAGGTAGTCTTCGCGGCAGACGAAGGCCTCGGGCATGATCAGGTACTTGTCGGAATTGAGTTGTTCTCGCCACCGCTGGTGGACAGGGATTCTGACTATTTCCACAAAGCGGGGCTGATAGAATGTCCTTTTGCCGAAGCCGAGGCTCAGCCGGTGGTCGATGTCAATCCACTCTTCGTCGCGAAGGCCAACGACGGCAATCTGTACGGGGCGCGAGAAGGTGACGGCGTAGGTGGTATCACGCGAGAGCGAGCCGCCGATGCGATCAACGCGGCGATACTGGGGCCTGGGGGGGATCAGGCACAGATGGGTGGCCATGTGGCGAAATTCGGGATACTCAATGCCGAGCAGGCTGTCTTTGTGGTACAGCTCGACGCGGGCCACAGCGCCCAGATTGCCATCGCTGTTGATGGCGACGAGCAGGCCGTCGTCGATGACTTCATGTTCAACGGTGATACGGCCGGGGCCACGATCGAGGACACCGTTGAAGACGGTGTCGGGAATGACGCCGGCGTGACGGCTGTGGAGGAACAGGCCCAGGACGGCGACATGGGTGCGGAAGCCCTCGATGGCGGCATATATTCTATCGCCTGTGAACTCGAATTCCCGGATGTTTTTGACGTAGCCCCACTTGTCGCCGATATTCATCATGATGGTGGCTGAATCGATACCGAGGGCTTTGTGGTTCGCTGTTGCTGAGAGCCAGAAATGGGTAATTCTGAGGGTATCGGTGTGATCGACGGCGGTGGAGTCCAGCGTGTAGACGGCTCCGGGGGGGCCCCAGAGGAAGGAGAATTCGAGTTCGCTTTTGTTGTTGAAAGCGTCCTCGGCGACGATGCGGGCGGTGTGAAGGCCGATGCTCTCGGTCCGGTTGGCACCGAAGATACCGCCATTGGCCTGCGAGGCCATGCTGCCGGGGAACATGTTGTAGGGTGGCTTGAAGAGTCGGCGGACACGCTTGCTGCCGTCGACGGCTGACGGGTGATCGTACTCGAGCAGGGCGAAGCGGTTAGTTTCGAAGGTGACGGAATCAAGTTGAGAGCGGAAATACAGCTCGTCATCGATATAGAGGCTGAGGCTGTAGACGGCCTGTCTCATGCCTCCGGCCCGCATCTGGTCGAAGCAGTCGACGAGCAGGCCAAAGGGTCGGTTCAGGTAGATGAGGGTATCGAGGGTGAACTTGCCCTTGCCGACTCGTTTGACGTCGAAGAACTGGCGCCGGGTACCGTCGTAGAAGAGCGAAGATTCATCGGTAAGCTCGAAGCCGAGGCGGTCGATTGTGGGTCTGACGTTGTCGTTGAGTTTGAAGCCGACGGTCAGGGGATTGAGCGGGGTGTTGCCGGCATGTCGAGTTTCAAGGTGCAGATGAGGGGCGCCGATGCCGGTCTGGCCGGAATAGGCGATGAGGTCTCCCCTTTTGACACGGATCTGGTCTTTGAGCAGGTGTTCGTCGGTGTAGTATCGTCTTGTTTCAAGCTGTCTTCTGCGGATGAAATCATCGATATGGGAGTTGAAGCGATCGAGGTGTCCGAAGACATAGAGGTAGCCATCGTCGCCCTGGAGATACAGGGCCTTGCCATAGCCGGTGTAGGCGGTACGGACGCGCCAGATGTAGCCGTCGGCGGGGGCGAAGACTTTGCGGCCGACCTGGCCGCCGGTACGCAGGTCGATGCCGAAGTGGAAGTGTCCGGGGCGGTAGTCGCCGAAGCCGCTGGAGAGGTCGATTGTTCCTTCAAGTGGCCATTTGGGGCCGGAGTGGGCCGGTTGGGCGAGCAGGAGAGAAGTCAGGAGTAAACCGAAGAAGATGCATGTCGATAACTTCATCATAGAGTAGTGCTCCCGCTGAAAGCGTGGTTTGTAAGAATATCGAAAAACCGAGCCGAAACCCAAGGAAAATTGTAAAATATCGGGACCGGGATGTTGCAAATGCGGTCCGGTAGGTTATATTTTCGGACTGTCGGTTAGTTATACATGCGTTACCGGCTTTCTGTTGTGGAAAGACGATAAGAATCACAAGGAGTAGTTGCCATATGTTCGATGCTTTGCGCAGAATGATCCTGCCCATCATAATAATCGTGCTGGTGTTTTTTGTGGGCATGATTGTGCTTGAATGGGGTGCTGATCTCACCGGTGGAGCCTACAGTCGGAATCCGAACCTGGCGGGGGTGATCAATGGTGAGGAGGTCGGTTGGCAGGTATACAACCAGATTTACAATAACATCTACCAGTCCGAGGCTGCCAAAGTAGAAGATGAGCTGCCCGATGCGAAGCTGGAGCAGATTCAGGAGCAGGCCTGGCAGGAGCTTCTTCGCGAACGGCTGTTGTTGCAGCAGGCCGAGAAGTACGGCATTGTGGTGACAGATGAGGACGTGTATCAGTACCTGCGGATGAGCCCGCCGTCATACTTGCAGCAGTTGCCCTATTTTCAGACCGAGGGACGGTTCGACCCACAGAAGTACATTTCGGCGCTGGCCGATCCGCAGTTTGCCCCGTTCTGGAATCAGCTGGACCCGCAGTTGCGCAATGATCTGAAGCGCATCAAGGTGCAGGAGGCGGTGATCCGCAACGCGCACGTGACCGAGGAAGAGGTCAAAGAGGCGTATTTGACGGACAACGAGAAGATTCGGATCGGTATGGTGAATGTGCCGTATTCGCGCTTCTCTCGACCTCCGCCGCAGAGTAGCGATGAGGAGATGGAAGCCTTCTTCCATGAACGTCGCGAGGACTATACCGTTGACGAGCGGGCAACTTTGAATGTGGTTCTGGTGGAGAAGGAGCCTTCGCGTCTTGACTGGGAGGCGGCCTTCAAGCGGATTCAGGCGGTCGAGGATTCGATCAAGCAGGGCGGGGCGGATTTTGCTGAGATGGCCCGTCAGTATTCGGAGGACGGCAGCAGCAGCAAGGGGGGTGACCTGGGCTGGTTTGGCAAGGGTCAGATGGTGGCCGAGTTTGAGCGGATGGCGTTTTCGCTGAGGGACAGTGGTCAGGTATCGGAGCCGGTGCGGACGCGTTTTGGCTGGCACCTGATTCAGTATCATGGTTCGCGCGAGGCGGAGAGACCGCGCGGCGGCAGCACCAGCGACACGAAGGAGCAGGAGATTCATGCCTCTCATATTCTGATCCGGGCGGAAGCCTCGCGCGAGACGCTGGACGCGGCGTATCGTCAGATGGCCGAGTTCCAGTCGGCGGCGCGGAGTGCGGGGTTTTTCAAGGCGGCCGAGGACCTTGGTCTGGAAGTACGCAAGACAGGGTATTTCCAGGAGGGGCGCAATATCCCGGTGATAGGTCGTGATGCGAAGGCCAGTGAGTTTGCGTTTTCGGCCAAGCAGGGTGCGATAACGAACGTCATGGAGAACAACTCAGCATTCTATGTAGCTCAGCTCGATGAGCGTCTGCCGGCTGGTCCGGCAACGTTCGAGGAAGCCAAAGAGAAGGTCCGGCTGGACATTCTCAAACACAAGGTGGCGTCGATGTGTCGGGATACGGCGCAGGTGATCTGGCACGAGATGGTCGGCGGCAAGAGCATGTCGCAGGCGGCCAGGGCGCATGGTTTAGAGTATGAAGAGACGGAGATGTTCAAGCGTTTCGATCACGTCAAGGATATCGGCCGTGACCCGGTGTTTCACGGGGCGGCATTTTCGATGAAGCACATCAATGATACACTGCCGCCGGTGGATTATGACCAGGGGACGGTGATCATGACGTTATTGGAGCGGACGGCTCCTGATTTGACGCTGTACACGCAGCAGCGCGATTCGCTGGCGGCGATGCTGCAGTTGTCCAAGCAGCAGGAGTTGTATGGTCGCTGGTGGGACAAGCTGGTAGCCGAGGCCAAGATTGTCAACAATACGAATCGGACGGACGACTATGGCTCGACGCTGTAAGGCGCGATCAAGACAAGAGCAAGACAAGTAGTACATAGTCACGAGGCCCCTGCCTGACGCATCAGGCGGGGGCTTTCTCGTGGCTGGATTTGGTGACGAGGCGGACGAGGGCGGCCCCGCCCCAGACCAGTTCAAGGGCGACGAAAGGCCAGGTTTCGGTTGCCCAGGCGTACCAGGTGGCCAAAGAGGCGCCCAGCAGGTTCATCAGCAGATAGACGGTGCTCTTTTCTGTGAGGAGCCGGGTCAGATTGAGGACGAAGGCAAGCAGCAGCAAGCCGGCGCCGACGGTACCGATGATAAGGGGGGTGTTGGTCATGGGGATATCACCCTCGGATTTGACGTTTTTGAGCCAAGGCGTGGCTCGCGGGCAGTGATGGATTCAGGTTGGAGTTGCTGCAGCGAAACCGCAGCAGAGTCGGCGAACAGGGTGGCTGTCTGCCGATGTGAGTGATCGCGGGCTGAGGCGGCATCGTGCTCAGCAGTTTTCGTAGTTGGGGCCTTCCCCGCCCTGCGGCGTGACCCAGCGGATAACCTGATACGGGTCGGCTATGTCGCAGGTTTTGCAGTGGACGCAGTTGGATGGCGTGAGCTGGAGGCGGAGTTTGCCCGGGCGGGTCTCATCCTCGACCATCTCGTAGACATGGGCCGGGCAGAAGTGCTGGCAGGGGTTGCCGAATTCCTCAGTGCAGCGGTTGTTGCAGATGTCGTAGTCGGAGATGACCAGGTGGGAGGGTTGTTCTTCCTCGTGTATGGTGCCGGACTTGTAGACATCGGTGAGCTTGTCGAAGGTGTACTCGTTGTCGAACTTGATGGTTGCCTTCTCGGGCTTCTTGCCGAAGCGTTTCTGGTAGTGCTCGATAGTGAGCATGTACTTATGGTCACGGTCGTGGCGGCGACGGTCAAACAGTCCGCGGCCGCCGGTGATCATCTGGATACCGGCATGGAACAAACCGGAAAGCAGGCCGTGATCGAACCCCTGATGGAAATTGCGATTTTTGTAGAGCTCTTTTTTGGCCCAGCTGCTTTCGAAGCGATCGGCATAGGTTTTGAGGCGATCGGCTGAGAAGTCATCGGCCTTGAGGCACTCGAAGACGGTCTCGGCGGCCATGATGCCGGATTTGATGGCCAGGTGGATGCCCTTGAGCCTGGCGGGGTTGAGCATTCCGGCGCAGTCGCCGCACAGCAGGAGGCCATCGTGCCAGAGCTTCGGCATGGAGTAGTAGCCGGCATCGGGGATGGTCTTGGCGCCATAGTGGAGCATTTCGCCGCCCTCGAGGATTCGTCGCAGGAGCGGGTGGCATTTGTAGCGCTGGAACTTCAGGTGGGGATCGTTAGTCGGGTCGGGGGAATTGAGGCCGACGGCATAGCCGACGGAGACAAGGGTGTCGCTCATGCCGTAGACCCAGCCGCCGCCGTACTCGTGACCGGGCTGGGGCCAGCCGATGGTGTGGATGACATCGCCGGCCTTGATGCGTCCCTCGGGAACCTTCCACACTTCTTTGACACCGGTGAGATAGGACTGAGGGAGGGCGTCGGCAAGCAACTGCGGGATGCGTTCGAAAGCATGGCGCGTCAGGGATCCGTGAACGCCTTCGCACAGGAGGGTGACTTTGGCCTTGACGAGTGATCCCGGTTCGAAGTTGGAACGTGGCTCGCCCTCCTTGTCGAGGCCCATGTCGACAGTCTGGACGCCGATGACACGTCCTTTTTCGATGAGCAGATCGTATCCGGCGAGTCCGGCGAAGATGTCCAGACCGGCGGCCTCGGCCTGTTCACCGAGCCAGGCGGTGAGTTTGTTCAGGGAGACGATATAGTTGCCGTGATTGCTGATCGACGGAGGTGTGAAGGGGAACCTGGTTGCGCCGCTCTCGGACAGATAGTACATGGCATCGGACGTGACCTCGGCTTCGAGGGGAGCGCCTTTGTCGGCGAAGTCCGGGATGAGTTCGGCGAGTCCGCGCGGGTCCATAACGGCGCCGGAGAGGGCGTGGGCACCGACGTGGGCGCCCTTTTCCATAATGAGGATTTCGGGGGTTTGCAGATCGCTGTCGCTGCCGACAAGCTGCATGATCTTGAGAGCTGCGGCCAAGCCAGCCGGTCCGGCACCTACGATGAGTATGTCAGTTTCGAGAATGTCGCGTTCGATATCCATGTATACCACCTTTGCTGTTTAGTATGGGCGGAATATAGGAAACGGGCGTGAAAAATGAAAGTGAATGTGCGTCGCTGGCGACGTTCAATTCTCAGGCGCAGCAATCACGGAAGTTCAGGCGACGACCTCAGGACAGGTCTTGCGTATCAGGTCCTTGCCCTGCGGTGATGATTGCTGGGCTGCGGTGGATTCTGCAGTTCGCGCGGTGTTCCGTTGTTATTGAGCTGCAAGGCCTCGGCGATTCTCTTGCGATCGGCGCCGACAGTCACCAGACGAGAGGTCTTGAGAATAGGGCGTCGCAGCACCGTCGGGTCCTCGCTCACCTTGTCGAGGAGCTGGCGGCGATTGAGGCCGTCCTCGCTGTCGCCATTGGCCGGGTGCAGGGTTGAGGCCGGGTTGATGAAGTGCTCAAGGCTGAGATTGCCGACGAGTTCGTAGAACTCGGCGGGAGTGAACGGTTGTTTGCCGATATCGCGAACGGTCAGCAGAATCCCGGCGTCCTCAATGAATTTCTGCATTTCGGCGCACAGCTCGTCGTTGCCATAGGTGTAAAGTGTTGCACGCTGGGGAGCCATGATTCCTCCTGGGTATCTTTCAATGTCAAAAACAAGCCACGTAGGGCGGTTGTTCTCCCGGATCGAGACGATGGAATTCTGGGAGAGTGTAAGATCAGTGCGGCGTCTTAAACGAACTTCCCTCCGACGCCGAGAGATCATGAAACGAGCCGTATATTAATTCGAAAAATCTACAAAGTTGTCAACCAAATTCGAACTAATCATGAACAGAAAAAGTCTTGCAGGAAAAAGGGCCTGTTTGTCTGGAGAGTGTGCTGTCGGCACACAACGGCTGTTCCCCCGAAACATGAAGCCTTGTGCAAGCTTCCTCCATTTGATTATACACTATCACTGGAAATTGGTTGCGCCGTAGCGCGGTGTCCTTGCTGAGGTTATCGGCCTTTCACCCGGCTGACTTGAGGCGTCGACAGTCAGATCTTCATGGCCACGGCGAGGCCGTCGCGCAGCGGCAGGATGGTGGTGTAGAATCTGCTGTCGTGCATCAGCTCCCGGGTGAAATCGACAATGGCCCGTGTGGTGTCATCCTGGTCGCGGTCGGCGACACGACCTGACCAGATGACGTTGTCGGTGATGAACAGGCCTCCCTTTTTGAGTCTGGTGGCCGCCAGATCAATGGTGCTCAGGTAGTCTTTCTTGTCAATATCGTTGAAAATGATGTCGAATGGGCCGGAGAGGCTCTCGGCGATTCTCAGGGCATCGCCGACCTGGAAATCGAAGTGGCTGTCGAGTCCGGCCTGTTTGAAGAACTCGAGGGCGAGGCGTTTGTTCTCCCGGTCGTTGTCGGTAAGGATGATGTATCCCTTGCGCTGGGTGGCCAGAGAGAACCAGAAGGCGGAGTAGCCAAAGCCGGAACCCAGTTCAAGGATGCGGCGGGCCTTGGTGAGTCTTGCGGTCTGATAGAGGTAACGTCCGACCAGCGGTCCGACGATGGGGAAGTTTGTCTCCCTGGCATAGCGCTCCATTTCGCGCAGAGCGGGTGACCGTTCCGGAATGGTCTTCTCGAGGTAAGCGTGAATTTTCTTATGCATTGGTACTCTGGTTTTGCCGTCACGAATGAGCCAAAGGTCCAGACCGCGCACAGCGCGGCAGTCAATCGTCATACTGAGCAAACCGAAAAATCTCGGAAAAGGTTTCCCATTTCCGGAGTAGAGATACATGGCGAAGCTGTTAGTCGTGCTCGTGCTGCGGATACGCGCGCCGCTCGCGGGAAGCCGGGTCGGTGGCATCTGTCGGTCGACGCCTGCGGGAGAAAGCAGACCAGAGGCCTCCAATAATCATGAGAGCGGTGCCGAGCCAGAAGAAGTTGATCAGGGGCTTGGTGGAGATGTCGACTGTCAGTGATTCGGGTATGGTATCAGCGGGCGGAAGGAACGGTCCGCTGACGGCCAGCACGACTGAGCGGTGGTTGGGGTCGACGGCGGCAATGCGAAGGCGCCCGTAGCCCTGGTTGAAGATCTCTTTGGTGGCGACGACGGTATCGGCCTCGATCAGTAGCTGGGGGCGGAGCATTTCTGTGTGTTCGCCGTAGGTGACCTCGATGACGGCGATGGCGCGAGCGTCCTTGTCGTGGTGTTCGGGGACCTCAAAGCCGAAGAAGCGGAAGGTGTACTTGTCGATAGCGACGGTCTCATTCAGGGCGAGGGTGATGCGGCCGGGATCGGACAACTGCTCGAAGCTGAAGGCGAGGGGGGCGAGATAGACGTCTTGCAGCGGGGACTTGTGGATCCATGGGCGGCGCATGATCTGGTCGGAATTGGCGGGGAACTCGTGAGGCAGGTGGGCGTACAGGGTGTCCTCTCCCCTGTTGACGGTGACGAGGCAGTCAAAGCCGAGCGGGGTTTCGACGAAGCCGGTGTACGTGAGATGGTAGCCGAGGGCGTTGGCTGAGTCTGACTTCGACAGGGTGAGCGTCCGTGAATCTGACAGCCCTGATGAGGCGACGGCACCGATCAAGGCGACAGCGAGACCGATGTGGGCCAGGAAGGCGCCGGCGCTGCGTCTGTCGCGGAGGCGTTCGATTAACAGTGGGGCGTTGCTGCACGCGGCCCAGATGGCGGCAACAATCAAGGCAAGATAGCCCAGATGCCAAGTGACCTCGAGGATGACAAGGACGAGGGCAACGACGAGGCCTGTCAGCAGTCCGACGGCCAGCAGGAGCTGGCGGGCAAGGCCGTGGTTCCATCGGAAGGCCGGGAACATGGCCAGCAGTATCAGGACGCTGACAGCGACCGGGGTCATGGTGCGGGTGTAGTAGTCGATGTCAACGGCGAAAGGATCACCGAACAGACCGGAAAGCAGGGGTGCGGACGTGCCCGCCAGAACGAGGATACTTCCGGTGAACAGCACCAGTACACCGAGGACGAGCAGCCAGGTACGGGAGGCAACGGCTGTGTATGAGCGACCGGCGGGTATATCGCGCCAGCGCCAGAGCAGCAGAGTCAGGCCAAGCACGACGAAGCCGCCGAGGGCTGCGACGAGGAAGGAGTTGATGCCGAGATTGACGAAGGAGTGGACGGAGAAGTCGGCCAGAACGCCGCTTCGAGTAAGGAAGGTGCCATAGAGTACGGACCAGAAAGCGAGAGCGGCCATAACGACGGCGAAGCGCAGAAGGGCCTGACGTCGGCGGCTGACGAAGAGGGTGTGGAGCAGCACGGTAAGCAGTATCCAGGGGATGAGCGAGGAGTTTTCGACCGGATCCCATGCCCAGTAGCCGCCCCAGCCGAGTGTTTTGTAGGCCCAGTAGCCGCCCATGACAAGGGAGATCGCGATGGCCGCCCATGTGATGAGGGTCCAGGGGCGAGCGAATTCCAGCCACTCGTGGTATCGTCGATCGACAAGGGCGGTCATGGCGTAGGCGAACGGAATCACGACGCCGGCGAAGCCGACGAACATGATGGGCGGGTGGATGGTCATCCAGAAGTCACGCAACAGCGGGTTGAGGCCGCGGCCGTCGGTGAGGACGAAATCGGCGAGGGCGAAGGGGGAGCGCGCAATGAGCATCAGCAACAGGGCCAGCGAGAACAGGGACACAAAGACCATGACACCGGGTTCGAAGCTGTCGCGACGCTGGACGATGAGCAGCCCGAAGAGCTGGACAAAGAACAGCCAGAGCAGGAAAGTGCCTTCCTGTCCGGCCCAGAGGGCGCTGATGAGGTAGTGCAGGGGCAGGTCGGTCGAGGAGTAACTGGCGACGTACGCAACAGTGAAGTCGTGGGTGAGAAACAGATACCACAGCAGGGTGACGGCAAGCGAGACACACAAGGAGGAGGTTCCCAGGGCGGCCCGAGCGGCGGCTGCCAGATGGGTACGGCCGCGCCAGACGGCAGCATAGGAGACGATAGTCAGCAGGACGGCAGCGGCGGCAATGAACAGGAGCAGGTTGCCGAAATGTGCCATGTGTGCCATAGGTGCCACGCGGGTTAGCGGTTTGCCCCCGGACCTTGCGGTTTAGTTGCCGGCGCCCGCCGCGCGGGGGATGCGTTTGTTCTTCGGCGGCAGGATAACCTCGGCCGTGCCTCCGGAGATGTCCACGAGACGTTCGATCACCTGCTCGACGAGGAACTCGGGGGTTGAGGCGCCGGCAGTAATGCCGACCTGCTCGATGGCGGGATCGTCGAACCACTCGGTCTTGATATCGTCTGCAGTGCCGATCAGGATGCCGCGACCACAGATGGCATCGGAGATCTGCGCCAGGCGGCTGGAATTGGCCGAACTGGCGGAACCGACGACCAGCATCATGTCGACTTTCGGCGCCAGATCCATGACGGCGGATTGCCGTTTGGTGGTGGCATTGCAGATGGTGTTAAAGACACGAATATGGGGCCATTTGGCAACGGCTAATTTTTCGACTTTGAGGAATTCGTCCCGGTGCGACGTGGTCTGCACTGTCAGACCGAGTTTGCGGTCGAACCATTCGGGCAGGGCCTTCAGTTCCTCGGGGGTGCTGACCACCGTAATGTGGTCGGGGGCGTGGCCGATGACGCCCTGGGTCTCATCGTGATTGCGGTCACCGTAGTGGACGATGTGATAGCCGTTGGCGACGACCTTGTGGAGTATTTCGTAGATGCGGCTGACCAGCGGACAGGTGGCATCGATGACATTCAGGCCCTTGTCTTCGGCTCTTTGAATAACATCGGGGCTTATGCCGTGAGCCGAGATAATCAGGGTGCCTGCCTTGACATCATCGACAGTGAACGCCTGAGCGACGCCCTTGTGTTTGAAGTCATCGACGACGGCCTCGTTGTGGACGATTTCGTTAAGGATGGTGACCGGTTCGCCGGAACGTTCGCGGGCGGTCTGGTCAGCGATATTGATAGCCCGCTTCACGCCCATGCAGAAGCCACGGTGGCGGGCAAGGATGATTTTCTTCAGCATGCGTTCTCCAGAAGTCGCTTTGATTGGTTAAACGCTTTGTAACTGCTGCGAACGAGTGGCCCGGCCTCGACATGGCCGAATCCGATCTGTTTGCCGATGCGGGCCAGCTCAGTGTATTCGTCGGGGCGGTAGAACTTCTCGACCGGCAGGTGGTCAAGCGAGGGGCGCAGGTACTGGCCGATGGTGACGATATCGCAGCCGGTTTGGAATATCTGGTGCATGAGTTCAATGATCTCCTGGGTGGTCTCCCCCAGTCCGACCATGAAGCCGGTCTTGACGACCGGGCGCGGGCGGTAATCGGCGGCGCATTTGAGGATGTCAAGTGAGCGGCGCAGTTTCATGGCGGGGCGGACGCGCTTGTAGAGCCTCTGGACGGTTTCGACATTGTGGGCGAAGACATCGACGCCGGAATCAAGGACGGCGTGGACGGCCTGCATGTTGCCACGGAAGTCAGGCACGAGGAACTCCACCTTGACATCGGGGTCACGTCGGCGCAGCTCGTGCATGGTGTCGACGAAGATGGAGGCGCCGCCGTCGGGGAGGTCATCGCGGGTGACCGAGGTTATCACGACCTGCTTCAGGCGCAGCTTGCCGACGACCTCGGCGAGGCGTCGGGGTTCATCGGTATCGAGGCCCAGAGGCCGGGCTTTGGTGACATCGCAGAAATTGCAGCCGCGGGTGCAGTGGTTGCCGAGGATCATGAAGGTGGCGGTGCCTTCCTCGTAGCATTCGCGGATGTTGGGACAGGCGGCCTCCTGACAAACCGAGTGCAGGCCGTGTTCTTTGAGCAGACTGTGGACGCGTCTGAAATTGGGGCCGGATTTGGGCTTGATTCGTATCCACGCGGGAAGGCGGGTGTGGGGGACCTGAGCGCGTTCGCGTTTGGGGGGCGATTTCGGCTGCGGGCTGTGGGCGGAGTGGTCGCCGGCTGATTGTGTGAAGAACAGCTTGTACATGGTCTGTTATCGGTTCCGGGTGCCTTGTGCGCCTTTTCGGAGATTGTCAGGCCGATCCTTTCAGGGCGAATGAACGCAGGAAGAATTCCAGCAGCCGGGTGTCATCGTCCAGTTCGGTATGAAAGGAGCTGGCCATCAGCATATCCTGTCTGAGTAATACGGGGCTGTTTTCGAATTTCGCAAGGGTAATTACCTCGGGGCCGAGACGGGCGATTTTGGGGGCGCGGATGAAGGCGGCCCTGAGGGTGACCTGTTCTTCGTCGAGGCGGGCAATGATCTGCTCGTCGAACGAGTACACCTGGCGACCGTAGCCGTTGCGGACAACATCGATGTCCATCAGTTGCAGTGGTGTAACCCCGGAGAGGTTATCCTGGATGTTTATGGCGAGCATGATCATGCCGGCACAGGTGCCCCAGACGGGGCGGGAGGCGGCAAACTGCCGCAGGGGCGTGCGCATGCTGAAGCGGTCCAGCAGGATGCTCATAGTGGTGGATTCGCCGCCGGGTATGATGATGGCGTCGAGGTCATTGAGGTGACCGGTCTGACGGACAGGAGTGCTGCGGGCGCCGACGAGTCCGAGCTGGTGCTGGTGGCGTTCGTAATCGCCCTGAAGGGCGAGAACGCCGACTGATAAGGAGTCGAATGTGCGCATTGTGTTATCCGGTACCATTGAACGACATTAAGCGGCTGAGGGTGCCAAGAAAGTGCCGGCGGGGCAGTTGGTCAAGGGGACGTTGTTGATTTTGTGTGGTGGCGGGAGCGACCGGCAATGATGGCAGCATTTCCAGATATGCGAGAGGGCAGTTGGTTACAGGCCAAGGGAGGGCTGGGAGCCTTCGATGGCGGGGTATTCGGAGTACTCGCGGCCATCGAGAAGACGGCCGGTGGTCTTCTTGTTGGGTCCTCCCCACTGCTTGAAGAAGAAGGGGACATCCTGGCGGCGACACTGAGCACGCAGGCTGGTGACCCACTGGCGTTTCATGGGGCGGGCGCCGGGGCCGGATTCGCCGCCGACAACGGCCCAATCGATACCGGAGAGGTTGACCTCGCCCAGATCGCCCAGCAGTGGCTCCAATGACAGCCATTTGATAGTGGCGGGCGTGCGGCGGAGGTCGTTGATGCGGTAGAGATAATCGCGGAGTTCGACGGTAACGCCCATCCAGAGATTGGGGGGCCAGTCGAGTTTGCCTGAGAGGCGGACAAGGCGCTTGGAGCGCTTGGTAAGCAGTTGGAACTGGTGCCAGTGGGCGCGCTTGATGGTGTCGAAGACCTGTCGGACGAAGCCGAGGGGGATATCGGGGTGGAACAGGTCGCTCATGGAGTTGATGAATATCAGGCGCGGGGTTTTCCAGTGCAGGGGCTGGTCGAGGATGTCCGGGTGAAGGGTGACCTTGAAACCGTGACGGTACTTGGCGACGCCCATAGCCTGGAGGCGGTGGGCCATGCGTTCGGCATAGCAGTGATCGCAACCGGGGCTGACATGGTCACAGCCGGTGACGGGGTTCCACGAGGAGTGGGTCCATTGGATGAGTGTCTTTGACATCTTGCAGGTCTTTCTGCCCTGACGTTCTCCCTGGCTGCAACATCATGCTCGCTGGGCTGTCTTAGTCTGATATACACGCCAAAAGGCAGCGTGAGGCAATCACATTCGGTCCGGGAGGGTCTCAGACAAAGACTCGACGGGCGCTGAAACAATGCCAGCGGGATCGCGTAATTGGTGAATAAAGCTATCCAATTGCTGAGAGATGGCGGGAATTACCCAGCCTCCGCAGGGAGAAAGGTCGTAATGGTGAAAAAGATAGTTCTGATAATGCTGGCAGTGGCGCTGGTCGGCAGTGTGCTGTTTTTCGCAATCGACGGTACGGCGAGCAAAGAAGACAGCTTCAAGACGATTGCGGCGGACACCGGTGATATTGTGGAGAAGGCGCTGGCGGTGGGGCGGATCGAGCCGGTGAAAGAGGTGTCGATCAAGTCCAAGATCCCGGGGATAGTGCGGCGGATATTCGTCGAGGTGGGGGATGTGGTCAAAGTGGGGGATCCGCTGTTTGATATCGCTCCCGATCCGACGCCGCTGGAGTACGCCGAGACGAAGCGCCAGGTGGAACTGGCGCAGGTGTCGTTTGACAATGCCAAGCTGGAGCACGACCGCGCCAGGCAGCTCAAAGACAAGCAGTTAGTGTCCAACCAGGAGTATGAGCGGGCGGCCCGTGTGTTTGAAGAGGCGGAGCTACGGCTGATGCTGGCGAAAGAGCGGCTGTCGCTGATCGAGTCCGGGCAGACGACGATCGCGGATATCAAGATTGACAATATAATAAAGTCACCGTTCAACGGCACCGTTCTGGAGCGGCTGGTGGAGGAGGGGGATCCGATCGTGCCGCTGACCTCGTATCAGGCCGGTACCGAGTTGATGACGCTGGCGCAGATGGATAACCTGGTATTCAAGGGTATTGTTGACGAGATCGATGTTGGCAAGCTGGGTGAGGGGATGGAGGCGAAGATCGAGGTTGGGGCGCTGTCGACCAGTAAGCTGGACGGTCGACTGATCAAGATATCGCCGAAGGCGCGTCGCGAGGAAGGATCGACGTTCTTCCCCGTAGAGATCGAGATCAACTCGTCGGACGGTGCGTACCTTCGGGCGGGCTACAGCGCCAATGCGGATATCATTATAAGCCAGAAGCTGGGGATACTGCTGATACCGGAGCGGCTGATCCAGATGGAGGATTCGGTGTCGTTCGTGGAGGTGCAGGATTCGCTTGGGACGGTCGAGCGGCGGGAGATCAAGACGGGGTTGTCGGATGGCTTGAATGTAGAGGTTGTTGAGGGAGTCCAGAAGGGCGAGTTGATAGTCGAGCGGCCGCCTCGGGAGATCACGGCCGACTAAGGGCCGGAGTAGTTTTGTATGATTACGCGCACTGTATTCAAGCAGTTCTTCACGGATATCCGGCGTCAGAAGCTTCGGAGCGCCCTGACGATGTTCGGGGTTTTCTGGGGGACCTGCTCGATCGTGTTGCTGTTTGCATTCGGTCAGGGGATACGGGAGGCGCAGATCAAGTCGCAGAAGGGGCTGGGTGAGAATATAGCGATTGTCTGGGGGGGGAACACCTCCAAGGAATTCAAGGGTATGCCGCGGGGGCGGCGGATCAGATTCACCGAGGACGATGTGGTGCAGATCAAGAGCCGGGCGCGGACGATCGCGACGATATCGCCGGAGTATTCGCGCTGGAATGTCCCGATGCAGCGTGGGAAACAGACTACCTCGCGCAATGTGGTGGGGATTTGGCCGGAATTCGGGACGGCGCGCAACCTGATCCCGGAACTCGGTTCGCGGTTTGTCAATGAGCGGGATATCGACCAGAAGCGTCGGGTAGTGTTTCTGGGGGACCAGTTGAAGCTGGACCTGTTCGGGAGCGACGAAGCGGTCGGTGAGACGGTGCTGATCAACGGGACACCGTTTGTGGTGGTGGGGATCCTGAAGAAGAAGGACCAGGACAGCTCGTACAACGGGCGCGATAACCGCAAGGCGTTCATTCCTTCCTCGACATTCAAGGCGATGTGGGGGCATCGGTACATAAACAACCTCGTGATGCAGTCCGATCCGAAGCTTACGATGGAACACGCGAAGCGCGAGGTGTACGAGATTCTGGGGGCGAGGTACCAGTTCGATCCGACCGATGAGGAGGCGCTGATGATCTGGGATACGACGCAGGGATTTGCGTTTTTGAAGACCTTCTTTTTCGCGTTTCAGGCGTTTCTGGTGGGGATCGGGGTAGCGACCCTGATCACAGGGGGGATCGGCGTGTCAAATATCATGAATGTGGTGCTGGAGGAGCGGACCAAGGAGATCGGGATCAAGATGGCGCTGGGAGCGCGCAAGAGCACCATTTTGGTGCAGTTTCTGTTCGAGACATTGTTGATCACCGGTGCCGGCGGGCTGCTGGGGTTTGCGTTTGCATGGGGCGTGGTGGCGGTCTTCCCTGCTTTCAACCTTGAGGACTACCTGGGGACACCGGCGGTAAACGTATGGGCGGGGTTGCTGGCGGTGGTGCTGCTGGGGATAGTCGGGCTGGTGGCGGGGTACTTCCCTGCGCGGCGGGCGGCGAACCTTCAGCCGGTGCAGGCATTGAAGCTGTTCTGATCATGATGGTGATATGAGAAACATACAGACACTGTACAACCTGTTCGTCCGGGATTTTCGCAACCAGAAGAAGCGGATCACGCTGACACTGATCGCGCTTGCCTGGGGGACGATTTCGATCATGCTGCTGCTCGGATTCGGTGAGGGGTTGCACCAGCAGTTGACGATCAACCGCAAGGGGATGGGGGACTCGATATCGATCGTTTGGGGGGGCGAGACCTCGATACCGTTCAAGGGGCTGGGCAAGGGACGACCGATCAATCTGCATCGGGAGGATGTGGCGTATTTGAAGAAGCGGATACCGCAGATCAAGTATATCGGCGGGGAGTATCATCGGTGGGGAACGGTGGTCCGTTATGATACGACCATCATCAGCGAGCATGTGACCGGGATAACTCCGCAGTGGGAGCAGATGCGTAATCACATCCCGATGGCGGGCGGGCGAATGATCAACCAGACGGACATGGACAAGAGGCGTCGGGTGGCGTTTCTGGGATTCGGTGCCAAGCAACGCCTGTTTGGTGACAAGGATCCGGTGGGAGAAACGATCCTGCTCAACGATATCCCGTTTCTGGTGGTTGGGGTGATGATCGACAAGATGCAGATGAACTCGTACAGCGGGCAGGACAGACAGAACGTCTGCATACCGGCGACTACGTTTCATATGATCTTCGGCAACAGGTATCTGGGGAACATTGTGTATCAGCCGCATGACCCGAGGGAGATGAAGCTGGTGGAGAAGAAGGTATTCGAGGCCATGGGGGCGCGGTACCGTTTTGATCCGGCCGATGATCGGGCGTTGTGGGTGTGGGATGTGGCCGAAAGCGCGCGGGAGTTCAACAAGGTGCTGGTGGGGCTGAAGATGTTTTTGGGGATTATCGGCGGTTTGACGTTACTGATTGCAGGAGTGGGGGTCGCGAACATCATGTACGTGTCGATTAAGGAGCGCAGTCGGGAGATCGGGATCAAGATGGCGCTGGGGGCGCGGCGGAGCTACATCCTGCTGCAGTTTCTGCTGGAGGCGATCATGATCACATTCACGGGGGGCGCGTTGGGCATGGCGCTGAGCTATGTGCTGACGGAGGGATTCAAGCGTGTGCCGATCGAATCGGACGTGCTGGAGTTCACGGGACGGCCGACGATTTCGCTGGAGATTGGCGTGATCGTGATCGGGATACTGGGGCTGATGGGATTGCTGTCGGGCTTCTTTCCGGCGCTGCGGGCCTCGAGCGTCAACCCGGTGGAGACGCTGCGTTATGAATGATACTGCTGGTCTGTATGAAATGATTTCGGGAGTTGGAGGATATGATAATAAAGATGAAGCTGGTGACCAAGGTGTATCGGACAGGGGCCGTGGAGTTTGCGGCGCTCAAGCAGATAAACCTTGGGGTTGAGAAGGGTCAGATGGTGGCGGTGGTCGGTCCCTCGGGCTCGGGCAAATCGACGCTGATGAATATCATCGGTTGTCTTGACGTGCCGACCAGCGGGGTGTATCAGCTTGAGGGTGAGAATGTGAACCGCCTGAGCGCCAACCAACTGGCGGACATACGCAATCGCAAGATCGGGTTTGTGTTCCAGGCATTTAACCTGTTGCCGTATGCGACAGCGTATGAGAATGTTGAGGTGCCGCTGTTGTTTGCGCGCGTGAACGCGAAAGGTCGCAGGGAGCGGGTGGTCCGTATGCTGGAACAGGTGGGGCTGGGTGAGAAGCTGGGCAACAAGCCGACGGAGATGTCCGGCGGGGAGATGCAGCGGGTGGCGATCGCACGGGCGCTGGCGAACGACCCGGAGATCATTCTGGCCGACGAGCCGACCGGCAATTTGGATACCAAGTCCGGTGAGGGGATTGTGAAGATATTCCATGATCTGCACGCACTCGGCAAGACAGTATTGATTATCACGCATGATCTGAATTTGGCGCGGAAGGCGCAGCGGATTGTGAAGCTCAAGGACGGGATGATTGAGACAGATGAACAGGCGGTGAAGGTGGCGTAGCGACAGATGTCTTCCGTTACCAACTCCCTTCTTTTCTCTTAGGTAACGCAGCAACACCGATAAGCGGGTGACGCCATGGGCGGCACCCGCTTTCGGTTTTTAGGAGGACGGCGACTCGAGCCTTACGAGGGAGGCCTTGAGGAGGTGTTGTCATGTGGCTACCGGTCGGCGAGGTGATCCTCGTGCCTGAGGGCCTGGCGAATCATATCGACCAGTTGGTCGAGCTGCGGTGACTCAGTGTGTCGAGCGAGTCGCGCGGCGCGGCGCTCCAGGTCGGTCAGGCTGGCGTGTCCGGGCCAGGCGTTGACCTGCCGGAGAACTTCGGCGAACTCGGCAGCGACAATGGCGAGCTGGAAGTTGCCAGAGGCGCGGTCGAAGTGGCGCTGAAGGTGACGCCGGGAGATATCTCCGGTGATTTCATGGACGCGTTCGGTCCGCTCGGGGTCCTTGTAGCGGATCGCAACGGTGCCGAGGTCATCGGAGCGCGAGTGCCGGTGGTACTGCACCTGGTAGACGGCGGTCACCTCGTGGCCGGCACCGACCTCTCCCCCATCGTGGCGATCGTCGCGGAACTTGTGATCGGGCACGTCGCGGTTCTCATAACCGAGCAGGCGATAACTGGCAATGATTTCGGGATTGAAGGTTACCTGGATTTTGACATCGCGAGCGATGACCTGCAGGGTGCCGGTGAGTTTCTCGACGAAGATGCGATAAGCCTCATCGCGGCTGTCGACGTAGGCGTAGCCGCCGTTGCCCTTATTGCCGAGCTTCTCGAGCAACACGTCGTTGTAGTTACCCATTCCCACACCGACAGTGGTCAGGGTGATGCCGCGCTCAGCGTAGCGCCTGATCATCTTCGGAAGCTGCTCCGGCTGAACTCTGCCGGTGTTGGCGACGCCGTCGGACAGCAGCATGACGTGATTGATCTTTCCCCGGGTGAACATCTGATCGGCCAGTTCAAAACCGAGCTTCAGACCGTGTTCGACGTTGGTGGAGCCATTGGCGAACACCATGTCGATCGCTCGCTGGATTTCTGCTTTGCGGTTGGCCGCAGTGGGGCGCAGGATGATCTCGGCGCGGGTATCGAACGCGACGATGGCGATGCGATCGGCGGGGCGAAGCTGAGTCAGCAGCATGTGCAGGGCGTCCTTGACCAGTTCCAGGCGTCGTTCGCGCTGCATGGAGCCGGAACGATCGATGACGAAGACGAGGTTGGCATCGGCGCGTTGCTGCCGGGGTATTTCACGTCCCTTGATACCGATGCGCAGCAAATCGACGTCGGGAGCAAACGGTGACGGGGCACCTTCGACGAAGACGCGGAAGGTTTCGCGGAAGGAGCCATCGTAGTCGTAGTCGAAGTGGTTGATGAACTCCTCGGTTCGGACGGCATCGGGGGGCGGGAGATGGCCGCGCTCAAGGAAAGCGCGGGTGATGATGAAGGAGGCATCGTCGACATCGGCCGCGAAGGTCGAGCGGCTGTCCCGCCGGGTGTCAGTCCAGGGGTTGACGCCGTAGTCGTGGAAATACATGTCGTCGAAGCGCTGTTCGTCATGGTCGAACGGCCCCGCGGGATACCGTGGACGCATAGGAATCTCGCCCCGGGTCTTCCCTGCCGGCCCGAGCGCTCCGAGGGGATCGCCGATGGACTGGCCGTCAATGATGTACGAAATCTCGCCGCCGGGGCCGCCGCGGATGCAGACTTCGCCTTTGGAGTTGGTAATTACTCCGGCGGTTTCCCGGAGCAGTTCGTCGATGGTCTTCGGAGACTTGCGATCGACCTCGGTCCTGGGCAGGGTCACGACATTGGACGCGTCGAACCTCTGAAGGATGTCGCGCTCGCCGATGACAGTGGTCTTCTCACGCGATGAATCCCCCTTCAAGGGCAGTTTGATCGTGCCGAGATCGGTGGTCAGGTCTGGTCTTACGGCGACATCGGTGATGTCCATAGTGACGTAGTCGAGGTGCGAGATTCGGATGGTGCAGGAGCCGGGTTCGATCTGGCGGATGATGAACCTGCCGTCGAAGTCGGACATGGCGCCGCGCGTGGTACCGACGAGGATAACGGAGGCGCCGACGACGGGATGGCCGCCGGCGGAGTCGACGACGGTGCCGGTGATCTGGCCGGCGGCGGCACCATAGGCACTGGCAAGGCTGGCCAGAATAATGGCGACAGAGATGGCGGTGGTGATGAGGAAGCGTTCGATCGTTCCGGTTGGCGTAGTCAGCGTGCGGGCGGCCTGGCCGGAGCGATCAGGTTTGGGTTGTTCGGTTTTGGGGCGCATAATCCACCTCCTTATTCGGAAGCTTGAGTGATATCAGCCGTTTGATGCGGATACACAACGGCCGCAGGTTTCTTCCCGAGAAACCTCTTAAAGCACGCTAAGGCATTGGCGGATTGTTGGTTACAGTCTAAAGCACCCCCTTGAGGGTGGGGTCAGTTGCCCCAGTAGCCGAAGGCAACGACGACAACTATGGCGATGATTACGACCACAGCGATGGCTATCCCCTCGCCGGACGTCCACTTGCTTGAGTTCTTGTCCTTGATTGAGCGCGTCCCCATCGGGCGTGAAGAGCGACGCATGATTACCTCCTTGCGGGTGTTGCGGGTCGCTGTACTCAATCTACATAACAGACGTGGGGAGGTAAAGGTTTGTCGAATCAAAGAATCCGGGTCGGTTTCGCCGCAGTGGAGTTGCGAGGGAGGGCGCCGGGGCAATTGGGCAGGTAGCTTGCGAACAAACAGGACGGCTGCTGTGGTTGGGCAGCCGTCTTCCGTTCTCTGTGCGGGTGAGAATGTTCAGGAGACCCGAACACTGCTCCGGGGGGCAGCGGCGCGGACGGAGTCGGACGCCTCACTCTCGAACTGGGTGAAGTTGTCCTGGAAGAGTTTGGCGAGTTCGTTGGCCTTCTTGTCGTAGGCTTCGGGATTCTTCCAGGTCTGGCGCGGGTCGAGTATTTCGCCGGGGACACCGGGGCAGGAGGTCGGCACCTTGATGCCGAAGACGGGATCTTCGCGGTATTCGACGTTATCGAGTTTGCTCTCAAGTGCGGCGTTGAGCATGGCGCGGGTGTGTTTGATGGACATCCGCTCGCCCTCGCCGTAGGGTCCACCGGTCCAGCCGGTGTTGACGAGCCAGCAACTCACTTTGTGTTCCTTGATCTTCTCGGCAAGGAGTTCGGCATAGCGCATCGGGTGCAGAACCATGAAGGGGGCACCGAAACAGGCGGAGAACGTGGCCTGAGGCTCGGTGACGCCTCTTTCGGTACCGGCAACCTTGGCGGTGTAGCCGGATATGAAGTGATACATGGCTTGTTCGGGGCTCATTTTGGCAATGGGGGGCATTACGCCGAAGGCATCGGCAGTGAGCATGACGACATTCTTCGGGTGTCCGGCCATGCTCTCTTCGAGTGCGTTGGGGATATGGCTCAGCGGGTAGCCGGCGCGGGTGTTTTCCGTAAGGGTGGCATCATCGAGGTCGAGTCGCCGAGTGATATCATCCATTGCCACGTTTTCGAGGATAGTGCCGAACATGCGGGTGGTCTGGTAGATTTCGGGTTCGGATTCCTCAGACAGGCGGATCACTTTGGCGTAGCAGCCGCCCTCGAAGTTGAAGACACCATCGGGGCTCCAACCGTGCTCATCATCGCCGATGAGTTTGCGATTGGGGTCGGCTGACAAAGTGGTCTTGCCGGTTCCCGAGAGACCGAAGAATATGGCAACATCGCCTTTCTCGCCGACGTTGGCCGAGCAGTGCATGGAGAGAATCTTCTGCTGGGGCAGCAGGAAGTTCATGACGGTGAAGATAGACTTTTTGATCTCGCCGGCATAGGACGTGCCGCCGATGAGGACGAGTTTCCTGGACAGGTTGACGAGGATGAAGGTCTCGGAGTTGGTTTTATCGAGTTCGGGGACAGCGAGGAAGTTGGGAACATGCAGAACTGTGAATTCGGGCTTGTGGTTGGTCAGTTCTTCCGGTTGGGCCTGAATGAACAGATTGCGGGCGAACAGGCTGTGCCAGGCGGTTTCCGTGATAATCCGGATGGGGAGCCGGTAGCGCGGATCATAACCGGCGAAGCAGTCCTGGATGTACAGATCGCGTCCCTGCAGGTATGAGGCGCAGCGGCGGAACATGGCGTCGAACAGCTCGGAGTCGTAGGCGATATTCACCTTCCCCCACCAGACCTTGTCGCTGGTGCCGGGTTCTTTGACAATGAACTTGTCTTTGGCGGCGCGGCCGGTATGGAGGCCGGTGCGGACGACAATCGGTCCGAGGTGGGCCACAGTGCCTTCATCGGCATTGATAATGTGCTCATATAGCTTGGGGGTGTTGTGGTTCCAGTGCTCTCGGCGGACATTGTGGAGGCCGTGATTTTCCAGGCCATAGCTGCTTCTGATGCGTTCGACCATTTGGCGATCTCCTTGTTTATTCGGGACGGAATTACTCTCTGATAGTCTGTATATCGCTAAACGGTCAGTCGGGTTGATACGTTCCGCGCTGATTACGAAGATAAATTTGCCCCATGTTTACATGAGTGTTCAGTGGTGGGTGCGGGGGAGGCAGAATTTCAGGCGTCGGCGCGCCTGTCGTCGGCCTGGATGGTGGCCTCGACGGCCTCGATCGACTCGCCGGAGTCGACATCTTTGGAGCGAATCAACAGCGAGAGCGGGATCAGGACACAGTAACCGAGAACGAGGAGAATCGGAGCGAGGGTCATTGACCCTTGAGCGAGGGTGATATAGCCTATGATAATGGCCACGAGGGCGGCGCCGAAGATCAGGTAGTTGGTTTTGCCGAACGGCCAGTGGAATTCCTCGGCGGTATCGATGCGGCTTTTGGCTTTGGCTGTCATAGTGTTACTAAGAACACGGTGGCGGTGTGATTTGTCAAGTGGTTTTGCAAGGTCTTCGCCCGGTGGTGTTTGGAGCAGATTGGGGACCGCGTCTGCCGGAACTGAATAGAGATTAACAAATCCACGTGTGCGGGTTTATTCTTGGTCCTCTTGAGGTTCCTGGCCGAGATGATTCAATCGAGGCCGTTTCGATTCTAACAGAGCGACACAAGCCATTACGCAGGGGTTTCCCTGTCCAGGGGTGGTAAGACCACCGAATGCGTGAGGACAGACTAAATGAAAAAACTATCACTCATCGTCATGGTCATTGCCGCGACTGTCTGTGTCGGTTGCAGTGGTGATGACAACAGCACCGGTACGGGTCCGACGCCGGTGGTATCGGACACGTTGTACGTTGACTTCTCCCACACAGGCCTCGAAGACGGCTCGCAAAGCAGGCCTTTCAACACCCTGACGGAGGCTGTTTCTGCGGCGTCGGAGGGCAGTCTGCTGTTGGTGGCCGCCGGGGAGTATACCAATGAAGAGGAGTTCATCCGTCTCAAAGGCGGAATGACAGTCCGAGGGGTGCATGCTGACTTGACGCGCATCATGACGACATTTCTTGGTCCGCTTGACAACGATCCTCGTCCTGTCACACTCGAGGACCTTCATTGCCAGGGGTTCTTCTACGGGATCGCAGAGGCCGATGAGGAGCCGCCGGGCACGTGCGCCCTGCGCCGTTGCCATATCGAAGGCGAAGTGGCCATGATGCACGGCGGCGGATACAGTCTGACCTTAGACAGTTGTGCAGTTACGGAAGGGATCCGGTTTGGTCATGGATCATGCGATTGGTTTTCGCGCGACGCGGTGAGGTGATGCACAGTCGGCGATAGTATCCTGTTCGGCAACAGCGCGACGACAAGCCCTGGCTATCTGGTGCAGGTGGTCCGTGATTGCCGCGTGGCAGCAGGTATCAAGTACAATTCCGGTCAGGGGGCGATTGATTCCATCGTTGGCAACACGATTGATTCTGTCGGCATCGATTACAAGAGTGGCATTTCTGATGCATACATTGGGCACAATGTGATCATTGAGGGAAGGATTCACGATCGTTCCGGATATGGTGAGCAGCGCATATGCTATAACCAGATTACGTGCACGGGTGCTTATCTGGATGAGTATGGTTCGGCCTGCATCCTGGCGGAGGGGGCCAGTGACCTCATCACCCACAACGAGCTGTTTGCCCACAACGGAGTTCACGGCATCTACGCCCGGTCGGGCTATCCGACATACATCGACAGCAACACGGTCAGAGTGAGTGGTGGAGGAATCGGTATCCATACTGTATCCGGCGCCGGACAGGTGGTCGGGAATTGGTTGATTGGCGGATCCTACGGCCTGGTTGACTCCAGCGGCGCCTTGCTGGTAGCGTATAACGTCATCGACTCCTGCGACATAGGAGCTGTAACCCACAGTGCTGCTCGCTACCTGGGAAATATAATCACCAATTGTGTCACCGGAGGAATGATTGTCGACTTCACGGGCCATGCGGTTGACAGCAACGTTGTTACAGGCAATGGCGGCGTGGGCGTCAGTGTACGTCTTCAAACAAAGTGGACAAGTTACGGGCGTAAGTTAAGTCACACTTTGGCTGCGCGCAACAGCCTTCTGATACGCTCGTTTTCGACTCTCCATCGTTCGTAGTTTAAGCCGCTCACGCTTACTCCGGATCTTCGCCGCCCGGCCATAGTACATGTCAGCCGGCGTCATATTCCCCAGCGATTCATGATACCGCTCGTGGTTGTAGTAATGCACGAAGACCGCGATCTCAGCACGTAAATCATCCGGTGTGTAGTAGTTGTCCAACAGCAGCACGTTCTTCATCGTGCGATGATACCGCTCGATCTTCCCCTGGGTCATCGGATGATACGGCCGTCCCCGGACATGCCCCAGACCGCGCTCCTGCAGGTACTCTTGAAGCGATCCCGAGACGTAGCAGGGACCGTTGTCCGACAACAGTCGCGGCCGGTGACGCACCACGGCGTGCTCCACGCCAGTCTGTGCAATCGCCCGGTCCAGTGTCGCCGTCACATCATCAGCCGACATCCCCTCGCACAACTTCCAGGCCAGGATATAGCGCGAGTAGTCATCCAGCACCGTAGATAGGTAGTACCAGCCCCAGTGAACCACTTTCAGATACGTGAAGTCAGTCTGCCACATCTGGTTCACCCGGGTCGTCGGCTGGTCGAACTTATCCTTGGCACTGAGCACCGTGTAGGCCGGGCTGGTGATCAGATCGTGCGCCTTGAGGATGCGATAGACGCTTGATTCCGAGATGTAATGTCCTTGGGTATCAGTCAGATACCAGGCCAACTCCCGCGGCGACTTGTCCAGGTGCTCAAGAGCTGTCTCGACCACCCGCTGCCTGACATCCGGCGGTATGGCGTTCCAGAACCGGCGTTTCTGCGACGGTCGCGGCTTGAGTGCCGACGCTCTACCCTCACGGTACCGTTTGTACCAGGCGTAGAACGTGCTCCGGTTAATCCCCAGCTCTGCAAGCGTCCGCTTGACTCCCAACGCCGAGTTCTCCACCACGCGAATGATCTCCAGTTTCTCCGATGTGCTGTGTCGCATATACCGCCTTCGCCTTACTCCAAACCAGTCAGACTTTTTTTCAGAAGGCGGTTCTTCAGCGACAACTCAGCCACCAGCTGCTTGAGCTGCTCGTTCTCGCCCCTCAGCCCGATGACTTCGTCGCTGGAGGCCTCACGCACCGTGTCCCCCTGAAGCCGTTTCTTGCCCGCCTCCAAAAAGTCTTTGCTCCAGCGGTAGTACAGGTTGGCCACGATCCCCTCCCGGCGGCACAGCTCGGCGATACTGCACTCACCGCGAAGCCCTTCCAGCACAATCCTGATCTTCTCTTCAGCTGAGAATTTCCGACGTGTCTTGCGCCGGATATCCTTGACCACGGCTTCCGGCTTCTTCTGGTTCTGGACGCTCATGGTGTCTCCTTTCGCTAAGACAATTTACGAAAAATTATATCTTAACAAACACCCCGCTGTGTCCACTTACTGCTGAAACGGTACCGTCGCCGCAAAACAGTCTCGGGTCGGTCAAACCGCGCCCTTTCAGATCCCGCA